>JAMFRO010000064.1 GCA_026224825.1 bacterium | reverse complement strand
CCCAGCAAGTGGAGAAAACTGCAAGCTTTTGGGGCGACCGGCGTTAAATGCCGCACCACCACCAAAATCATGATCATTAAACCTGCGAGGTTGACTCCAACCTACCATCTTCCACCCGCATTGCAATGTGGCATGAATCGGCCACTTTTTAATCGCGGAGCGAATGGCGGCGGAGGATACGGTCTTGATTTCAAGCATTTAATTGGGGGGGCAGAGGCGGGCCAAGGGGCGAGGTGGGCGAGGCGGGCCAGTTGGGATCGAAGGGCTGGCGGTGTTTGAGGACGCCATAAATGAGGCGGATCAATTTGCGCATGGCGGCGCAGACAATGAGCTTGCCCTTATGGCCTTTGGCGCGGAGGCGCTCGGCCTGGGCGCGGAGCAGAGGATTGTGGGTGAGGCCGACGACGGCGGCCATGTAGAGGCAGCCGCGCAGGCCGGCCGAGCCCATTTTGCTGAGGCGGGCGCGGCCGCGGACGGAGCTGCCGCTGTCTTTTTTGCGCGGGTCCAGGCCGGCGAGGGCCACGAGCTGGCCGGCGTGTGCAAAGCGCTCGATGGGGGGCAGCTCGGCGACCACGGTGGCGGCGGTGACCAGGCCGATGCCGTTGATGGAGTCGACCAGGGCGACCTGATCGGCCAGCGCGGTCTCGGCCGCCAGATGGGCCTGGATGTGGGCCTCGAGTTTGCGGAGGGTTTGGTGGAGCGATTTGATGTGCTGGCGGAGCCACTTGGCGGTGGCGGCGGGCTCGGTGGCCAGCCGGTTTTGGAGGCGCTGGACCTCGTGGCAGAAGAACTGGCGGGCGCGGGTGAGTGCCTGCAAGGCGCCCAGGGCGGCGGGGGCGGGCTGCCAGGCGCGGGGCGCCTGGGTGGCGCAAAAGTCGGCGATCAGACGGGCGTCGACGGCGTCATTCTGGGTGCGGAGGAGCTGGCTGTGCGCGAAGTGGCGGATCCGGCGGGGGTTGACCACGCTGACGGTGTGCGCCTGCGCATGGAGGAAGAGCGCCAGGGCGTCCCCATAGCGGCTGGTGGCCTCCAGGCAGGCATGGAGCGGGCCGGCGGCCTGGGCCTTGAGCCAGCGCTGGAGCTGCTTGCAGCCGGCGGGGTTGTTGGGGAAGGGCGCGGGCTGGACGGTGGCGCGGGTGGCCAGGTTCAGGAGGCACACGTCGAACTTGTCTTTGCTGATGTCGATGCCAAGAATATGGGTGGCTTGCATGTTGGTTGGTTGGTTGCAGTGCTTGGGTTGCTGGTTGACTTGCGGCAGGCTTGAAGAGGCTGCGGACACGATTAGGCTTGTATGGGATGTGTCCGCCGGCTGGTGAGAGCCGGCGGCCATCAGGATACGGTTCAATCTGGCCGCAGACGGGGAACGGCGTCCAAACTCCGCAGGAGCTCATTAAAGGCTCAAGCGCCGGTACGGTTTACGCCGTTCCCCTCCTCAAGCGTCCTCAAGGCATTGCTTTTTAAAGGCAACGATTAGAAGATACAAGCGCCGGTCTCTGACCGGCTTTGGACATGCGACGTTGTGGACGGCGGGAGCGGGTAGGCTGCGCGGTTGTCCAAAGCCGGCTGGAAGCCGGCGCTCCGTTGGTGCAAAAACCAACTTTTTTGGTTGGTTGGTGTCTGCGGCCGGGGACGGGCGCACGCTGTTGCTTTCTGCCCTTGGGCCGAACTCGGATACCGGGAGACTGAAGGCAGAATAGGATGGAATAAAACCAGTGGCTGGGCACTCACACTTGCGTATGAAACATTTAAAATTTACGGCAATCTTGGTCGCGGTCACGGCGGTTTTGGTCACCCTGCCATTGTTTGGCCGGGACGGCTCAACGAATGCACTGGCGGCTGCGGGTGCGATGGCCGCACCGGCGCCCGAATGG
>JAMFRO010000063.1 GCA_026224825.1 bacterium | reverse complement strand
CCGCTGGGGCCTGAGGCCCCAGACCCCCACTACCTTCGGGTCTTTGAAGAGGATGCCCTGCACGGGCTTTCCACGAGCACACTGTGGAGGGCATCCTCTTCAAAGACCCGGGTGGGATCCAAGGGCCTTTCGGCCCTTGGCGGGTCGTCACGCCGGAGGCGTGCTGCGCACGACGGCAGAGCCCTGGCCTTTTTTCGTGGAACACCCCGCCCTAGGGCCCCGGCAGGTGCGGCTGCAGTGCTGCGAGCCAGACTTGGGCGTCGGCGTGCGTCTGCAGTGTTGCTGCGGCTTGCTGCTTTTCCGGGAGGGATAGGGGCCGTTGGGCGACCTGGGCGCTGAGGGCCATCAGGATGGCTTTTTGGTTGTCGTTCAGCGGCACGTCGGGGGCGGGCAGGGCGGCGGCTGGGCTGGCGGCGGCTGCGGAGGGGCTGATGGAGGGTTGGATCACCGGCCAGGCGCGCGCTTGCGGCAGGTTGAGCACGGGGGCGAGGGTGGGGGCCGTTACGATGCGCGGGCTTGGCAGGCCGGTGCGGAAGGCGGCGGTCAGGCCGAGCCAGTCGCGCAGGGTGGCCAGTACGGAGGTATGGTCGTAGGGAATGCCGGTTGTGCTGCGGAATACCGTGCCTGCCGTGACGTAGGAGGAGACCACGATGGCGGGCACGCGGACGCCGAATTTATCGAAGGCAAATCCGGTACCATCCGTCGCGGGCGGGAAGCCGGGTGGTGCGGCGGGCGGCACGACATGATCGTAAGTGCCGCCATGCTCATCGAACAGCACCACGAATAATATATCATCACGGTCCGGGCTGTCGCGGATGATGTTGTAGATTTTGGCGAGAAAACTCTCGGCCGGGGTTACGTCATAGGGCGGGTGGTAGCTCGTATCGATGCCATAGGGGCCGAAGCTTGGTTCGAGAAATGTGAACACCGGCAATGTGCGGTTCTGGCAGGCTGTCTGAAAATCGCCGATGCCGCCGAAATTCGTTTCGTTCGTTCCATATTTCTCGAAGAACATCGTCTTTGTTAACGAGGGCAGCGGGGTGTCATTATACACCATCCAACTTAAGCCCTGGCTGCTTAGAACATCGAAGATGGTGGGAATATTCCATGGCCAGCCGGCGTTGTTCACATGCCCGGCCGAGGCCCCGGCCTGGACAAAGGCGCGGTTCGGCCAGGTCTGGCTTGGCACCGAGGCGTGCCAGGCGTCGGACACGGCAAAGCTGCGGGCCAGCGCGGTGATGACCGGGAGCTGCGCCGGGCTGTAGGTTTGCATGATCTGCGCCGCTTCATCCGCCGTACCTTTGGCGGCGGTGACCCAGGAGATATAATCGGCCATGAACCCATCCATTTTTCCGGCGCCGATCTGTACGGCGACCGAGGCAAATTCCTCACCGGGGTCTGGATTCGGCACAGTGGTTGCCGGGATCGTTTTGTTGTTGATCGTCCAGTCCGTGGTGCCCTCGCTGACGAAGACTTGTGCGCCGCTGTTTACAGCTTCGTTCTGGTTGAAATAGCCACCGGCCGAAAGACCGTTGAAGGGCGGGGCTGCGTTGCCTGGAATAAAGCAGGCAGGCGCATGCCCATCCGTGCCGTCGTAAAGCCAGCCCAACAGATTATCGAATGAGCGATTCTCCATCATCAGCACCACCACATGCTTGACCTGCGGCAGGATGATCTGGGCGATGGTGAATTGTACGTTGGGGTATTGCCCTTTTTCGGAGACATAAGCCCCGGTGACCCGGTAGGTATTCGCATCGGCGCCGGTGAAAACCAGCGACACATCCGCATTGCCGGACCAGCCGCTATCCTCACCGCCCACCTGCACCGCGATGGCGATATCGCTGCCGGCCAATGTCCCGGTCAGTTTCACCTGCAGCACCACACAAGTGTTGCCGACCTGCGTATCCGCACTGAAAACCCAGCCCTGGCCATCGGTAATGCCGGCCGCGCGGCTCACCCAGAACAGCGAGGTATCCTGCTCGGGCAGCGCCGTGCCGCTGACATCCCCCCAATAGCTCGGGTTGAGGGCAGGAGAGGGGGTGACCGCTACGGCAAGCGCGGAGGACAGCCCATTTCGCAGCGTGATCATGGAGTTCATGGCGAGTTCCCGATGTTCTGGATTGGAAACACCGTAACGATTACCGTCCGGCCTGGGTAGGAAAAACACCGGCATCTTCGCTAAAAGGTAAAAACCAAGCGCTTGCTACGTGGCAGAAGGAGGACTATGCTGGCCTGACCGGACAGTGCACCGAAAGGGATTGAGACAATGAACACGCAGCTCCTGAGCGCCACCCAACCCGCCAGCATAGACGAGCTGCCGGACTCAGCGCCATTGCTGAATGACCACAAGGCCCTGCGCCAACGCTGGGAAACCGATGGTGTGCTGTATTTCCGCGATGTCATCGACCAGGACAGCATCGCTGCGGTCCGGGCCGAATACCTGGCGCGGTTGCAGGATGTCGGCATGGTCGCGGCGCATGAATCCCAGCCGGTATGGAGCGGCCTCAACCGTCTGGACGGCGCGCTCGCCCGGCCGGTTGGCGATGATGTCTGGCGCGGCCTGGTCACCAGCAAGTCATTCCACGCGGTGGTGAGCAATTTCCTGGGTGAGGCGCCGGCCTGGGTGCCCATCGTCGTGCACCGCGCCGCACCGCCGGCGGACCCGGCCAAAATCGGCCCGGATAATTTCAAGGCCGGGCATCAGGATGGGGTTTATAATTACGGGATCGACTTTATCACCTGCTGGGTGCCGCTGATGGAGATCGACGAGACCGTGGGCGGGCTGGCGGTGGTGCCCGGCTCGCATCATGAGGCGCATTACGGCAAACATCCCGGCCTGGCCGGGGTGAACCGCACCGGCGTGTTCCCCGATTCCGCCTGGCGCCGGCCGGATTACAAACCCGGCGACCTGCTGATGTTCCACAGCATGACCGCGCATGCCGGCCTGCCCAACAGATCCGATAAAATCCGCCTCTCCGTCGATATCCGCTTCCTGCCCAGCTCCGTGCCCAAACCCATCACTGGCACGGTTCTCGCCTTCGATGGCGCCACGGTACAAATGCAGGCGGAATCCGGTGAGCGACTGGATTTCGCCATAGATGAAAACACCACCATACGCGGTCCCAAAGGCACACCAGTCATCGCCGAAGCGCGCAATGGCGTGCTGTTCCCAGGCGCCGAAATCATCGCCGTGCCCGACACAAACGGCCGCGCCAAACTAATCCGCTCAGTATCCCGAAAATACCTAGACCTCCCCGCCGACTGGTTCACCCAACTGCCCCCCAACTGGGTGCGCTGAGAGGCTGGTTCTGGGGCGGGGGGTGTTGCACGGAAAAGGCCAGGGCTCTGCCCTGGACCCGCCAAGGGCCGAAGGGCCCTTGGATCCCACCCGGGTTATAAAAAGAGGGCCCATCCAACCTCGTGTGTTTCACGAGACGGGATGGGCCCTCTTTTTATAACCCGAAGTAGTGGGGTCTGGGGCCTGCGGCCCCAGCGGGGTCAGGGGCGGAGCCCCAGCCTTTTTTTCCGTGCAACACCCCCGCCCCAGAACCAGCCTCTCAGACCATCAGTGGGACAATGGTGGGCAGTTCCGCGGTGGTGCGGATGCCGGGTTGGGCTTCGACGATGTACGGCACGGCGTTGACGACGCGGTAGGCGGTGATGCCGGCCATTGCGGGGGATAATTTCTCACCGGAGACGGGGAAGGTGACGTTGATCTCGATCGGCGTGAAGCCCTCGATGACCAGGCGCCAGCCGTTCTGGCGCAGGTCCCAATCCTGATCGACGTTTTGGGTGGTGTACCAGTTGACGCGGTACAGGATGATGTTTTTGCCCGCGCGTGAGCCGGCGATGGTGATGCGCTGGGCCGCCAATGTACCTTTTTCGATGGGGGTGCCGCCGGGCAGCAGGAAGCGCTCCTTGGCCCCCGCCATCTCGCCGAACACCTTGATGTCATCGAGCTTGATGCCCAGCCCCTTGGCCACGACGTTTACCGATTGGATGAAGCCATGGGCGTGGTGGTGCAGCAGATGCGGGTCGAACACGCCGGTGACGGGGCTGCCGAAGCCCATGCCGCCTGTTACCTGAACATCCGGGCAGCTCAGCGGGATATCGGCGAATTCGTCGATGGTCATGAGATCCATGCCGCGCGACATGGAGGTGGCGACCAGCGGCAGTGCCTCTGAGCTGAAGCCTGGGCTGGAGCCGGTGGCGTGGATGGAGGAATTGCCCTTGGTGCAGGCTTCCTCGGTGCGGCGGCGCACTTCGGGGTCCATGTGCTCGGGCTCCAGAAAATCGACCCGCGAGGTGGCGATGTTGATGCCGGCTTCGAGGAAGCGGCAGACATCGTCGAGATTGATGCCATCCTGCACCGCCACCACGGCATCGGGCCGGGCGGCGATAATCGCCTCGATGTCGCGCGTGGCTTTCACCCCTGTAGGCGGCAGGCCGGCCAGCTCGCCGGCATCCTTGCCCTCCTTGGCGGCGGAGTGGACATAAACCCCGACCAGCTCGAATTGCGGGCTGCGGATCAGCTCGCGCAAGGCAGCCACGCCGATCCGCCCGGTGGCCCATTGCGCCACACGATAGACGCGGTTGGGGTTCGGCAGGCGCAGGGTTTCAATTTTGGAGGTCACGGCGTCATCTCCCATGTTCGTTGGTTCTACCCAATTATCCCATGGCAGGAGCAGCCGCACAAGCTTTGCGACAGCATGGCGCAGAGCCTGGTATGCACTAGTCCAGCCCGGCGTCCTCATTGCCCAGCGCCACTTCGAGTATGCCGTCCATATCGCTGAGTGCGGCGATAAGATGGGAGACGGGCCGTTTCCCTTTCACCAGCATGGCGAGGCGCACGGCGTTTTTCGGCGGTAATGTCGCCTCCGCCGCCTCCTGATCGGCTATATCCAACGCCCCTTCCGCATCTTCGGTGAATGAACGGGCCGGCCCCAGTTGTACGCGTTCAATGGCAAAACGCAGTTCCGTGCAGCGGATCAATATGCTGCGCAGCAGACCCCGCCCGTCCTCGTAGGAAATATGGATTTCCGTGGCGAGCCTGCGCGACCGGGGCAGCCGGCGCGCCAGAAAGGGAAAGCCCAGCATTATTATATAATACCCAACCACGGTGGCCACCGCGAGGGCGAACAGGCCGGCGCCGCAGGTCATGCCGAGTGCTGCCGTGAACCAGATCGAGGCAGCCGTGGTCAGCCCGCGCACCATGTCGCGGCGCATGAAAATAACGCCGCCGCCGATGAAGCCGATGCCTGAGACCACCTGCGCCGCGACGCGTGATGGATCGAGAATGACCTTGCCATAGGCAAGAACATCCATGAATCCATATTTCGAAATCAGCATGAACAAAGCAGCGGATACGCCGACCAGCGTATGCGTTCGCAAACCCGCGCTCTTCTGGCGAATTTCCCGCTCCACCCCAACCAAAGCGGAGAGCACGAAAGCGAGCGTCAACTCGCCAAGCTGAAGCCATCCCTGTCCGGTCACATCAAGATATCCTGCGGTCATGAAAAGAGATATACCGCATCATTCAGGGCTTACGCGAACGGATGACCGCATCGGCGGCTTCCACAAACCCCGCACCACCGGGCCCCGCGGCAATCCAGTTCGGGGGCACCGGTATTTCGGACAGATAGCGCGTTACGGTGCTGACGCCGACCGTATGCCGGAAGAAGCTGAACATCGGCGCGTCATTGGTGGAATCGCCCACATACAACACGGTATCCGGCTCGGCGTCGATGTCGACGCCATAGGCCTCAGCCATGACGCGGCGGGTCATGGCCAGCTTGTCATAGCCGCCGAGCCAGCCGAGTACCCAGAGATTATTGACTGTCACATCGGCGCCGGCATTGCGCAGGGCCGTGATGATCGCGGCGCGGATGCTCACATCATCCGGCTGTGCAAAGGCCAGACTCGTCAGCCGGAAGCTCTGGTCTTCGGCAAACACCGCTTGCGGAACGGCATCCCGCACCTGCTGTCCGATCTCGGCCAACCGCGCGGCGATCCCGGGCTGATCGGCCGGCGCATGCCAGAATTTTCGGACCAGCCCGTGCCCTTCGGCCCGCTCAAAAAACAACCCGCCATTTTCGCCGATCACGCCATCCACCGGCCACATGCGCGCCATCTGGTCGCACCAGCCGGCGGGAGCCGCCGTAACGGGAACGATCTTTACACCGGCCCGTTGCAGCCGCTCCAGAGCATCATATGTCGCGGCTGCGAGGCGCCCCTGGTAAGTGAGCGTCTCATCCATATCCGTGAGGACGAAACGGACCGTCTCGAAATTGGCCGCGCCGGCCTGGGCTAAAGCCTGCATTCCCCCTACCAGAGCGGCCGTTGCTGCAAGGCGGCGCGGCGGTCGCGGATGATCGTCTCGCGCTCTCGCGGGCTGACCTGCGGCGTAGCAGCGGGCAGTGCCGCGCGCACATCCGCCAGCGCCAGCTTGCGCACGGTTGGCACGGGCTCGCTGGAGCAATCCACCCAGCGGCCTTGGATTACGCCGGTGGTAAACCCCGCCGTATCCAGCCAGTTCGGCACGCCGGGGTCACGCGCGGAGACGATGATGCGCAGGATCCCGTCCGCATCCACCGGTGCCTGCGCGCCGTTGAGGCTGCTGTGGTTATTGTACCAATCGGTGGTCTCATAAATATCGTTGGTCAGGATGACCGAGCGATAGGCGTAGCGCTCGGGCACCGTCGTTTCGATGAGCAGCGCCTCGTCATCCGCAAGGTCGTAGGCGCCTTCGTAATAGAACTGCCCTTTCAGCCCGCCCATCTGGGAGAAATCGACCGCCTTGAGCTTGTTGATATAGCCTTCCGTGCGCAGCTTCTGCGGCCGGTCCACCAGCAGCGGGGCGATGAAAGAGGCAAAGCCGGGGATGGCGCGCAGATTCGCCTCCAGCACCGCCGCATCCCGGCGCGGCCGGGGGGCTGCAATATCAAGCCGATCGATGGACAATGTCGGCTCCACCTCCTTGCCCCAGACCGAGCCGACCAAGCGTACCAGCAGCCCGTTGGAGGTGGGGTCGAGCGGCCACCAATCGCCTGTGTAGCCCTCCGGCCGTTCCGGGCTGAGAATCACATCATAATGCCCGTCAGCATCGGCGCTGAGCGCGTTCAGGTCATGCACCGGCCGCGGCGCACCGAGGTTCACACTGCCTTCCACCTGCTTGGGCCGGGGGCCGCTCTCGGCGATTACGGCCTGGTTCATGGAGCCGCGCCGCCCGCGAAGCCGGTAGGTGCCGCCCGGCGTGAGTTTGGTCGTGCGGTAATTGGTATCCGCATTGGGCTGGCCGATGGTGATGTAATTGCTGATCTGCGGCAGAAAGGCGGGGTGGTCCGGATCACTGGTCAGTGCATCGATGCCGCTGGCCACAACGGCCGAGAGAGCAAGCCGCGCCGCTTCCTGGCGGATTTGCGGATCCTGCTGCTGGCTTTCGGGCAGCCTGGCGAGAACGCGGTCTGGCAGATCGCGCAAGCCATCGAGAAATTCGGTCCAACCTGGTACACTGGTCATGATCTGACACTTTCAATATTTGTACCATAGATTTAGATGACAATTATCGGGGCTGTCGAGCTGAATCAGCACGAATCACAACAAAACCCGCCTCACGGCGGGTTTGCAAAATCAACTGATGTATCTTCAAGAAAATTGGAGCGCTGGCTATGATAGCACTGTGAGCCGGCAGATTAGGGCTTGCGAGCGATGATGACCTGGCTGCTGGGCAGCATATCATCGAGCGTGTTTTTTATGAGCTGGCCATTCGGTTGGTCGAGCAAAAGGGACCATGTGGCGGCCCAGCTATCTAATAGGGGGTGGCGCATATCGGCGCCCAGCTTGGGGCAGCCCCAGAAAAGAGCCATGCGCAGCAATTGGTAGAATCCGCGTGTCAGGCGCCGCTCTATTATGAGCCCTGCGCTCTCCACCAGGCTGGAAAATTCGGTTTGGCTGATGATGCGGATATGGTTGGGCCGCTCGAAATAGCTGGGGTGTGCGATTCGCTTGAAGATAGCCTCGGCGCCAGGGGCTGGGCAGGAGAGAAGGTATAGCGCGCCTGGCTGGCCGATCCGGACCAGCTCGGCCATCAGCGCTGTGGGATCTTCAACGTGCTCGATGACTTCGGTGCAGACCACGCGGTTGGCGGCCGAGTCGGCGATTTTTAGGGATGCGCCATCCGTTTGGTATGCCTCGAATGAGGGAGGTTTGGTCATGCTGGATAGTAGGTTGGCGGTGCCTTGAAGGGCTGCTTGATCGATATCGGCCAAGAGAAGTTTGGCGCCGAGGTTGGCGCTGAAATGCGCGTGGCCACCGTTTCCGCAGCCAATGTCCGCCACTACATCGGCTGGCCCGACTGTAAAACCTGGGCAAAGCTCGCCGGTAGCGAAATTGCACCATCCACCGGCGAGGTTATCTCGGCCGGCAGTCTGGGTATGGGAGTCGGGTGATGGGGTGGGAGTGGGGTTGGGGGCTTCGGGGCCAGCATTCTTTGGATCATGTTCATCGTGCCGGCCTAATGAGTGTAATTGCGAGTCGGGCCGCTGAACATAGATAGAACGGGCGGCACGGGTGTGGCACGGATCGAATAGAATGTTCCTGAATTGTGCCGGACTTCACTGGACTTAGATGGTGTGGCTGATAGCGCCGAAACCAAAGGGAAACCCGTAAAAATTGGAGCGGGCGATGGGATTCGAACCCACGACCCCAACCTTGGCAAGGTTGTG
>JAMFRO010000062.1 GCA_026224825.1 bacterium | reverse complement strand
AGGGCTCTGCCCTGGACCCGCCAAGGGCCGAAGGGCCCTTGGATCCCACCCGGGTCTTTGAAGAGGATGCCCTCCACAGTGTGCTCGTGGAAAGCCCGTGCAGGGCATCCTCTTCAAAGACCCGAAGTAGTGGGGGTCTGGGGCCTCAGGCCCCAGCGGGGTCAGGGGCGGAGCCCCAGCCTTTTTTCCCGTGCCAAATCCCCAGCCTTATCCCGGTGGTGGCACCATCGGGGCGGATTTGGCGAGGGTGCGGCCGCGTTCGAAGGCTATGAGGCTGTCGTAGAAATGGATGGATTGGGTGGCGCGGGTGAAGGGGGTTGGGGGCAGGGCGCCCCGGCTATGGTCGGCGTTGAGTTCGTCGATGAGGTGTTTGGTGATTTCGATGAAGCTGCCCTGGCGGCGCAGCCCTCCGCCGAATTCGTCCCAATAGGCGGTGTGCAGGTCTTCGACCATGTACACGCCGTCGGCGGCGGTGCGGTGGTACAGGAAGCGGAAGCTTTCAAGGATATGGGCCATCACATGGCTGCCGTCGTCGAGCACGATATCGGGTGTGCCGAATTCCTCTACCACCTGGGCCAGGAACTGGTGGTTGGCCTGGTCGCCGATGCGGATGGCGATCTGGTCTTCCTGGAACTGGGCGCAATCGGGGCGGATATCGAGCCCGATAATCTGCGCATGCGGGCCGAAATAGCGCTTCCACATTTGCAAGGAGCCACCCTTACCGCAGCCGATTTCCAGAAAGGTGAGGGGGCGGTTGATATAGCGCGCGAAATGCGCCTCATAGGCCGGGAAATAATGTTTCCATTTATGGATGGGCCGCCCCTGGTTGTTCAGAAAAATATCCCAGAGCGCCATGCCATTTCCCCATTTCTTTCGGACTCAGATTAGACGAAGGCGTAAAGCCTTAGAGACCGTTTGAGAAGTCTCTCTGGTGAGTCGTATAGCGGTGATTTTTGAGCACCGGAGCGGAGCGTACACTTGTACGTGAGCACCGGCGCGCAGAAAATCGCCGCTAGACGGCCGCCAGAGGGGCTTCTCAAACGGTCTCGTAGAAACCCCCCAGCGCCTCCTGCAGGGGCGCCAGCAGCGCGCCATAGGGCAGGGCCCGGCCGGAGGAATGGGTATAGAGTTTCTGCCGCACCTGGGTCGCACTCGCCGTCATCACCGGGCGTTTATGCTCATGGAAATCCAGGCAGGCGGGGTCCCACTCCAGCCCGCAGAAATCCAGTATCCGCCGCACCTGCGGCTCGAAATCCGCCACCACCTCCTCGTAATCCACCTCCAGCATGGCACCTGGCGGCAGCAGCCCGCGCCAATGCGCCATCAGCCGGTCATAGGCGCGGTAATGCCGGCCGAGTTCACCCAGCTCATTGGCAAAAGGCTGGCCCTCACCAAAGGTCTGGGCAAAGCAGGAGAGGCAGGTGTCCACCGGGTTGCGGCGGGTGTGGATGACCCGCGCCCCCGGCAGCATCAGCCGCAGCAGGCCGAGGCGGAAGAAATTGGCCGGCATTTTATCGGTGATTCGCGGTGCGTCCGGGGCCAGAGCGCGCAGCCGGGCGCGGTAGGCATCGCCGGCGGCGGCCAGCTCCGCATCGCTGCGCGCCAGCACGTTCTCAGGGTAGGCGAGCCCCCCAGCGGACAGCGCGCTGGCGGTCTCAGCCAGATATCCCAGCTCCCCGGCACCGAACACATCGCGGTGGCTGGCCAGGATCTGCTCCACCAGCGTGGAGCCCGAGCGCGGCATGCCCAGGATGAAGATCGGCACATCCGGCACTTGCGGCACCGGGGCCGCCCGGCGCATCACGCCGGGGCTGAACACCGCCTCGATACGTTTAAAATAATGCAGCGTCCGGGCTTCGTCATAAGCCAGCAGCGGCCGGCGCAGCGCATTGCCCCGCAGCAGATGCGCGAACGCCTCCGCATGCCGCCCCTGATGCTCCAGGCTGCGATGCAACGCGAAATGCATGGCGATCTGGGCGGAAAGCGGCTGGCTCTCGATGGTTGCGGCAAATTCCAGCAGCGCGTGGAAGGCCGGGTCACCCGCTTCCAGCATCTGCGTGGTGGCCAGGCCGCAGTAATAAACCGGGTCGTCCGGGGCCAGCCGCACGGCCTCGGCATGGGCGGCGGTGGCGGCGTCGATATCGCCCAGCAGCATCAGCGCCCGGCCGCGGCAGGAATGGTTTGCGGCGGAATCCGGGCTGATGACCAGCGCTGCATCGAAATGCGCCAGCGCCTCCCCCACGTGTAACTGCTCCATCTCGGCCCTGCCGAGATTACCATGCGCGTCGGCAAAATCCGGCTCCAGCGCCATGGCGGCACGATAAGCAGTGGTGGCCTCGGGCCAGCGTTTGAGTACCGCCAGCGCATTGCCCAGGTTGTTATGCGCGGCGGCAAGGCCGGGGGCGAGCGCGATGGCGCGGGTGAACAAAGCCACGGCCTGCTCAAACGCCTCCCCGCTGGCCAAAGCGGCCCCGGCATCGCTGTGCAGCACCGCATCCTCCGGGGCCAGGGCCAGAGCCCGCGCATAGGCGGCATTGGCCTCCTCCGTCTCCTCCAGCGCCGCCAACAGCCGGGCGTAGGCAGCGCTGGCGGCGGCGTGGCCGGGGGCGGCCTGCCGCAAATGCGCGCGCGCGGCGGGCAGATCGCCCTGCGCCTGCAAGGCCAGGCCGAGCTGGTAATGCGCCGGCGCCAGGGCAGGGGCGAGGGCAACGGCAGCGCGCCAAGCGTCTATAGCCTCACCGCGCCGGCCCAGTGCCGCGAGAGCCTGGGCATAGTTGTAATGTGCCTCGGGCTGCCGTGGGGCGAGGGCGAGGGCGGCGCTAAAACTGGCCAGCGCCTCCTCCGGGCGCTGGCAGGCACGGGCCACGCGGCCGAGGTTGTTATGCGCTTCGGCATTGGCGGGGGATAAAGCACCGGCCCGGCGCAGGCATTCCAGCGCCTCCGCCGTGGCGCCGCGGCGCGCCAGCAGCAGGCCAAGCCCGGTATGCGCCTGAGCCTCATCAGGGCGCAGTTGCACGGCATGCCGATAGGCCGCCTCCGCCTCGGCAAGCTTGCCCTCCCCCTGTAACATCCCGGCGAGCCGCAACACCTCCTCAGGCGTGAGCGGGCGGCGCGGCGGTGGGGCGGTTGAGGCAATTGGCATGGCCCCGATCACAACCCATTTTCGCCCCGCTTACAATCGTGCCTAACCCCCGGCGGCAATCAGCAGCAGTTTTTCCGCCACCCAATCCGGCTCGGTAAGCATCAGATCATGCCCGGTATCAATATCCCACACCCGCCCGTTGGCGCGCTCATGCAGCAGCGCCATATCGCGCCCCGGCTTGGTAATCGTGCAGATAAGATGACTCTCCGCAATCGCCCGCATCGCCGCCTCATTGCTGAGCTGCAATTTCTGCTCAAAACATTTCCACGGCTGCGGGGTAAGGCGCGCCTTGGCCCAGGCATTTTGTACGGGGTCCGTCACGCCATAAAATTCCGGCCCGGCGCTCTCGGGAAACAGCACCAGCTCCACCCCATCCACAATGCGCCCGCCCTGGCGCGCGGCACTGATCATCGGCCCGGCATGTTCCAGCAGCGATTCATTATGCACCGGATAGGCGGCATCCAGATACACGCGGTGCCCGACCCGGCTCGCCGCCCGGTCCGCCACCCCGGTAATCACCATGCCGCCGTAAGAATGCCCGACGATGATCACATCGCGCAAATCCTCATATTCCAGCAGCCGCACCACATCGGTAATATGCAGATCGAGATCGACCTTATCACTCACCAGATGCGCCCTGTCGCCAAGCCCCGTGAGCGAGGGCGCATAAACGATATGCCCAGCCCTCTGCAACAGCCGCGCCACCGGCTGATAGCACCACCCGCCATGCCCGCCGCCATGCACCAACACGAAATTCACCATGTTTCCGCTCCCGCTGTTTTTTAACTGATCAACCGATAACTTATCAGCCGATCAGTTGTAAACACCCTTGTCACGCGCCCATTCCCGGCTATCACTGGCGCATGACCCTAAAGCCGCCCCGCAAGCGCAATGCTGACACCACCAAAGCGCGGATTCTGGACGCCGCCCAGGAGGTGTTCGCCCGCACCAGCTTCTCCGATGCCGGCATACGCGAGATCGCCACGCTGGCGGAGGTAAGCACGACACTCCTGCTGCAATATTTCGGCACCAAAGCCGGGCTGTACGAGGCCGCACTCAACGCCGCCATGCCACTGGCCGCCGTACTCTCCCAACCGCGCGAAACTTTTGGTCCCGCCCTTGCCACGGCTTTGCTGAAACCAGGCCTGGCCATACGTCCCCCGCTGATGATGGCGCTGGCCGCCGGCAATGCCGAAGCCGCCACCATCGCCGCACGCGTCATGGAAGAGCGCTCCATAGCCCCCCTGGCCAAATGGCTAGGCCCCCCACACGCCCGCGCCCGCGCCCTGGAAATCGCCGCCCTCGCCACCGGGCTGGTTACTTATACAAAACATCTCCCCTTGCGGGCGAACACGCGCCGGGATGTAAAACATATGGCTGAATGGTTCGCCAAATCCGTGCAGCGCATTGTCGATGCCACGGAGTAAATGCAGCAGATTAAATGCCGCGGATTAAATAACGATACCGGTCTTCACCTCTACGCCACCCTGCATCTGCCGCATACTGCGATAATCGCGCGGGTACTGCCCGCTGCTGCGCTGAAACGCGGTGGAAAACGCCGCCGCACTGGCGAAACCCAGCTCAGCCGCAATCACCCCAATCGGTTTGTCGCTGGCGCTGAGCAAGGTTTTCGCCCGGTCCATGGTCAGCCGTTGCACAAAAACACCAATCGTCTCGCCTGTCTCGGCCCGAAAGGCGCGTATCAACTGGCGCGGGCTCAAATGGCATAATTCCGCCAGCTCGGCGATGGATGTGGAGCGGTCACCATTACGGATACGTTCCTCGATCATGCGCAGGCGCGCAGGCGAGAGCCCGCCCTTGCGTAGTTGCGTGCCCTGCAGCCCATGCAGCAGCCGTGCCGTCTCGCCGAGCAGGGTCAGGCTCAGCCCTTCCAGCAGCAAGTCGGAGGCAAACCCAGGCGTGCTCACCTCCTGCGCGATACGCGTAAGCAGCGTACGGATGGTCTCCCCCTCCAGCCGCAGACATTTCGACAATACCGGGGTGATGCTGCTGCCGAACTCGCCATCCTCATCATCCTGCGGCCGCGCCCGCAAAAACAGCGAGAGGCTCTGCTGCCGCCCCTGGCCGCCCTCGCCATGGTAGCGGTGGCCCGCGGGCAGGAAAAAGATCTTGCCCAGGCTGCGATGGTCCGTAAAAGCCTCATCGAAATAACCGCGCGCGCCCGGCGGCCGCTTCGAGAAACTCATATCGAAAAAATGGATCTTCCTGGAAAACCACACACCGCTGACCGGAAAATCCCGGTCGTAATCCAGCATCATGGCGGTCGCACCTTCGGTGCGGATGGAGCGTACATCCAGCACCTGCCCCACCGGAAACCGGTCGCTGGCGGCGGATAGAAAATCCTCCGCGGTCAAGGCAATCTCGGTACTGGTCTGGCTGGTCATCTCGCTTTCCCGGCCCCGCTTTCCCAGCACGGCCGCGCATCATGCGGCGGGGCCAAAGCCGCTGTCAAGCAGTCCGCTGTCAAGCAGGGGAAATGGCGAGCACAGGCAAATACGGCGCACCCACGCAATTGCACTCTGCGCCCCGCGCCTTAACATACAGGCTAAAGAGGGACCAGAAACATGACGAAGGTAATGCAAGGCATACGCGTGCTGGAAGTGGCACAGCACACATTCGTGCCCGCCGCCGGGGCTATTTTGGCCGATTGGGGCGCGGATGTCATCAAAATCGAGCATCCCGTGCGCGGCGACACCATGCGCGGCTTCGTCCAACTCGGTGGGGTGAAGATCAACCCCAAGCGTCACACGCTCATGGAGCATCCCAACCGCGGCAAGCGCAGCGTGGGGGTGGATGTGTCCACGCCCGAGGGCCAGCAGGTCATCTACGAACTGGCCAAAACGGCCGATGTCTTCCTCACCAACTACCTGCCGGCCGCGCGCCAGAAACTGAAGCTCGACATCGAGCATATCCGCGCCGCCAACCCCAACATCATCTACGCCCGCGGCTCGGCCTATGGCGACAAAGGCCCGGAGCGTGAGGTCGGCGGGTTCGATGGCACGGCCTTCTGGTCGCGCAGCGGCGTCGCCCGCGCCTTCACCCCGGATGAGTTGGACGGCCCGCTCAGCCAGGGCATCCCCGCCTTCGGCGATTCCATCGGCGGCATGAACATCGCTGGCGGCATAGCCGCGGCTCTGTTCCACCGCAGCCAGACCGGCCAGGCCAGCGAGGTTGACGTCTCGCTCTTGAGCACGGCCTGGTGGGCGGCCGGCACGGCCATAGACATGGGCATAGAGATGGGCACCATGCCCCGCCCGCGCATGCCGTTTTCCGGTTCCAATGGCGGCAACCCCTTCATGGGCAATTTCCGCACATCCGATGGCGGCACCATCAACCTGTGCACCCTCACCCCGGGCCCCTACATCCGCGACGTTTTTTCGCACCTTGGTCTGCCGGAATGCGCGGACGACCCGCGCTTCTCCACCGTGGAAGCGTTGCTGGCCAACTGGGCCGAAGCCAGCGCGCTCATCGTCGTCGCCATCGGCACCAAACCCTTCGCCTACTGGCGCCAGCATCTCAAAACCATGAAGGGTCAATGGGCACCCATCCAAAGCCTCATCGACCTCGCCACGGATGAGCAGGCGCTGGCCAACGACATGCTCTTCGAGGTCGAACCCTCCGGCGGCGGCGCACCCCTGAAACTCGTACGCGGCCCGGTGCAGTTCGACCACACGCCCGTCGTCACCACCCGCGCCCCGGAAGCCTCCGAACATACCGAGAGCGTGCTGCTGGAGCTGGGGCTGGAATGGGAGCGTATCGAGCAGTTGAAAGCCTCCGGCGCCATCGCGTAAACAGCCTGAAATCTAGGAGAGAGTAAAATGGCAGACGCCTATATCATCGACGCGGTACGCACCCCGCGCGGCACCGGCAAGCCCGGCAAGGGGGCGCTCTCGCACATGCACCCGCAGCACCTCGCAGCCACCGTGCTGAAAGCTTTGGCCGCGCGTAACAACCTCAACACCGCCGATGTGGACGACGTCATCTGGGGCACCAGCGCCCAATTCGGCCTGCAAGGCGGCGACATGGGCCGCATGGCCGCCCTCGACGCCGGCTACGACGTAAAAGTCAGCGGTGTGACCCTGGACCGTTTCTGCGGCAGCGGCCTCACCGCCACCAATTTTGCCGCGGCGGAAATCATGTCCGGCATGGAAGATCTGGTCATCGCCGGCGGCACCGAAATGATGTCCTACATCACCCAGCACGGCATCGACCAGGCCGCCGCCGGCATCAAGCGCGGCAGCCTAGGCGGCAATCCGCGCCTACAGGCGCGCCACCCGCAAACCAACCAGGGCGTGGCAGCGGATGCCATCGCCGCACTGGCAGGCATCACCCGCGAGGATGTGGACGCCTACGCCCTGGAAAGCCAGCGCCGCGCCGCCATCGCAATAGCCGAAGGCCGCTTCGCCAAATCCATCGTTCCGGTCGTCGATGACGAAGGCAAGCTCATCCTCGGCCATGACGAACACCCGCGCCCCGAAACCACCGCCGAAGGCCTGGCCGCGCTAAAACCCGCCTTCGCCAAATTCCTGGACGCCCCCGCCGATGAATCCGGCACAACCTTCGGCGAACTCGTCACCAAACGCCACCCCGGCCTCACCATCGTGCCCATCCACCACGCCGGCAATTCCTCCGGCGTAGTGGATGGCGCCGCCGCCCTGCTGCTGGCCTCCGGCGATTACGTGAAAAAACACGGGCTGAAACCCCGCGCCCGCATCGTCGCCACCGCCAACATCGGCGACGACCCAACCCTGATGCTCAACGCCCCCGTACCCGCCGCCCGCAAAGTCCTGGCCCGCGCCGGCTTAACCGTGGCCGACATCGACCTCTTCGAAGTCAACGAAGCCTTCGCCGTCGTCGTGGAAAAATTCATCCGCGATCTCGGCATCGACCGCGAGAAAATCAACGTCAACGGCGGCGCCATCGCTCTGGGCCACCCCATCGGTGCCACCGGCGCCGTACTCATCGGCACAGCATTGGACGAACTCGAACGCCGCAACCTCAAACGCGCCCTCATCACAATGTGCGCGGCGGGCGGCATGGGGCCGGCGATTATTATCGAAAGGGTTTAAGAAAAAGCAGTCGCTTTTTAAAAAAAGCGACACCAAAAACTTTTATAACTTTGGGCCGGGGGCTTCCCCCCGCGCCCCTCGTCATCCCCGCGAAGGCGGGGATCTCTCGCGCCCTCGGCTGCAGGACTCACGGGCTCTCGCTTTCGCGGGAAGGACGAACAAAATCACCAGGGAAACCTTAAAACAAATCCCTCAACTTTTCCGCAGCACCGTACCCAAATCCGGCCGCTGCGAGCGCTTCTGCACCGCATTGCGCACACTATCCGATACCACCAAAATCCGGCTCTCATGCGAATGCCGTATATGCGTGCGAATCGCCTCTTCCGCCCGCGCCGGATCACGCGCCCGGATCGCATCCACAATCTCCACATGCTCCGCCAGCGCATGATCAATCCGCCCCGGCGCGGTATAAGTCGTAGGCCCCAGCAGCGGCACAAAATTGAGCAGAGACTGCAAACTCTTCAGCAAAAACCTATTCCGCGCCGCCCGGTAAATCTGCTCATGAAACACCTGGTTCTCACGCGCATGCATCCTTGCATCCGCCGGCAGCGCCCGCATCGCATCCAGCGTGGCGGAGAGAATTCGAATCTCCGTCTCATCCGCATTCTGCGCCGCCAGGGCAGCAGCCGTGCCCTCCAGCCGCTCGCGCATCGCATAAAATTCGTCAATCGCGCGCAGATCATACAACACCACGGACATGCCCCCACCGGCCGCATGCTCCAGCATGCCCTCCGCCTGCAACCGCCGCATGGCCTCGCGCACCGGCGTGCGGCTCATCTTCAGCCAGGCGGAAACCTCCAGCTCCATCAGCCGCTGCCCCGGCTCGATGCTCCCCTCCCGGATCGCATCATGCAGCATCTCATAAGCCCACGCCGCCCGCCCGCCGCCAGCCTCACCCATCGGTGGCTCGCGGTCCATCAGCCGTGCCTCATGCCAAAAAATGCCATTGCCAACCCTAGCCGCCGGTAGATGCTGTAACAAGCCTTAGGTTTTGATCGCGAACGGATCACGCTCCTCTTCCGAGAAATCGATCATCACATTCTTGGTCTGCAAAAACTCCTCAAGTGCTGCCACACCGCGTTCCTTGCCAAACCCGGATTCCTTATACCCGCCAAACGGCGCCATAGCGGAGACAACGCGATAGGTATTAACCCAAACCGTCCCAGCCTCGATCGCCCGGATCATCCGCATCGCACGGCTGAGATTGCTCGTCCAAACGCCAGAGGCCAGCCCATAAACCGTGTCATTGGCAATCGCCACGGCCTCCTCCTCCGTATCGAACGGTATAATGGAAAGCACCGGCCCAAAAACCTCTTCCCGCGCAATGACCATATCATTTGAAACATCGGTAAAAATAGTAGGCTCGATGAAAAACCCCGTGTCCAACCCTGGCCCTTTAGCCGCATTACCACCCGTGAAAAGCGTCGCACCGCCAGATTTCGCATCCTCGATCATTTTGAGAATACGCCTGAACTGCGGCTCATTGGCCGCCGTGCCCATCTCAGTGGCCACGTCCAGCGGATCGCCCAGTTTAATCGCCTGCGCCCGCGCGGCCAGCCGCGTGGCAACTTGCTTGTACACCGAGCGCTGCACCAGCAGCCGCGATCCCGCCACACAAGTCTGCCCCGTGGCACCAAAAATCCCAGCCAGCGCCCCAACCACGGCACGGTCGAGATTAGCATCCTCAAAAATAATATTGGGAGACTTCCCCCCCAGCTCCAGCGTCACCGGAATCAACGCCCGCCCCGCATCGGCTGCAATCTGCCGCCCAACATTCGGGCTGCCGGTAAAACTAACCTTATCAACCCGCCCGGAGGTAAGCAGCGCCTGGCCCGTACGGTAATCCCCGGTAACCACATTAACCACGCCCGGCGGAAAACCAGCCTCGCGGATAAGCTGAGCAAACTCCAGCGTCGAAACCGAAGCATGTTCCGATGGTTTGATGACAACGCAATTACCAGCCGCCAGGGCAGGGGCCAATTTATTCGCAAGCAGGCTCAGCGGCGAATTCCACGCCGTAATCAGCACCGCAACCCCCAGCGGTTCACGCCGGGTAAAATCGAACACATCCGGCTGGTCCAGCGGAATCGTATCGCCAAAAATCTTATCCGCCGCACCTGCAAAAAACCGGTAAGCACGAGCAGCAAACACCATCTGGTTGCTGGTCTCGCGAATAATCTTCCCGTTATCCGTACTCTCCACCACCCCCAACCGCTGTGCATTCGCCTCCAGCAAATCCGCCAGCCTATGCAGCAACTGCCCACGGGTTTTCCCCGTGGTCTTGCGCCAGTTGGTATTAAAAGCATGCCGCGCGGCGGCAATGGCATCCGCCACCTGGGCCGCGGAAGCCTGCGGCACATCCGCCCAGGCCCCGCCAGTATAAGGGTTAATCGACGCGAAAGTCTCGGCCCCGGCTACAGCCTCATTATTGATGAACAGATCATACTTCATGCCGCGGCTCCATCGCGCCAGGCCACATAACGGCGCAGCCCCTCCCGCAAATCCACCTGCGCCGCCCAAGAGATTTTATCCCTGGCCTTCGCCGGGCTGAAGCCCAGATGATTCCCGCCAGCCGTTTTAATCTGCCGCTCATCCGTAGCGTACACCGGCTCCACGCCCGTCACCCCGCAAACATCCAGCAAAATACGCGCAACCTCGGTCAGCGTGGAATCCACCCCGGTCACAAGGTTCAAAACATTCCCCCCCGTACCGTTCAGCATCGCAGCCACACAGCCCGAAGCCACATCGGCCACATGAATATAATCATGCACCTCCTGGCCATCACCGGCGATCACCGGCGCCTCGCCCCGGCGGATCGCCTCATACATGGCAGCAATGCCATTGGCATTGATCGCCCGCTCATGCTGCCGCTCGCCATACACCGATGAAAACCGCAGGGCGTTGAATTCCACCCCGAATTTCTGCTGGTAGAACAAGCCAAGATTCTCACCCAGAAGCTTGGAACTGCCATACACAGCGGAAAGCGGCGAAGCCGTCGCCAGCGTCGTAGGCGCGTCCTCCGTAAGCACATCCGCCACCGTACCGCCGTAAGCCGCGACGGAGGACGAAAAAATAACCCGCCTTACCTTGGCAATCCGCGCCGCTTCCAGCGTATTCACCATGCCCGTGGTATTCACCGCTACACCCAGCGGCATCTGCTGCGCCATGGGAATGGTAAGGAACCCCGCAAGCGCAAAAATCCCATCCGTGCCAACAGCAGCATCGATGATCTCATTGAGCCGCAGAATATCGCCCCGCAAAAGTTTCACCCGCGCATCATGTTCCAGATGCGCGATCGTGCCCGGTGTACCCAGAGAAAAATTATCCAACAGCCGCACCTCGCCGGCCCCCGCCGCCAGAAGCGCATCCGCAATATGCGAGCCGATCAAACTGGCACCGCCAGTGATGAGGTAGGATTTGCCGTTACTATCGTGGATCATTTTTCGCCCCCCGTTTTCCGTGCCCAGCTTTTCTTGGAGAAGGTTTTTTGAAAAACCTCCTCCACACATCCTTCAAAAACTTTCGCTCTTTTTAAGGAACCCAACTTTTAAGGAACCCAGCCAGTCTCCACCAGCGTATTGCCCGGCGCCTGCGGTGCTGCTTCCAGCGCCTGATTATGCACCACCGCCATACGCCCCGGCAAAGCCTCAGGCGCCGTCACGGCCTGGGACAAATTCGCCCCCTTGCTCGCCGCCGTCCGCCCGGCAATGCGCCCAAAGGTAGCACCCGAGACAAGCCCCGTACCGGCCGGGTAATTGTCATAAAACAACCCGCCCACCATCTCACCGCAAGCCAGCAGCCCAGGGATCGGCCGCCAATCCGTACCAATCACCCGCGCATGCTCATCGATCTTGATGCCGCCAAAGGTAAACGTAATCCCGCCGGTGCAGGTATAAGCGTAAAACGGCCCCTTCTCGAGCTTAATAGCCCAGTTCGTCTTCTCCGGATTCAACCCGGTAGACGCAACCCCATCCTTCTGCGTCGGATCAAACCCATCGGCCGCGGACTTCGCAGCCGCATTATACTCATTCACCGTACGCAAAGCCTGAGCCTTATCGTCAATATCCATCTGCGCGATCAGCGCTTCCAGCGTATCAGCCACCAGCGGCTCGCTGGTCCCATAGCGCGGCTCCAGCAAATGTTTCGTCTGAGAGTCAAAAATCTGATAAGCCTTGGCCCCAGGCTCAGCCAGCACCGCCCGCCCATATTTGGCATAGGTGAACATCGCCCCATCCTCACCCTCATTCACAAACCGCTTACCATTACGGTTGATCATCACCCCGTAAAGATAGCTCAGCCGGTTGGAACGGTCAGTAAGCTCACGCGGCGCATAATTCCCCCAATCGGCGGAAATCGGCGTGGCATGGCAACCGCTCCACTGCCCCCAGGGCATGGCGCCGGCATCATTCATCGCCATGCGCAGCCCATCGCCCTGGTTATACGGTGTACCACGCACTTTCGCAGCACCCACCAGCGGGCCGATATGCTGCGTCCGCATCTGCACATTCGCCTCAAACCCGCCACAACCGAGGACCACGGCATCGCCGTCAATTTCCTCAATCCCGTTCTCGCCACGCACCTTCACGCCGCTCACAGCGCCGGTCTCATCGATCAGCAACGTCGTCACAGCAGAGCTATAACGTATCTCCACGCCCCATGCCTCAGCCGTGCTGAACCAGGCAGCAGAAAGCCCCACGCCCTCATGCTCAGCCCGCACCACCAGCCCGCGCGCCCAGATAATCTTATTGCCCCTGCGCACCCCGGTCAGCGACACGGAAGGCTCCATCGGCACCTTGCCGACCTCGGACATCCAGAACACCGTCTCCTTGGAATTATCCACCAGCACGCGCGACAGCACAGGGTCGGTCTGCCCATTGGTCACGCGCATCAAATCGCCATGGAAATCCGCCTTGGTGTAAGGCTGAATACCCTCGTAAAAATCCTCAAACTCCTGCTCCACATTCGGCAGCAGCGGCCCAATCTCGCGCGGGTCGTCAAAAGCAAACCGCAGCACGCCGCCGCTCCAATGCGTATTCCCGCCCCGCATCTCCCGCGGCGCCTTTTCCAGCACCAGCACACGCGCCGCCCCATTTTCCCGCGCGGAAACCGCGGCCGCGAGCGCAGCATTGCCGGCCCCTACGATGATGACGTCATAATGTGCTGTTGCCATGATTCTACTCCCGCGTGATGCCTCAGTCCGGTCCGCGTATAGTCATGTATACAATCGTACGCAAGCCAAAAATCACGGGCGTCCGGCCGCCTCCGCCATCAACGGCACCAGTTTTTCCCGCGCGATCAGCGCATTATAATGCTCCGCCACAGCGGCAATCCTCCCATCCCGGATGCGGAAGATGAACACATAGGTCTGATGGTAGCTCTCGCCATTGATCAGCCGCCCCTCGGATGTTGCCTCGGCGATCACCCTGTCCTCATCGGCGGTGAGGGAATGGATGGTGAAAACCAACGGCCCATCCAGCATTTTGGCCAAAATCGTCACCAGGTTTTGATAAGCGGCCTTGTCCATGCTCCCGCCAGTGGTAATCCAGCCGGTCATATCCGCCGTCAGCATCTCATCCGGCAGCACGCCCTTGCTCACGGCGGCAAAATAATCCCGCGCAATCTGGTAATTCCGCTCTTTCATATAACACCCTCCCCGGCGCCCCCGCAGCCTAACAGCAAAATGGCCGTCATTGACAAAATATGACGCTCCTACGTAACCGGGAAGCCGGCAGGCCAGGCTATACGGCCGCAGGGGGACACATGACCGAACCGGCGGATTTTGGCACGTACGATTACATCATCATCGGCGCAGGCAGCGCCGGCTGTGTCCTGGCCAACCGCCTCAGCGCCAACCCAAGCCACAAGATCCTGCTGCTGGAAGCCGGCGGCTCCGATAATTACCTCTGGATCAAAATCCCCGTCGGCTATCTATATTGCATCGGCAACCCGCGCACGGACTGGTGCTTCAAAACCGAGCCCGAGCCCCACCTCAACGCCCGCCAGATCAACTACCCGCGCGGCCGCGTTCTCGGCGGCAGCTCCTCCATCAACGGCATGATCTACATGCGCGGCCAGGCCCAGGATTACGACAACTGGCGCCAATCCGGCCACAAGGGTTGGGGCTGGGACGACGTACTGCCGTTCTTCAAAAAAGCCGAAGACCATGTCGCCGGCCCCAGCGACATCCACGGCACCGGCGGCGAATTGCGCGTGGAAAAACAGCGCCTGCGCTGGGAAATCCTCGAATCCTTCCGCACCGCCGCCACCCAATACGGCATCCCCCAAACGCCCGATTTCAACGGCGGCGACAACGAGGGCTCCGGCTTCTTCGAGGTCACACAAAAACGCGGCCGCCGCTGGAGCGCCGCCGATGCCTTCCTGAAACCCATCGTCAAACGCCCCAACCTGCGCATCCAAACCCACGCCCTTGTCGATCACATACGCATCGAAAACGGCGAAGCCACAGGAATCGTATTCCACCTGCACGGCAAACCGCATTTCGCCCGCGCCCTCGGCGAAACACTTCTGGCCAGCGGCGCCATCGGCTCGCCTGTCATCCTGCAACGCTCCGGCATCGGCGATGCGGAAAAACTCCAGACCCTCGGGGTAAAACCCGTGCACCACCTCCCCGGAGTAGGCGAAAACCTGCACGACCATCTGCAAATCCGCTGCGCCTATAAAATCGAAAACGTCTCCACCCTAAACGCCCGCACCGCCTCCTGGCTCGGCAAAGGGCTCATCGGCCTGGAATATCTGTTCGCCCGCTCCGGCCCCATGTCCATGGCCCCCAGCCAGCTCGGCATCTTCACGCGCTCGCACAGCCATCTCGCCACGCCCAACCTCGAATACCACGTCCAGCCCTTAAGCCTGGCAGCCTTCGGCGGCGCGCTGGACCCATTCCCCGCCTTCACCGCCAGCGTGTGCAATTTGCGCCCCACCAGCCGCGGCAGCGTCCACATCAGCGCACCAGATCACGCCGCCGCCCCCCGCATCCAGCCCAATTACCTGGCCACGCCGGAAGACCTCGCCGTCGCGGTCGAGGCCGTCAAAATCACCCGCCGCATCACCGCCCAACCCGCCATGGCGCGCTACCACCCGTCCGAATTCCGCCCAGGCCCCGCTTACGAGAGTGACGCCGAACTGGCCCAAGCCGTGGGCGACATTTCCACCAGCATCTTCCACCCCGTCGGCACCGCCGCCATGGGCAGCGTGGTGGGTGCCGACCTGCGCGTGCACCGCATCGCCAAATTGCGCGTGGCCGATGCCTCCATCATGCCCAACATCACCTCGGGCAACACCAATGCCCCGGTCATGATGATCGCGGAGAAGGCGGCACAGATGATTTTAAACACGACATCGTAATCTTCTTGCGCTGACAGCAGGGCTCTATTGATAAAAGTTTTTGGTGCAGCTTTTTTAACCTTCCCCCTGCGGCCGTTCAAACGCATCTTTCCCATCAAACCGCTGCAACTTCTCAATATGCATCCATGTAAACTTCGCCCCAATGCGCTGCACCAGATACGAAATCTCAGCCTGCCCCTCGGACTTCGAAGCCAGCAGCGGGATAGGGTGCTTGAACATAAATCGGCAAGCGAAATGATCCACCAGAAACGTCTGCCCCCCCGTAGGCGGAAACACCGAAACCCCGCGATTAGAAATCCCCGAAAGCGTAAACGGGCTATCCTGCGCAATCGCCTGCAACTGCCGGCCCAACTCCTCAGCCCGCAAATCCGTCTCCAGAAACACATCAATCCCCACCAGCTCGCGCGTATCGGGCTCCATATGCGCCGTCAGCTCCGGCCAGGTCTTCAGCTCAAACGGCTTGTACTCACGCGTCGGCATGGTCGAGAACCGCCCCAGATTATCGATAATCTGCCCGGTAAACGCATCCGTCCCCACCCCATGCCCGCGCGGCGCCAGGTCGCCGGTCAGGTTCTTCCCCTCCGCCAGCGTAATAAACAACGCTTGCTCCACCGTCGCCGCCACCTCAAATGAGCCAATATGCCGCAACAGCATAATCGCCGCCGATAGCAGCGCCGTAGGATTAGCCAGCCCTTTCCCGGCAATATCCGGCGCCGACCCATGCACCGCCTCAAACATAGCCGCATGGTCACCAAGATTGGAGGAAGGCGCAATCCCCAACCCGCCCACCAGCCCCGCCGCAAGGTCCGAGATAATATCCCCATTCATATTAGAGGTCACGATCACATCGAACGCCTCGGGCTTGATCACAAGCTGATGCGCGCAATTATCAATAATAATATGCCCAGACTTAATATCCGGAAACTCCGGCGCCACCTTCTCGCCCATGCGCTTCATCATGCCTTCGGTCAGCTTCATGATGTTCGCCTTGGTCGCCACCATAACCTGCTTGCGCCCCTCCGCCTGCGCCAGCCCATAAGCCGCGCGGATAATCCGCTCGCACCCCGGTGCTGTCATCAGCTTCAAACACTGCGCCACGGTGGTGGTCTGCATATGCTCTATCCCGGCATAAACATCCTCCACATTCTCGCGCACGATCACCATATCAATCCCGCGCCCCGTATAAGGCGTCTGGATTCCCGGCAGCTCCCGCACCGGCCGGATATTGGCATAAAGCTCAAAATACTTCCGCAAGGTCACATTGGCGGATTTCCCGCCATACCCCACAGGCGTCTCCAGCGGGCTCTTAATCGCCAACCCATTCGCCGCAATACTATCCAACGTCTCACGCGGCACGCCGGTCACAGAGCCTTTTTTAAACACCTCCGCCCCGGCCTCGGCCACCTCCCATTCAATGGGCGCCCCGGCCTCGGCCAGAATCTTCATCGTCGCCGCCATCACCTCAGGGCCAATTCCATCCCCCGGCAAAGCTGTAACCTTGGTCTTCGCTCCGGCACTGGCGCTCATATTGTGCATCCTATCCTGGTGTTGGGGTGCCCCGACTATAACAACACAGCCCGCCCCCGCCTATACAGCAATGCCAGACGAGCCCCGCGCCCGCATCATAGTCCCACCAATCCCTGCATTCCGGTTAATCCCCCGCCCCGCAATCCTTGCCCAAACATAACAATTCGGCCAAACTCCCCCCAGGAGCCCCATTTGCGCAATTTCCTCTTCACGGCCGCCATCACGATGACCGCATGCTGTGCGCAAGCCGCCCCTCTCACGGCCGCCCAGCAGCAGGAGCAACTCCAGGCCATCGCACAATACAATACCGGCGATTACCAAGACGCTTTACCCCAGCTCACCCAACTCGCCGCCTTGGGCGATGCGCAATCCGAGACTGATCTGGGGACCATGTATTACTGTGGCTGTGCCGTGCCAGAGGACACAGGCCGCGCCTTCGCCCTGCAAAACCAGGCCGCAGCCCAAGGCAATGCCGATGCGCAAAACAATCTCGGCCAGATGTATCTGGATAGCGGCGACTATGCCCAATCCTTCGCCCATTTCTCGGCAGCCGCGGCAAAAGGAAGTGCCGGCGGCGCCTATAATGTTGCCCTCAGCTACGAGAACGGCTGGGGCGTACCTGTGGACAAAACCAAAGCGATTGCCCGCCTCCACCAGCTAGCCGCCCAAGGCAACGGGTGGGCGGCGAACAGACTGGGTTATGATGCCATGCAAGGCATAGACGAACCCCAGGACTACAAACAGGCGCTGGCCTGGTACGAGCAGGCCGTAAAAGACGGCAATGGCAACGCCGCCACAGAACTCGGCTATCTATATGAGTTCGGCCACGGCGTTGCCGCGGATAACCAGAAGGCCCTTCAATACTACATGCAGGGTGCCAAAACCGGCGATGCCGACGGCGAGGTTCGCACCGCCGATCTATACAGAAGCGGCACAGGCATCGCCAAAAACCCCCAGCAAGCCATTTACTGGTATAAACAAGCCATCGTGCAGAACAACGCCGAGGCCGCCTACGAGCTGGGCAGGATGTATCACAACGGTTGGGGTGTCCCCATAGACGACGCCCAGGCCCTATTCCTCTTCCGCCTCGGCGCCTCCTGGGGCGGACCACGCTCCGCTGACCTGGCCGGCGACATCTATTATTTCGGCGATGCCGTACCGATCGATTACAATCGCGCCAGAAACTACTATGAACAAGCCGCCTGGAAGGGTGATACCAACGCGCTCGTGGACCTCGGCTACATGTACGAGACCGGCGAAGGCGAACCGCAAAGCTACCAGAACGAATTCGAACTCGCACTGGTCTTAAAATCACTGCTCAAAGGCCCAAACCCCATGGGCATCGATGACCTGGCTGTCGATACAAATCGTGCCGATGTACACATCCAGGTCGCCTTGCCGCATCTGAATGAAGCTCAGGTGCTGACAGCACGGGCAGAGGCGAAAGACTGGCTCAAAAACCTCAACGGCGTTTACGATCCCGATCTTGATTCCATCAACGCCCCCTTCAACCCACTATACGGGCTCATCGCGATGCTGCTGGCGATCGTTGCGATCGGCTTCGCCTATCTGCTGGTTAAAGAAGCCCAACCGAAATAAACACCGGCACGCTGGTCTCAATACCCCGCCCCACCATCGTCAATTGCGACCCTCGCGAAAGCGGGGGGAAGCACCCCATCTTTCTACGCGCCACCCCACCCGTCATTGCGAGCGCAGCGTGGCAATCCATCTTCCGCGCCTCACCCCGACGCAGGTTCCGTCCCGCCATGCCCTCATACACCCGTCATGCCCGCGCAAGCGGGCATCTCCGCCCCAGGCCCCTAGAGCATCGCGCCGTGCTCGGCCGCGTCAAGGACGCGCTTCGCGCGCCGGCAATCCGGTCGCCTGCGGCGATCCCTGACCCGCCCTCCGCGCGACGCGATTGTTGCACATAGCCGGGACGATCAGATAATTATGAGTGTTGGGAATGATACTGGATTCATCGATCCTGCCGTTTGCGCCAAGCTTGTGGTAAATATGGACTTGCATTGACCCCTGAGGATCAGAATCAATCACATATTTCCCATTTGCAAACAAAAATTTGGCAGCGACACATTGGTTTTATCGAACGCCGGTTTACCATTCTTATCGTGCCCATGCTGCGGGTAGACATAAAATATCTCATCGCTCATTTAGGATAATCCTGAAATATAGGTGGATATGGGTTCTTCAGATTTCTGGGAGGCATGCCGAAATCGCGCGTAAATCCCTCGGCGTTGGCTTCATCAAATGCGACATAAAAAAAGCTTCGATAGAACCGTGTTGTGGTAAAATCGGCAATTTCAAACGCGTCATTCGGGTCATCGTTCAAGTATTTTCGGACAGCCGCGACAAAGATCAGTTTATCATTTCTTGGGAGCGAAGCGTAGTTTTCAACATCACCACTCGTATCATAGATAAAATCAAAATCCGTCATTTGACCGTCGCCATCGAGCTTCAGTCCACATATGCCAAAGACATACTCCATGTCATCCTGAACAAAATCCATGGGAGCACAATGCTTCCTTACATAAGCCGCTTCCGGCTTGATGTAGTCAGCGAATGATTTTGCAAAAAGAAAGTCCCCCAGAGAGGAGAATATTATAACGGCGCTGGCCGTAAAAAGCAGGAATGGCACGATCATACGCCAGGGCGTCACAAAAACCAGCACCAAACCCGTGCCGAACGCACTAAGGGCACTGATCACGCCCGGCCAGTATAACCAGGTCACTGAACCTTCAGATATTTGCCAATGGAAGCGTATGGCGAGAAAGATGGCCACCGGCCCATACCACAAAAACACCGCCCACACCCATACCGTCAAGACAACAATCCGTACGGCCGAAAGCCTCATCCAGCGCCCCTCAATGCGCCGCCCCCCAATTCTTCCCAACCCCCGTCTCCACCACCAGCGGCACGGAAATCTCAGCCGCCCCCTGCATCACCCCCTGCACCAACTTCGCAGCCTCAACAGCCTCCCCATCAGGCGCCTCAAACAGCAACTCATCATGCACCTGCAAAATCAGCCGCGCCTTAAACCCAGCAGCCACCAGCGCCTTCGGCAACCGCACCATCGCCTGCTTGATAATATCCGCACCCCCACCCTGCAGCGGCGCATTAATCGCCTGCCGCTCCGCATAGGCCCGCAGCGCCGGTATTTTATCCTTAATCCGCGGCACCCAGCACCGCCGCCCAAACGGCGTCAGCACAAACCCGTTAATCCGCGCCTGCTCCTTGGTCTCATCCATATAAGCCCGGATTTCCGGATAGCGTTTGAAATACGCATCAATATAAACCTTGGCTTCCCCAGCCGAAATCCCCAACTGCCGCGCCAGCCCAAACGCCGAAATCCCGTAAATAATCCCAAAGTTAATCGCCTTAGCCCGCCGCCTGGTCGCCGCATCCATCCCCGCCATCGGCACCCCAAAAACCTCAGAGGCCGTACGCGCATGAATATCCTCGCTCTTCTCAAAACTCTCCTTCAACGCAGGAATATTCGCCACATGCGCCAACAGGCGCAGCTCAATTTGGCTGTAATCCGCCGAAATCAAACTATACCCAGGTGCGGCAATAAACGCCTTACGTATCCGCGCCCCCTCCACAGTCCGTATCGGAATATTCTGCAAATTCGGATCAGTGGAAGACAATCGCCCCGTCGCCGCCACAGCCATCTGAAAACTCGTATGCACGCGCCCCGTCACGGCATCTATCTGCCCGATCAAAGCATCCGCATAAGTGCTCTTCAGCTTCGCCAACTGCCGCCAATCCATAACCTTCTGCGCAACCTCAACGCCTTGCTCAGCCAGATCCTCCAGCACGGATGAATCCGTCCCCCAAGCCCCGGCTTTTCCCCTTTTACCCCCGGGCAGCTTCATCGTTTCAAACAACAGCTCGCCCAACTGCTTCGGGCTACCCACATTAAACTCCTGCCCCGCCAGCCGATGAATCTCCGTCTCAAACTCCCCCATCCGCCGCTCAAATTCCACGGACATAGCGGACAGGTCCTCCCTATCCACCATCACCCCAAACTCTTCCATATCCGCCAGCACAGGCGTCAGCGGCTTCTCCACCAGCTCATACAAAGCCAGAGATTTATGCACCCGCAGTGCCGGCTTCAGCATCTGCCACAGCCGCAACGATACATCCGCCGCCTCAGCCGCAAACACCACCACCTTCTCCAGCGGCGCACTGGCAAACGCCAGCCGCCCGCGCCCGGTGCCCGTCACCCCATCCACACTCAGCGCCTCATGGCTCAAATGCACCCGCGCCAGCGTCGCCGCATCCTGCGCAAAATTCCCCGCATCCTGCGCATAGGAAATCAGCATCACATCATCAAACGGCGCCACCGGCCCAAACCCAGCCCGCCTTAAAACCTCCAGCCCCCGCTTGGCATCATGGAAAACCTTCAGCACGCCCACATCGGCCAGCAGCGGCGCTAAAACCTCCACCACCTTTGCCAGCGCCAATTGCGGCGCATCCTCCAGCCCCAGATTATGCGCCACCGGCAAATAAGCCGCGCGGCCCGCCTCCGCACAAAACCCAATCCCCACCAAATTCCCATGCAGCGAGCCCGGATCATCCGTCTGCACCGAGAGCGCCACCACCCCCGAAGCCCGCGCCCGCGCCACAACCTCCTCCAGCGAACCCACCACCCCATAAGGCCCAAACGGCACGGCGCTCACAGCCGGCAATATCTCAACAGCCGCCTCGCCATCCTCCAGCCCCAACCGGTGCCGAATGCTCTTAAAATTATTAAACACCAAAAATTCGCGCAGCACCGCCGCATCCCACGGCTTTACCGCAAAAGCCTCAATAGGCTCCGGCAACGGCGCATCATCGCGCAAAATCACCAGCTCGCGCGAAATCCGGGCCTTATCCGCATGCTCAATCAGCATATCCCGCCGCTTGCCCGGCTTCATCCCAGGTGCCGCCGCCAGCACCGCCTCCAGAGTCCCATATTCCCCAATCAACTGCGCCGCACCTTTGGGCCCAATCCCCGGCACCCCCGGCACATTATCGGTGGAATCCCCAATCAGCGCCTGCACCTCGATAACCTTATCCGGCGTCACGCCAAACTTGGCCTCCACCTCGGCCAACCCAATCGCAATATTCTTCATCGGGTCCAGCATTTCCACACCCGGCCGCAGCAACTGCATCAAATCCTTATCGGACGACACAATCACCGCCTCGCCCCCCGCCTCTACCGCCGCCTTGGCATAAGCGGCAATCAAATCATCCGCCTCCCAATCCGCGAGCTCGATGCACGGCAACCCAAACGCCCGCGTCGCTTCGCGTATCAGCGCAAACTGCGGCCGTAACTCCGGCGGCGGCTCCGGCCGATGCGCCTTATAAGCCTCATACAACCGGTTCCTGAACGTATACCGCCCAGCATCAAATATAACCGCCAGATGCGTGCCCGTATGCTGCTTCAGCAATTTCTCGATCATATTACAAAAGCCGAACACGGCATTCGTATGCACGCCATCCGCCCGCTGCATATCCGGAATCGCGTGAAACGCCCGGAATATATACCCCGAGCCATCAACCAGAACGAGCCTCAATGGCCCGTATCCACGGCACCCTCATCCAGCACGAATAATTTGGAACAATAAGGGCAGGTGACTTGGCGCGCGGTTATGCGCAAATACACAAGCGGATGCCCGAGCTGCCCCACCCCGCCATCGCAGGAGATCGTAGAGCTTTGCACATGAACAATTTCGGTGGCTTGCGGCTGCGTATCCATAAAATCCTGCCTCGCTGGATGAAGTTCTTCCTTTTAGCGTGGCTTGCCGTATTTCCCAATATCGGCTGCACCCCCATCCCCTTCGGCATCCCAAAATCCCGCCCCGGCCACCCCATCATCACCTCGGGCTATTTCACCCTGCCAGACGGCGCCCGCCAGCCCTACCGCCTCTACCCCGCCCAAGGCCCGGTAACCTCCGTAATCCTAGCCCTGCACGGCTACACGGACAGCCGCGACGGCTGGCAGATTCTCGCCGGCACCCTCACCCCACACGGCATCGCCATCTACGCCCCAGACCTCTCCTCCTTCGGCGCCACCGCCAACCGCGGCCACTGGCCCGGCACCCAGGTACTGGTTAACGAATCCCGCGCCGAAGCCACCCAACTCCGCGCCCAATACCCCAATACAAAACTCTACATCATGGGCGAAAGCATGGGCGGCGCCCTAGGCATCCTCCTCGGTGCCTCGCCCAACCCACCCCCGGTAGATGGCTACATCCTCTCCGCCCCCGCCGTCTGGGGCGGTCCCAGCATGAGCCCGCTCTACCGCCAAACTCTGCAAACAGCCGCCTTTTTCGACCCCGGCAAACGCCTCACCGGCCGCTCCGTGCATGTAGAGGCCTCAGACAACATGCCCGCCCTCATCGCCTTCGGCCAAGACCCCCTCACCATCCACGCCCCCCGCCTCGACCACGTAGCCGGCCTTGTCTCTCTGATGGGGGCAGCCCAAACCGCCTGCGCCAGCTTCCACCAACCCGCCCTCATCCTCTACGGCGGGCACGACCAACTGGTCCCCCAAACCGCCATGCGCGCCTGCTGGAACGCCATCCCCGCCACCGCCCCCATCATCCTCGCCTACTACCCACCCGACTACCACCTCATCCCCCGAGACCTGGAACGCGCCACCCCCAGCGCCGACATTCTGGCCTATATCCAAGGCCACGGCCTGCCCTCCGCAGCCCCCAGCGAAGCCACAATCTTTCTCTCCGGAGGCAATTAACCATGCTCACCCCAGGCCCCGACAACCGCCCCCGCTGCCAATGGTGCCTCGCCACACCCGAATACCTCGCCTACCACGACACCGAATGGGGTTTCCCCGTCGCCGACGACCGCCTCCTCTTCGAAAAAATCTGCCTGGAAGGTTTCCAATCCGGCCTAAGCTGGCGCACCATCCTCGCCAAACGCGAAAATTTTCGGTCCGCCTTCGCAAATTTCGAAATCGAAAAAATCGCCCGCTTCAAGGAGAAAGACATCGAACGCCTGCTCGCCGACGCCGGCATCGTCCGCCACCGCGGCAAAATCACCGCCGTCATCAACAACGCCGCCCGCGCCCAGGAACTCATCAAACAGGAAGGCTCACTAGCCGCCTACATCTGGCGCCACGAGCCGCCAAAAACGGAACGCCCCCCGCAAATCCTCTCCACCTCACCCGAATCCATAGCCCTCTCAAAAGACCTGAAAAAACGCGGCTGGTCCTTCGTCGGCCCCACCACAATCTACGCCTTCATGCAATCCATGGGCCTGGTAAACGACCACGCCGAGGACTGCGTGATCAGAGCGGAAGTAGAAAAAGCTCGGAAAAAATTCAAACGCCCATAGAAGCAGGCGGGCCTGCGTCCTGCTGGCCAAAAAACTGTTACGCCCCGGTTGCGTTTTTACCCTGTGCCAGCGATGATGCCACCCAAGGCGGCACGCCTGTCATATAGCCGCCACATGCAACAGGAGTCCTAGGTGCGTAACATTCTGGCCCTTTGCGCCGCGCTGCTATGCAGCGGCTGCGCCTTCACAACCGCGACCATCGATATACCTTATCAATCAATCACCGCACCAGCCCCGGTCGCCGGTGCCGCTGGCGTCACCATTCAGGTCGTCGTCACAGATGGCCGCACTACCCATCAGGATCGTGTAGGCTCCAAACGCAACGGCTATGGCATGGAGACGGCCCCGATCCTCTCCTCTAACGATCTGCCGAGCACCATCCAGAGCGCCTTCGCGCAGGAGCTCACCGCGCGCGGCTTCAAGCTCGGTGCCAACAGCGCCACGCTCAACGTCCAGCTGGTACAGTTCTATAACGATTTTGAGGCGGGCATGTTCTCCGGCACCGCGACCGCCACGGTTGCCTTCAACACCTCGATCACCGCCCCCGGCAATCATATTGTGTTCTCGCGCTATTATGCCGGCACTGGCGTCGATCCCGACATTCAACTCGCCGACGGCAGCAATGCCCAGGTCGCTTTGGTCAAAGCGTTCCAGGATGCGGTCGCCAGCGCCATCAACGACCCGGCCTTCATCAACGGCCTCATCGCTGCCGGTGCCGTGGCGCCGGGCACATGAGACGCGCGCACTGTCTGACGGCGCTGGCTTTATTGCTGGCACCGCTTGGGGCATGTGCTACGGACAGCCCGGGCGCCGAGCAGCCCGGCAAGATCATTGCCGCCGCACCGGTGGACCAGCCGGGCCAGAACACAGGTGCTGGGGCCATCGCCGGCATGGTGGTGGGCGGGGTCGTCGGCGCTCAGTTCGGTGCCGGGGTGGGCCAGGCTTTGGCTGCGGCGGGCGGCGTGATTGCTGGCAGCTATGCTGGCAGTGCAGCCGAAACCGCAGCCCAGAGCCATACAGGCATGGCCTACACCATCCAGCTCGACAATGGCGAGGTCGTTACCCTTGCCCAGCATCTGGATTCCAGCCATCCGGCCCTGGCCGTCGGCACGCCGGTGATATTGCAGACCAACGGCGAGGCGCAGCAGGTTCTCCCGCGCGGGTAACGCTCTACGCCAGCAACTCAGCTTTTTCTCCCGCCGCCGCCAGCAATTTCACCGCCCGCCGGTCAAACGACACAAACACTTCTGCCCCCAGCCAACGCCCCTCATGCGCAATCACCCCATCGGCAAAATCCCCGCCGGCTTCCAACAACCGCAGCCCCGCCTCCACCGCAGGCAGATCCACCACAACATTTCCGCTCGCCAGCAATACACGCACAGCCGCAGCTATATCGGGCGCAGAGACCCGGTAGCTCTGCCCCAGCACCCAGACCAATTCGCAAAACGCAGATATGGGGATCGCCACAAGTTCGGCATTGGCCAAAACGGCGCGGGCGGCGACCGCTTGCCCTTCGTCATCACCGATCACGGCGCGCAAAAGCACATTCGTATCGGCGGCTATTTTCACCGTTTACCGGCCCACCCCGCGGCAATCGCCTCGTTTATCTCCTCGATGGATAGGCTCGGCTGCCCTTCCCGCCGCAACATCCCGAAAACATCAGAAATCTTGCCCGTTTTCACAACCGGCCGCAGTTCCACCCGCCCATCAGGCAGCAGATTCACCTCCACCTTCGCGCCAGGCGCCACGCCAAGATGCCGCAGCACCTCCTTGCGGAGCGTCACCTGACCCTTGGCAGTAATCGTGAGTGTATCCATAGGGATAAATGTAAGGCAAAATGACCTTACTTTCAAGTTTAATCCGGCTTTACTGGCCGCGACCGCCCCTCGGCATCAATCGCCACAAACTTGAACACGGCCTTCGTAACCCTTTGATCATGCTCATCAGAGCGTTCCCGCCGCCAGGCCTCCACCGCAATGCTCAGCGAGGTCCGCCCGGTGGACACCAGCTCGCAATACACCGTCACTTCATCCCCAATCTTCACCGGGCGGATAAAGCTCATCGCATCCACCGCCACGGTCACGCAGCGCCCATGCGCCACGCGCTGGGCCAGGTTGCCGGCTGCCAAGTCCATCTGACTCATCAGCCAGCCACCAAAAATATCCCCGCTGGCGTTGGCATCCGCCGGCATGGCGATGGTACGTATCATCGGCATGATGGCAGGGGGCTTTTCGCCATCCAGCATATTAAAGGCTCTTTTCGATCCAGGCTTTCAGCGCGGATTTGGGTGCCGCGCCCACCTGGGTCGCCGCCACCTTGCCGTCCTTGAAGATCAGCAGGGTCGGGATGCCGCGCACGCCAAACTGGCCCGGCGTCATCGGATTCTCGTCGATATTCACCTTCACAATCTGCAGCTTACCCTCGTATTCCTTGGATAAATCCTCCAGCGAGGGGGCGATGGAGCGGCAAGGCCCACACCATTCGGCCCAGAAATCCACCAGCACCGGGGAGCTGGACTTCAGCACATCGGCTTCAAAGGTTTCGTCGGTAACGGCTTTGCTCATGATTTTGTCCTAAACAAGAATTTTCCGTAACATGGCGCCGAACCGCCGGCCAATCAAGCCGGGGTGGCATCCTCCAGCAGCGCATCCGGCACGTCCATCACCGCCCCGGTCTCGGTCCAGATCAACAAGGTGCGAATCTGGTGGTCCGGGTAGATCTGCCGCAAAATACTCCTATAGGCGGCGAGCTGGGCGGTATATTTTTCCGGAATCCCGTCATGCGTGGCAGGCGGGGCACGGTCGCTTTTATAATCGGCGAGCCAGATCACCCGCGCGGTCACCGCCAGCCGGTCAACGATTCCCCCCACCTCGCGCCCGCCCACAACACCGGCCAGCGGCACCTCGGCCAGCGAGGCGGGCCCAAATAAATCATGCAGTTCCAGGTTCCCCAGCACCGCCAGCACGGATTCGCATATGCCCTCCGCCTGCTCGGCAATGCCATCCTCCTGCCGCTCCAAATAGCGCCGCGCCGCCGTCCGCTGCTCGGAAAACGGCAATTGCGGCAAATGCTGCAGCAGCGCGTGAATAACATTTCCGCGCGCCATAGCCGTAGCCCGCGCCGTGCGGGTAGCAGCCAGCCCCCCGCCCAGCGGGCTCGCCGCGATAGCCCGCCGAACCTCATCCTCCACCGCCCGGCTGGGCACGATTCGCTCCGGTTTCTGCTCCTCCTTAGGCGGCGGCAGTGCCTGCCAGCCAGGTGCTGCGCCAGCCCAGGCGGGCAGGGGGGCGGTCTGGCTCTCGCTCACCTTGGCAATCCGGTCCGGATCAGCACCCTGTTCGCAATCAAGCACCAGCACGCCATCCTCCTCACGCGTGTCGAGCCGGCCAAACCCCTGCGCCACCGCCTCATACCAGCACGTCTCGGGCGGCTTACGTTTGCCCTCAGCCCCGCATATCAGCAGCTCATCCTCCGCCCGCGTCAGCGCCACATACAGCAACCGGTTATACTCCGCCTGCATCGCGGCCTTATCGGCCGTCGCCGCTGCCGCCACCGCCTCGGCCCGCAGCGCCGTACGCGGACAGAACACCGGTATTTTCGCATTTTGCTGCGGCACATCCAGCCAGAACAGTTTTTTATCCGCCTTAGGCAGGCTCGTCGTATCCGGCAAAATCACAATCGGCGCCTGCAACCCCTTGGCGCCATGCACGGTCATAATCCGCACCTCGCCCCCCCCGGCCTCGGTCTCGCGCTTAATCGAGGCCCCGGAGAGCCGCATTTTCTGCACAAACCCCTGCAGCGAGCCCGGCTCGCCCTGCGTAAAGCTCAGCGCCTCGGCCAGCAGCTCATCCAGCGGCTCGGCCGCCTCCGGCCCCAGCCGGCGCAGCAGTTTTGCCCGCCCGCCCAGCGGCCCCAAAGCCTCGGCCAGCAGTGCATAAGGCGGCAAAAAATCCGCTCTCTGGCGTAAAGAATCAAAAAACGCCTTCGCCCCCGCCCAATCCGCCTGCTCCTCGGCCCGGGCAAACAGCGTGCCCACCAGGCTGCGTGTCCGCCCCAACGCCAGCCGCATCAAGCTATCATCGGAGAGTCCGCCCAGAGGCGATGCCAGAAAATGCGCAAACGCCCGGTCATCATCCGGCAGCAGCAGCGCATCGCACAGCGCCAGCAAATCCGACACACCAATCTGCGTGGTCAGCACCATCCGGTCCAGCCCCGCCACGGCGATACCGCGCCCCTTCAGCGCCGCGGTTATCGCCCCCACCAGCGCATCACGCCGGCGCACCAGTATCAAAAAATCCCCAGGCCGAGCCAGCCGATTCCGCGAGGGCAGGGGCCGCCTTAACCGCGTCTCGATATAATCCGTAATCTGCCGCGCCAGCAGCGCATAGGCGGAATCCGCAGTCTCATAATCATCCGGCAGAGCCCAGGGCGCCAGCGCCGTGGCATCCTGCGCCCGCGTCAACGGCCATAGTGTAGCCCGCCCCGCCTGGCCCGTGCGGCTCAGCACATGCTCCGGCGCCTCATCCGGCGCGTACACGCCCTGCCGCGCAAAGCCACCGGCAAACACCGCATCGGTCAACGCCAGCACCGGCCCCGTGGAGCGGAACGACACGGATAATCTCCCATCCAGCCATTGCTGCTCCGCCGCCACGGCCTGGTTTTTGAACTTTTCCCGATACGCGGCAAAACTGGTCAGATCCGCGCCCTGAAACGAGAAGATCGACTGCTTGGGATCACCCACCGCAAAAATACTACGCGCCTGTTCCTTAGCGCCCGCGCCTGCAAAAAACTCCGCGGCAATGGCATTGGCAATCTCCCATTGTTGCGGTGCTGTATCTTGCACCTCATCCAGCAGCAGATGATCAATCCCGCCATCCAGCTTGTACAACACCCAGGCCGCCCCAGGGTCCACCAGCAACTTTTCCGTATAAGCCACAAGATCCCCATAGGAGAGCTGCGCCGTCAGCGTTTTGGCGCGCCGCTCCGCCGCCGCAATGGGCAGCAGCAGCCGCACCACCGCCGCATTGATCACCGCCAGCCGCGCCGCCTTCAACCGCTCCTGCACCGCGCGAATACGCCTGCGTTCCAGCTCAAAAACCGCGTCGATATCCTCTTCCACCGCCCGCAGCGCTTTCCCGCAGATCGGCCCCATCTTGCGCGGCTCCCCCGCCGTGGTGAAGAAGGAGACCGCCCAATCCTCCCAGCGCGCGGCACGGGATTCCGGAAATTGCGCCAGCCAGTCCAGCCAGTCATGGGCCCTGGCCTGGCCGCTCGTGGTGCCCTGATAGGCGATGCGCAGAAACATCTCATGCAATTCCGCCTCGTGCGGCACGTGCACGGCCCGGGCCACGATCTCTGCCTCGCTCTCATCCCCCGCGCCCAATGCGGCACGCTGCATGGCGGCCACATCCTCCACCTCGCCCCCCAGCAACGCCGCCTCAGGCGCCGCGCAAAACGCCTGCGTGAGATCGGTAAAACTAGCCTCATCAATCTCCGCCGCCAGCACCTCTATCGCCGCGCGCGCGGCGGGGTCACCCAGTGCGGCCTCCCGCGCCTCGCGCAAACGCTGCGCCGCCTTCTCATCATCCGCCACCTGAAAATGCGGCGACAGCTCAGCCTCCAGTGGAAACCGCCGCAGCAGCGACTGGCAGAACGCATGGATCGTCTCGATCCGCATTCCCCCCGGCAGATCCAGCACATCGGCAAAAATCTTGCGTGCCAGCCCTAGCGTCTTCTCATCCGGCACCACATCCAGCGCCCGCAGCTCCGCTTCCAGTCCAGCGCGCGGCAGCACCACCCATTTGCCCAGCCGGGCGTTCAACCGTATCCGCATCTCCGCCGCCGCCGCCTTGGTATAGGTCAGGCACAGAATCTTCTCCGGCCCCGCCCCACCCAGCATCAACCGCAGCAGCCGGTCAGTCAGCAGCTTGGTTTTACCACTCCCGGCGGAGGCCGCCGTAAAGGTGGAAATCGCCGGGTTGGAGGCGCGGCGTTGCTCCTCATTGGCAATATCAATCGCCGTCATTGCCATCCTCCCCAGCCCATTCCGCCCGCCGCGAGATCCCCGCATAGGCATCGTATTTATTCTCGCGGGCAGGATGCGGCGCGGCCAGATAAGCCGTGGCCGGGTCAGCGAATTTATCAAACAGATCCTGCAACGCCGCCCCCGCATTCTCGATCACCGCCCGCAATTTATCGGGCTTGCTCTTAAACAACCGTGCTTCTTCCCCGGCCTCCGCCCGGCCGGAGAGTTTGAAATACGCAAGCTCCGTCACCGCCGCTTCGAAATCCTCGCCGAACACCCCGGCTTCCGCCATCACCGCCTCCAGCGGCAATTGCGGCGCGGTGCCGGCCTCCACAGCAGACGCGGCAGGCACAACCCCGGTCTTGTAATCAATCAGCGATATGCTGCCATCGGCCGCGCGCTCGATCCTGTCAGCCCGCCCCACCAGCACAAACCCGCCGGGCAGTGGCAACTCCGCCTTCACCTCATGCGCCAGAGCCCGTGGCGTGCCCAGCTCCACCCGCCGCGCCTGTTCCAGCACCACGACAAATTCCGCAATCCGCGCCAGCCGCGCCGCCCACCATGCCTCAAGTGCCGCGCGTGGCCGCCGCTCGCGCATGGCACTCTGCAACCGTGTGGTCAGCAGCAGCACCGCATCGGGCCGCGCGCACCCATCCTTATCTTCCCCGAAAAACGCCGCCAGCCCCTCATGCACAATCTCGCCGAACAGGCTCTGGTCGCTTTCCTCGTCCAGCTCGTTGAGTTCACGAAGATTCAGGATTTTCCGCGCATAAATCGCATAAGGATCAGCCATCAACATGCCGATATCGGAAATCGACAGGCTCGTTGGCCGCACCGCCGCCGGCGGGCGCGGATAGGGCGGCAGCCGCCGCTCGCGCGTCTCCGGTAAATCAAGCTGCGCCGCCCAAAGTGCCGCCTCGTGCTGCGGCAACGCAACGCCGGCGCCTGCCAGCATCGCATCCAGCCGCGTCAGCCAGCGCGCTGGCACCGCCGGTGCCCGCTCACGCCGTGCAGGTGCCGCCAGCACCAGCTCCCGGCACGCACAGGCCAATGAGAAAAACCCATGCGCCGCCTGGCCTATTTTCAGCTCTGGCGATGGCAGCCCGGCGGCTTTGCGCATCGGGCGCGATAACCACGGCCCAGGTTCCGCCGGAGATGGCCACACACCCTCCACCAGCCCGCCCAGCACGGCCAGGTCGACACTCTGCAGCGCCGCCTCCTGAATCCCCCAAATCGCAATGCGCGGATGCCCATCCTTCACCCGTGGCCTGCGCACCACCAAACCCGCCAGCACGGCATCCAGCAAATCGGGCAAATCCCCGCGCGCCATATCCGGCAGATCGGCCAAAGCGCCAAACATATCCAGCAACAACTCAGAGAGCGCGATGCCCGCCTCACCAGCCCACAGCACGGCAGCTCCCGGCAGCTCATCGGTCTTCGCCAGCGCTTCCCCCGCCTCCGCCAGCAACCGCAGCGCGGCAGCAGGAGACACGAACTCAGCCGTCGCCAAAGGCCGGAGCAACAATTCCAGCCGCTCGACAAAATCCTTCAACCCCTGCGGCGCCGCCTCAAGCCGGTATTTTATCCCATCAAACCCCGGCCCCGGCCGTGGCCCGCGCAACGCCCGCGTCTCCAGCCGCCGGCCGAGATCGCGAAACTGCCCCGGCGGTAGCCCGCCGGCCGCCAGCGGATGTTTCAGCAGCGAGATCAACGGCAGCGGCGCATACTCACTCACAGCCGCCCGCGCCAGCAGCCGCAAAAACACCGCAGGCGGGGTCTCCGCCAACGGCTCACCAGCGCTGTCATCCGCGCTGATACCAAACCGTTTCAACGCACTCGCCACCCGCGCGGCGAGCTGCCTATCAGGCGTAATCAGCGCCGCCGTCGTCCCCGGCCGCTCCAGCGCATCGCGCAGGATCATCGCAATCGCCAGCGCATTCTGCGCCTCTTCCGGCGTCTCCAGCCGTTTTATGCCCGTAATGTCGGGTACCTCCCGGTCCTGCCAGGCGCCGAGAGAAGCGGCAGGCAGCAACGCACGGGAAAACAACGCCCCGCGCCCCTCGGGCACATCGGCCGCCGGTGCTTCCAGGCGCAAAACCTCGCTGCGCCGCGCCCCCATATCCGCCAGCAACCGGGCGATCCCCGCCTGCGCATGCGTATCCTCCAGCGCCACCCAGGCCTCAGAATCCAGCGCCGGATCATAACCCGGCAGCAGCAGCATGCCCTCCGGCAGCCCGGCCACCGCCTTGGCCATGGCGGCAATCGCGGGGTTGCCCTCAGCCGCCACCATCCACAGCCGGTGCGCCGGCGGCCGCTCCTGCCACACCAATGTCTGCGCGCGTATCAGCCCGCGCAGCCGCCCCGCCGGATTGGTCAGCCCGTTCGCCGCCAAATAATCCGGCCAGGCATGCGTCACGATGCGCAAAAACAGCAACGTCTTCTGCCAATGCGCCGCCAGCTCGCCTTCCACCAGTTTCGGCAGTGCCTCGGCCAGATCCACCTCGGCATAATCCGCCTCATCCAGCAGCGATGCCAGCTCAGCCGCCAGCAGCCACGCCGCATGCGGTTTGCGCGGCGCACCGCCTTCGCCCTGCATCGCCAGAATCAAATTCGCCAGCAGCGCCTGGCGTTTGGTGCCCGTAATGGCTGGCGGGAGTGAAAACCCGGTCGAGAGCAGCAACCCCGCCTCGTCAATATTCCCCAACGCGATAATCCGCGGCAGCAGCAAAGCCGCACCGCCATTGGCCTCCAAAAAAGCCGCCCCCAGCGCCTGCGCGGCACGGCGGCTCGGCAGGATGATCAGACCATCCTGCGGCGCCCCGCCCTGCGCCAGCCACAGCCCCGCCAAAGCGGGCAAAAACGCAGCCTCGGGCGCAAAGGCACCAATCTGGATCACGTGGTATTCCCCACCTCCCGCGCATCAAGTGCTGCCTGGGCCTGGGCCAGATCCTCCGGCGTGGTCAGTTGGAACCAGATGCCATCATGCACGATGGCATCGCCCCGCCCCGCCGCCAGCGCGCGGTCCCACAACAAATTCATGCTGAACGGCTCGCTCGGTGAGGCGCTGAACAGCGCGGGCGAGACCAGTTGCACCCCGGCATAGAGATAAGGCGCCACATCCCGCTCATCACGGCGGCGCAATTCGCCATCGCGCGGCCAGTGAAAATCCCCCTGGCCGGTCTCCGCCACCGCCCCCGCGGCGCGCGCCAGCAGCAGCACCACATCATTGTGCGCGGCATCGAAGCTGCGTTCCAGCCGTGGCAGGGTCGGGCTCGGCCCGTCCACCCAATAGCTATCGCCATTCACCACATAGAACGGCGCCTCCGGCAGCAGCCCCTTCGCCCGCATGGCGGTAATCGCCCCGCCGGTATCCTGCAGCTCGCCCTCGCGGGTCACGGTCACATTCTCATAGGGGCGCAAAAATTCTTCAATCTGGTCCGCCAGATAATGCGCGTTCACGATAATCCGCTTAACCCCCGCCTCCCGCAACCGCTCCAGCGTATGCGCCAGTATAGGTTTGCCGCCGAGCGGCAGCAGCGGCTTGGGCGTGGCCGCTGTGAGCGGGCGCATGCGCGTGCCCAGCCCGGCGCTCAGGATTACTGCCGTATCAAAGCCCATCAAGCCACCTCTGTTCGCCGTGCAACTCTATCTCACGCGTTGTACCCGTATGCGAGAGGGTAATCCGCAACGCCTGCGCCGGGGTTAACGCCCCCAGCCGCTCCGGCCACTCCACCAGCACGATTTGTCGCTCCGCCTCATCCCAGCCCAATTCCGCCAGCCCCTCCGGCCCGTCCAGGCGCCAGAGGTCAAAATGCCAAACCTCCCCACGGGGCGTCTCGTAGCTCTGCACCAGGGTAAAGGTGGGACTCGGCACGGTCAGCTTCGGATCCCCCACCAAAGCCCGGATAAAAGCGCGTGCCAGGGTGGATTTCCCCGCCCCCAGCGGGCCATGCAGGAGCAAAACATCCCCCGGCCGGGCGCGCGCGGCCAGGTGCACGCCCAGGGCAATGGTAGCCTGTTCATCGGCAAGATGGAGTCGCATGCTTAAAGCTTTTGCCCCCCCGCGCTTGATTGTGGAAGAGCGCTGCGGCAGAGCAAAACCATGGATCAGATAACCACCCCAATAACAGCGGATGTTGCGATCATAGGCGCCGGCCCCACGGGCATGTTCGCGGTATTCGAATGCGGCATGCTGAAAATCTCCAGCGTGCTCATAGACGCGCTGGAGGAGCTGGGCGGCCAATGCGTGGCCCTGTACCCCGAGAAGCCGATCTACGACATCCCCGCCCACCCCGCCATCGAGGGCGCGGCTCTGATCGCCCAGCTCGAGCACCAGATAGCCCCGTTCGATTGCGCCAAGCTCCTCGGCCGCCAGGTAACCGGGCTAACCGGGAGCAAAGGCGATTTCACCCTCACCACCAGCGCGGGGGACATCATCAAAGCCAAAGCCGTGATCTTGGCCGCCGGCGCCGGCGCCTTCGGTCCCAACCGCCCGCCTTTGGATGGGTTGTCCGCTTACGAGGCCACAGGTGCCGTGCGCTATTACGTCAAACGCCGCGAGGATTTGCGCGGCAAACGTGTCGTCATCGCCGGCGGTGGCGATTCCGCCGTGGATTGGGCGCTGGCCCTGCAAGGCATCGCCGCCCATATCGCCGTGGTGCACCGCCGCCCCAAATTCCGTGCCGCCCCCGAGAGCGCCGCCCAGCTCGACGCTCTGGCCGCCTCAGGTGCCGTGGAGATGGTCATCCCCTACCAGCTCCACGCTTTGCACGGCGCCGGTGGAAAACTATCCGCCGTGGAAGTGGCCGACCTCGACGGCGGGACAAAACACCTCCCCGCAGACGTGCTGCTCCCCTTCTTCGGCCTGGCCATGGAACTCGGCCCCATCGCCGACTGGGGGCTACAACTTGCCCACCACCATGTCGAGGTTACGCCTTCAACACTGGAGACGTCGATTCCCGGTATTTTCGCCATCGGCGATATCGCCAGCTATCCCGGCAAGCTGAAACTCATTCTCCAGGGCTTTGCGGAGGGCGCCATGGCGGCACATGCGATCCATCCGATCGTGTACCCCGATACAGCGCTGCATTTTGAGTATTCTACGAGTAAGGGTGTGCCGTAATAACTTATTGTTTTTATTATTAACAATAAAAACTTATGGATTTAAGCAGTACCTTTTTGTGAACAAAAAGGTATCCAAAAAACTTTATAATTTGGAGCGCAGGGCTTCGCTGCGCAGGATCTCGACGGGGCGGAATTTGACGAGTTCAATTCGCTCCAGGCGAGCGGTGATCGGTCCTTCCCACACTGAGGTTACGGCCTCGATGGACCTGGCCGCCGGGGCTTGGTTTTCCTTGGTGAGGGTAACGTGCGGCACCCATGCGGCTGGCTGGTAGTGCGGGTGAACAGGCAGGGACGCCAGCGCCGCGTAGAGCGACGCATGTATGGCTAACAATTGTTGCGTTACGGTCGGCGCGGCCCAGACTACTGGTGGCACTCCTGGGAAAACACCCACACCAGCCAGGGTCACGGATAACGCTTCCCAGTCTCTCGCCACCCGGAAAGCAATGTCTTCGATCTCCCCAACGGGCGCCGTATCGGCCAGGATGGTGAGAGTGATATGGGGGGAATAGCCGAGACGGATTTCACTATCGTCGCCGGTCTGTTCCGCCAAGGCGCGCCACATCCGATTGATGTGCCCGGCAGCGGCGTCGTCCAGAGGTAGAGTGATAGCGTAAGGCATGAGCCCTGGCTTAAATTGGCAAAGCCCCGTTCTTCATCCGCTCCATGGCGAAGCGCGACGACACATTGCGCAGCGGCACGGCAGCGATGAGTTTGCGGTAGAAATTATCATACGCCGCGATATCGGCCACCACGACATGCAGCAGATAATCCACATCGCCGCTCATCCGCCAGGCGCCGACGATCTCGGGCGTGCTGGCCACGGCCTGGGCAAAGCGGTCCAGCCAGCCGGCGGAGTGGTCCGCGGTTTCCACGGAGACGAAGACGGACACAGGCAGGCCGAGTTTGTCGGCATCCAGCACCGCGACTCGGGCCTTGATGATGCCGGTCTCCTCCATGCGCTTGATGCGCTTCCAGCAGGGGGTCGCGGTCAGGCCCACCTTGTCGGCGATGTCGTTCAGCGACAGCGAGGCGTCGGCGGCGAGCAGGCGGAGGATGGCGCGGTCTATATTGTCAAGCTCGGTCATGCGGGTCCAAAACTCTGGGTTGTAATGTGGCGTATTGCGGTGGACAAAAAACTGGGGTAGAGGGCTTGCCGGGTCACGCCCCCCCACCGGGGCGCTTTTCTTCTGTAAGGGAGAGTTTTTATGGCAGATTTTTCTCCAGCCGCCAAGCCTGTGGCACGTCCAAAGAATCCTAATTTTTCATCGGGCCCCTGCGCCAAGCGCCCGGGTTTTACCCTGACCGCCCTTGAGGGCGCGGCACTGGGCCGCAGCCATCGCGCCAAAGGCCCCAAGGCCAAGCTGGCCGAGGTCATCACCCGCTCCAAAGCCATATTAGGCATGCCGGAAGACTGGCGGCTCGGCATTGTGCCGGCCTCCGATACCGGGGCTGTGGAGATGGCCTTGTGGTCGCTGCTCGGCGCCCGGCCGGTGGATGTTCTAGCCCATGAAAGCTTCTCGGAAGCCTGGGCCACCGATGTGATCAAGCAGCTCAAGCTTGCTGATGCACGGGTGATCAAGGCTGATTATGGCCAGCTTCCGGATGTGTCCGCGATTGATTTCAGCCATGACGTGGTGCTGGCCTGGAATGGCACGACCTCAGGCGTGCGGTTTTCCTCCGGCGATTTTATTCCCGCCGACCGTGAAGGTTTGGTGATTGCCGACAGCACCTCTGCTGCTTTCGCCATGGACCTGCCGTGGGACAAACTCGATGTGGTTACCTGGTCCTGGCAGAAAGTGCTGGGCGGCGAGGCCGCGCATGGCATGCTGGCGCTCAGCCCGCGCGCCGTGGAGCGGCTGCTTACCTACAAGCCTTCCTGGCCGCTGCCGAAGATTTTCCGTCTGACTTCCGGCGGCAAACTGACGGAAGGCATTTTTGTCGGCGAGACCATCAACACGCCTTCGATGCTTTGCGTTGAGGATGCGCTGGATGGGTTGCGCTGGGCTGAAGGCGTTGGCGGCCTGAAGGGTCTCATTGCGCGGTCCGAGGGCAATCTGAAGGCCATTGCGGATTGGGTTGAGGGCAATGAGCGCGTGAAATTTCTGGCGGCGACGCCCCAGACGCGGTCCTGCACGTCGATCTGCCTGGTGATTGCGGCACCCTGGTTTGCGGCGTTGAATGCCGAGGGTCAGGCGAAGGCAGCGAAGGATGTGGCTGCGCTGCTCGAGAAAGAAAATGTGGCGCTGGATGCCGGGGCGTATCGCGATGCGCCTGCGGGGTTGCGGATTTGGGGCGGGGCGACTGTCGAAACCTCCGACATTGCCGCGTTACTGCCATGGATCGACTACGCCATAGACACGGTTTCCGCGACAGTCTGAGCGCCCCCAGCCCAAAGTAATAAAGTTTTTTTGGGTACCTTTTTGTTCACAAAAAGGTACTGCTTTTTCTCAGGGAATTTTTGCACATGGTCAAAGTCCTTATCAGCGACAAGTTGTCACCTGCTGCGGTTCAGATTTTCAAGGATCGCGGCGTCGAAGTTGACATCAAAACCGGCCTCACCCCCGCCGAACTGCGTGAGATCATCGGCCAGTATGACGGTCTGGCGATCCGCTCCGCCACCAAGGTGACGAAAGAGGTGCTCGATCTCGCCACGAACCTCAAAGTCGTAGGCCGTGCCGGCATCGGTGTGGATAATGTGGATGTGAAATCCGCCACCTCGCGCGGTGTGGTGGTGATGAACACGCCATTCGGCAATGCCATCACCACGGCAGAGCACGCCATTGCGATGATGTTCGCGCTCGCCCGCCAGTTGCCGGAGGCATCTGCCTCCACCAAGGCCGGCAAGTGGGAGAAGAACCGTTTTATGGGCGTGGAGCTGACGGCCAAGACTTTGGGGCTCATCGGCTGCGGCAATATCGGTTCCATCGTGGCGGACCGGGCGGTTGGCCTGAAGATGAAGGTGCTGGCCTATGATCCGTTCCTGACGGAAGCGCGCGCCGTGGAGCTGGGCGTGGAGAAGGCCGAACTGGAGACGATTTTCGCCAAGGCCGATTTCATTACGCTGCACACGCCGCTCATCGATGCGACGCGCAACATCATCTCGCGGGAGGCCATTGCGAAGATGAAGAAGGGGGTTCGCATCATCAACTGCGCGCGCGGCGGGCTGGTGGATGAGGCGGCACTTTATGACGCGCTGAAGTCCGGCCAGGTTGCGGGTGCGGCGTTGGATGTGTTCGAGACCGAGCCGGCCACCAACTCGCCGCTGTTCGAGCTGGAGAATGTGGTGTGCACGCCGCATCTGGGTGCCGCTACCAACGAGGCGCAGGAGAATGTGGCGCTGCAGGTGGCGGAACAAATCTCCGACTTCCTGCTCACCGGCTCCGTCAGCAACGCGCTGAACGTGCCCAGCGTCTCGGCCGAGGAAGCGCCGCGCCTGCGCCCCTATATGGAACTCTGCCGCCTGCTCGGCGCCTTCGCCGGCCAGCTCACCCGCGTGCAGGAAGGCGTGATCAAGCGCATTCTGGTGGAATATGAGGGCGCCGCCGCGCCGCTGAACCACCGTCCGCTGAATGCCGCCGCTTTGGCTGGTTTGCTTGCCCCCGTGATGGAAGGGGTGAACATGGTCAACGCGCCGGTGCTGGCGCGCGACCACGGCATAGAGGTCGCGGAAGCCTCCACCGACCGCATCGGCGATTACCAGGGGCTGGTGCGCGTCTCGGTGACCACCGAGAAAGGCACACGCTCGGTGGCCGGCACGCTCATCGGCAACGGCCGCCCGCGCCTGGTTGAGATCAAGGGCATCAAGGTCGAAGCCGATTTCGCGCCGAGCATGCTGTATGTGACCAATAAGGATAAACCCGGCTTCATCGGTCTGTTCGGCACAATCCTGGCCGAAGCCGGCGTAAACATCGCCACCTTCCACCTCGGCCGCGCGGCGGAAGGCGAAGACGCCATCTGCCTGGTCAGCACCGACGGCGAAACCCCCGACAGCGTCCTCCAAGCCGTCCGCGCCCTACCACTCGTAATGCAGGCCACAAACCTGGCATTCTGAGGGCTGGGTGTTCCACGGAAAAAAAGGCTGGGGCTCCGCCCCTGACCCCGCTGGGGCCGCAGGCCCCAGACCCCATTACTTCGGGTTATAAAAAGAGGGCCCATCCCTACTCGTGCAACGCACGTGCTGGGATGGGCCCTCTTTTTATAACCCGGGTGGGATCCAAGGGCCCTTCGGCCCTTGGCGGGTCCAGGGCAGAGCCCTGGCCTTTTCCGTGGAACACCCCAGTCCTCTGAACTTGCCAGGTTAGTGGCCGGCTTTATAGAGGGGCAGGGATTGCAGGGGGTGTTGTTGGTGGGTTGGTGGGGGGGCATTCGGCGTTATTGCGGCAAGTGGGCTGTTATGGCGTTGTTTTTGCTTTGTGCTTTGCCGGTTTCTGTCACGACCGCGCTGGTTACGCCGCCGAGCCAATCACCTGATGAGGTGACGCATTATTGCCGGGCGCTGGGGCTGTTGCGGGGCGTTTTATTGGGGGTGCGGCATAGCGAAATTGATCCGTTGACCGGCAAATTGGAGTTGAGAACGGGGCTGAAGGTGCATGTTGGGGATTTTGCCAGTTCCTTCGGCCATGTTACGATTTTGACTCCGTACCGGCCGCTGGTGACGCTGGAGGATTGGAACAAGAGCGAGCGCGTGGCGCCGAATCCGAATTTGTTTTACGTCAACCTGCCCAATACGGCGACGTATTTTCCAGCGGCCTATGTGCCTGGCGCGCTGGGTGTTGCGGTGGCGCGGGTGTTTCATGCCACGCCGCTGCATTGTTTCATCACCGCGCGGTTGTTCATGGCGGCGGGGTTCATGCTGGTGGGGCTGGCGACGCTCTACATCGCCGCTTATGGCGAGGCGCTGCTGGTGACGGTGCTGCTGCTGCCGATGACGTTGTTTCTGGCCGGCACGATGAACCAGGATGGGCTGCTGACGGCGATGACCTGCCTGGCGGCCGCCTGCCTGACGCGGGAGACGCGGGGGTGGCGCATTGCCGGGCTGGTGGTGATGGCACTCGTGCTGGGGGCCAAGCCGCCGTATATTTTGCTGATGGGCGCTTTTGCTCTGCCTTTATTCGCACCAGGGTTCTGGCGGCGGTTTTTGGATATGGCGGTGGCGCTGCTGCCGGTGCTGGGCTGGATATTGGTGATCGCTTTGTTTGTTGTGGTGCCCTATGGCAAGCAGCAATATTTTCCGGGTCCGCTTTATACGGGCGACCATACCGTGCCGATGGACCATGCCAATGCCGCGGCGCAATTGCACATTCTGATGGAGCGGCCAAGGCGGTTTCTGGCGTTGCCGTATTACAGCACGCTGCGTGATGCCTATACCGATTTCATCACCGTGATTGGCGTGCTGGGCCCGTTGCAGCTTGTGATGCCGGATGATTTTTATAATTGCTGGGCTGCCTGCTTGGTGTTTGTGGCGCTTGGGCTGCTGTTCACGCGCCGGCCGGTGGTGGTGCCGCTTACGGCGCTGCTGAATTTCATCGCCATTCTGGGGGCGATCGGCGTGACCTATTGGGTGGTGGACATCACCTTCTACCTGGATTGGACGAATGTGGGGGCGCCGGATATCGACGGGATTCAGGGGCGTTATCTGCTCATCTTCCTGCCCTTCCTGCTGTTCGCCATTCCCTCACTGCAATCCGTGCCGGGCTTGCGGCGCGTCCGTTTTACCGTGCCGCCGCTGCTGCTGGCGCTACCCACGGCGGGGATGGCATTGTTCGACATCGGCTATATCCCGCTTAAGCTGGTACTGAACTATTACCTGCATTAACCTCCGCCAGAATCGGGGGCCAGCGCCAGGCGGCACGGAGAATATGATGGATATCGAACTGAGCATCGTGATGCCCTGCCTGAACGAGGCGGAGACATTGGCGCGCTGCATTATCAAGGCGCAGGAATATCTCACGCGCAGCGGTGTGGCGGGGGAGATATTGGTCGGCGATAATGGCTCGACCGATGGCAGCCAGGAGATTGCGCGGGGGCTGGGCGCGCGGGTGGTGGATGTGCCGGTGCGCGGCTATGGGGCCGCCATTTATGGCGCGGTGCTGGCCGCGCGCGGGCGCTACTGTATCATGGGCGATTCCGACGATAGCTATGATTTCTCGAAGCTTGAGGTGTTTGTTGCGGCGTTGCGCGCGGGGGCGGCGCTGGTGATGGGAAATCGTTTCAAGGGTGGCATCGGGCCGGGGGCGATGCCGTGGAAGAACCGTTATATCGGCAACCCCATTCTCTCGGGGCTGGGGCGGCTGTTGTTTCCCACCGCGATTAAGGATTTTCATTGCGGTATCCGCGGGTTTTCGCGCGAGGCATTCATCGCCATGGCTCTGCGCACCACGGGCATGGAATTCGCCTCCGAAATGGTGATCAAGGCGACGCTGCTGCGGATGGATATACGCGAGGTGCCGACGACGCTGGATAAGGATGGGCGCTCGCGGCCGCCTCACCTGCGGCCGTGGCGCGATGGCTGGCGGCATTTGCGGTTCATGCTGTTGTTCTCGCCGAACTGGCTGTTTCTGTACCCCGGCATATTGATGATGCTGACGGGTGCGGTGCTGGGCGGCGGACTGCTGGCCAGGCCGCTGGATGTGGCGGGGGTGCGGCTCTCCGTTGGTACGCTGATCTATTGCGTCACGTTGATCGAGGTCGGGTTTCAGGCGGCGTGGTTCGCGCTGCTGTCGCGCGCCTATACGGTGCAGGAGGGGCTGGTGCCGCAATCTGCCCGGATGCGGGTTCTGGACCGGCTGGTGACGCTGGAGAGCGGGCTGCTGGCGGGCTCAGGCCTGGTGGCGGTGGGGTTCGGGCTGTTCTTCTATGCGGTGTCGCTGTGGTCCGGGGCGCGGTTTGGCGCGCTGGATGTGGATGAGATCGCGCGTATTTGTATCGCTTCCTCGCTGGCGATTTCGCTGGGGTTTGAGGTGGGGCTGTCGAGCCTGCTGCTGAGTACGTTGAAACTGAATGTGCGGAGCCTGCCGGGCTTGGACGCGTAATATGGATTACGTCATCGGTTCCGGCCCGGCGGGGGTGGCCTGTGCGACGGCGCTGCTGGCCCGCGGCCGGGCGGTGACGATGCTCGATGCCGGGCTGACGCTGGAGGCGGGGCGAGAGGCTTTGCGCAATGTGATGGCGGCACAGGCGCCGGAGGATTGGACCGCCGAGCAGCATGCGATGCGCAAGATGCCGCTGAGTGGCGATATGCCGGATTACAAGCTCAGCAATGGCTCGGATTATCCGTACCGCGCGGCGGCGGGAGCGCCGGAGATTGCGCTGGGCGTACCGGGGGTGTCGGCCTCCTACGCGCAGGGCGGGTTGAGCAATGTCTGGGGGGCGGCGATGCTGCCTTACCGGGAAGCCGATTTGGCGGGGTGGCCCGTGGGGCTGGCGGAGATGGCGCCAGCCTATAGAGCCGTGCTGGGTTATGTACCGATTGCCGGGCAGGCGGATGCGCTGGAGGCGGATTTTCCGTTTTATGTGCGCCCGCAATACGACATGCCGGTGAGCCGTCAGGCGGCTGGTTTGCTCCGGCGGCTGGAGCGTGCGCCGGGGGTGACGGCGGGGCGGGCGCGGGTGGCGGTGAATGCGCCGGCTTGTATTGCCTGTGGGGAGTGCCTCAATGGTTGCCCGCGCGATTTGATTTTTTCAACAAGGCACGAATTGGCGCGGCTGCGCGCGGCGGGGCTGAATTATATTCCCAATGCGGTGGTGCGGGGCGTGAGTGAGGATGCGCATGGCGTGTCGATCCACGCGTTTACCGGGCGGGGCTGGCAGAATTTTTCGGGCGACCGGGTGTTTGTGGCGGCCGGTGTGTATGGCAGCACAGCGCTGATGCTGCGCTCGCTGGGGCGGGAGCGGGCGGAGATTTTGGACTCGCAATATTTTATTCTGCCGCTGCTGGGCTGGGCGCGGACGAAAGGGGTGCAGGCGGAGCATCTGCACACTCTGGCGCAGGTTTTTGTGGAAATTCAGGATGCGACGGTGAATGCGCATAATGTGCATCTGCAAATCTATGGCTATTCGGATGTGCTGGAGGCGATGATCGCGCAGAAGCTGGGGCCGTTGAAGGGGTTGCGGGGGTTGCTGCTGGAGCGGGCGCTGGTGGTGCAGGGGTATCTGCATTCGGACAGCTCCGGGCGGCTTGAGGCGCGACTGGATGATGAGGTTTTGCGGGTGACGCCGCAGAAGAATCCGGCGACGCGGGCGGCGCTGAAGAGGGTGGTGAAACGGCTGCGTGGCTTGCCGTTGGGGGCGTTTCCGCTCTCGCCGGTGTTGCAGGAGACGCCGCCTGGGCGCGGTTTTCACTCCGGCGGCTCCTTTCCGATGCGGGAAAATCCGGCACCCGGCGAGACCGATGTGCTGGGGCGGCCGTATGGGCGGAGCCGTACGCATATTGTGGATTCATCGGTGTTTCCCACCATCCCGGCGGCGACCATCACCCTCTCGGTGATGGCGAATGCCTGGCGTATCGGGTCTTTGGCATGAGGAGAGTGGCATGATCGCGGTAACCGGGGCGAGTGGCTATGTGGGCGGGGTGATTGCCGCAGGGTTGGGGCCGGATGTGCTGCGACTGGTGCGGCGGCCGGCGGGATTGCAGGATTTGGCTTGGAGTTTTGCAACGCCTACGGATGTGCTGGCGGCAGAATTGCGCGCGCGCGGCGTGACGCATGTTGTGCATACGGCGTGGGATATGCAGGCGAGCAAATTGGCGGAGCTGGAGGCTGGGTGTGTGGCCGGGAGTTTGCGGCTGATTGAGGCTGCAACGGCGGCTGGGGCGCGGGTGATTTTCATCTCCACGATCAGCGCGTTTGCAGGGGCGCGTTCCGCTTACGGGCAGGCAAAATTGCAGGTGGAACAAGCGGTTTTTGATGCCGGCGGGGTGGTGCTGCGGCTGGGGCTGGTGATGGGGGCGGGCGGGATGTTCGGCAGCCTGCGCAAGAGCGTGGCCAAGGGCAAAATTGTGCCGATGATCGGGAACGGGAAAGAGCCGCAATTTTTGTTGCCGGAAGCGAGCCTGGTGGAGGCGGTGCAGGCGGCGCTGGCGGGGCGGTTTGATGCGGAACATGCGCCGATTACGCTGGCTAACCCTACGCCCGTGCCGTTTCGGGAGATGGTGCAGCGGCTGGCGTTGGAGGCTGGGCGCAAAATTGTTTTGGTACCGGTGCCTTGGCAGTTGCTGTATGCGGCGTTCCGCACGGCTGAGGGGCTGGGGCTGAAATTGGGGTTTAAGAGTGATTCGATTGTGAGTTTTATCTATCAGAATCCGGCGCCGGATTTTGCGGTGCAGGCAAGGCTGGGGATTGAGCCGCCGGGGTGGGATTAGGGCTGGATTGATGGGTTTTATTCATGGATGGGGTGCGGCGGCGCGTGACGGTTATTAGATGTTTGCACGACAAAGATTAGATATTTGCACGACGTTATTAGATAAAAATCATGGCGAAATGGGGATTTTGGACAGAATTGGGTTATGAGGGCTGCGCAAGGATTTTTGGTCCGTGGTTTGTGCAGGGCTGGGGTGACGGCGGCAGGTGGTTTTGCGGTTGCGCAGGATAGCGCGGAGGATGGGGTGGCGGAACGAAACCCATCGACCAGGATGTAATACGAAAAGCGATGGGCTGCGCCCATCCTACGGCTTGCTTATCTACGGGACGTGGCTTGAAAAGCGGCAGGTTTATGCTTTGCTCCACCCATCCTGCGGTTGTCGAAAGAAGCAAGGGAGCGACGCCAAAGTAGACAAGTAAAACTATGTGGATGAGGAGAGTGGGCCACTTCAAGCTTTGATATTTAATATTTATCATTTAAAAACAGATAGATAAAAGAACTAAAAGTCATATGAATAAGTGATCCGGGGAAAGGCCCTCCGGATCGAGATTAAAATAATATGAGAGTCGGCAAAATTTCGCTAAAAATCGCTTTACGCGTCAGGTGGAATCGGCCTATGAGCGATGTTGCGGCAAGTTCCTGCCTCCTAAAAGGTGTTCGTAGCACCAAAAAGGGGCAAGAAATTGCTTCGACGTTAGCTTCGTACGTCGGGACGGCGAGCAAGAGAAGGCTAAAATCCCCCTCAACATAAGGGATTTATAGCACGGGCTCGCTTCGTCTAGCAAGAGGTAACCCCATGAGGGAGAAGTAATCTCATGGATAAACGCTGGACGGCCCCCGTGCTGCGAGGCAAGCGTTACGTGATACCGCGCAAGCTGTATCGCTTAAGGCTCTAATCCGCAGCGCGCCTACGCGAGCGCCCGGTCTCGGTTTTGGCCGGGCGTAAGCCTTCCAGTTATTCGAGAAGGTACGGCGATGAAGTTACGTGATGTAGTTATGGGTACCACTCCTGAAGACTTAAACTCAGTCAAGCGGATTAAGTCATCTATCGGCTTTCCATATTCAAATATGGAGGAGTCAATTACGGTCGCCCGTGTCCTTCATTCGGCTGGCGGCATTCCTCTGTCGCGTGAGCAAATCGCTGGGAAACTTGGAACCAATTCGGAGAACAGCACTTTCGCTGCCCGACTTGGCGGTGCTCGCATGTTTGGTTTGATTTCGCCAACCGAAAATAAGGTCCAGCTAACGGATCTTGGTCACAACATCCTGTCTTCGGACGAATCCCAAAGTCAGAAAGCCCGACGAGATGCATTCCTAAGCGTAGATTTATACAAAAAAGTTGTAGATCATTTTAGAGGCAAGCAGTTGCCATCAAAGGATGGTCTAGAGAATGTTTTGGTTTCCTTTGGCGTGTCAGAGAGGCAAAAAGACAAAGCACGAACCGCGTTTGAAAAATCTGCTGTTTTCGCAGGGTTTTTCAACGAAAAACGAGATCGCTTGGTTGAGCCTATAATCATTCCTGCATGGTCTGATTTGCCGCTTATAAATGGTCCGGACCCATTTCCGGAGCCCCGCGATAGCGCCACATCAGAAGCCAAAAATACTGTTCAGGCGACAGAGGCGCCGGATGATCCTCTGAGAGAGCCCCTCATTCATGGGCTTCTCAAACGAATGCCACCCATCGGGACTGATTGGCCTTTGAAAGACCGCATAAAGTGGCTCAAGACATTAATTGGCAATTTAGACGCCGTTTATACCAATCAAAATCACCCGGACGATCAAATAGATCTGAAAATCGTGAATCTCTTAGAATCCACGGTGCGTTAAATTTTGCGCCGTGGGAATCAAGTAAACATAGAACCTGCGTCCGAACCGTTCAACGGCCTTGATGTAGCACGAAAATCGAAGGGTTTCATTTTGTGCCACCCATCTGATTGCTAAGCCCCCAGCGCGCCACGCACAGCATTGAGTGCCGCTTTCCACTGATTGCCCTCAGGGCCGCCTGCTTGCGCTACAGCTTTGTTGCCGCCGCCGCCTTGGCCGCCGACGGCGCCTGCTGCGAGGCGGACGAGGTCTACGGCGCTGTGGGGCACGTCATCCGACACGGCGACGACGATGGCGGCTTTGTCGTCGGCGGTGGAGATCAAAGCGACGAGGCCGGAGCCTAGGGTTTTGAGCAGGTCGGTGGCGATGGGGCGGAGTTCCTTGGCGGGGATGTCGCCGACGTTGCGCAGGATGGTTTTTATGCCGGCGATGTCCTCGAACTGGGTGGCGGTGGCCATGACCAGTTTTTTCTGGAGGTCCGCGACTTGGCGTTCCAGGCGTTTTTTGTCGTCCTGGAGCTGGGTGATGCGCGCCGGCAGTTCGGCCGGCGGGGTTTTTAGCGTGGCGGCGGCTTCGGCCAGGAGGCGGGATTCGTCTTCGATGGCGGTGACGGCGGCTTCGCCGGCCAGGGCCTCGATGCGGCGGATGCCGGCGGCGACGGCACTTTCCGAGACGATGCGGAACAGGCCGATATCGCCGGTGCGCGAGACATGGGTGCCGCCGCAGAGTTCCACGGACCAGCCGGATTTGCCTTCCTCGGGCGCGCCCATGCTGAGGACGCGGACTTCGTCGCCGTATTTCTCGCCGAACAGCGCCATGGCGCCGTGGGCGACGGCTTCTTCGGGGGTCATGAGGCGGGTTGTTACCTCGGTGTTTTCGCGGATGCGGGCGTTGACCTCGCGCTCCACGGTCTCCAGCTCGGCCGGGGTTATGGGGCGGGGTTGGGAGATGTCGAAACGCAGACGGTCCGCCCCGTTGAGGGAGCCTTTCTGGGTGACGTGAGTGCCGAGGGTGCGGCGCAGGGCCTCGTGGAGCAAATGCGTGGCGGAGTGGTGGGCGCGGATGGCGTTGCGGTGCTCATGGTCCACAATGGCGGTGATGTTCTGGCCGACGCGCGCGGTGCCGGCCTCGACCACGCCGATATGGATGAACAATCCGCCGAGCTTCTTCTGCGTGTCGGTGATGCGGATGCGCAGATTATCCGGGCCGGTGATGATGCCGGTGTCGCCGATTTGGCCGCCGGACTCGCCGTAGAAGGGCGTCTGGTTGAGAAGAAGGTAGACGGATTGGTCCACCAGCGCCTGGTCCGTCGGCTGGCCGTCCACCACCAGCGCGGTTATGGCGGCTTCGGCGCTCTCGGTGCTGTAGCCGAGGAACTCGCTATGGCCGAGCTGTTGTTCCAGCTCGAACCAGACCTTGTCGGTGGCGGCCTCGCCGGAGCCGGCCCAGGCGGCGCGGGCGCGGATTTTTTGCTCCGCCATGGCGGCGTTGAAACCGTCGATATCGACGGTTTTTTGCTCTTCGCGCAGGGCGTCCTGCGTCAGGTCCAGAGGGAAGCCGTAGGTGTCGTAGAGTTTGAAGGCGATTTCACCGGGCAGCGCGCCGCCGGCGGGGATGGTGTCCGATTCCGCGCGGAGCAGCGAGATGCCGCGATCCAGCAGGGTGCGGAAACGGTTTTCCTCCAGCTCCAGGGTTTCGGTGATCAGCGCGGCAGTCTGGTTCAGCTCGGGGTAGGCCTGGCCCATCTGGCGGGTGAGAGCGGGGACGAGGCGGTACATCAACGGCTCTTTGGCGCCCATGAGATGCGCGTGGCGCATGGCGCGGCGCATGATGCGGCGGAGCACGTAGCCACGGCCCTCGTTGGAGGGGAGCACGCCATCGGCCATGAGGAAGGCGGCGGCGCGCAAATGGTCCGCCACGACGCGGTGGCTGGTTTTGAACGGACCGTCCGGGTCCTGGCCGGATTCTTCGGCCGAGGCGAGGATGAGGGCGCGGAAAGTGTCCGTGTCGTAATTGTCGTGCTTGCCTTGCAATATGGCGGAGATGCGCTCCAGCCCCATGCCGGTGTCGATGGACGGGCGGGGTAGCGGCGTGCGGGTGCCGGGCGGGCCTTCCTCGTATTGCATGAACACGAGGTTCCAGATCTCGATGAAACGGTCACCGTCTTCATCCGGGCTGCCTGGCGGGCCGCCGGGGATTTTGTCGCCGTGGTCGTAGAAGATTTCCGAGGAGGGGCCGCAGGGGCCGGTGTCGCCCATCTTCCAGAAATTATCGTCCGTGGCGATGCGGATGATTTTGTCGTCACCGATGCCGGCGATCTTCTTCCACAGGTCGGCGGCCTCGTCATCCGTGTGGTACACGGTGATGAGGAGCTTGTCCTTGGGCAGGCCGAAATCCTTGGTGAGCAGGGTCCAGGCGTGGGTGATGGCCTGTTCCTTGAAGTAATCGCCGAAGGAGAAATTACCCAGCATTTCGAAGAAGGTATGGTGGCGGGCGGTGTAGCCCACATTGTCCAGGTCGTTATGCTTGCCGCCGGCGCGCACGCATTTTTGCGCCGAGGTGGCACGCACGTAATTGCGCTTCTCCTGGCCGGTGAAGACGTTCTTGAACGGCACCATGCCGGCGCTGGTGAACAGCAGCGTCGGGTCGTTGCGCGGCACCAGGGGGGCGCTGGGCACGATCTGATGGCCGTTGCGGCCAAAATAGTTGAGGAAGGTGGCGCGGATATCGTTGCTGGTAACCATGGCTACCGGATTACAGGCAGAGTGGATTTTCGCCAAGTATGTGCGTTCTGAGGGCAGGGATGTTGCCACGGAAAAGGCTGGGGCTCTAGCCTTATGCGGAGAGCATTTCCTGTACGCGGGTGGCCAGGGTGGTCATGGAGAAGGGTTTGTTGAGTAGGGTTTGGCCTGGGGGGGCGGTGGCATGCTGGCGCTGGGCGTGGTCGCCGTAGCCGGTGATGAAGAGGATTTTCATCTTGGGATGCAGGACCAGGCCGGTTGCGGCCAGCTCGCGGCCGCCGATGCCGGGTAGGCCGAGGTCGGTGATGAGGATGTCGATGGGGTCGCCGCGGCTCAGGCGCAACATGGCGGCCTCGGCGTCGTGGGCCTGGTGCACGATGTAGCCTTGTTCCTCCAGCACTTCGGCGGCGAGGAGGCGGATGCTGGGCTCGTCATCGACCAGCAGGATGCTCTCACCCAGCCCGGTGGCCGCGCAGGGCTGGGGGTGGGGTGGGGTGGGCGGGCTGTCCACCACGCCGTGGTGGCGGGGCAGATAGAGGGTGACGGCGGTGCCGGTGCCGGGCGTGGAGGCGACCTCGGTATGGCCGCCGGACTGGCGGGCGAAGCCGTAGATCATCGACAGGCCGAGGCCGGTGCCCTGGCCGGGCGGCTTGGTGGTGAAGAACGGGTCGAAGACGTGGGCCAGGGTTTCGGGTGTCATGCCGGTGCCGGTATCGGCCACGGTGAGGGTGACGTAATCGCCCTGGGTGAGGTCCAGCGCCACGGCCTGATGGGGGGTGATGGCGGTGTTGGCTGTGGTGATGTGCAGGGCGCCGCCGGCGGGCATGGCGTCCGAGGCGTTGATGCAGAGGTTGAGCAGCGCGTGTTCGAGCTGGTTAGGGTCCACCAGCGTGGCATGCAGCACCGGGCAGGGGGTGATGTGCAGGGTGATGGCGGGGCCGATGGTGCGGGTGATGAGCTCGGCCATGCCGGCGGTGAGGCGGTTGATATTGGTGCCGCGCGGCTTGAGTGGCTGGCGGCGGGAGAAGGCGAGCAGCCGGTTGGTGAGGTTGGCGGCGCGGGTTGAGGCGTCCCGGGCGGCGGCGATGTAGCGGCGCAGCTCCGTGGGGCCGGCGTATGCCAGGCAGGTGTCCAGCCGTTCCAGGCTGGCCATGATGCCGGTGAGCAGATTGTTGAAATCATGTGCGATACCGCCGGTGAGCTGGCCGACCGCTTCCATTTTCTGGGCCTGGCGCAGGTTGTCCTCGGCCTCCTGCAGAGCGGCGTCGCGCTCCTGGATGCGCGCTTTCAATGTTTCGTTGACGGCGCGTAGTTGTTTGGTGGCCTGGTCGAGCTTGATGGCGGCATTGGTGCCGTAATTGGCGAGCAGAACGACGGCGCTGGCGACGCTGATGACCGCGGCGATGGCAACGGGGTTGCCGCAGGCGAACGGGTGCCCGCCTTGGAAGCCGTGGCCGATCATGAGTTCCGCGATGGCCATGCAGAGCAGGCCGGGGCCGATGCCGCCGGCGACGGCGCTGACCAGAATGGCGAGGAAAAACGGCAGGTAAGGGGTGGCGGTGGCGCCGGCATGGTACAGCGCAACATGCCCCGCCCAGGCCAGCAGGCAGGCCGGCAGGGGGATGATATAGCCCGGCCAAATGGATTTGCGGATGCGGTACAGCAGCCCGAACAAACGCCCGTTCCTAACCTTTTGATGAATTGGCGTTTAGGTTGCCGTCAAGCACGGACCGGGGTCAAGCTGAATTCTAGCGCGGCAGCATAGAGATAACGCCGCATACCCTCTAAGGTAGTGAAAAGCCTGGAAAGTTAATTTCCTTAGGTTGTAAAAAATAACAAACCAGGCAGTTCCGTCATGGATGATGGATTAGTCTTCGCCGGCTTCGTCGCTGCCGTCGGTTGCCATCAGCGCGTCGGCGATGCTGGCTGACTGGTCGCGGATTTTCTTCTCGATGGCATCCGCCACTTTGGGATTGTCGCGCAGATATTGCTTGGCGTTCTCGCGGCCCTGGCCGATGCGGGTGGAGTCGTAGGAGAACCAGGCACCTGATTTCTCGACCACGCCGGCTTTCACGCCGAGGTCGATCAGCTCGCCGTTTTTGCTGATGCCCTCGCCGAACATGATGTCGAACTCGACCTGCCGGAAGGGCGGGGCCAGCTTGTTCTTCACGACTTTGACGCGGGTATGGTTGCCGGTGACTTCCTCACGCTCCTTGATGGAGCCGGTACGGCGGATTTCCATACGGATGGAGGCGTAGAATTTAAGCGCATTGCCGCCGGTGGTGGTTTCCGGATTGCCGAACATCACGCCGATTTTCAGGCGGATCTGGTTGAGGAAGATCAGCGTGGTGTTGCTGCGGGCAACCGAACCCGTGATCTTGCGCAGGGCCTGGCTCATCAGCCGGGCATGCAGGCCCATGTGCGAATCGCCCATCTCGCCTTCGAGTTCGGCGCGCGGCACCAGGGCTGCCACTGAGTCGATGACCAGAACGTCGATGGAGCCGGAGCGGGTCAGCGTGTCGGCGATTTCCAACCCCTGCTCGCCGGTGTCCGGCTGGGAGATGAGGAGGTTATCCACGTCCACGCCGAGTTTGCGGGCATAGATGGGGTCGAGCGCGTGCTCGGCATCGATGAAGGCGCAAGTACCGCCGCGCTTTTGCGCCTCGGCGATGGCATGCAGGGCCAAAGTGGTTTTACCGGAGCTTTCCGGGCCGTAAATTTCGATGACGCGGCCGCGCGGCAGGCCGCCGATGCCCAGCGCCAGGTCCAGCCCAAGGGAGCCTGAGGAGATGACGTCGATCGTCTCCGTGCCGGCCTTGGCGCCCATGCGCATGATGGAGCCTTTGCCGAAGGCGCGCTCGATCTGCGCCATGGCGGCGTCCAGCGCCTTGTTTTTTTCGAGATCCGGTTTCGTTGCCATTGCTGTTACTGATGCCATAGTTGTCTCCGGAGCGTCCAACATCGACTCGATGGCTGTCAAACGCGGCTTTTTGTTGGTGTTCGATGCAACCATAACGTGTTCTCCTTGAATAGCCAGAGCGATTCGATGAGGAGACACTGACAGGCTGAGAACAAAATAGCAACATTGTTGTTAATAATTTGTTCGTTTTTTGTTCGCGGGGTGGTTTTGATGTTTATTCGTATGTCAGCGGCAAAGTTTTCCTGAAAATACAGCATTGTGGCAGAAATATCGTAACGCATTAAAAAACACGGGGCCTTAAGACCCCGCGTTCCAAAAGTTTTTTGCGCCACTTTTTTACAAAAAAGCGGCTGCTTTTTAAGCTAAAGTGCCCCGCCGCGGCGGCCGATGCTCGCCCCCAACCGCAACCGGAGCGCGTTGAGCTTGATGAAGCCCGCCGCGTCCTGCTGGTTATAGGCGCCGGCATCGTCCTCGAAGGTGACCAGGCGGGTGTTGTAGAGCGAGTTGGGGCTTTCGCGGCCGGTGACGATGACGTTGCCCTTGTAGAGTTTTAAGAACACCCGGCCGGTGACGGAGGCCTGGGAGGTGTCAATGAGGGCCTGCAGCATGAGGCGCTCGGGTGAGAACCAGAAGCCGTTATAGATCAGCTCGGCATAGCGCGGCATGATGCTGTCTTTAAGGTGTCCGGCCTCGCGGTCCAAAGTGATGGACTCGATGCCGCGATGGGCGGCGAGGAGGATGGTGCCGCCGGGGGTCTCGTAGATGCCGCGGGATTTCATGCCGACGAAGCGGTTTTCCACGAGGTCCAGCCGGCCGATGCCGTTGGCGCGGCCGTATTCGTTGAGGCGGGTGAGGAGGGTGGCGGGGGAGAGGGCCTCACCATTGATGCCGACGGCGTCGCCATGCTGGAAATCGATGGTGATTTCGGTGGCGACATCCGGGGCGGCCTCGGGGGAGATGGTGCGCTGGTAGACACTCTCATCGGGTGCCACGGCGGGGTCTTCGAGGATTTTGCCCTCGGATGAGGAGTGCAGCAGGTTTGCATCGACCGAGAACGGGGCTTCGCCGCGCTTGTCCTTGGTGATGGGGATCTGGTGTTTCTCGGCGTATTCGATCAGCTTGGTGCGGGAGGTCAGCTCCCATTCACGCCAGGGGGCGATGACGCGGATGTTGGGGTTCAGCGCGTAATAGCCGAGCTCGAAGCGGACCTGGTCGTTGCCCTTGCCGGTGGCGCCGTGGGCGACGGCATCGGCGCCGACCATCTCGGCGATCTCGATCTGGCGCTGGGCGATGAGCGGGCGGGCGATGGAGGTGCCGAGCAGGTACTGGCCCTCGTACAGCGCATTGGCGCGGAACATCGGGAAGACGAAATCCTTGACGAAGGTTTCGCGCAGATCCTCGACGAAAATTTGTTTGATGCCAAAGAGTTCGGCCTTTTTACGGGCCGGCTCCAGCTCCTCGCCCTGGCCGAGATCGGCCGTGAAGGTGACCACCTCGCAATCATAGGTGTTTTGCAGCCAGCGGAGGATGACGGAAGTGTCGAGGCCGCCGGAATAGGCCAAGACGACTTTTTTGATGCTTTTGTCCATGATTGGCTCTTGTATTTACCGGCGGGGTGTTTGCCAAGGGTTACTGGCAATCGACCGTGGGGCTTGCGCCATGATCGGCCGAGTGAACGTGGCAATGCCCCATGCTGGCGGGCAACGGCTTTGATAACAACAACGAGGTCCCGGCATAGCGGCAGGAAATCCATATATTCTGATCTTCGTCTGCCCGAAAATCCCAGGTTTGATCTTGCGCATTGTTATTGTCGGGGGCCAGCCAGCCGGATTGATCGGGAGCTTGCTCGGAGAACATGGCGCCGGCGAACTTGAATTGTGCTTGTGCCGGTTTGCCGGCAAGGGGTGGGTTGCCATCGGCGAAAGCGTGAAAGCCTTCTGGCGCCATGGCGGTTGTGGCCGCCAGAAGAACCGGAGGGCATAGGGGGGCAGCATGCGCCGTCGCAAAGACGCCTAAAAACCCTGCTGATAGTGCCAGCCTGGACTTCATTGGATCACCGAAAATGCATCGCCATTATTGCTGGGGTCGACATAACTGCCATCGGGTTTTTTGCCTTTGAAGCGTAAATGCCGCTTACGGATACCGCCACTACCGGCATATTGGTCCACAACCCAGATGCCGCTGGCATCCTGGCTAATGTAAAAAGCGGCATGGTTGCCCGTGGCATTGCTGAGATATTTTCCGCCGACAAACGTCGCGATGGCGGTGCCTTTCAGAATGGCTAAATTCCCACGCACGGCAACGCCTTCTTTCCAGAAGGATGCAACCGGCTTTGGCGTATTGGTGTAGGCCTCGATCAGGGCGACGCATTGCCCCGTGCCGACATTCGGCTTTGGCGGGATGGTGACAAGACTATCAACGGCATCACAAATATATGGCAACAATACCTCCTTCTTGGAGGTCGGGTGTTTACGCCGATTTCCAGGCTGAAGAAATTAAAAAAGAGTTAGAACGCTATGTTTTTGTAATTAAAACGTTAAGGAACATTTTTGCGCCAGTGAACTGCTGTTCCAGATAGCTGCCCGTCGCCAGAGCCTCCGGCGCTTTTGCATCTCCCGTGGGTAGGTAGATGGGAGAGAAATCGGCGGTGCGGAAGATGATGTCCCAGATGGGGAAGACGCCGCCGTAGTTGCAACTGTTGCGGCCGGCGGCGCGCAGGCCGTGGTGGAGGCGGTGGAAGCGGGGGGAGACGATCAGCCATTCCAGGGGGCCGAAGGAGAGGGCGATGTTGGCGTGGGAGAAGCTCTCGATGAAGCGCAGCATGAGGATGAGCAGGGGGAATTGCAGGGGCGGGATGCCGATGGCGAGGCCGATGATGAAGAACCACAGGAAGGTGATGACGTCGTCGAAGAGGTGGTTGCGGTCGTCGGACCAGAAGGACATCTGGCGTTGGGCGTGGTGCAGGGCGTGCAAAGCGTACCAGGCGCGGAAGCTGTGCGAGAGGCGGTGGCGCCAGTAATCGGCGAAGTCGAGGATGAGGGCGTAGACCCAGAAGGTGAGGAAGGGGTGGCCGAAGAGCGGGGGGACCAGCTCTTCCAGCGTGGGGGGGATGAAGTTCAAATCCACTAGCCAGCCGGTGAATGCTGTTTGCACCTGGTAGAACAGCAGGAAGGTGATGATGGGGACGACACCGACGCGGTTGAGCAGGGTGTAGAACACGTCCGTCAGCACGGCTTTTTGGTTATCCCAGCGCTCGATGGGGAAGAGTTTTTCCGCCGGCCAGCAGATGGCGTAGGTGAGGATGACCGCGAACAGGCCGTAGATGCAGATCAGGCACCAGTCGAAGGCGAGGTCGTCCCATTCCATCCAGTGGAAATGGTAGAGGATGGGCAGCACGAGGTGCTGGTCCATGATGCCGGCGAGGTTCGAGAAGAGGCGGTCGATACCCATGGGGTGCCTTATAGCCTGGATGCTGGGGTGGGGCGAGAAGATACCCGCTTTCGCGGGTATGACGGTGTGGGCGGGTATGACGGTGTGGGCGGGTATGACGGTGTGGGGGCGGACATGACGGTGTTGGAGGGCGTGGGGTTAGACGGTTTCCGCCGTTAGCCGGCCTTTGCGGGTGAGGCTGGTGCTCAGGTACAGCCCGTGCGGGGAGCGGCCGACGGGGATGGTGTCGTAGGTGCCGGTGGCGGGGTCGAGGATGGCGACGTCTTCGGCGAAGCGGAGGGATATCCAGATTTTGCCGTCGGGGGCGATGCCGATGTCGTCCGGGCCGCCGGGGATGGGGTAGTTGCGTTTGATTTCGAGCGTTTCCGGGTCCAGCGCGGTGAGGGAGGTGGCGCCTGGGCCGCGGTTGGAAATGTAGAGGATGTTGTTGGCTTCATCGAGGAACACATTATGCGCGCCGGGGCCGGTTTTGCGGCGGCGGATGATGTGGCCGTCGATGGGATCGACCTCGATGATGCCGTCCTCGCCCATGATGCAGACGATGAGCTTGCCGTTGAGCCAGAGCACGCCGGCGGGGGTGGTGCCGATGGGCACGGTCCAGCGCTCGGTGAGGGTTGCCATGTCGAAGGAGAAGAGTGTGTCCGATTCTTGCTGGGAGGAGAAGCACCAGCGGGAGTCGGGCGAGAAATCCAGATGGCTGGGCATTTTGCCGGATTTGAAGCGTTTTACGAGGGCCAGGGTGGTGGCATCGTAGACATCGACATGGTCGAGGCGGAGCGCGTTGACGACCAGGTATTTTTCGTCCGGGGAATAGGCGAGCTGGTAGGGGTCGGCGATTTTTACATGGCCTTTGGGTGCCCCGGTGATGGGGTCGAAGGCGAAGAAGGCGTTGCCGCTGGCATCACACACGTAGAGGGTCTGGCGGTCGGGCGTCAGGGCCCAGTGGCTGGGCTCGCGGAAGGCGGGTTCCGTGGCGATGACCTGGCGCGTGGTCATGTCGATGATAGAGACCGAGGCGCCGGCGGAGTTCATCACCATGCAGATGGGGGGGGCGGACTCGCCGAAGGCTTTGCCGGCGAGCAGGGCGAAGGGCGTGGCGAGGGCCAGGCGGCGCGTGATCATGCGGCGGGTGTAGACCTATTTTCCGCCGTTGCGAAGACGGCGCTGGCCCATAGGAAGAAGGCGCTGCTAGTGGTTGCAATCATTGTGTTGTCTGTGGCCGAATGGACCGCGAAGCCAATGAAAATGAGGCGCGTGAGCCAGCGCGGGGCCGGGGCCATGGGGGCGGTGCCGCGGCGGACCCAGAGGGCGATGAGGGCGATGAGCAGGGCCAGGCCGAGCATGCCGCCTTCCGTGCCGATGCGCAGGTATTCGTCATGCGCGGCGTTGGTGCCGAGCAGGCTGTTGAGCTGGGAGGTGACGGGGATGATGATTTTGCCCGCACCCACACCCCAGCCGACGAAGGGGGAGGACCAGAAAGCCTGCTGGAAATAGGGCCAGACGAGGTTGCGGTTGGAGAGGTTGGCGGCCTCGCCGAGCTGGGTGAGGCCGATGATGCGGATGAAGCCGAGGGAGCCCGAGAATAATAGGGCGGCGGTGGCCAGCGTCCCGGCGGCGGCGAGGAGGACGAGGCGGCGTTGCAGGATGAGCAGGGCCAGAATCTCGAAACAGGCGATGGCGAGCGGGGCGCGGGCGCCGGTGAGCAGGATGATGGTGAAGTTGATGGCCAGGGCGGCGAGGATACCGCGGCGCGGGTTGGTGAGGGTTTCCACGAGTGCGGCATAGAGGCCGATGAGGGCGAAGCCGGCCAGGAAGGGCGGCTGGCCGGTGGCGCCGAGGCGGAGCGCGCCTTGTTCGAACACATACATATGGTCCAGCCCGGCGGCGGTGAGGATGAGGTTGAAGCCGATGGCGCAGAGCGGGCCCCAGAGTATGGCCCAGATGATGGCGCGGCAGACATTCTCGGGCAGGCGGGTGAAGGAGAACAGAAACGGGCTGGCGGAGCCGATGAGGGAGCGTAGCGAGGAGAGGAGCGAGAGGCCGGGGTAGAGGCCGTGCAGCAGCCCGGTGAGGAACATGGCGATAAAGGCGAAGGCGGGGTTGTAGCGGTCGCGTTTGAGGCCGTGGCGCAGGGTGAGGGCGGCGAGGATGACCAGGCCGTAGGCTTTGAGCAGAGCGATGATGGTTTCGTGCTGGGCAGTGCCGGCCAGATTGTCGAGCCAGGCATCCGGCGAGGTGGCCAAGGCCAGGAGCCAGAGGATGGTGGCGGCGCGCGGGAATAACAGGGTCAGGCTCAGGGTGCAGAGGGCGCAGAGCACAACCAGGGAGAGAATCATGCATCTTGGTTAGCGCGAATTTTTGCCCGCGTGAATTAAGTGGGGCTTGAGATTTTTTCGGGCGCGCCGCAACACTGTGGTCATGATCTTGAACGCGGCTGTGACGGGTGACGGCGAGCCTCTGGTGCTGGTGCATGGGTTGTTCGGGGCAGCCCGTAATCTGGGGATTCTGACGCGCGCGCTGAGCCTGGGGGCGAAGGTGATCGCGCTGGATTTGCGCAACCATGGGGAAAGCCCGCATGGGCTGCCGATGGATTTTGCCACCATGGCGGGGGATGTGGTGGAGACGCTGGCTTCTCTGGGGATCGCCCGTGCCGGGATTATCGGGCATTCGCTGGGCGGCAAGACGGCGATGGCGCTGGCGCTGACGCGGCCGGAGATGGTGACGAAATTGGTGGTGATGGATATCGCGCCCATAGCCTATGACCATGATTATGATGAATACGTGAAGGCGATGCTGGCGCTGCCTCTGTCGCCCGGGCTGACGCGGGGCGAGGCGGATCAGGCGCTGGCGCAGATTGTGAAGGCCGCGCCGATGCGGGCGTTTCTGTTGAATAATCTGGTGCTGGGGGCGAGCCCGCGCTGGCGTGTGGGGCTGAAGGAGATCCAGGCGGCGATGCCGGATCTGCTGGGCTGGAAGGCGCTGCCGGGGCAGCACCCCTTTACCGGGCCGACGCTGTTTTTGCGCGGGGCTGACTCCGGCTATGTCGGGCCGGAGGCTGAAGGGGCGATTGATGCGCTTTTTCCTGGGGCGGCCAGGCAGAGCATCGAGGGGGCGGCGCATTGGCTGCATGCGGATAGGCCGCGTGAGGTGATCGCGGCGCTGAAGGCGTTTTGCGGCATATGAGCGAGACATTTGATATTGCCGTGATCGGCGCTGGGATTGTCGGGGCCTCGGTGGCGGCGGGGCTGGGGGCCACGCATAGAGTGGCGCTGGTGGAGATGGAGGCGCAGGCCGGGTTTCATACCACCGGGCGCTCGGCGGCGATCTGGATACGCAATTACGGGCCGGCGGATGTGCGCGTGCTCACCGGCCTCTCATACGATTTTTACCAGAACCCGCCTGCGGATATTGGTACGGACAGCCTCGCGATCGGGCGGCGGATTTTGTATCTGGCACCGGCGGAGCATATTCTGGCGCTGGATGCGCTGATTGGTCAGGATCTGGGGATTGAGGAGATTTCCCTCAAGGCGGCCAAGGAACTCTGCCCGGCGATCATCGATGGCTATGCCGTGCGGGCCGGGCTGGAATCCGATGGGTTCGATATGGATGTGGCGGCGCTGCATCAGTTTTATCTGCGCCGGGCGCGCGCGGCGGGCGGGGTTTTGCTCCTGCGCCACCGGGCCGGGCGGATTGAGCGCAAGAACGGGGTTTGGGAGGTTGAGACCTCGGGTGGGGCGGTGATTACCGCGCCCATCGTGATTAACGCCGCCGGCGCCTGGGGGGATGAGGTGGCGAAAATCGCGGGGCTGGCGCCCATCGGGCTGGTGCCGTGCCGGCGGACGGCGGCGATCATCGACCCTGCGCCTTGGGATGTGGAGCATTGGCCGCTGGTGCAATCGGCCGGGCATGATTGGTATGCGCGGACCGAGGCGCGGAGCAGACTGATGGTGACGCCCTGCGATGAGACGCCGGATGTGCCGCATGATGTGCAGCCGGATGAGCTGGATATCGCCATCGGCATAGACCGCATGCAGCAGGCGCTGGATATAAAGGTGAAGCGGGTGGAGCATAGCTGGGCCGGGTTGCGCACGTTTGCGCCGGACCGCTCGCTGGCCTTTGGGTTTGATAAGGACGCGCCGGGGTTTTTCTGGGCCGTGGGGCAGGGCGGGTATGGGATTCAGACGGCACCGGCGGCGAGCGCGTTGATTACGGCGATGGTGCAAGGGGAAGACCCTGGGCCGGCGGGTGGGATTATTGCCGCTATCGACCCCATGCGTTTTCGGTAGGGCGTTTTCGGTAGGGCGCTTTCGTTAGGACGGGTTCGGCGGCCCGGCTACCTGGGGTGCTTGCCCGCTAACATTGCGCGGTTTATGCGTAACAGATGGTATGCCAATGTTTCGCTGCCGGCCTGCAAAGGCATGATGCAGTTATGCGCAGTGGTGGTGCCGCGTGAGACGTTTGCGCGTGGCCTGGCTGCCGGATGGCAAAAGGCTGCATCTGCAGAATGGCGCGCTAAATCTCATCGTCCAGGCTTTTGGGCAGCCCAGCGAGGTGGGCCGCGCCTATAATGCGGCGATTGAACGGGCGCGGACGCTGGTGCTTGAATTGGAAGAGGATATACCGCGGCTGCAGGGTGGGCTGGCGCCGTGCACGGCAGCAGGGCTGCGCGCGGCGGCCGCTTGCGCGCTGGTGCCCGGAGCGCTGGGGCCGGTTACGGCGCTGGCAGGGGCTGTGGCCGACGATGTGCTCGCCGCCATGATGCAAGGCGGGCTGCCGGACCGGGCATTTGTCAATAACCGTGGGGCAGTGGCGTTCCATCTGGCCGAGAGGCAGAGCATCAGCCCGCATGTGATGGATTGGTGTGAATTCCCGCGCCACGAGGCCAAGGTGCCGATCCGCTCGACGGTGAGTACGCGTGCGCTTGCGGGCGCCGGCTGGCGCTTTGACGGTGTGGCGCTCGGCTATGTGGACAGGATCTACACCGCCGCAACGTCTTGCGCGGTGGCCGAGGCGGCCCTGGGCAGCATCAGCGCGCGCATGCTTCCCACCACGGGAGCCCAAAGCGTGGCCGCCACGATTATCGCGCCGGAAAGCGTGCTGGGCGGCCTGGGTGTATATGCACGGCAGGATGTTGCCGGGGATGAAGCGGCGGGGTTGATGGCGCAAGGGGGCGAGATGGCCCAGGCGTTGTTTGCCGCGGGCATCATTACGCTCGCCGTAATGACACTGGAGGAGGCACATTTCCTCGTCAGCCCGCCTTATCTCAGCCTGAGGTCGATGCTGAGCCTCGAAGCTTAGCTTCTGAAGATGTCGCCCAGGATGGAGCCGGCGATGGCGGCACCGCCGATTTGCGTCGGGCTGGCTGAAACGGTCTCGCCGCCGAGATAGGGGGCGATGGAATGCGCCAGGTTGGGCATGGTCATGCTCTGCAGCCAGACCTTGCCGGGGCCGGTGAGGCGGGCAACGTAAAGACCGTCGCCACCGAAGAACATGTTTTTAATGCCGCGCAGCAGGACGATGTCGAAATTTATGGTTTCCTGGAACATGCCGACATGGCCGGGGTGGACCTGGATGGATTCGCCGGGGCGCAAATCGTAAACCACGCTCTCGCCGCCCAGCTCCACGAAGGCTTCGCACGGGCCCTGCAGGCGTTGCATGATAAAGCCGTTGCCGCCGAACAGGCCGGCGCCGAGCTGGCGCTGGAAGCCGGTGGTGAGTTGCACGCCTGGTGTGGCGGCGAGGAAGCCGTGCTTGTGGATCATGTAGCTATGGCCGGCCGGGACATCGAGCTGATGGATGGTGCCGGGAACTTTTGCCGCGAAAGCCACCAGCCCGGCGCCGCCTTGCGCGGTGTACTCGGTCATGAACAGCCCGCCGCCCGATATGGCCCGGCCGATGGCGCCGAAAATGCCGCGCGTGCCGGCGGTCTGGGTGGTGGTGTTGAGGGTGATGTTGTCCGTCATCCAGGAGAATTCGCCGGGTTCCGAGATGATGGTCTCGCCTGGGTCGAGGCCGATCTGCAGGACAGGCATGGTGGTGCCGGTAATGGTGTGTTTCATGGGCGGGCTCCCGGTGATGATAACGGTATCACAGCATTTTTTTGCGCGGGCGGAAAGATGGAAATTTGCCCGGACATGTTGCCTTGTCCACGCAGGCGGCTATGAGTGCGGGGCAAATTGTCCAAGAGGAACCAACATGACCGCATATATGGTTGTTACGCTCGATATCCACGACACCGCCTGGGTGAAGGAATATATGGAGAAGGTGCCCGATATCTACGAAGGCTACGGCGGTAAACGCATCGTCTCCTCCGGCCCCGTATCCGTGGTGGAAGGCAACGCACCAACCCCAGGGGTCATGATCATCCTCACCTTCCCCACCGAGAAAGACATCCACGACTTCCTGGCCGACCCCGCCTACGCCCCCTGGAAACAACAACGCCTGGACGGTTCTGACGGCACGATCTGGACCTTCGAGAATAAGCTTCGTCCGGGGCAGAGGTAAAAGGAAAAAGGCCAGGGCTCTGCCGTCGTGCGAAGCACGCCTCCGGCGTGACGACCCGCCAAGGGCCGAAAGGCCCTTGGATCCCGCTACTTAAGACTTAAAAAAGAGGCCTGCCTCCCCGGTGTTTCAAACACCGAAGTGGCAGGCCTCTTTTTTAAGTCTTCAACTAATGGGGGTCT
>JAMFRO010000008.1 GCA_026224825.1 bacterium | reverse complement strand
TTGCCGGCAACTCGCAGGTGCAGACCTCGATGAACCACGGCACGGGCTACTACTCGATGAGCGTCGTCGCAACTTACCGCGAAAGCTGGGATGCCTCGCTCAACTACCAGGGTTATTTCGGCAAGCCTGGTGGCAACCCGACGGAACCAGGCGTCGCGGCCTACCCGGTCGACCGCGCCTACATCTCGCTGAACCTGCAGCACACGTTCTAAGTGTGCCGTCCGAATCATAAGCTGAGCGCAAGCTCGCTCAAGAAGCCAGTTAAGGAAACGAAACAATGAAACGACGCGATTTTGGTCTCCTCGCGGGTACAAGCCTAGCCGCCGCCGCCGTGGTCCGCCCTACACAGGCGCAAGCGGCCGATCCAAGCTTGTTGGACACGACGCTGATGCCGCTCGGCGGTGAGCGTGCCGGCAATGCCGACGGCTCAATCCCAGCCTGGACGGGTGGGTTAACCGCCCCGCCGTTACCCTCCACCACCGCCACGGCCACGCATATCTTCGAAGATGAGCAGCCGCTCTACGAAGTGAATGCCAGCAACATGGCGCAATATGCGAATTTGTTGAGCGAAGGCACAAAGGCCCAGATCACCAAATTCGGCCTTACCCTCAAGGTGTATCCGTCGCACCGTACCGCGGCAGCGCCGCAATATGTGTATGACAACGCCAAGAAGAACGTGGTTAACGCCAAGCTCGACCCCGCCGGTGGCCGCCTTGGCTTCACCGGTGCCTATGGCGCCATCCCCTTCCCGATCATCGACACCTCGGACGCGCTGACCGCGGGCTCGCAGTTGATCTGGAATCATCTCAGTGCCTGGGTCGGCTTTTCCGAGGTCACCATGTTCGCTCCTGGCATGGTGGTCATCAGCGGCCAGCCCATCCTCGTGGCCGGCACGCTCAGCCGCTCGTTCTACCCGTATTACGACCCCAATGGCTCGCTGGCTACTTTCGGCGGGTATTACAGCACGGCCCATTATTACGATAAAGCGCCGGGCTCGGAAGTGGGGCAGGAAACGCTGGTCTGGCACAGCACCAACGTCAGCCTGCATCCGGACATCGTGTGGTCACTGCTGAATGGCCAGGGCCGCGTGCGTAAGGATCCGAACCAGGCCTTCGACGCAACAAACCCGGAATCCAATGGCATCTCCAGCGTCGATGAAGCCTCCACCTTCTACGGCAACCCGTCGCAATACGACTGGACCCTGGTCGAGAAGAAGGAGTTGCTGGTTCCTTACAACTGCAACAAGCTTCTCTTCGTGAATATCGAGGATTTCCTGAAGCCGCATTTCGCGGATCCGGAACTCGTGCGTTGGGAGAAGCATCGCGTCTGGGTGGTGGATGCCAATCTGCATCCCGGCGAGCGTAATGTGAACGTCAAGCGCCGCCTGTATTTTGATGAAGACACCTACTACGGTTTGCTGGGCGAAGGCTATGACGGCAACGGCGAGCTGTGGAAGGCCTACACCATGTATCTCGAAGTTGTCCCCTCCTTGCCGGGTACGATCGAGATGTGCACGGCGACATTCCAGATGCAGACCGGTAATTACGTGTTCAACGGCAATAATAATTACAAGAAGTTCAGCGGGGCCCAGTATATCCTCCCGCAGGATCCCAACCTGTTCCTGCCTCAGGAAATGGCGGCCAACGCGGCCTTCTGATCCCGAACGCCAAGCACATTGCGGCGGCCTTCCCAACCGGGAAGGCCGCCGTTTTTTATGCGCTGCGCGCTAGCACAAGATCGAGGCTGGCACCGAAATCATGCGCCTGCCACAGATTCAGAAAAATCGTGAAAATATGCAGGAAACTGCGCGCGGATTCCTGTTTGCTGAATACCGGGTCCAGCGGCCCGCTGGCATTGGCCGCTTCCGGCAAACGGAACAGCACAATCTGCGGCACATTGATCAGCCCCGCCAGCCCGATCATCGCCGTGTAGAGATTGAGGTGCAGAGTGAGTTCGGCTTTATCGAGCCGCACGCCGCCATGCGCGTGAAATTCATCGATGAACAGATCAAGCAGCTCGCCCAGATGATGATCCCAGATCTCCAGACTGGCGCCGCATAGCCCGCCCCAGAGCGAATAGGCAACATTCATCTGCCGCGCCCGCTGCCAGTCCAGCAACCCACATTGCAGCCCGCCATCTTCGCGCCAGAACCAGGCATTATCGATATGCGCGTTGAAATGGCACAAAGCGATGAACGCACCATCCCCATGCAGATATTGTTTCACCACCCGCTCATTCTGCAAAAACCGCAGCGCATCGCCCTCAAACTTCGCAATGAATTCCTCGGTGCGCAGATGCGCCGGTATAAGCTGCGGGTACCGCCCGGCAAAATCCGCAAACCGCGCCACCCGCTCACGCATCCCCGCCGCATCCAGCCCAATCGGGTCTTCCGCCAGCACGCTCTCCAGCTCAAACGGAAACAGCTCCTCGGCCTGTGGCGACAGCACCCCAGCCTTATGCGCCCCCGCCAACCGGGCAAGCGCTGTAACAATCGCCCGGTAATGCTCAAGCGGCGCGTCCAGCTCATGATCCATGCATTTCGGGTGCATCGGCTCAATCCCGTTCTCACCAAAATCAATCCGTCCGGTGATGATCATGCCCGTGCCCGTGGCCTGATGAAAATCCGCGAAACAAGCCACCGGCACGGCGATGGGAAATTCCGGCACGCGGGAAAGCTCAGCCAGCCGTATCTCAGCCTCCAGCTCATGGCGCCGCCGGTCGCGAAACGCATCGCCAAAATCCCGCGAGAACTTCACGAACAAATCGCCAGGCAGATGCGGCTGCGCATAAGCATAGTCAACGGACAGAAAATATTTCTCGCCCGTACTGCCAAAGGCGCAAGGCTCAAGCAGCCTGATCTGCGTGACGCGATTATCCGCATTCAGCGAACCGAACGCGCGAAAAGCCTCGGTCAGGAAGCCAACCCCGGCCTCACGCAGCGCCGCGCCATGCGCCGGTATCGCCAGCCCGGTGGCATCGCCGGGGACAAAATCCAGAAATGCCGCATCATCTAAGATCTTCATGGTTCGGTCCGTACTCTGTTCAAGCGTCGCATTATAGGGCACGCTATCACCGTCATTAGCAAAGCCCCTGCCGGTTCACGGCAGCGCGGCACATGGGAGGCGCAAATATGTCGTTAAAAGGAAAAGTGGCGGTCGTCACTGGCAGTGGTTCGGGCATCGGCCGCGCCGTGGCATTGCGTCTGGCGCGCGATGAGGCGGCAATCGCCATCTGGGATCTCAACGCCGAAGGTGCCGCCGAGACGGCCAGGCTCATCACCGAGGCCGGCGGCACCGCGCTCGCCATCACCGTCAACGCAGCCGACACCGCCGCCATCAAGGCCGCCGCTGAGCAGACGCGTCAGACATTCGGCCCCATCACCATCCTGGTCAACAATGCCGGCATCACCGGCTTCAAGCCCTTCCTGGAGCTGGAGGAAGACGTGTTCGACCGCATGATCGCCATCAACCTCAAAGGCCCGTATCTGGTCACCAAGGAGATCGTGCCCGACATGCTGGCCGCCGGCTGGGGCCGCATCATCAACATCACCTCCTCCTCCATCCAGACCGGCGCACCCGGCATGGTGCACTACGTTAGCGCCAAGAGCGGTCTGCTCGGCATGAGCAAGGCGCTGGCCGTGGAATATGGCGATAAGGGCATCACCGTGAACACCGTGCCGCCCGGCTTCATCGACACCCCAATGCTGCGCGCCTCGCCGGTGGATGTGGATGCCTACGCCGCCCAGCAGCTCATGAAGCGCCCCGGCAAGCCCGAGGACATCGCCGGTGCCGTGGCCTACCTCGCCTCGGACGAAGCCGGCTACGTCACCGGCCAGACCATCAGCGTCAACGGCGGCCGTTACATGGGGTCCGCATGATCCTCGAACGCGCGGAAATCACCGCAAAACCCGGCCAGGCAGGGGGGCTTCTAGGCGCCCTGCGGGAGCAGGGGCTGGCACTGCTGCAAGGCGTCCCGGGCTGCCATTCGGCCCGTGCCGGCGGCGGCGTTGAAACACCCGACAAGGTTATTCTCCTTGTCGAGTGGGAATCGCTGGCAGCACACGAGGCATTCAAGAAAATGCCCGAATATGCCGTGCTGGGCGGTTTGTTCGGCCCCTTCGCCGCGGGCGGGGCCGTCGAACATTTCGATATGGGTTGACACCAGCCGGGGGCGTGAGCCCCCGGTTCAATAAAATCAACATCTTCTCGATTCCCGCGCGGTTACATTCATGCGTGTGGGCATTGGCAAGACGGTTCCGGGCCAATCTGCCATAAACTGTGCATGCCTGGGTTCCAGAATTGGGTAGTGACACTGTCTTATGCCGTCCGGCAAACAGGGCGCGGAGTGTGATCTTGTTCAATATCGTTAAGCAGACTACCGCCCGATGATCTGGCTCGTCCGTGTAGCGCTGGCGCGCCCGTTAACCTTCATCGTCATGGCGCTGGCGATTCTCATCATCGGCCCGCTCGCCGCCTTCAAAACCCCCACGGATATTTTCCCCGCCATCCGCATCCCGGTCATCGGCGTGGCCTGGAGCTATACCGGCCTCTCGCCGGACCAGATGTCGGGCCGCATAATCACCCCTTATGAGCGCGTGCTGACCACCACGGTCGACAATATCCAGCATATCGAGAGTACCTCGCTGCCCGGCATCGGCATCGTCAAAATCTACTTCCAGCCGAATGTCGACATCCGCATCGCCACGGCCCAGGTCACCTCCATCTCGCAGACCTTGCTGAAATCCATGCCGCCCGGCGCCACCCCGCCGCTCATCCTCAATTACGATGCCTCGACCGTGCCGGTGGTGCAGATCACCACCTCCGGCCAGAATCTGTCGGAACAGCAAATTCTCGACCTCACGCTCAATTTCATGCGCCCGGCGCTCACCTCGATCCCCGGCATCGCCATCCCCTATTCCTACGGCGGCAAAATCCGCCAGATCCAGGTGGACCTAAACCCGCCGGCGCTGCAGGCCGACGGGCTCTCGGCCCAGGATGTCGCCAACGCCATCGCCAATCAGAATCAGGTCTCGCCGGTCGGCAACGCCAAGATCGGCTCCAAGCAATACACCATCAACCTTAACGACGCCGCCCCCACCATCCAGGCTCTCAACGATCTGCCGATCAAAACCGTCAACGGCGCCACCATATATGTGCGAGACGTCGCCAATGTGCGCGATGGCTCACCGCCGCAGCAGAGCATCGTGCATGTCAACGGCAGCCGCGCCGTGCTCACCAGCGCGCTTAAAACCGGCGACGGCTCCACTCTGGCGGTGGTGCAAGGGGTGAAGGACGCCATCCCCGGCATTCTCGCCACCATGCCCACGGGCTTTAAAATCAACCTCATCAACGACCAATCGGTCTTCGTTAAATCCGCCATCTCGGGCGTCATCCGCGAAGGCATCATCGCCGCCGCCCTCACCGCCCTCATGATCCTGCTGTTCCTGGGTTCCTGGCGCTCCACCATCATCATCGCCACCTCCATCCCGCTCTCCATCCTCTGCTCCATCGCCGCCCTCTCCGCCGTGGGCGAGACGCTGAACATCATGACCCTCGGCGGCCTGGCTTTGGCCGTGGGCATCCTCGTCGATGACGGCACGGTGACCATCGAGAACATCAACTGGCATCTGGAGAAGGGCAAGGATGTGCGCACCGCCATCATGGATGGCGCCAGCCAGATCGTCACCCCCGCCTTCGTCTCGCTGCTCTGCATCTGCGTCGTCTTCGTGCCGATGTTCCTGCTCGGCGGCGTGGCGGGCTTCCTGTTCCGCCCGCTGGCGGAGGCGGTGGTCTTCGCCATGATCGCCTCCTTCATCCTCTCGCGCACTTTGGTGCCCACTTTGGCAGCCTACCTGCTCCGCCCGCATGAGGAGCATTCCAGCGAAACGAAAACCAACATCTTCCAACGCTTCCAGCGCGGCTTCGAGGCAAGGTTCGAGCGCATCCGCGAGGGCTACCGCAACCTGCTGGCCATGGCCATGGCGCACCGCCCGCTCTTCGTCACCTGCTTCCTGATCTTCGCTTTCGGCAGCCTGGGCTTAGAGCCTCTACTCGGCTCCAACTTCTTCCCAAGTGTGGATTCCGGCCAGATCACCATCCACATCCGCCCGCCGGTCGGCACCCGCATCGAGGATTCCGCCGCCCAGTTCGGCACCATCGAGCAGGAAATCCGCCAGATCATCCCGCCCGATCAGCTCGCCAACATCGTCGACAACATCGGCCTGCCGATCAGCTCCATCAACCTGATCTACAGCACAGACGGCGTCATCGGTTATCAGGACGGCGACATCTTCATCTCCCTGAAGGATGGCCACCGCCCCACCGCCGATTTCGTGCGAATCTTACGCCAGCGCCTGCCGCAGGATTTCCCCGGCTCCAGCTTCGCCTTCCTGCCCGCCGATATCGTCAGCCAGATCCTCAACTTCGGCTCACCCGCCCCTATCGACGTACAGATCGCCGGCGCGCATCTGGTCGCCAACCAGGCCTATGCCACGAACCTGCTACGCCAGCTCCGCTCAGTGCCCGGCATCGCCGATGTCCGCATCCAGCAATCAGCCGACAACCCGCAGCTCAACATCAACGTGGACCGCTCGCGCATCGCGCAATTCGGCCTCAACGAGCTCAACGTCACCAACAGCGTTGCCACCATGATAGCCGGCACCTCGCAGGCCGCCCCCACCTATTGGCTGGACCCTGTCAGCGGCGTGTCCTACCCCATCGTCACGCAATCGCCGGAATATAATGTCGACAGCATTTCCGAGCTGCAGAACATTCCCATCAACGCACCGGGCACCGGCATCACGCCGCAGGTGCTGGGAGGGGTGGCGACATTCTCGCGCACGCAGACCAATGCCGTGGTCTCGCATTACAACATCAGGCCGGTCATCGACATCTACGCCACCACGCAAGACCGCGACCTCGGCGGCGTGACCAGCGACATCCAGCGCATCATCGCCGCCAACGCCAAGGGCCTGCCCAAAGGCAGCACCATCACGGTACGCGGCCAGGCGGCGACGATGCAGACCGCTTTTTCCTCTTTGCTGCTCGGCCTGCTCGGCGCCATCGTGCTCATCTATTTGCTCATCGTGGTCAATTTCCAATCCTGGCTGGACCCATTCATCATCATCACCGCTCTACCGGCGGCCCTTGCCGGCATTCTGTGGATGCTCTTCGCCACCGGCACCACCCTCTCGGTGCCCGCCCTCACCGGTGCCATCATGTGCATGGGTGTCGCCACCGCCAACGCCATCCTGGTCGTCAGCTTCGCCCGTGAGCAGCTCGCCGCGGGTGCCACGGCGGCAGCAGCAGCCTTGGAAGCCGGCATCGTGCGCTTCCGCCCGGTGCTGATGACCGCTCTGGCCATGATCATCGGCATGGCCCCCATGGCGCTCGGCCTGGGTGAAGGCGGCGAGCAGAACGCACCTCTGGGCCGCGCCGTCATCGGCGGGCTGATTTTCGCCACCGTCGCGACATTGATCTTCGTGCCGGTGATCTTCAGTATTTTTCATGAGAGGGCGCAGGCGCGCGCGGCACAAGCCAGCCCCGGAGGCACGCATGGCTGACCAAAACGATCTTCTGCGCTACCAGGCGCCACGCCGGCTAAAACTCTATTTCGCGCTCGCCGCCGCCGTGTTCCTGTTCATCCTCATCTTCGGCATCGCCAGCCGCGTTGTCGCGGCCCACGAGCTTGCCACGCAGGCCACGGCCTCCGCCGTGCCCACGGTCAGCATCATCACCCCCAGCACCGCCACCGCCGCCCCCACGCTGGTGCTGCCCGGTGCGGTCAAAGCCTTCTACTCAGCCCCCATCTACGCCCAGGTCAGCGGTTATCTGCAAAACTGGACCACGGATATCGGCACGCCGGTCAAAGCCGGCCAGCTCCTCGCCACCATTTCCACCCCCAATCTCGACCAGCAATTGCTCCAGGCCCAGGCCAGCCTCGTCTCATCCCAGGCCAGCGAGCAGATCGCCGCCGTCACCGCCGCGCGCTGGGACAAGATGCGTATAGGCGAGGCCGTCAGCCAACAGGATGCAGACCAGAAAGACGCCGATTACCAATCCGCCAAGGCAACCACCGCGGCCGCCCGCGCCGTTGTCGCCGGGCTGCAGGCACAGGAAGCATTCGAGCGCATCGTCGCCCCGTTCGCCGGCATCGTCACCGCCCGCAACACCGATGTCGGTGCGCTCATCTCCACCGGCAGTCCCACCCAGACACCGCTCTTCGTGGTCGATGACGAATCCCGCCTGCGCATCTACGTAAGCGTGCCGGAGGCCGACGCCGCCCAGGTGAAGGCCAGCAGCGGCGCCATTTTCTCCGTGCCCGAATATCCCGGCCGCGATTTCCACGCCACGCTCGCCGCCACGGCCGATGCCATAGACCCCACCTCCGGCACGCTGCTGGTACAATTCCAGGCCGATAACGCATCGCACGAACTCCAACCCGGCGATTACGCCCAGGTGAAGATCTTACTCCCCGCCCAGGACCAGGATCTGTCCCTGCCCTCCAGCGCGCTGATGTTCCGCGACAACGGCATGCAAGTGGCCACAATCGGCCCCGACAACCACGTCATCATCAAACCCATCACCATCGGCCGCGACCTCGGCAACATCGTGCAAATCGCCACTGGTATTTCGAAGGACGACAAAATCATCAACAACCCACCGGATGCTTTGGCGCAAGGCGATCAGGTCGCGGTCGCGAAGGCGCAATGAGCTTCAGCAGTATGCACTAAGCGGCTCTTTCAAAAGCCCGATCCGCTCCCGTCACCCTCCCGCCTCCACGGAAATACCGAATAAAACCACCAGAATTACCCTTGAAACAATCTCTAAGCAGTATGAACCCGGCCTTGCCCCAGCCATGCCTTACGCCTAAATTGCCGCCGCCGCGCAGCCCCTTCCGGCCGTGCCAGCCCGGGGTTTCGATGGTCGCATGAAAATTCTATTCGCCTTCGAAAACCCCCTCCCCAATGCCGAGGCCGATGCCGAGGTCTTCGTCACCACCGCCAAATATCTGAGCCCCTTCGCGGCAGACTCCTGGCTGCACACCCCGGTGGCAAAAACCTCCACGGTCGAAGCCGTCACCGCCCTCGCCGGCATAAAAATCCTGCCCGTCTGGGCCCCGCTCGCCCCCGCCGCCCTGCGCCATTTCTGCGCCGGCCTCACCATCCCGCTCCGCTCCGCCTTCCGTCAGGCAGACCTCGTCTACACCCGCAACCTCTGGGTCGCCTTCATCTCCATCCTCTTCGGCCAGCGCGTGGTGTTCGACCATTACCGCCCCTGGCCGGACCAGATCCCGCCGCTGCAATATTTCCTCTACAGCCTGTTCTGCCACCGCCGCTTCCTAGGCAGCATCTGCCACTCGGAATACACGCGCCAAAAATACATCGAGCTCGGCGTCCCCCCCGAAAAACTTCGTTGCGTCCACAATGGTTTCGAACCCGCCCGCTTCGCCGCCCCCATCCCCATAGCCGAAGCCAAAGCCCTCATAGGCGTCTCGCCGGATGCCAAAACAATCGTCTATACAGGCCGCATCAACCAGAAAAAGGGCCTCGAACTGGTCATCGAAGCCGCCAAAAAACTGCCGGACCTAACCTTCCTCTTCGTCGGCTCCTACGGCGACGGCCCCATCGAACGCCTAGCCAGCGGCGTAAAAAACATCCGCATCATCCCCTGGCAGACAGAAGCCACCCTCAGCCCCTATATCTTCGCAGCCGACATCCTCCTCATCCCCCCCTCGCTCATCCCGCTCGCACAATTCGGCTCCACCGTGCTGCCCCTCAAACTCTTCTTCTACCTCGGCTCCGGCCGCCCCATCCTGGCCGGCAACACAGCCGATGTCGCCGAGGTGCTGAAAAACAACCAAACCGCCTATCTCTGCCCCCCGGACAACCTCGACGCTTTGGTCGCAGGCCTGCATCGCCTAACCACCGAGCCCGACCTCGCCGCCCGCCTCGCCGCCGCTGCCGCCGCCGACAGCCACAACTTCACCTGGGCCGCCCGCGCCGCAAAAATCGCCGCCATCATCGCTGATTGGCGGCAAAGCGCGCCAGCAGGGCAGGGGGGCTGGAGCGAAACACAATCCCGCAACTGGCGCGCCGAATCCCGCCGCTGGTTCGCCCATTTCGCCCGCACGGGCGCCTTCATCCTCCCGCCCGCAAAAGAATGAGCGAAGCAGAAGACCACCGCCGCCACCTCGGCCGCGGCTTCAACTGGCTCGGCGGCGCCGCCATCATCGCCAAAATCGTGGATTTCGCCACGATTCTCGCCGTCCTGCTCTACCTCACCAAAGCCCAGGTCGGCATCGGCTCACTGGTCATCGCCTTCGGCATGGTCATCGAGGCCTTCGACGGTCTCGGCACCGGCGATGCGCTGGTCCAGGCCCCGCAAATCACCCGCGCGCAACTGGACTCTCTCTTCTGGTTCATCCTCGCCGCCGCTCTGGCCGTAGCGGGCATAACCCTCCTGGCCGCCCCCCTGGTCCAGCATCTCTACGCCCAGCCCGGCATGGCAGCGTTCTTCCTCCTGGTCGCCATCAAACAGCCTTTGGTAGGCGCCGCCGTCATCCCTTTGGCCCTGCTAAACCGTGCCCTGCGTTACGAGGCCATCGCCGGCATCAACGTCGGCGCCACATTCGCCGCCGCCGCCGTCCGCTTCGCCATCGCCTTTGCCGGCGGCGGCGCCTGGGCCATCGCCGGCGGCTACTTCGCTTCCGGCGTGTTCATCCTCTTGGGATCCCTCATCGCCAACCCCTTCCGCCCCCGCCTGCATTTCCACTACCCCGAAATCGCCCCCCTCCTGCATTTCGGCCTGCGCTCCGCCTCCGCCAACATCTTCGAGCAGATCTTCAAAAACATCGACTACATGCTGGTCGGCTGGTTCTACGGCGCCGCCCCCCTGGCCCTGTACCGCGTCGCCTTCGATGTTGCGATGGAACCCGCCATGGCCATCGGCACCATCATCAACCGCACCGCACTCCCGGTCTTCGCCCGCGCCGCCGCCATCCCCGGCCAACTGGCGGATGCCCTGCTCTGGTCGCTGCGCCGCCTCGCCATCCTCAACGCCCCACTGATGGTCGGGCTCTTCCTCATGGCCCGACCGCTCATGGCGCTGCTGCACGACTCCCAAGGCCACAGCTACGCCGCCGCCGCCACGCCCGTACAAATCCTCTGTCTCGCGGCCATCCTGCGCATCACCTCGCAACTCATAACCCCAGTCCTGGTCGGCACCGGCCAGCCCGGCAAAGCCGCCTGGCTCTCCGCCGCCACGCTGATACTGCTAAGCCTCGGTATCCTCGCCGTAGGGCTCCACTTCCCGGCTCATGACGGTCTCGTCGCCGTCGCCTGCGTCTGGCTCGCCGCCTACCCGCCTTTGCTGATTTGGGGCGGGTACTACCTCCACCGCCACTGGCAGATTTCTGCTCCCACATTACTCCGCCCGTTTCTCGCCCCAGCTACGGGCATCGCCGGATTATTGTTCCTGAATTTCACCGCCCGGCATTTTATCCGTGCCCCCGGCCCCGCGCCACAACTCGCCATCGCTCTGGCCGCCACCTTGCTGGCCTATGCCGGGCTATACTGGCACACGCGCCGCGCCCGGCTGGCCGGGACTGCTTAGCCGCACAACCCAATCGGGGAAGACCGTTTTCGACCCCATAGCGCCGTTCAGGGTGGTGTTTGCCGTTACCGGAAACAGTCATTCCGGCAACAAAGGTCTGCGCGCCCAGAAATACCCGAATCTACTTGGTAAGACCGCTGAGTATCGTCATTGAACTGAATGTGAACAAGCCCAACCCATTAGAACGAAGGCGGTCCTCACAAGTGGATTGCGACTGCAGGTTTTGAGGAATGAAGTCGCCCGAGAACTCGATTATGTCGTCTAATGGCCAGAAGCTCATGGCCAGCTTATGCATTTGTGTGCCCTGGAACAATTCAGTTGACTTCCTGGTCAGATATTCATCCGCACCGGGCTGAGGGTGATTAATCCGATATGGTCTGTCGATTATATAGGGCGCGAAGTACGGATACTCTGGCGCAATTTTAGAGCCATCCATGTCATGGCCAGCGCTAACCAGTTGCGAGTAGGGGTCCAGATAAACGCCTACGACTAAACCGCCAGACCTTGGATCAAAGAAGGATACCACCACCCTCCCAATCCAGTTCGAGATGTGCCCTGGGATAGACGCGCATAGATCGTGATTAAAGCGCGTCTCAATATCCGCGGCGGCGCTCGGATTTGCCGCATTGCTATAATTTGTGTCGGCCTCGTTCCATAGATCGATGAGGTGTTGCTGATCTGGCGGCAGCGGCAGATTTTGGCCGTGTGCTGCAGATGCGCCCAACCCAAAAGCAAAGATCAAGGCCAAAGTTTTAAGCATGATTTCTATCGATCTATTTAAGGGACTGGGTCACGGACGATTCGAGTAAAACACGAAACCATACCATGCTCCAGGTCACCCTAGTAACAATGAGAGAGGTTTTTGGCGGGCTTGGCCCAATGTCCGATTTCCTATCCCAGCCATTCTCTGATTGAGTTTCCCCTAATCCAGCACCCGCTCCGCCCCCCGCCGCCACCAGCGCAAACGCGACACATCCAACAACATCTCGCCCGTAAGCCTGCGCAAAACCTCACCCACCGGCTGCGCATAATACATCTCCCACCGCGGCCACCGATGCGCCAACGGCCAGGTCCAAGCCCCATGCCGCCAATAAGTCCAAAGCAACCGCCACGCCAAAGCCCGATCCGGCCTTACCCGCACCTTCTGCGCCCAGCCCGCGCCCGAGAGCCGCGCCAGCCGCCACGTCAACGGCGAAACATAATTGGAAAACCACAGCGTAAAACCCAGCTCCGCCTGCAACGCGGCCACAGCCCGGTAAACCTGCACATGCTCAGGGTGCCCATACTCCCCCCAGGGATTATGCGTATAAACCTCATCGCACCCCGCCAGCCGCGTCCGCAAACCCGCCACCAGCGCCACAAAATTCGCCTCATACTGCGCCCTCCCGGCGGCATCGGCAATCTCAATCCCCGAAGCCGTAAACCCGGCGCTCTTCCAATCCACAAGCCTGCGCGTCCCGCTCTCCACCAGCTCCAAACTCACCACCGGCAGCGTCAGCGCCGCCACCGCCCGCCGCCGCCCCTCAGACTTCCTGCCCCCGCCAAACTGATCGCCAAAACAGAAAACCACCCGCCCAGCCCCAGCCAAAGCAGCACTCAGCCACAAAGCCTCATCATCCGGATGCGCGACAACAACCGCTCTCACCTTCGTACCTCGTCATAAAGCGCCTCAAGCCCCGCCGTCTGCCGCACGATATCAAACGCCCGCTCCACCCGCAGCCGCGCCGCCGCCGCCATCCGCCGCCGCAGCCCCTCATCGGAGAGCAAATCCCCCATCCGCGCCGCCAGCGCCGCCGCATCGCGCTCCGGCACCAAAAACCCGGTCTCCCCATCCAAAATCGTCTCGCGTATCCCGCCCAGATCCGAGCCTACAGCAGGCACCCCCGTGGCCGCCGCCTCCAGCACCACCATCCCCAGCCCCTCAACCCGGCCGGAGGCCGTGCGCACACTCGGCAGCGCCAGCAGCGCCGCCCGGCGCATCCAGCCCAGCACCTGGGCATGGGGCAGGGCCCCCAGAAACTGCACCCGATCAGCAACCCCGCATTCCCGCGCCAGCAGCTCCAGCCGCCCGCGCAATGGCCCATCACCGATAATCACCAGCCGCGCCTGCGAAGCCAGCGCCGCAAAAGCACGGATCAAAAATTCCGTCCCCTTAACCTCCACCAGCCGCGCCACATGCAGTACCACCGGCTCCTCTTCCTCCGCCTCACGGCGCGAAATAGCCCCAGAATCCACCCCAATATAATGCAAACGCGTCCGCTCCGGTGCAAACCCCTGCGCCAGCAACCGCTCGCGGATAAACGCCGACGCGCACAGGAACAAATCCCCCCGCTCAATCAGCCGCCGTCGCAATACCGGATACCAGGCCCAGGCCGGCGACCCAAAAAAACCCGAAGTCGAAAGCGTCGCATCAAACCCGTGAAACGTCGTCACCAACGGCACCCCCAGCTTTTCCGCCAGCGGCAACGCATAAACCCCCTCAATGCCAAAATGCGCATGGATCACCGCCGGCCTCCGCCCCGCCAACAGCCGCTCATAGGGAGCGATACCCCGGCCAACCATCTGCCACCCCGCCCGCAGCAATCCGCAGCCAAGATCCTCCACCGCCAGCGACTCCACGCCCGCGGGCGCCACGCCATGCCGCAGCCGCCCCAGAAAAAACGGATGATAACGCGTAAAATGCCGGACTTGCTCGGTGATAAAAACTTCCGAGACTTTAAACAGATTATGGCGGAACACCGCCACCTCCGGCCTATTTGGCAGAGGCAAAATCCGCCCGCCGCACAGGTGCCGCCGCCGGTATCAGCCCCAGCTCCCGCCCGGCGATGGCAAACAGCCCGATCGCACGGTCCAACTGCGCCGTAGAATGCGCCGCACTCACGCTGGACCGCAGCAGCGCCAGCCCCTTGGGCGTGGCAGGCGGCAGGCTCACATTGGTATACAACCCCGCCTCCAGCAGCCGCGCCCAGAAGGCAAACGCCGTCTCCGGGTCCGGCATCACAGTAGAGACCACCGGGCTCGGCTCCGGCCCCACCGTAAAGCCCAACCCCGCCAGCCCATCATACAAATGCCGCGCATTGGCATTCAACTGGTGCCGCAACCCCGGCCGCAACTGCAACTGGTGCAGCGCCTCAATCGTCGCCGCAATCACCCCCGGCGGCAGCGAGGCGGTAAACATATACGGCCGGCTCACCACCCGCAGAATATCGAACCCATCCAGATCGGCCACACAAAACCCGCCAACCCCGCCCAGGCTCTTGGAGAACGTGCCGACCACAAAATCCACATCCGCCTCAACCCCGGCCGCCTCAGCCAGCCCGCGCCCGGTCTCCCCCAGCACGCCCAGCGAATGCGCCTCATCCACCACGAGGTACCCGCCATACTCGCGCTTAACAGCAGCAAACTCCCGCAACGGCGCGGTATCCCCCAGCATCGAGTAAATCCCCTCGACGACGATGATCTTCTCCCCCGGCACATCCTTCAACCGCCGCAGCCTGTTGGCCAGATCATCCGGAGAATTATGCCTGAACCGCGTCACCTGCGCATGCCCCAGCCGCGCGCCATCATAAATACTGGCATGCGAATCCGCATCGAGGATCAGATGATCATCCTTGCCCGCCAGCGCCGACAAAATCCCAAGATTGGCCTGATACCCGGTGGAAAACACCATCCCATGCTTGCGGCCATAAAAATCCGCCAGCGCCCGCTCCAGCCCCCGGTGCCCCTGGTAACTCCCATTGGCAATCCGCGAGCCAGTGGTCCCGGTGCCCGAAAGTGCCGTCGCCTCCACTGCCTTCGCAATCACCGCCGGGTCATACGTCAGCCCCAGATAATTATTCGTCCCCAGCAGCAGCGTCGTCCGCCCATTGATGATCGCCTCGGTCGGCGACAGCACGGTCTCGAAGCCGACATTGAACGGATTGGTCCCAGCCTCTTCCAACTGGGCATACTGCGCCGCCAGCGCAGCGTACTTATCGAACAAACCCATGCTTAGACGTGCGCCTTCAGGTCGCTCAACACCCTGAGCAAATCGCCCAGCGTCTCAATCTCGGCAATCTTGTCGAGCGGCACGGACAGATCAAGCCGGTCCTCGATCTCCATCACAAAATCCATCACCGCCACGGAATCGAGCCCCAGATCATCCACGATATGCGTCTGCTCGGACAATTCCACCGGCCGCTTCAGCGAGCCGCGCAACGTGTCGAAAATGATCTCACGGATCGTCCCAGAATCGCTCATTTATCGCTCATGTGCTGTAGCCCAAGTCCTCTGTGTCCCGCCCATAATGCCGGAGTCGGCCCATGCGCGGATGGCAATTAGATAACACAAGCTATACTTCGCGGGCCAAATAAATTAAAGGGCGCCCAACTCCTTCGTAGAGCGCAGCATAACATAAAGCGGCACCCCCCGCGATTCCGCCGGCAGATGGATGGCTTAACGCATTGATCATCACCGAGTATCTGGCCCGTGAAATCGGCAGACCGTTCGCCGTCATCCTCGGCATACTCTGCGCCCTGTTCGGCGGCTACAGCATCTCCAGCAGCCTGGCGGACCCCGCCAACGGCCTGCTCCCGGCCAGCGTCATCTTCGAACTCGCCGGGCTCAAACTGCTGATTTCCCAAGATGTTCTCATCCCCGTATCGCTCTATTTCGCCGTCCTGCTCAGCTTCAGCCGCCTGCATGCGGACCACGAGATCACCGCCATGCAGGCGCTCGGTGCCCGCACCCTGCAGGCGGTGCGGGCGGTGCTGGGCATAGCATTGGTCACTGCCATCGCCGTCGGCGTCATGGCCCTGCTGGCCCGCCCCTGGGCCTACCGCACCTCGCACAACATCACCTGGCAGGGTGCCAGCAAGGTCGATCTCACCGCCATGCAGCCCGGCACGTTCTACGCCAGCCAGGACGGCACCAGGGTTACCTTCCTCGCCCACCGCGCCGGCCATAACGGCACGGCGCAGGACGTCTTCGTGCGCCGCCGCATCGGCACCCATACCGAGGTTATCTTCGCGGACTCCGCCACCCCCTTGCCGGAGCTGGACCCCTCCGGCCAGCGCGAGGTCTATCTCTCCAACGCGCATATCTATGAAATCGACCCCACCAACCCGCAAAACGACCAGCTCCTGAGTGCTTCCGGCTTAAAACTGGACCCCGCCGGCGTGCCCGGCAGCGCCCCCGGCTACAGCCCCGTCGCCGCCGGCAACCGCCATCTCGCCACCTCCACCACCCCGCGCGACATCGCCGAGTTCCAATGGCGCCTGTCCGCCCCGGTCTCCACCTTGCTGCTGGCGCTCATGGGCATACCCTTAAGCCGCACCCAGGCGCGCCAGGGCCGCTACGCCCGCATCGGCCCGGCCATTCTCATCTACGCCGGCTATTACATGCTCTGCACCACCATCCGCACCTGGGTGGAGCATGGCGAGATCTCCGCTCTGCCCGGCATATGGTGGGGCCCGATGCTGCTGTTCCTGCTCCTGCTGGTCACGCTAAACGAACCCGCCATCCGCCGCCGGCTGCGCGCATGAACCAACTCGATTCCTACATCGGCCGGCTCACCCTGCGCATTTTCCTGCTCGCCATGGCCGCACTCACCTTCCTGTTCAGCCTGCTGGATTTCGTGCAGCAGCTCTCGCTGGTAGGGCAGGGCACGTATGGCGCCCGCGACGCCATGGTCTACACCTTCTTCACCGCCCCCTCGCGCATCCTGCAGCTCGCCCCCGTCGGCATGCTGCTGGCCAGCCTGCTGGCCCTCGGCCTGCTGGCCCGCCATGCCGAGCTCACCGCCTGGCGCAGCCTCGGCATTTCCGAAGCCCGCATCATCGGCGCGCTCATCAAGCTCTCGCTCCCCATCATCTTCGTGCTGTTCCTCATCGCGCAATACATGGTGCCCACCGCCCAGCTCCTGGCCCAGCGCGCGCAGGAGGCAGCCTTGGGCGAGAGCGCCACCGCCATGCATAATGGCGGCTTCTGGGTGGCGCATGACAGGCAATATCTCAACGTGCATAATTTCGGCTTTGATAAAACGCCCGAGGATATCGACATCTATCAATTCGCCGGTGACGGCAGCCTGGTGTCCTATCTGCATGCCGAAACCGCCACGATAGAGCCGGACGGACGCTGGCTATTGCGGGAAGTGCTGGAAAAAAAAGTCGAAGGCACGCAATTCGTCACCACCTCACTGCCCTTGCTCACATGGGAATCCTTCGTCACCCCGCAACACATGCAATTGCTGCAACTGCCCACCACCACCATGCCGCCGGTGGATCTGTTCCGCTACATCCACGAACAAAAACGCAACGACCAGCAAACGGAAACAGAAGATCTGGCCTTCTGGAGCATGGTCGCCACACCGCTTTCATTACTGGCCCTGGTACTCGCCGCCGCCCCCTTCGCCTTCGGCTCGCAACGCAGCCAATCCGCCGGCCGCCAGCTCCTCATCGGCACCCTGCTCGGCATCGGCTTCGAGCTGGCGCAGCAATTAATTTTTTACTTCGGCCAACGCCTCAGCCTGCCCCCCGTCCTCACCGCTTTGGCACCGTCACTGCTGCTGGGCGGGGTTGCGTTCATCGCCATAAGGCGCGCGCATGTCAGCCTGGCGCGGCGCTGAAAGCGGCATAGCGGCGGCGCTGGTCGGCAAGCAAAGCCCATAATGCCGCGCTGAGGATGAAGGTTTCGAACAGGAAATACAGCAGCGGCGAGCCCACCAGCGCACAGAGAAAAATCGCGATGGTACGGGTATTGGCCGAGAGCAAAGCCCAACGCCGGATGACAGGCGCAAAGATTTTGCAATACCGCGCCCGGGTGGCCTCATCATCCGGCAGTGCCGCATGAAACGCCGCCGCATCGCCGCCAATGAGCAACTGCGCCCGCGTGTAGATATTGTGCAGAACCCCAGCGGTACCAGCCGGGGCAAGGGCGTTCACATCCGGCAAAGCCGAGGAAGCCCGGCCCAGCCCATAGACATTGAAATACTGCCGCTGCAGCTCATACGCGGCGGATTGCGCCGCATGGCACAGCCCGGCGAGCACCACCAACCACCACACCCAGCCGCCATGCACAGCCGCCAATGTCAGCGCCAGCCCGACATAAACAGCGGCAAAGGTAACATAGTCGCATATGCCGTCGATGATCTTCCCCAGCTCGGAGAAATTATTGGTCAGCCGCGCAAGCTGGCCATCGGCCCCATCCAGCACATGCCAGATAAACATGAAAGCGAAGCCAAGAAACACGCAAGGCACGTGCGGGTAAAAATGATAGGCGACACCCGCCGCGACACCCGCCCCCATGCCCGCAAGCGACACCTGGTTGGGCGTAATCCCCGCCCGCCCAAAGTAGGGAACAATCCTGGCGGAAAGCGGATGAATGACATAACGGTTACTAGGCGCCTCAATCTCCACGGCCCTACGCACCGGCTCGCTCATGCCTTCATCCTAAAGTGATACACCGTCATCCCCGCTTACACCGTCATCCCCGCGATTTTACACCGTCATCCCCGCGAAGGCGGGGATCTCTAACACCCATGCCCCCGGCCCCCTAACGGATACTACTTTATCCGCCCCTCTTCGAGCAGCACTTCCGCCTTCGCAAACGCCACCGGATCATCCACATCCACCCAAACCCGATCGCCAATATCAAACACCAGCGCCTTGCCCCATTCCGCCAGCACATTCATAGCGCCCGAGATAGAATCATCCCCCCGCGCCTGGCTTTCAATCAGCGCATCGAACATCACCGGCGTGCACAAAAACACGCCCGTATCAAAACAATTAAAATCCCGGATCACCTTGCCGATATGCTTCAGCCTGGCCCCCTCGCACTTAACCCGTGTCACATCCTCAGGATCATTCAGCGGATTGTCGATATTAAAATCCACCGCCAGCGTCACCGTATCCGGCTCCACAGGGCGCGCGATCAGCGCGCTGAAAATCTCCGGGTCCACCAGATGGTCGCACATCGTCAACAAAAACGGCTCATCGATATATTGCTTGGCCGCCAGCACGGACACACCATTGGCCCGGTCCCAGGCCCGGTTATAAATCCGCGTAATATGCGTATCCGTACGCGCCGAAAGCTCGCCCAGCCGCGCCTGCAGCTCATCGGAATGGTAACCGGTGACGACAAAAAAATCCTCAACCCCACCAGCCCGCGCATTGGCAATCACACGCTCGATCAGCGGCACGCCCTTAATCGGAATCAGCGGCTTAAGCTCGCCCTTTTCCCGCAATCGCGTACCCTGTCCGGCCGCGACAATAAGGCATTTCATTCGGCGGCGGCGATTTTTGCCCGGACGCAGCTCGCGATAAACTCTTCCGTCATGTCATAGGCGATATCGTCAGTGTACTGCGCTGGCGGATGCTTGCAAAAATAAGCGCTCGGCCCGGCCAGCACGCCGCCAATGCCGTTCTCCAGCGCGATCTTGCAGCAACGGATCATGTCGATCACCACACCGGCGGAATTGGGTGAGTCCTGCACCGAGAGGCGCAGTTCCAAATCCATAGGCACATCGCCAAACATCTGGCCTTCCATGCGGATGAAGCAGATCTTGTTGTCATTCTGCCAGGGCACATAATCGCTCGGCCCGATATGGATATTCTCCGCCTCCAGCCGGTCCTTGGCGACGGACTGCACAGCCTCGGTCTTCGACTTCTTCTTGGAAGCCAGCCGGTCCTGATTCTTCATGTTCAGGAAATCGGTATTACCGCCGGTGTTGAGCTGGTACGTCCGCAACAGCTTAATCCCGCGCTTGGCGAACAGATCCGTCAGCACACGATGCGTGATGGTCGCGCCAAGCTGGGATTTGATATCATCGCCGATGATGGGGATATTGCGCGCCGCAAAACGCTCAGCAAAATTCTTATCCGAGGCGATGAACACCGGCATGTTATTGATAAAGCCGACGCCCGCCTCCAGCGCGCATTCGGCATAAAACCGCGCCGCCTGTTCAGAGCCCACCGGCATGTAATTCAGCAGCACCTCGGCCCCGCTGCGCTTCAGCTCGGCCACAACCTCAGCCCGGCTCAGCTCGCGCGCGTCGGATTTGATAAAGGTGCGGTCATCGGCATAATTTTCCATATGCTCGGAAATACCATCCAGCACCGGCGCCATCTGCACGATCACGCCGCTATCGGGAATCTCAGCCTGGAAGATCTTCGTACAATTCGGCTTGGCGAAAATCGCCCGGTGCACATCCAGCCCGACCTTCCGCACATCCACATCAAAGGCGGCAACAACGGCGATGTCACAGGGGCGGTACCCACCAATCTCGACATGCATCAGCCCGATAACATCCTCGCGGCAGCGTTCCGGGGTGTAGTAATGAATGCCCTGGATCAGCGAACTCGCACAATTGCCGACCCCGGCGATCGCGATGCGGATGCCATTTTTACCCAAGCTGCCCTTACCCACCATGTGAAAACCCCGCCTGAAAACGCCGGAAAACCAAGCATGTTACCGATTTGTGACCTTACAGCCGGGTTAAACACGCCGCAAGTATTGCGGCGGGAGGCAGCGTTGCGGCGGCTAGAGTTGCGGCAGAGCCTGGGAAACCAGTGCGCTATATAGCTGACTCCGGGAATGGGCGCGTATGTAATCAGGGTCGATTCGCGCCACATACGGCTTGCTGCGCACCGAGGCATACCAATGCACCACCAATGTCTGCGGCCGCAACGCCAGGTCCAGGGCAGGGCGGCCAGGCCGGAACCAATGCTCTGAAATCTCAGGCGCCAGCGGATAAAAAACCGCAGGCTCATGGATCACCAGCCCGCCCCCTGCTTCTCGGCCGGCCAGCTCCTGCAGCAGATCCGGCCCCAGCGCATAAGGCTGCGTCCGCCGCGCCGCCGGCATCGCCAGTATTTCCCGTAAAAAGGCGGCAAACAGCGGCGCCCCCGGCTCCGCCCCCATCACGGCATTGTTAACGCCCTTAAAATACCACCCCTCCACATGCCGAAACCAGCGCCACCCGCCCGGTGCCAGCCGCAGCATCTTGCGCAGCACATCCAGCGCCAGATGCCGCGCCCACACCACCGGCGAGCGCGAATGCCGCACCCAATGCGGCCACACAATATACTCGCTCCCGATAAATTGCGGCACGCCCAGCAATGGCCGCAGCGAGGCCACTGTAATGGTATCCATATCGAGATAAATACCACCCTGCAGAAACAAAATCGCCGCGCGCAGCACATCCGCCCGCTGCACCGGGCTCACCAGCCCAGCATAGGCCTCATAAAACCCCTCCAGCCCCAGCCTCTCCCCCGCCGCCGCCAGGCAGGTCCGCGGGTCGATTCGCACCAGCCTCACCCCCGGCGCCGCGCGCAAAGCCTCCAAACCGGGCCCCTCCGCCAACTCATCCGTATGGTGCAGTAAAACCTCATCCATCTGCCCCTGCGCCACGGCGGAGAGCACCGCAAACACATAGGCCCAGGGCAGAACCGGGCCGATCCAGCAGAAATGCACACGGGCAGGAATGGGCCCAGGAATAAGCATGGCCGCAGATAGGCAGCCCCCCCGCACCCCGTCAAATGCAGGCCTGTCACGCCATTGCCATGTCAGAGTGCGTCTGATAGCTGGGAAAAACCGTGCTGCAGCAACATATTTCCACGCCGGCCGTGCCGACGCCCACCACCACGCCTGGCCGCGCCATCTCCTACGCCGCTTTCGGTACCATTGCCGAGGCGCTGGATCATGCCGCCCAAGGCCTAACCGGCTTCAACATCTACTCCGGCAAGGGCCAACTCGTCGAAGTCCTGCCCTACAGCCAATTACGCACGGAATCGCTGGACCTCGCCCGCCGCCTGCTCGGCGCCGGCCTGCACCCCGGCGAACGCGTCGGCCTGGTCGCCGAGAGCGACGGCGATTTCCTCCGCGCCTTCTGCGCCTGCCAATACGCAGGCCTCGTCCCCGCCCCCCTGCCGCTCCCAGCCGCTTTCGGCGGCCGCGAAGGCTACATCGCCCATCTCCGCCGCATGGTGGAAACCGCCCAGGCCCACGCGCTCTTCGGCCCCGACATGCTGGAAGGCTGGGTGCTGGAAGCCGCCGAAGGCCTCAACCTGCGCCTCGCCGGCAGCTACCGCCAGCTCGAAGACGCACCAAGCGCGGAACTCCCCCCGCAAAACCCTGAAGCCCTCGCCTACCTGCAATTCTCCTCCGGCAGCACCCGCTTCCCGCTCGGCGTCGCCGTCACCCAGCGCGCCTTCATGGCCAACGCCCATTACATGGCGCGCGACGGCCTCGGCGTCACAGAATCCGACCGCTGCACAAGCTGGCTGCCTTTCTACCACGACATGGGCCTCGTCGGCTTCTTCCTCATGCCGCTCGCCTGCCAGCTCTCGGTCGATATCCTCCCCACCCGCGAATTCGCCCGCCGCCCTTTGCTCTGGCTGGAACTCATCAGCCGCAACCGTGGCACAATCTCCTTCAGCCCCTCCTTCGGCTACGAGCTCGCCCTCCGCCGTGCGGAAACCGCCTCAACCGAAGGGCTGGATCTCTCAAGCTGGCGCCGCGCCGGCATCGGCGGCGACATGGTCCGCCCCCTCGTCCTGCAGAAATTCGCAGCCCGTTTCACCGAGCGCGGCTTCGGCGCGGAAGTCTTCGTCCCCTGCTACGGCATGGCCGAAGCCACCCTTGCCCTCAGTTTCACCCCCCCAGGCCAAGGTGCGCAGCAGGACATCATCGACGGTACCATCCTCGAACGCGAACATCGCGCCGTACCCGCCACCTCCTCCAGCACCCGCACGCGCGGCTTCGTCCTCTGCGGCCGCATGCTGCCGGAACACCACGCCGAAGTGCGCGACGAGCGTGGCAAAATCCTCCCCGAGCGCGAGGTCGGCCGCATCTTCGTGCGTGGCCCCAGCCTCATGCAGGGCTATTTTGGCGCAGCACAGGAAACCGCCCAGGTCCTCTCAACAGATGGCTGGCTCGACACCGGCGACCTGGGTTATTTTACCGACGGCCAGCTCGTCATCACCGGCCGCGCCAAAGACCTCATCCTCGTCAACGGCCGCAACGTCTGGCCGCAAGACCTCGAATGGGCCGCCGAAGCCGACATCTCCACGCTCCGCAGCGGCGATGTCGCCGTCTTCTCCGTCGATAACGGCGTGCAGGAAGAGGTCATCGTCCTCGTGCAATGCCGCACCACGGATGCCGCCGCGCGCGAAGGCCTGATCCACGACATCACCAAATTCTTCCGTGGCCGCCACGGCCTGGAAACCCGCGTGGTGCTGGTCCCCCCGCGCAGCCTGCCGCAAACCTCCTCAGGCAAACTCAGCCGCTCCCGCTCCCGCGCCATGTACCTGGACGGCATTTTTGCTCCCGCACCCGCCATCGCCGGGGCCGCGTGAGTGCCAAAACCGTTGCCGTAACGGGTGCAACGGGTTTTCTGGGTCTGCATCTGGTACGAGAACTTGCAGAGCAGGGCGCCAAAATCCGCATTCTGGTCCGCAAGCCGCCCAACCCTGAATTCTGGCCCGGCATCGAACTCGAAATAATCCCGGGCAGCCTCGAAAACCCCGCCGCACTGGCGCAACTGGTGCAAAACGCAGACACCGTCATCCACGCCGCCGGCCTCATCCGCGCCCCCAACCGCGCCGCCTTCCTCCGCGCCAACCGCGACGGCGCCGCAGCCGTTGCGCAAGCCACCCGGCAACACGCGCCAGCCGCCCGCTTCATCCACGTCTCAACCCTCGCCGCCAGAAAACCGGAAATCTCCGACTACGCCTTCTCCAAACACGCGGGTGAAGAGGCAATCCGCACCATTTACGCAGGCGCAGAGTCGCAGCTCACCATCATCCGCCCGCCCGCTCTATACGGCCCGTGGGACAAAGCCACATTATCAATCTTCCAATCCGCCACCCTACCCATCGTCCCGGTCCTAACCTGCGGCCGCGTAACAATCCTGCACGTAACAGACGCCGCCACAGCCCTAACCCACCTAGCCCTGATCACAGCCCAACCCGGAATATTCGCCCTCCCCGGCAGCAACCACACCATGGCCGAGATCGCCGCAGCCGCCATGCAAGCCCAAGGCCGAAACTCCCCCCTGCTACACGTCCCAGCATGTCTACTCCGCACAGCCGGCGCAGCATCCACCCTATGGGGCCACCTACGCGGCGAAGCCCCAGTATTCTCCGCCGGCAAAGCCCGCGAGATGCTCTACCCCGATTGGGTGGTGCACCCCGATGAAGCGCTCCCTTTCACGCCACAGATCGGCACGCCACAGATCGGCACGCCACGGATCGGATTGACGCAAGGATTTGCAGAGACCGTCGCCTGGTACCGCGCCCAAGGCTGGCTACCCCAACCACCGTCACCCCCGCCCCCCTTCCGTCATCCCCGCGAAAGCGGGGATCTCTAACTCCCAAAGCCATAGGAGCCAAGCTTCCCGCATCCGCGAGACATGCTGTTTATCCGTCATCGCGAGCGCAGCGTGGCGATCCATCTTTCTCGACGCAGGACGAAAATGGACGCCCAAGCTACGCCCGCAATAACGTCAAATCCCCTTCTCATAAATCCGATAAGTCTTATAAGCCACCGCCCCCAGGCTCTCATTCATCCTTCGCATCGGCAAATTATCCTCCAAAATCCAAGATAATTCGATATGCGTAATCCCCTTCTTCAGCGCCTCTTTCCGCACCATATCGATCATCAAAAACGGCATCAGCCCGCCGATGATATCATGCGCCGCCGCCCGCCTAACCCCCATCAACGGCACCCGCGCCGTCTTCACGCCACTAACCTTCAGCCGCCACAACAACTTGGCCCAGCCAAACGGCAGCATCCTGCCCTTCAAATCCCGTATCGCCTCATTCAAATTCGGCAGCCCGATCATAAACCCCACCGGCTCGCCATTGCGCTCCACCAGGCTCGTCAACTTCGGGTCCAGCAGCGGCTTCAGCGCCTTCGCCAGATAATCCGCCTCCGTCTCCGTCCAAGGCACAAACCCCCAATTGCCCGACCACGCATCATTAAAAATGCTGGTCACAACCCGAATTTCATCCTTGATCTTCTTCAGGTCGAGCTGCCGCACGGTCAAATCCTTCGGCAGCTCACGCTCCAGCAACCGCCGTACGGATTTAGGTAATTCATTTCGGATATCATACCAATAAGCATAAACATCCTTCTCCTTCACCAGCCCATATTCCTCCAGCCGGCCCGCAATATACGGCCTATCATGCCCCATCATCAGCACCGGCGGCGTATCAAACCCATCCACCAGCAGCCCGGTTTCCTCATTAACATTGAGGTTGAACGGCCCCTCCATCCGCGTCTTGCCACGCGCCCGCAGCCAAGCCGCCGCCGTATCCAGCAGCGCCACAAAAACCGCCGGATCATCCTCCGCCGCAATCATCCCAAACTGCCCCGGCGCATCCGGCCGAATGGTCAGCGCCAGCGCATCAATCTGCGCGCTTATCCGCCCCACATCACGCCCATCCCGCACCGCCAGCCAGAACTGCACCTCGGCATGCCCAAAAAACGGATTTTTCGCGGTAAGCGCTTCCTCACGCTCCATATGCAGCGGCGCGATATAATGCGCATCATCAGCATGCAGCCGCTCGGGCAGCAAAATAAACCGCTTCAGCAGCACCTTGCCCGCAACCGGAACAATCTGAATCTCGCTCAAATGCCGCTCTCCTGTCCATCATGCCGTGCGGGCCTGTCGCGTGGCGGGCTGCCGGTAAGCTGCATCACCCAGGGGTAAATTGCCGCCTCATCCAGATCATAACCCAAATTGAACACGCTCGGGCTCTTCGGCCAGTTGCGCAATGTACCATAATGAGTCCGGAACAAAACATCCGGCGTAAAACTCACAATCCCATAATTGCCATTCTCATTATGAAAATGATGCACCAGATGGTCCCGCTTCAACTTCTGCAACAGCGCATTCTTCGGCTTATAATTCAAATGCTGAATGCAATGAATAAACTCATAAACACACGTCGTCACCAGCGCCGTGGCAAACGCCGCCCCCGCCCCCGGCCAACCGGCAAACACATACCCAATGGGCCCGGTAATCAACGCCATGGTCGGCACGGTATTGTAAGGCGCGCCAAACAGCACCTCCAATTTATGCGGGTCCTGATGATGGTCGAAATGGATCCGCTTCCACAACGCCGCCGACCATTTCATCCGGTACAACCAGCGCCCATGCAGCACATAGCGGTGCAGCCCATACCAAACCAGCGGATACACCGGAAACACCGCCGCCACCGGCAGCACCAGCAGCCACCAATGCCGCGCATAAACCAGCGCCGCCCCGCCCGCCGCCAAAGCTAGCACGGCATAAAGATTGATCGCCGGATACGTCAGATAAGCCCGCCATAAATCCGGCAGGCTCATCCGCCCCAGATCATAGCTGCGGCCACGCCAGCCCCGCCCCAAAACCAGTCTTTCCGTCATTTTTTGCCCCAAATACCACCATGCCGATAGCAGCCGGATGAAACACTGGCAAACATCCAGCAACATTACCGCTGCGCTCCCCTGGCGCGCTTCGCTGCGACCTCCCTGCGCGCTTCGCTGCGACGCAAAAACCACTTGCCCCTCAACGCAATCGGCGTTTCACTACCCCCATGAACACCCCACCCGCGCCCCACCGCCACACAGCCCCCCTGGACGAAGCCTTGCGCGACGACATCCGCCTCCTCGGCCGCATCCTGGGCGACACCATCCGCGCGGCAGAGGGTGCCCAGGTCTACGGCCTCATCGAGACCATCCGCCAGCTCGCCGTGCGCTTCCACCGCGACCAGGACATAACCGCCCAGGCCGAGCTGGAGACCATCCTCACCAGCCTCTCGGATAACGAGGTCAACCGCACCACCCGCGCCTTCGGCTATTTCTCCATCCTCGCCAACATCGCCGAGGACCACCACCACACCCGCCGCTGGCGCGCCCATCAAATCGCCGGCTCCCCGCCACGCGAGGGGAGCCTCGCCAACGGCATCGCCATCGCCCGCGCCCAAGGCTACGACAACGCCAAACTAAAAGCCTTCTTCGAGACCGCCGTCATCGCCCCCGTCCTCACCGCCCACCCCACGGAAGTCCAACGCCGCTCCATCCTGGACACGCTGGACGCCATAACGGCGCTGCTGGTCCGCCGCGACCGCCTGGCCGAAACCAAAGAGGAATACGCCGAAATCGAGGTCGGCCTGCGCGCTTTGGTCCTCACCCTCTGGCAAACCCGCACCCTGCGCCAGGCCAAACTCGCGGTACTGGACGAGGTCGACAACGCCCTGGCCTTCTTCGACACCACCTTCTTCGCCGAAGTCCCCCGCCTCTACGAATCGGTCGAAAAAGCCATCGGCGCCGAATGCCTCCCCCCCTTCCTGGAAATCGGCACCTGGATCGGCGGCGACCGCGACGGCAACCCCTTCGTGGACGCAACAATCCTCACCGACACCCTGGCCCTCCAAGCCGAACGCGCCTTCGGCTTCTACATCGCCCAGGCCCGCCAGCTCCGCAAAGAACTCCCGTTGGCCGCCCTCCTCACGCAAGTCACCCCCGAACTCCAATCCCTCACTGCAGACTCCCCGGACAAATCCGCCCACCGTGCTGACGAACCCTACCGCCTGGCGCTGGCCAACATCCAAGCCCGCCTCGCCGCCACACACCAAGCCCTCCTCGGCCGCCAGCACACCGGCAGCATCTCCTCCTCCGTCCGCGGCGTGTCAGCTCCCCCCTACGCCAGCCCAGACGAATTCATCGCCGAACTGGAAATCATAGAGCACTCCCTCACCCAGCACGGCGCCAAACTCCTGGCCCAAGGCCGCCTCGCCTGCCTGCTCCGCGCCGCCCGCGTCTTCGGCTGGACTCTCGCCCCGCTGGACCTGCGCCAGAACTCTGAAGTCCACGAGCGCGTCGTCGCCGAGCTGCTGGAAATCGCCGCCCCCGGCACCAGCTACCTCACCCTCGACGAACCCGCCCGCATAAAAGCCTTAAGCGCAGAACTAGCCACCTCCCGCCCCCTCGTCTCCCGCCACATCACCTACACCGCCGAAACCGCCAAAGAACTCGCCATATTCGACGCCGCCCGCACCGCCCACCAGCGCTACGGCAAGCGCTGCATCCGCAACACCATCATCTCCAAAGCGGACAGCGTCTCAGACCTTCTGGAACTGGCCGTCCTCCTTAAAGAATCCGGCCTCCTCCGCCCCGCCCAAGCCGCGTTAGACGTCAACATAATCCCCCTCTTCGAAACCATAGGCGACCTCCGCGCCGCCCCCTTCACCATGGACGCGCTGTTCGCGCTCCCCTTCTACCGTGCCCTCCTCGCCAACCGCGCCAACACCCAAGAGGTCATGCTCGGCTATTCCGACAGCAACAAAGACGGCGGCTTCCTCACCTCCGGCTACGAGCTCTACCGCGCCGAAGTCGGCCTGGTGGAAGTCTTCGCCAAGCACGACATCCGCATCCGCCTCTTCCACGGCCGCGGCGGCTCCGTCGGCCGTGGCGGCGGCCCCAGCTACCAGGCCATCCTCGCCCAGCCGCGCGGTGCCGTGCAGGGCCAGATTCGCCTCACCGAGCAAGGCGAGGTCATCGCCGCCAAATACGGCCATGCCGAGGTCGGGCGCCGTAATCTCGAAGTCATGGTCTCCGCCACCCTCGTCGCCACCGCCGAACCCGGCCATGCCGACCCCCTGGACCCAAGCTTCACCGAAGCCTTCGGCGCCCTGTCAGATTCCGCTTTCGCCGCCTACCGCAACCTCGTCTACGAAACCCCCGGCTTCGAAGACTATTTCTGGTCCTCCACCGTCATCACGGAAATCGCCGCCCTCAACCTCGGCTCCCGCCCAGCCTCCCGCGCCAAAACCCGCAGCATCGAGGATCTGCGCGCCATCCCCTGGGTCTTCTCCTGGGCCCAATGCCGCATCATGCTCCCCGGCTGGTACGGTTTCGGCACCGCCGTAGCCCAGTTCCTGGAGGCAAAAGGCCAGGAACGCGGCCTCTACCTCCTCCAATCCATGTTCCAGGACTGGCCCGTCTTCTCCACCCTCCTCATGAACATGGACATGGTCATGGCCAAAGCCGACATGGGCATCGCCGCCCGCTACGCCGCCTTGGTCGAGGACACAGACCTCCGCGACCGCATCTTCACCCGCATAAAAACCGAATACGAGCTAACAAAACGCTACCTCCTCGCCATCACCGGCCAACGCGCCCTGCTAGAGCGCAACCCCGTCCTGCGCCGCTCCATCGTCAACCGCTTCCCCTACCTGGACCCCCTCAACCACGTCCAAGTAGAAATGCTCCGCCGCTACCGTGGGGCATCTGATGTTTCTGGCGGCGGGGAAGGGGAGGCCAGCGACCGCATCCGCCGCGGCGTCCACATCTCCATCAACGGCATAGCCGCCGCCCTCCGCAACAGCGGCTAAGACCCCATTCCAACGCCAACACCCTCCCGCCCCCTCTCGTCATCCCCGCCCCCCTCTCGTCATCCCCGCGAAGGCGGGGATCTCTCACTCCCCAGCCCAAGGGAATCACCCCCACCCCTCCCGATCATACAAAATTGACCGCCCGCCCCGCATTTGACACTGGCATCCGCCCCCCCGCCATGACTAAAGACAAAGCAGAATGGCCAAACTGACCTTCATCACCGGTCTAACCAACCCCAAGCTGCGCGCGGTCACCGCCGCCGGCAGCGCAGCCGCCGTCGGCGCCCTGCTCGCCGGCGCGGCCACACTCGCCTGCAAAACCCTCTTCTGGCCCAGCCTCGCCCTAGGCAACCTGCCCCTGATCATCGGCCTATGTTTCCTCGCCGCCATCCAGCTCGCCTCCCTCGGCATCATCGGCGACTACATCACCGCCGCTTTCGCCCAACCGCCCCTCTATGCTACCGGCAAGGAACGCACCGGCTTCTAGCGGCTGTCTCCAACCTGCTTCGCGCGCTTCCCCCCGTCATCCCCGCCCCTCGTCATCCCCGCGAAAGCGGGGATCTCTCCCTCCCATGCCCCCGGACGCCACACCCGCTTGACGGCCGCCAGAGTAGACTTATGAAGCAGCCTGGGACGCCCCGGCCGCGCAGGAGAGCACGCATGAACGATATGGACCTCGATGCCGCGCAGTTGCGCGAAAAAATCCTGCGCCTCTCCGCCCGCTACGCCGAGCTGGCTCACGGCCCAAAACCCTTCGACCCCGCCCGCTCCCCCGTCCCCGTCAACGGCAAGGTGTTCGGCCCGGAGGAAGTCGTAAGCCTGGTCGATTCCGCCCTCGACTTCTGGCTCACCACCGGCCGCTTCAACGATGCATTCGAGGACCGCCTCGCAAAAACCCTCGGCACCCGCTACCTCCTCACCTGCAACTCCGGCTCGTCGGCCAACCTCCTCGCCGTCTCCGCCCTCACCAGCCATCTGCACGGGTCAGACGCCCTCCAGCCCGGCGACGAGGTCATCACCTGCGCCACCGGCTTCCCCACCACCGTAAACCCCATCCTGCAAAACAACCTCGTCCCCGTCTTCATCGATGCCGAGCTCCCCACCTACAACATCCGCGCCGACCTCATCGAAGCCGCCATCACGCCAAAAACCCGCGCCATCGTCATCGCCCACACCCTAGGCAATCCGTTCGACCTCGATACAGTCATGTCCCTCGCCCGCAAACACAATCTCCGCGTCGTAGAAGATTGCTGCGACGCTTTAGGAGGCACCTACAAAGGCCAACAACTGGGGAGCTTCGGCGATGTCTCCACCCTAAGCTTCTACCCCGCCCACCACATCACCACCGGCGAAGGCGGCGCCGTCTTCACAAAATCCTCCACCTTCAAACGCGCCCTGGAATCCATCCGAGACTGGGGCCGCGACTGCTGGTGCGCCCCCGGCCAGGACAACACCTGCAAACAACGCTTCGGCTGGCAACTAGGCGGCCTGCCACACGGCTACGACCACAAATTCACCTACTCCCATCTCGGCTACAACCTAAAAATGACCGACATGCAGGCATCAATCGGCCTAGCCCAACTAGACCGCCTGGAAGGTTTCATCCAAGCCCGAAAAGAAAACTTCCGCGAGCTCTACAAAGGCTTCAAGAAATGGGAAGAATTCTTCGTATTACCCGAACCCACCCCAGGCAGCGACCCATCCTGGTTCGGCTTCCCCCTAACAGTCCGCCCCGAAGCACCGTTTACGCGCGACGCCCTAGTCCAACACCTAAACCGCGCCCGCATCGGCACCCGCTACCTCTTCGGCGGCAACCTCATCCGCCAACCCTACATGAAAACCCGCAACTTCCGCGTCCACGGCGAAACCCCCAACGCCGACCTAGTAATGACCAACACCTTCTGGCTAGGCGTCTACCCCGGCATCGATGACACCCGCCGCAACTACATCCTAGAAACAGTAGAAGCCTTCATAAAATCCGCGGCCTTCTAAACCGTCATAATGGGTAGGATGGGTGCAGCGAAGCGTAACCCATCCCCCCAGCTCGTTGCGCAGATCGATGGATCCCGCTACGCTCCGCTCGTCCTATGACTTGCTCTGTGTCGTCGTTCGCAGATTTTTGGAGCTCAATAATGAACCGTAATTTTTTTCTGCTGACAGTCGCGGCTCTCGGTTGCTTCATGCCTTCGATGGCAAGGAGTAATTCAACCCCGCCGGAAATGACTAAGACTGCTCTTATTGAGTTTGAACAAACGGCTTTGTTGGGGGACCAGAGTGCAGCGCGAGAATTATGGTTGTATTATTCATTTGGCCCGGGGCAAAGCGATCCGGACGCCGAGTCAAAATTGAATTATTGGCTTCAGATTGCCGCCGAGAATGGTGGGAGTTACAACGATAACGGATTTTCCAATCTCTTGCTTAACTACTTTTCTTCGCCAAGCAATGAGGATGGGATAAAGAACAATTTCCGAAGCTTGTACTGGGCGGAGCAAGCAGGTTCGCATCCAGATTCAACCCAGATAAAATGGGCGGCAAATTTTGACCTTTTTAAAAGTTTTCCGGTACGCACCAATTACTGGCAGGGTGTTGCAAGCTACTTTGCCTCCAACCAGCGGGTGGCCAATGAGGCGGTACAATTAGAAACGGGAGGTCCGTCACTCATTTCCCTGAACATGCCGAGCACTATTAATCAGGATAATCTACCCGTATTGGTGGTTAACGCGCTTCTGGGGGATGCTGCCGCAGCGGGTAGTGTGGCTAAATACTTTCAAACCGTAAAAGGCGCAGATGAATTTTATTGGCAAACCATAGCGGCCGAAGATGGGGATACAGCCGGTCAATTGTGGCTGGCCGCGCAGCTCGAAAAAAGTACAGATCGTAAAGATCAAATTCGCGCAGTTTTTTGGACAACAAAAGTATCTGAACTATCAAAAAATGCAGCTCTTGTTCGTCAAGCAAAAGAGCTTTCAAAACCTGTTGAGAACAAACAGAGCGCTACTTTAAGCAGCGCCCGCACCCCGTAGCGGAGCATAACGTGCGTAAGGTGGAGCGAAGCAAGCGTAGGGTGGATAAGCGCAGCGCAATCCGCCACCGTGACAATCAGCCCCACTAACCCGTATCATCGCACCGTGCTCGGCCGCGTCAAGGACGCTTCGCGCCGCTATCGCGGTGGGCTGCGCCGATCCTTGACCCGCCCTCCGCGTGGCGCCGATTCTGAAATCGGCCGGGGCGAGGAAACGGCCAATGATCAACCGAACAAGGAAACAATTATGTCTTGCGCAGGGCGCAATCTACCCCACTCGCCTCCTGCCCGCCGCACCCACCTCACCATGTCCATCAAGCCCGTCCCGTCATGACAAACATCTAATAACGTCGTGCAAGTATCTAATAACGTCATGCAAACATCTAATAACCGTCAACCAGAAACCCGCCTCAGCCCCGCATCCAGCACCCCCGCCGCCATCAACCCCTTCACCGTCCCCGTCCTCTTATACCGGCTCCCCTCAAAATCCTCCCGGCTCAGCCCCGCCTGGATAAACCGCTCATACAGCTCCCGCGCCCCCGAAAACACATCAAACACCGGCTGAAAATCCGGCATAACCCGTGCAATCTTATCAAAACTAACCCGGTAAGACCGTGCATCCGGCCCAGCCCCCTGCGCAATCTCAATCCGGCACCCCGGCACAATCTGCGCCACCGCCTGCGCAATCTCCATCACCTGATAATTCTGGTCTGACCGCCCAACATTAAAGGCCTCGCCTGAAACCTTCCCCGCATCAGCCGCCAGCGCCGCAATAAAAGCCCGCGAAATATCCGCCGCATGCACAATCGGCCGCCACGGCGTGCCATCCGATTGCAGCACGATCAACCCGGTCGTCACAGCACAAGCCACAAGATTATTCAGCACAATATCCAACCGCAACCTTGGCGAAACCCCATAAGCCGTCGCAGGCCGCAAAAACACCGGGCAAAACCGCGCATCCTTCAGAGTCAAAATGTCCCGCTCCGCCAACACCTTAGACTTCCCATAAGCCGTCACCGGCTGCAGCGCCGCCGTCTCATCAATCACCGCATCCCCCGCCGCCCCATAATTGGAGCAGGAAGACGCCAGCAAAAACCGCTCCACCCCAGCGGCCTTAGCCGCCTCCGCCAAGCGTACCGAACCGCGATGGTTGATATCATAAGTAATATCCGGGTTCAGATCCGCCAGCGGGTCATTGGAAAGTGCGGCCAGATGCACCACCGCATCAAACCCGCGCAAATCCGCCACCGTCACATCCCGCACATCCCGTACCAGTGTCGGCACCTCCGGGGTGCCGTAAAAATCGCAGCCCAGATAAAGCCCAGTATCCAGCCCCACCACCTCATGCCCCGCCGCCAGCAGCATCGGCGCCATCACCGTGCCGATATAACCCTGATGCCCCGTCAGCAGAACCCGCATGAAACCCTCCGTTGCCTTGCTTGTGAAAGCTGCGCGGTACACTGGCAAGAGGGGTATCTTGTGGCTATTTGTGGCTTTATGTTGAATTGACGGACGGAGAGCAAAATGGCCCAAAATTTCCCCACACAGGCGCGGGCGGTCATCATCGGCGGCGGCATCATCGGTTGCTCCACCGCCTACCACCTGGCGCAGCTGGGCTGGGAGGTAGTGCTGCTGGAGCGCCACCGCCTCACCTCCGGCAGCACCTGGCATGCCGCCGGGCTCGTCGGCCAGCTCCGCAGCAGCGCCAACATCACCCAGCTCCTGGGAGACTCCGTAAAACTCTACCGCACATTGGAGGCCGAGACGGGCCTTGCCACCGGCTGGAAAATGAACGGCGGCCTGCGCCTGGCCTGCAATGCGGAGCGCTGGGTGGAGGTCAAACGCCAGGCCACCACCGCCCGCAGTTTCGGCCTGGAGATGCACCTGCTCACCCCCTCCGAGGCGCAAAAACTCTGGCCGCTGATGGACATCGCGGACGTCATAGGTGCGGCGTACCTCCCCACGGACGGCCAGGCCAACCCCAGCGACATCACCCAGTCCCTGGCCAAAGGTGCCCGCATGGCCGGCGCCAAAATCTTCGAGAACACGGCAGTCACCGGCATCGAAACCGCCCAGGGCCGCGTCACCGCCGTGCTCACCGCCCAGGGCCGCATCGCCTGCGAGGTGGCCATAAACTGCGCAGGTCTTTGGGCCCGCGAGCTAGGTGCGATGGCCGGCGTCAACGTGCCTTTGGTCTCCATCCAGCACCAATACATGATCACCGAGCGCATCGAGGGCATCACCCCCAACCTGCCCACTTTGCGTGACCCCGACCGGCTGACCTATTACAAAGAGGAAGTCGGCGGCCTCGTAATGGGCGGCTACGAGCCCAACCCCATCCCCTGGGCGGAACGCGGCTTCCCCGAAAACTTCGAATTTTCCCTCCTCCAACCCGATTTCGACCATTTCACCCCCACCATGGAGCTGGCCCTGGGCCGCGTGCCCGCGCTCGCCACGGCGGGCGTCAAACAGCTCATCAACGGCCCGGAAAGTTTCACCCCCGACGGCAATTTCATCCTCGGCGAGGCCCCCGAATTACGCGGTTTCTTCGTCGGCGCCGGCTTCAACGCCTTCGGCATCGCCTCGGGCGGCGGGGCCGGCAAAGTGCTGGCGGAATGGGTGGCCGGCGGTGCCGCACCTTACGATCTCTGGCCCGTCGACATCCGCCGCTTCGGCCGCAACCATACGGATGTGGATTTTGTCCGCACCCGCACCTTGCAGGCATACGCACGGCATTACACCATCGCCTACCCATCGGAAGAATTCACAGCCGCCCGTCCGCTCCGCCGCTCCCCGCTCTATGCCACGCTCAAATCCCAGGGCGCCGTGTTCGGCGAAAAGCTCGGCTGGGAGCGCCCCAACTGGTTTGCAGCAGCCAGCGAGGTGCCAGAAGACCAATACACCTACGGCAAGCCCAACTGGTTCCCCGCCGTAGCGCGCGAGCACAACGCCGCGCGTAAAACGGTGGCGTTGTTCGACCAGACCTCCTTCGCCAAATTCTTGCTCACCGGCCGCGATGCCGAGGCGGCGCTCTCCTGGATATGCGCCAATGACGTGGCAAAACCGCCCGGCAGCCTCACCTATACGCAGATGCTGAACGCGCGCGGCGGCATAGAATGCGACCTCACCATCGCAAGGCTTTCCGCGCACGAATTCTACATCACCACAGGCACCGGCTTCGCCACGCATGATTTCGACTGGATCAGCCGCAACATCCCCGAAGGGCTCGATGCCCATCTCACCGATATCACCTCGCAAAACGCCGTGTTCAGCCTGATGGGCCCGCGCGCGCGTGACGTCCTCGCCCCGCTCACACGCGATGATGTGTCCAACGAGGCCTTCCCCTTCGGCCAGGCACGTCACCTCTCCATCGCCGGTGCCCCGGTACTGGCCCTGCGCGTCACTTACGTGGGTGAGCTGGGCTGGGAGCTGCATGTGCCGGTGGAGTTTGCTGCAACCCTCTACGAAAACCTCAGGGCATCCGGCCAAAAATACAGCATCGCCAACGCCGGCTATCGCGCCATCGAGACCTTGCGCCTGGAAAAATTCTACCGCGCCTGGGGGGCCGACATCGGCCCCGACCACACCCCGCTGGAAGCCGGGCTCGGCTGGGCGGTGAAACTGAAAAAACCCATCCCCTTCCTCGGCCGCGAAGCGCTGGAAGCGCAAATGCGCGACGGCGTGAAAAAACAGCTCGCCTGCTTCACCGTCGATGATCCCGACACCATCCTCCTCGGCCGCGAAACCATTTTCCGCGATGGCGAGCGCGTGGGTTGGCTCTCCTCCGGCGGCTTCGGCTATACGCTGCAAAAACCCATCGGCATCGGCTACGTTCGCAACGCCGGCGGGGTGGACACGGCGTACCTGCACTCCGGCGCTTACGAGCTGGAGGTGGCGGGCGAGCGCGTGGCGGCGCGGCTACACCTCGCCCCGCTCCACGATGCCAAAATGGAACGGATCAAGGTGTGAACCATGACGTAAAACCGCTCTTGGCTTCACGGCCTCTGGCCCAAATGAACGGGAACCAGGGGCGAAACTCTTCCCTCAAACGAGGAGAAACCTAATCAAAGGATGACTGGTTTCGGCCGTAAGCGGACTGGCGGATTTTGGACTGTGAGTTAAGAAAGCAGGCATTACCGGTGCAGCCGGGTATTCGTGGGGAACTAGGGCGGGCAACGCCCGCCATCCACTGCGGCGTTTGACCAGCAAGCGCACAATTAGCGCCCGATGGCGGGCGTCGCCCGCCCGCTCGCTGTTGTCACCCTTTGACCTGTGAATAAAGATTGCACATGGCCTACCTCCTTGCGGTCGCTTTCACTCGCGGAAAATCTGTGTGAGGAAATTTAGCGTCGATCCCTTCGGGACGAAATTTGAGCCTGAACCTGTCCACTTCATAGTCCAGCTTCAGCTCCGGTCTTCCTGCATTTTGTAGGATCCAATCCATGCCGGGCTCTGACACGACACATAGGTCGAACATAAATTGCTCGCTAAATACGACTGACGCGAAGAGCCAACCTTGATCGGGATCGCATCGATACCTGTAGAAAAATTGATCGCTTGTAAGTTTTTTGTTTCGTTCTGGAATCTCTATATTATCGGCGAACGTCAAAGCATTTTTCACTCTTTTTTGGGTTACCTCTTGCGAATCGATGTAGATATTGTGCCAGGTCGGGAATATATATCCATCTAAAATTCGGCCCACATGTTTGTAATACAAGGTCTTCGCCAGCTTCGTGACGAACCGATTAAGTCTTTGCTTTGTGAGCGGGCCGATGTCAATCATGCCGAAATTCTGTCGGCGCATTTCATCCCCCATTTCTCCGAACGCCTCTCTGAAAGCTCGCTTTCGGCCACTGGCTGATGTCGGCCAATCTACCCCCCATTCTTGCACAATTTCTGGGGCGTTGTTTTTTATCCCGTGAGCAAGTTTGATCTGCATTTCCTCGATTTGCGGACTATTGTCGACAAGCCGCAGATTCAGCAAAAATGCCACGACCAGCTCATCGATCCGCGTCTCATCATTGCATTGTTTACAGCAAGGGAATTCATGCCCATCGGGCCAGCCGCGCTGAGTAAAATACGCTCGATTTGGAATGTGATCCGTCGTCTTGGCTTTAGCTCCACAATAGCAACAGAACGGGTTATGTTCGAGGTACTGTTCCCGATTATATTGCTTCACTTTATGCTGTCCCATTATAGAACTTTACACGATCTCTTTCTGCTCGGGTAGCACGCAAGGGTGGGGGGCTCCTTAACACCCCACCCCTTCCACCCGGCGGGTTGGTGGGATGCTAACGAGCATCCCACCCTACATTCTCATCTCATGTCCGCTTTCGAGAACGCCGAAGTTGGGCAGGAACAACCGCGATGGGCGCAAACCGGTCTCCCCCAATCTGGGGCCGACCCTAAATCTGCCCCACCGTAAAACTGAAACTCCCTTGCGTCTTATGCGTATCGGTGGAGAGCGCATGCCAGGCCACGGTGATCTTGCCCGCCATCTGAATACTCAGCGGCACCTGCATCTCGTTCGGGTGCCCCGGCACGGGTTGCGGGCGGCCGGCGGCATCGTTCATGCCCATGCTGTCTGTTACGGTAACGAAGCAGAACGGCACTTCCAGATCCTCGGTATAGCTGAGCACCAGCATTTTCGGGGCAGCGTTCAAAACACTGCCCACCGCCGGGTCGGATTTCACGAGAAACGCATGGGCGCAGGCAGGTGCCGTGCCGAGCAGCGCCAGCAGCAAACCGGCGGCGGCGGAGCGTGTAAAACCAGTCATGATAACCTCACGAGCCAAATAAGGGTTTGCCCAGAGTATCGGGCAGCAGGTCGTCGAAATATAGATGGAACTGGCCGATCACGCCCAGCCCATGCCCGGAATTGCCGTTCAGGGGCCAGAGCAATTCGGTGGAGAGCGAATAATCCTCGCCCGTCCACACCGCACCGGAACCCAGGTTGAATGTGGTGGGATGACCGGTTGGCCGGAACGCGGAGGCGGCGGCCGCCGAGCTCCACCCCAGCTCCACCAGCGGGGTGAGGTTGGCCAGCACCGGCGGCAGGCCGTAATCGCGGATTTGCGATTGCAGATACGGAATGGAATATTGCAGCGTCAGCCCGCCAGACCAGGTGTTGATGGCACCGGTCCCGGTGGCATTGCCGGTATCGGGCATGTTGTAATCCAGCTCGCCGGTGAGCGCGAAGGGGCGCACGGCATCGAGCGGAATATCGCCGAATCCCTTGCCGAAAAACCCGGAAACCGTGGTGGTATCATAGCCGGAATCGATGCCCGTGGTGCCGGCGCGGCCAAAGCTCTGCTGGATCTGCACCGAACTCATGAATTCATGTTCCGGCAGCAATATCCAGCGGTATTTTAGCTGCACATATGGGTCATCGAACCCGCCATGCGATTTTTTGCCATCCATCGCATCGTTGGTGATCCAATCCCAATCGGCGCCGACGCCAACACCGAGATTTTCCAGGATCGTCTTGTCATATTCGAAATTGAGGTCGGTGACGGTACTTTTGCCATCCGGGCTGGTGACCGAATAGACCGGCAGATTGGCCTCATCGCCCACGCCCGGGTCGTCGATGAGCAAAGTGTTGACGAAAACCCGGGCACCGGCGACGGCATGGGCATCGGCCGCCGGGGCGGCGAGGGCGAAAGCCGCCATGGTGCAGACTGCCAGTGCGGTGTTACGGCGGATCATGTTGTAAGGCCTTTGCTGGGTGACAAACGCAGCTAACATCAACCATACCACATGGCAATGTTAGCCGCTCACGATCTCCACATCGGCATCCGTACAGGCCGCGCGCAGGGCAGCATCGGGGGCTAAGTCGGTGATCAGCCGGTTGATGGCGGCCAGCTCACAGCACTGCACCGGCGCCTCGCGGCCGAATTTGCTGGCATCCGCGATCACCCAGCTCTCGGTCGCCTGGCCCATGGCGGTACGGGCGAATTCCGCCTCGAACAGATGGAACACCCTTATCTCGCCATGCAGGCCAATGCCGCCGGCCGAGAGCAAAGCGTAGCGCACCCGGAACTGGCGCAAAAAATCCAGCGCGCCGGGGCCAAAGGCGGCGGCGTCATCGCCCGAAACCTCCCCGCCGGCCAGAAACACGCGGTTGCCATTGCGCCCGGCCAGGCGGCAGGCGATCTGCGCGGAATTGGTGACCACCACCAGCCTGGAACGCGCCGCCAGCGCCTCGGCCACATAGGCGGTGGTGGTGCCGTTATCGAGGATGAGCGAATCACCATCCTGGACGCGCTCCAGCACCAGCCCGGCGATCTTGCGCTTGGCTTCGCGGTTCACCCGCATCCGGCGCTGGAAGGGCGGTTCCTCCTGATGCGCCGGGTCCATGATGCCGCCGTGGAACCGCAGCACCGCCCCGCTCTCCACAAGTGCGCCGATGTCCCGCCGGATACTCTCGGTGGACACGTCCAGCGCCGCCGCCAGGGCCGTTACCGAGGCGCTGCCGGCCTGGCGTACCGCGCGCAAAATCTCCGTCTGGCGTTGTGCTGACATGGCGGCGAGTTTTGGGGGATTTTGTGGGAATGGCAAGGTTCAAACCCACAAACGCCCTGCGAATAGACAAAATACCCCGGTTGGATTACCCCTGCGGCCATGGATAACATGGTGACAACGCCGCAGCCTGTGGTGACTCTAGGCGGGGTTCGCTTTGGCAACAGCCTGCCGCTCGCCCTCATCGCCGGCCCCTGCCAGATCGAGAGTGCCGCGCATGCTTTTGAGTGCGCCAGCGCGCTCAAGGAGATCAGCGAGAAACTCGGCGTCGGGCTGGTGTTCAAGAGCTCGTTCGACAAGGCCAACCGCACCAGCATTTCCGCCGGGCGCGGCGTCGGGCTGGATGCCGGGTTGCAGATTCTGGGTGATATCAAAGCCAGGCTAGGCCTACCGCTGCTCACCGATGTGCATGAGCGCGACCAATGCGCGGCTGTCGCTGAGGTGGTGGACATATTGCAGATCCCCGCTTTCCTGTGCCGGCAGACGGATCTGATCATCGCCGCCGCAGAGACCGGCGCGGTTGTGAATGTGAAGAAAGGCCAGTTTCTGGCGCCCTGGGACATGAAGAATGTGGTGGCGAAGGTCACCCAATCGGGCAACCCGCGCGTGCTCATCACTGAGCGCGGTACCAGCTTCGGCTATAACACGCTGGTGTCGGATTTCCGTGGCCTGCCGGTGATGGCCGGGTTCGGCGCGCCGGTGATCTTCGATGCCACACATTCCGTGCAGCAGCCGGGCGGGCAGGGTGCCTCCTCCGGCGGGCAGCGCGAATTCGTGGGCGTTTTGGCCCGCGCCGCCGTGGCCGTGGGTGTGGCCGGGTTGTTCATCGAGACACATCCGGACCCGGATAAGGCGCCGTCCGACGGCCCCAATATGGTGGCGCTCAAAGATTTCGCCGCCCTCATCGCCGACCTCATGGAGTTCGATGCCATCGCAAAACGCCAGGCCGCGCGCGGATGAATGCGATCCCGGCACTGAGCGACGAGGCCGCGATCGCGCGGATTGAGACAACCATCGACATCGAATTGCGCGGCCTGCAGGAGATGCGCGCAGGGCTCAGCAACGGGCTGGCCCAGGCCTTCCTCGCCAGTGCTAAGGCCATCGAGGCGGCGGGTGGTGCCGTGGTCGTCACCGGCATGGGCAAATCCGGGCATGTCGGCAACAAGATTGCCGCCACACTCGCCAGCACCGGCACGCATAGCCATTTCGTCCACCCCGCCGAGGCCAGCCATGGCGATCTCGGCATGATCGCCCCGCGCGATGTGGTGCTCGCCCTCTCCTGGTCCGGCGAGGTGCCCGAGCTCGCCAATATCATCACCTACACCCGCCGCTTCGGTATCAAACTCATCGCCATCACCTCGCGCCCGGATTCAGCCCTCGGCCGTGCGGCGGATATCGGCCTGTTCCTCCCGGCGGCGGAAGAAGCCTGCCCCAACGGCCTGGCGCCCACCACCAGCACCACCATGCAGCTCGTCGCCGGCGATGCCCTGGCCATGCTCCTGCTCGACCGCCGCGGTTTTTCGTCCCGCGACTTCAGCCATTACCACCCCGGCGGCAAACTCGGCGCCCAACTCCTCACCGTCGGCCAGCTCATGCACAAAGGCAACGAGCTGCCGCTGGTGACCAAAGATACCTCCCTCAGCCAGGGCATCGTCGAGATGACCTCGAAACGCTTCGGCATCGCCGCCGTGGTGGATGAGGCGCAAAACCTCATCGGCGTGCTCACCGATGGCGACCTCCGCCGCGCCTTCCAGAAAGGCGCCTTCGACATCACCGTGGAGATGGCCATGGGCAAGCACCCGCAAACCGTAACGGCGGATGTGCTGGCCGCCGAAGTGCTGGCCCGGATGAATAATGCGTCCCAGCCTTTTACCTGCATGTTCGTGGTTGACGGGCAAAAGCCGGTGGGGGTGGTGCATATTCACGATCTGCTCAGGGCAGGGGTGGCCTGAGGGGGTGGTTTCACTAGGATTTTGATGGAGTTACCGCTGGCGAGGTGGTGCAAAAGGGTTTGGTGCGTGAATCAAGATTTATGCACAATTGAGGTTGTCAGCTTGCCTTGCCGCGACCAGGTTTGGCTCGTAGCTTCGCCAAAAAAACTGGAGGCAAAATGCGTTCCCATAATGCCCTGTGCGTGGCTCTGCTCGTTTGCAACGTTTTATTGCTTGCTGTTCCTTGCCGGGCCGCCCCGGCTCTCCAGGCACCTTCCGCCGGCGACCCGGCCATTCAGGCGCAAATCGCCAGCGCGGTAGAAGCAGACCGGGCTAGCCTTGGCGGCTATGGCGGCAAAACCCCGGTGCCTGGCGTGCTGATCGGAGTCTGGGATGGCAGGGGCGGCACCTATATCCATGCCTTCGGCTATGCCGATCTCGCCACGCACCGCAAGCTCACGCCGCAAGATCATTTCCGTATCGGCAGCATCACGAAGACCTTTGTCGCCACGGTCATTCTGCAACTGGTCGATGAAGGCAAACTCAACCTCGATGATCCGTTAGCCAAATTTAACATTGGGGTTGCAATCCCCAACGCGCAGAATATTACCGTACGCGAGCTCTGCGACATGCGCAGCGGCTTGTTTGATTATGTCGCCACCCCCGAATTTGAGTCTGGTAAATGGGGGCCGGAAACAGATTTTGACACGCGCACAATCATCAAATGGGCGTTGGCGCAGAAACCTTATTTTCCTCCAGGTACTGCCTATCATTACAGCAGTACAAATTACTTGATCCTCGGCCTAGTTATCGAACGTATCACCGGCCAAAGTGTTGGCGAGCAGGTCGCAACCCGCCTCCTCCAGCCTTACCATCTTTACCAGACCAGTTATCCCACTACCCAGGCCATGCCAGCACCTTCAGTGCATGGGTATGATCTGACCGACGACAAAACCTGGACAGATGTCGCTAAACCAATGCCAGTATCCATGCTGGGGTCAGCGGGCAGAATGGTCTCGGACCTCGCCGATATGAAGCGCTGGGTTTTTCTCTATGTTACCGGTGCGACGAACGGTTCCGCAACGCAGGCCACCCGCCTTGCCTGCATTCCGGAGGGCTCTAACGTCAGTTACGGCCTTGGGGTTTTCTGTACGGCAGGCTGGTTCGGGCATGCCGGTTTGGTGCCAGGTTATAACACAGCCGCATTTTATTTACCGACGCGGAAAATCACCGTCATTGTCTTGGTCAATACGGAGATCGCCCGTGCTGCGACCGATCCCGCCATCGCTATCTTCCAAGACGTTGCCGGCATCATGACGCCGCAAAACATTCCTTTTTAGCTTTTTCCCGCATTAGGGCGGCGATGAACTGCCAGATACATTTCCTCACCGAGGGGATGGTTTGAATATCAAAAATTATGCACCGCTCTGGCAGCTAGGCAGAGCCAGTCAAGTTTTGGTGCAGGTATACGGTGTATTTGATGGGCCAACAGACGTCGGCCGCTGCTATATTAGGCTGAAACCAAAACGCCTGCCTCTGATCACCCCAAGCCTCACATCGTCACATGCGGCCCCGGCAGCGTAATGGTCGGAGCCTGGTCATGGATATGGGACCAGCTTTTGGGCGCATGCGGTGCCAGCAACAGGAGGACGAAGAGGATAATAAGAAGCCCGGCGATCAATCTGCCCAGCAGCCGCAAAGCGGCTACGGCCAGGATGATGGCGGCGATGATCAGCAGCGGTCCTTGCGCACTGGGGGCGATGCCGATGCTGGTGAGGGCGGCGCCGAAGAGCCCGTCGATGAAGCCGATGACCTGGAGCACGAGGCCGAGGATGGTGAGCAGGATGAGGGTGATGAGGCTGATGATATGGTCCATGGGAGGCATATCGTGCGTCTGGCCCGGTACCGCAACTAGTGCGGTGCGATTGACCTGAGGGGCGCGGGGCGGCAATCTCTCTGCATAACAACTGGGGATACGAGCATGACCGCGATTTCGGACATTCCGCTGAAGACGATCAAGGGTGAGCCGGCCAGACTGGCTGACTATAAGGGCAAGGTGCTGCTGGTGGTGAATGTTGCCTCCAAATGCGGGCTGACGCCGCAGTACGAGGGCTTGCAGAAGCTCTACGAAGAGAAACATGGCGCCGGGTTGGAGATTCTGGGCTTTCCGGCCAATGATTTCGGCGCCCAGGAGCCGGGCACGGAGGAGGAGATTTCCAGCTTCTGCTCCACCACCTACAATGTCTCCTTCCCGCTGTTCTCGAAGATCGAGGTGACGGGCGAGAATATTCATCCGCTGTATAAGGGGCTGATCGAGGCGCAGCCTGAGGCGGGGGGTGGCACGGCGTTCCGTGACCGTCTGGCCGGCTATGGCAAGACGCCGAACCCGGCGCCGGGAATCTTGTGGAATTTCGAGAAGTTCGTGGTGGGGAAGGATGGCCAGGTGATCGGCCGTTTTACGCCGGATACCACGGCGGATGACCCTAAATTGCGTGAAGCCCTCGATAAGGCGCTTTCGGCTTAAAAGAGCTTTGAACGAAAAAGGCGCCCCGCGGGGCGCCTTTTTTATGGGTTGTTTTTTATGGTCTCAGTGACAGGTTTCTGCCTGGTCCGGCTGGCCGGCGGCGGGGCGTTGTGCCTCGCTTTCATGGCCGAGCGGGAAAGAATAGGTCTTCAGCCTGTTCACCCACTCCACGCCGGTCTCAGCGTTCCCCGGGGCGATTTCGGCCCTGTGGAAACGCGGAACGGCCCAGAGGGTGACTCCGTGTGAGGTTTTGGTCGGCATCGGTCTGAACCTAGTAGTTGTGGTGGGGGTGATAGCTCATCTTCTACTGGCTTGCTAGGCTAGAGGCGTTTTCAAATGGTTAAAAATTAGACATATGCGGTAGAATTTTCTTTTGATGACGGTTGTGTGATGGTTTCAAGGAATTATTTTGTGCATTGCCGCATTTTCACGGATTCTTAACCTGAGTCGGGGGATATGGTATTTGCCGCGCCGCAGCATTGAAATGGCTCTGTCATAAACAATCTTCGGTTGTGTCGCGCCGATGTTATTCACCAAGGATGCTATTCACCAAGATAGCCGAATGAACGCATAAACCCAGCCATTTTCTGCTCGATTTGCGCCACCTCCGGCACCTGCAGCATGCGGCGCCAGCGCCCGCTCTCGCCGTCGCGCCCGGCGTGGTGGCGGTGCCATTGGGTGTCGCGGTCCAGCAGGTCGCCATCGGCCGGGTTGCGCCAGGCGGTGGGCAGGTCCGCCAGGCGGGAAATTTTTTCCTCTATTTTGCTTCGCCTTGTGGCTGTGAACAGTGCCGCGCGCTGGGCATCCGTCAGCTCACCGCCAAGGGCCGTGGCCAGGCTGTCAAAGGTTTCGGCCGTATCCGTGAAGCCGGATTCATAGATATACAGCGATGACCGGGCATCGGCGTGGAAACCCGCCGCGAATTGCCCGGATGTCGCGGCACGCCGCAGCGCCGGCGCAAAATCCAGCCGCATGTGCTGCATCATCGAGGTTACGGCATCGCGCGGGTCGCGCAGTGAGATGAGGATGACATCCGCCTGGGCCCCCATGAACCGCGCCGACGCAAAGGGGAGGTCGTGGGTTTTCACCACATTCAGGGCGCGGGGCAGGGGGCGCGGGCGCCGGGCCTCGTCGGCGAAATGCCCGGCGATGTGGAGGTCGGGGTAGAGGGTGGCGGCCACGGCGCGCGCGGCGTTGAACAGCCAGGTGGAGCCGCTGGCGTACATTCCTAGGCACCAGATCAAGCGCGGTGGGCTCATATCGCCAGATTAGCAGCCTCCTGCTAAGAGGCCAGCCCATGAGTGAATACAAACATTTGGCCTCGATGACCGGATTCGCCCGTACCCAGGGGGAGGCCGGCAGTGCGGCCTTCATCTGGGAGCTGCGCAGCGTGAATGGCCGGGGGCTGGATATAAAGCTCCGCCTGGCCAATGGGCTGGAGGCCCTGGAGCTGCCGCTGCGCGACCTCGCCGCCAAGGCGTTCAAGCGCGGCAATATTTCCGGCACGCTCAGCGTTAAGCGCGAAGCGGCGGCCAGCGTGGCGACGGATCTGGCGGCGCTGGAGCGGGTGAAGGCTTTGGCATTGGAGCTGGCTGCCAGCTATGGCGGCCCGGCACCGCGCGCGGAATTGCTGCTGGCACTGCCCGGCGTGCTGCGCGGCGGGCAGGTGCAGGAGGAAACCGAGGAAGAGCGCGCCGCGCTGAGCGATGCCGCGCGCGCCGCCTTCGTGCAGGCGCTCGATGGCCTCGCCGCCTCGCGTGCTGCCGAGGGGCAGAAACTGGCAGCGATTGCGGCGACCAATCTGCATGAGATTTCGCTGCTGCGTGAGGCCGCCGCGCTGGAAGCCGCCAAACAGCCCGAGCTGCACCGCGCCAAGCTGGCAGCACAACTGGCCGAGCTGATCGGCGGCACGCCGAACCTGCCCGAGGAGCGCATCGCCCAGGAGATCGCGCTGCTCACCACCAAATCCGATGTGCGTGAGGAGCTGGACCGGCTTTCCGCGCATATTGAGGCGGCTGCGGCGTTGCTGAAGGAAGGCGTCGCGGTGGGGCGGAAACTGGATTTTTTGATGCAGGAGTTCAACCGCGAGGCCAATACGCTTTGCAGCAAATCCAGCTCGGTGCCGCTCACCAATATCGGCCTCGCCCTCAAAGCCGCCATCGAGCAGCTCCGCGAGCAGGTGCAGAACATTGAGTAGGCGCGGCCTCTGCCTGGTGCTGGCTGCCCCCTCGGGCGCCGGCAAGACCACGCTCTCGCGTGCCCTGCTGGAGCAGGATGACGCGCTGAGCCTCTCCGTAAGCGTTACCACGCGCGCGCGCCGGCCGGGTGAGAAGGAAGGCAAACACTATTTCTTCATCAGCCAGGAGCGGTTTGATGAGATGGTGGAAAACGCGGAACTGCTGGAATACGCCCGCGTGTTCGGCGGCTCCTACGGCACGCCGCGCGCCGCGGTGGAAGCCGCGTTAAGCGCGGGCCAGGACGTGATGTTCGACATCGACTGGCAAGGCTTCCGCCAGCTCCGCGCCTCGCTCGGAAAAGACGTCGTGGGCGTGTTCATCAAACCGCCCTCGCTGGAGGTGCTGCACGAGCGCCTGACCAAGCGCGGTGACGAGCCCGCGCAGGTGGAGGCGCGCATGGCGCATGCGGAGGCCGAGATCTCCCATGCCGGGGAGTTCGACTATCTCGTGGAAAACCGTGATCTGGATGTGGCCCTGGCTGACATACGCGCCATATTGCGAGCCAGCCGGCTCGCCGGTTTCCGCCAGGGGTAATTCCATCCCCGGGATTTGTCAGCCCGGCCGCGCCATGCTATAAAACCCTCGCAATGCAGTATATTTTTCTCAAGTGTTTCAATGCCTTGAATGGCACCCTCGGTGCGCTTTGCGCCCGTAACCCAGAGTCTCTGACTTAACATGAGTGACACAACCGAAGAGCCCGGCGCGGAGCCCATCCCCCCGCGCGGCCAGGAGCCTGTTTCCATCGAGCAGGAGATGCGTAAATCCTATCTGGATTACGCCATGTCCGTCATTGTCAGCCGGGCATTGCCCGATGCGCGGGATGGGCTGAAGCCGGTGCACCGGCGCATTTTGTACGCCATGCATGAGGCGGGGAATACGCCGGACAAGCCCTACCGCAAATCCGCGCGCATGACCGGCGATGTGATGGGTACGTTCCATCCGCATGGCGACAGCGCGATTTATCTGGCGGCTGTGCGTATGGCGCAGAATTTTTCCATGCGTCTGCCGCTCATCGACGGGCAGGGGAATTTTGGCTCCATCGATGGCGATATGCCCGCCGCGATGCGTTATACCGAGATGCGCCTGGCCAATTCGGCGATGCTGCTGCTGGGTGATATCGACCGCGATACGGTGGATTTCCAGCCGAACTATGATGAGAGCGAGCAGGAGCCGAAAGTGCTGCCGGCCGCTTTCCCGAATCTGCTCATCAATGGCTCGAACGGCATCGCCGTGGGCATGGCGACAAACATTCCGCCGCATAACCCGTCCGAGATTATGGATGCGACGCTGGCGATGATTGCGGAGCCGGATATTTCGCTCGAAGAGCTGATGAAGATCGTGCCGGGGCCGGATTTTCCGACTGCCGGCATTATTCTTGGGCGTTCGGGCATCCGCAACGCTTTCGAAACGGGGCGTGGCTCGATCATTTTGCGCGCGCGGGCCGGGGTGGAGCAGATCCGTAAGGATCGTGATGCGATCGTCGTTACCGAGATTCCGTATCAGGTGAATAAGTCCACGCTGCTGGAGCGCATCGCCGAGTTGGTGCGGGCCAAGGAGATCGAGGGCATTGCCGATCTGCGCGATGAGTCCGACCGCGATGGTATGCGGATCGTCATCGAGCTGAAGCGCGATGCGACGGGGGAGGTGGTGCTGAACCAGCTCTACCGCATGACGAATCTGCAGACGAGTTTCGGCATTAACATGCTGGCGCTGGACCGCGGCAAACCGCGGCAGATGGGGCTGAAGGAGCTGTTGCGGCTCTTTATCGAATTCCGCGAGGAAGTCATTCTGCGCCGGGCGCGGTTCGACCTGAATAAGGCGCGGGACCGGGCGCATCTGTTGATCGGGCTTGGCATTGCCGTTGCGAATATTGATGAGGTGATCAAGATCATCCGTGGCAGCCCGGATTCCAACACTGCCCGCGTGGCGTTGATGGAGCGGGAATGGCCTGCGGAAAATGTGCTGCCGCTGCTGGCGCTGATCGATGATGTCGGCAATGAGGTTTCGGCCGCGAACACCATCCATCTGACCGACGCGCAGGCGCGTGGGATTCTGGAGCTGCGCCTGGCCCGTTTGACCGGGTTGGAGCGCGACAAGATCCAGGCTGAGCTCTCGGAAGTTGCGGAAAAAATCAAGGAGTTTCTGGAGATCATCGGCTCGCGCATCCGCCGGCTGGAGGTCATGCGTGATGAGCTGATGCAGGCGCGTGAAAAAATCGCGAGCGTGCGTAAATCCACCATCGAGGATGTCGATTCCGATCTCGATGACGAGAGCCTGATCGAGCCGGGGCAGATGGTCGTCACCATCACCCGCGACGGGTTTATCAAACGTACGCCGCTGGATGTGTTCCGCCAGCAGAATCGCGGCGGGCGCGGGCGCTCGGCGGCGTCCACGCGCGGCGATGATATCGTCACCCGCAGCTTCAATGGGCATACGCATCAGTTCGTGCTGTTCTTCTCCTCGGGCGGCAAGGTGTTCCGCGAGAAGGTCTGGCGCCTGCCGGAAGGTGGGGCCACAGGCAAGGGCAGGGCGCTGGTGAATTTGCTCCCCGAGCTGGGCTCCGATCAGATCACCACCGTGCTGCCGCTGCCGCAGGATGAGGATTTGTGGGAGAATTTGCATCTGGTATTCGCCACCTCCTCGGGCGGCGTGCGCCGTAACAAGCTGGCGGATTTCAAGAATGTCCGTGCTTCCGGCTTGATCGCCATGAAGCTCGATGAGGGCGATCATCTCATCGGCGTGTCCACCTGCCGCGATGGCGATGACGTGTTCCTCGCCACCAAGCGCGGCCGCTGCATCCGCTTCCAGATCACCGATGATAATCTACGCGTGTTCTCGGGCCGCGATTCCACGGGCGTGCGCGGTATTAAACTGGCACCTGAGGATGAGGTGATGAGCCTCTCCGTGCTGCGCCATGTCGATGCCAGCGTGGAGGAGCGCACGGCTTACCTTAAGCAGCGCCGCACCGAGGATGATGCCGAGACTTCCAGTGATTCTGGCGGCGATGAAGAGCCGGTGCCCGAAGTGGCGCTCTCCGAAGGGCGTGTGAAGGAATTGCAGGAAGCGGAAGAACTCCTGCTCACCATTACCGATTCCGGTTTCGGCAAGCGCAGCTCGGCCTATGAATACCGCGTCACCGGGCGCGGCGGGCAGGGCATCGCCAATCTCACGCTGAACCCCAAGCGCAACGGCAATGCCGTGGCCGGCAGTTTTGCCGTGCGGCCGGGCGATGACATCATGCTCGTCACCGATGGCGGGCGGCTGATCCGCGTGCCGGCGGACCAGGTGCGGCTCACCGGCCGTACCGCCATGGGTGTGACTTTGTTGCGCCTGAACGATGACGAGCGCGTCACCAGCGTGTTTCCCGTGCTGGAACAAGAGCAGGAATCTGAACCGGAACAGGAACCCTCGGATGGCTGATCATGTCGCGCTCTACCCCGGCACGTTCGATCCCATTACCAATGGGCATATCGATGTGATCGCCCGCGCCGCGCGGTTGGTTGACCGGTTGATCATCGGTGTGGCGTTGAACGCCGGCAAAGGGCCGATCTTTACGCTGGAAGAGCGCGTGGCACTTGTGGAGGCGGAAATCCGCCCCATCGCGGACGCGTCCGGCATCACCGTCGAGGTCCGGCCGTTCTCCTCGCTGCTTACGCAATTCGCGCGCGAGGTGGGCGCTAAAATGATCATCCGGGGCCTGCGCGCGGTCTCCGATTTCGACTATGAATGCCAGATGACGGGCATGAATTACCGGCTCGATCCGACCATCGAAACCGTGTTCCTGATGGCCAGTGAACACCACCAGTTCATCTCCTCACGCTTCGTGAAGGACATCGCCGCTTTCGGTGGCGACATTACCAGCTTCGTGCCGAAACTGACGGCCGAAACCACAGTGGCAAAATTGCAAAAAAGGTAGATCACGCCATGAGCGAAACACAGACCGATACACAAGTTTCCAACACGCTGAAACTGACGCTGAAATACGGCGAAGTCACGATCCAACTGCGCCCGGATCTGGCACCACTCGCCGCCGAGCGCCTGCGCACGCTGGCCGCCGAGGGGTTCTACGACGGCCGTAAATTCTTCCGCGTCATCGCCGATTTCATGGCGCAGACCGGTGACCCCGGCGACACCGGCACCGGCGGCTCGTCCCTGCCCAACCTGCCGGCTGAATTCAGCAAGGATGCGAGCTTCCTCACCGGCACGCTCGGCATGGCCCGCACCCAGGACCCCGATTCCGCCAACTCGCAATTCTTTATCTGTTTTGCGCCCTGTGCATGGCTGGATGGTCAGTACACCATCGTCGGCCAGGTGACCGCGGGTATTGATGCCGTGCAGCAGATCAAGAAAGGGGCCGGCTCCAGTGGCTCGGTGCAGGATCCGGATGCCATCATTAAACTTGTCGTTGCCTAAAATAACAAAAAACTGAAAAGGTGAAGCATGATCCGCCGCCGCACCCTAATCACCACCACCGCCGCACTGCCCTTCGTGTCCGGCGTGGCGCTCGCTGATACAACTGTTTCCAACACGCTGAAGATGACGCTCACCTATGGCGACGTCACCATCCAGCTCCGCCCGGATCTGGCGCCGCAATCGGCCGAGCGGCTGCGCACCCTCACGGCACAGGGGTTTTATAACGGCTGCCAGTTCTTCCGCGTCATCGCCGGCTTCATGGCGCAGACGGGTGATCCGACCAATACCGGTGCCAGCGGCTCGCCTCTGCCCAATGTGCCGGCCGAATTCTCCCAGAATGCGAGCTTCCTCACCGGGACGGTGGGCATGGCCCGCACCTCGGACCCCAACTCAGCCAATTCGCAATTCTTTATCTGCTTTGCGCCCGCCACATTCCTCGATGGGCAATACACCATCGTCGGCCAGGTGACGGCCGGCATGGATGCCGTGCAGCAAATCAAGAAAGGCGACCCCACCACCGGGCATCTGGATAACCCGGACTCCATCATTAAGATGGTTGTCGTCTAGGGGTAAAAGGCCAGGGCAGAGCCCTGGCCTTTTACCCCCTTGACTTCACCATCCTAAAGATGGCACCTGCGCCCGCGTGAGAGCCTGTAGCTCAGTGGTAGAGCATCCGACTTTTAATCGGACGGCCGTGGGTTCGACCCCCACCGGGCTCACCAAGTTTTAATAACCAGCTTAAGGTTATTTTATGTAACCGGTTGCGGTTAATCATTCCGAATCACAAAAGAACCTGCTAACGCGCTTTGTATGGAGCGTGCCAAAATAGGCTTTATCACGGGGTTGAAGGCGGAGTCGCGCTGGCTGCGCAACGCCGGGTTCATGGTGGGTGTGGGTGGCGGCACGCCGTATGGCGCCGAGCAGGCGGCTGAGGCGCTGGTGGCTGAGGGCGCGCAGGGGCTGATCAGTTTTGGCCTGGCCGGCGGGCTCAAGCCTGGGCTGGTGGCGGGCAGCATTGTGGTGCCCACGGCCATTCTGGAAGGCAACCGCGTATACCCGGCGGATTATGTGCTGATGTCCTTCCTTGGCGGCTCCACGGGCGCGCCGATTTATGCCGGGTTGAAGATTGCCGCCACGGCGCATGACAAGGCGCTGATCTATGAGCGCAGCCAGCCCGATGCCATCGACCTCGAATCCGGTGCGGTTGCCCGAGTCGCCCAGTTGCGCGGCGTGCCTTTTGCGGCGCTGCGGGCGGTTGCCGATCCGTCGGATGCTGATCTGCCGCCGGCGGCGCTCATCGCGCTGAAGGATGGCGGCACGCTCGACCTGCCGGCCATAGTGCTTTGCGTGTTGCGCCGTCCGGGGCAGGTTGGGAAGCTCGTGGCACTGGGGCAGGCTGCCAAGGCCGCGCGCGGCGCTTTGCTTGCACGGCTGAAGAAACTCCCCGACCGGACGTTCTGATCAGCTTGCACCGCGCGGCGGCGCGTGGTGCATTGGCGCATGGTCAAGCTCGATAAAATATATACGCGTGGCGGGGATCACGGGGAAACCTCTCTCGGCAACGGCGCCCGCGTGCCCAAATCCAGCCTGCGCATCGCGGCACTTGGTGAGGTGGATGAGGCCAATGCCACCATCGGCATGGCCAGGCTGTACAGCGCCGGGCCGGAGGATGAGGCGCTGGCGCGTATCCAGAACGATCTGTTCGATCTGGGAGCCGATCTCTGCGTGCCGATCGAGGAGGGGCAACCGGCCTTACGCATTACCCAGGCGCAAATCGACTGGCTGGAGGCGCAGATTGACCAAGCCACGGCGGAGTTGGAGCCGTTGACCTCCTTTATTTTGCCGGCCGGGGTGCAGGGGGCGGTGGCACTGCATCTGGCCCGCACTGTGGCGCGCCGCGCTGAGCGGGCGGTGGTGCATCTCACCGAGCTGCCGGATGAGGCCGTGAACCGGCTGGTGCTGGTGTATCTGAACCGCCTGTCGGATCTGCTGTTTGTGCTGGCCCGCATGGCCAATGCCGGGGGCATGCTGGATGTGCTCTGGGTGCCCCAAGGAGGGCGCGATGGCGGGCGTGATGGCGGACGTGGCTGACCCCGCCCCAGCGGGCTGGGTGGTCACCCCGGGCTTTGCCACGCAGGCGCCCGCGGAACACGCCAGCTCCTTTTATGCGCTGTACGATGGCGCGGATTTCGCGGCACCGGATTCTTCAGGAAAAGATCGGGGTCTGGCCGCCATCATCGCGCAATCCCACACCGAGCAGCCGGGAAATGCGGCGCGCGATGCGGTGCAGCTCGCCGTGCATAGCTTTGCCGAGGGGTATTTCGGCGCTCAACGCACGCTGTCCCCGCGCCGGGCCGCTGCGGTGTCCCTCACCTCGCTCAACCGCTGGCTGGCCGGGCAGATGCAGGGTGTGCTGGCCCGCCACCCCACCCCGGTGTCGCTCTCGGCACTGCTGCTGCAGCACCGGCGCGTGGCGATTGTGCAAATCGGCGCCTGCCAGTTGTTCCGCCTGCGCGAGGGCGTGCTGACGCCGCTCATCCGCCCGCATCTGCGGCTGGGGGAGGGCGGGCATCCCTCGCGCGCTCTGGGGCTGGAGGATGATCTGGCGCTGGCGTTTCATGAGGACGAGGCCGAGGCGGGGGATATATTTCTGCTCCTGGCCGGCGGTGGCTTGCCGGAGCTGGTGTATGCGGCACTGAGCCCGCTGGCGGCCATGCCGCATGCGGGGGTGGATGTGCTGGCCGCAAGGGTGCTGGCCATGCTGCCGGGGCCCGGCAAATCCGTGATGGCGCTGCGGGTCGATGCCGTGCCGCAAGCCGATGAATCCGATGCCAGCGCGCATCTGGCGGATCTGCCGATCCGCTCGCCACCGAAGCAGGGCGATGTGTGGGATGAGTTTGCGATTGGTAAGACCTTGTTCCGCGGCCGCTACACCACACTGAAAGCCGCGGTGGATACGCGCAGCGGGCGCGAGGTGGCGCTGAAAATCCCGCTGAAGAGCATGCTGCAGGATGAGGTTTTCACCGCCGGTTTTATGCGTGAGGCCTGGATTGGCACGGCGGTGCACAGCGCCAGCGTGGTGCGCTATATCGATGTGCCGCGCGAGCGCCGTACCTGCCTGTATCTGGTGATGCCGCTATACCATGGCGAGACGCTGGAGGCCCGGCTCAACCGCCCGCCTTATGTGAACCTTCCGGAAGGTGTAGGCATTTCCTTGAAACTCTGCGAGGCGATCCAGGACCTGGCGGCCATTCAGGTCATCCACCGCGACATCAAGCCCGATAATGTGATGCTGCCCGAGGTGCGCGGTGAGTTGCGGCTGCTCGATCTCGGTCTGGCGTTTCTGCCCGGCATCGATGCGGCGGATTCCGTTAAGCCCGGCGGCACCATACGCTATATGGCGCCCGAGCTGCTGCGCGGCAGCCCTGCCTCGGCGCGGACTGAGGTTTATGCGCTGGGCGTGACCCTATACCGCATGTTTTCCGGCGGGCCGTTCCCCTTCGGCCAGAATGAGAAACTGCCTTTGGCCAAGATGCGGCCGGATTTACCACGCTGGCTGGGCGAAGTGTTTGAGAGCGCGCTGGCGGCCAAGCCGGAGGAACGCTTTGCCGATGCCGGAGCCTTCGCCCGCGCTTTGCAGGCCGGGCTGGCGGAAGGCCATCAGCAGCCGTTGCCCTCGCGCCCGCCGTTTTTCACCAAACTGCGCCTATGGCAGACGGCCACGCTGATCCTCGCTTTCACCAGTGCCGCTCTGGCCATAAAACTGCGCAAATGACGCGTATTCTCTACATGAGCGACCTCCATCTGGAGATGGAGCGCTGGCGCCTCTCCATCCCCGGCTGGCAGGATTTTCTGCGCCGCCACCGCGATGTGCGCAAACACCCCTTACGCGGGCCCCTGCTCATGGGCATCGAAAATATCGACCTGGTGGTGCTGGCCGGCGACATCCATACCGGCTTGCGCGGTTTTGTTTATGCCGAGCAAATGGCTGCGTATTTTGCAGCACCGGTGGTGTATGTCGCCGGCAACCATGAGTATTACCATCAGCATATAGACCTGCTGGAGCCGGCTCTGCGCAACGCCTCCGATGAGAATGAGCGCGTGACGTTTCTCGATAACGACATCGCCTCCTTTACGCTGAACGGTCAGCGCACCCATGTGCTCGGCTGCACCATGTGGACGGATTTCCGCCTGCATGGCGACCAGGAAGAGGCTATGGAATTTGCAGCGAGGCATATGAACGACTACCGTGCCATCCGGCGTGTGACGTCGTTTTTCCGCCCCGAGAATGCGCTGGCGCGGCATGAGCGCTCGCGCATCTGGCTGCGCGCCAATGTGGCCCGGCTGCGGTTGGAGGAGCCGGATGCGAAAATCATCGTGGTGACCCACCACGCCCCGCATGAGGACGTGCTGGGCCGCCGCAATGGGCGCATTGGCCCATCCTATGCTTCTCATCTGCTGCCGGCGTTTGCGGTGTCGCCGCCGGATGTCTGGATCCACGGCCATACCCACCATAAGCATGACAGCGTGCTGGAGGGGATTCACGTGGTTTCCGCCCCGCGCGGCTATGTGAGCCACGAGCCGGCGGCGGTGCTGGCATATGAGCCGGGGATTTTGGAACTATAAGGGTTTGACATGAGAAAAATTCTTGTGCATCACTCTCCATAACTCACAGGAACTTTTTGCCCCGATGCGCTACTCAGCTTTTTCCGTGATTACGCAGGCTTTGCGTGGCCATACGGGCTGGACCCCGGCCTGGCGCAAGGCTGAGCCGGCGCCGCATTATGATGTGGTGATCATTGGCGGCGGCGGCGGCGGGCTGGCGACGGCTTATTACCTGGCGCGGCACCATAATGTGGGGCGCATCGCGGTACTGGAGAAAGGCTGGCTGGGGAATGGCAGCATTGGCCGCAACACCACCATCATCCGCTCCAATTACGGCCTGCCGGGCAATATCCCGTTCTATGAGCTTTCCATGAAGCTGTGGGAGGGGTTGGAGCAGGACATTAATTACAATGCGATGGTGAGCCAGCGCGGCATTTTCAACATTTACCATAATGACGCGCAGCGTGATTCATACGCGCGGCGTGGCAATGCGATGCTGCTGCACGGGGTGGATGCTGAGCTTTTGGACAGCGCGCGGTTACGGCGCGAGATCCCGTATCTCGATTACGAGAATGCGCGCTTTCCCATCCATGGTGCGCTGGTGCAGCGCCGCGCTGGTACCGCGCGGCATGATGCCGTGGCCTGGGGCTATGCCCGCGCCGCCGACAAGCTTGGTGTGGACATCATCGAGAATTGCGAAGTCACCGGAATCGATATCGAGAACGGGGCGGTGAAAGGCGTGCAGACGACGCGCGGCGCGATTACGGTGGGGAAAGTCGGGATTGCCGTTGCCGGGGCGTCCTCGCTGGTGGGTGCCATGGCGGGGTTGCGGCTGCCGATTGAGAGCCATGCTTTGCAGGCCTTCGTGACCGAGGGGCTCAAGCCTCTTATTGATAACGTGATCACCTTCGGCGCCGGGCATTTTTATATTTCGCAGTCGGATAAAGGCGGTTTGGTGTTTGGCGGCGATATCGACGGCTATAATTCCTACGCCGCACGCGGCAATCTGCCGACGGTGGAGGATGTGTGTGAGGGCGGCATTGCGCTGATGCCGATGCTCGGCCGGGCGCGGCTGTTGCGTAGCTGGGGCGGGATTATGGATATGACGATGGATGGCTCGCCGATCATCGACAAAACGCCTGTAGGCAATTTGTTTTTCAATGGTGGCTGGTGTTATGGCGGATTCAAGGCGACGCCTGCTTCCGGCTTCTGTTTTGCCCATCTCATCGCGCGCGAGGAACCGCATGCGGTGGCCGCCGCGTATAGGCTCGACCGTTTTGCCGAGGGCAGGCTTATCGATGAAAAGGGAGCCGGCGCACAGCCGAATCTGCACTGATGCGCATTCCCTGCCCCCATTGTGGCCCGCGCGGGCTGGACGAGTTTTTATACACGCAGGATGCGAGCGCGGCACGGCCGAAGGATGGCGGTGCCGCGCCCACCGAGGAATGGACGGATTACGTGTATATGCGTGAAAATGCGCGCGGGCCGCGGCGTGAGTATTGGTACCATAGTGCTGGCTGCCACGCCTGGCTGATCGTCACGCGCGATGTATCCAGTCACGAAATCCTAAGCGTGGATCTTCCATGACCGGTTATCGTCTCCCCGCCGGCGGGTCTATCGACCGCAACAGGCTCGTCACCTTCCGTTTCGATGGCAAGGCGTTCGCGGGCTTTGGCGGCGACACTCTGGCCTCCGCGCTGCTGGCCAATGGGGTGAGGTTGGTTGGCCGCAGTTTTAAATACCACCGCCCGCGCGGGATTTTTTCCGCCGGTTCCGAGGAGCCGAGCGCGCTGGTGGAGCTGGGGCTGGGGGCGTACCGCGAGCCCAATACCCGCGCCACCATGGTCGAGATTTTCGAGGGGCTGACAGCAAATAGTCAGAACCGGTTTCCGTCGCTGAAATATGACCTGCTGTCGGTGAATAGTCTGGTCTCACCATTTCTGGCGGCGGGATTCTACTATAAGACCTTCATGTGGCCAGCGAAATTCTGGGAGCGTGTGTACGAACCGCTCATCCGCCGCGCCGCCGGGCTGGGCCGCAATGCCGGCGTGCCGGACCCGGATTCCTACGAGAAAAACACGGAATTTTGCGATGTTCTGGTGATCGGCGGCGGGGCCGATGGCGTGAAGGCTGCGCGTGAGGCGGCCGGGCGCGTGATTTTATGTGATGAAAATCCGCTGGTGCCGGAAGGTTTGCCGGAGAATGTTTTGGTCCTGCCACGCACCACTGTATTTGCTGTGTATGATGGCGGGACATACGCCGCGATTACCCAACTGCCGGCGCAAACTCCGCGCCAGCGACTGGTGCGCATCGTGGCCGGGCGGAGTGTTATTGCCACGGGGGCGCTGGAGCGCCCGCTGGTGTTTGCCAATAACGACTTACCCGGCGTGATGCTGGCCGGTGCGGTGGGCGATTATATCACGCGCTACGGCGTTGCGGTTGGGCGCAATATTCTGCTGGCCATCAATAATGATGATGCGGCCGCGCTGATCCCGCTGCTGGCCGAAAACGGCATTGGCATCGCCGGTATTGTTGATACGCGGCGCAAGAGCAGCGACCATGTTTACGCTCTGGCCCGTGAGGCCGGTGTTGCGGTTTTTGCTGGTGCCGGCATCATCACCGCCGAGGGCAGGCTTGGTGTGGGGGGTGCCAAAATCCGGCTGCATAACGGCACAATGCTGCGTGTGGCCTGCGACATCATCGCCAGCTCCGGCGGGTTCAATCCCAATATCGCGCTCACCTCGCAATTTGATGCAAAACCGGTATGGGATGAGACGATTGCGGCTTTCACCGCGGGCACGCTGCCGCCGGGTGCTTCCATCATTGGTAAAGCGGCGGGGCACGGGATCAATGCCAATATCGCGCCGCATTGGCATTCGGGCATCACGCCTGGAAAATCCTTTGTGGATTTGCAGAACGATGTGACGGTGAAGGATATTCAGCTCGCGAATCAGGAGGGTTTTTCCTCGGTCGAGCATGTGAAGCGTTACACCACGCTGGGTATGGCGACCGACCAGGGCAAGACCGCCAATGTAAATGCACTGGCGATTCTCGCAGAGGCACAGGGGAAGAGCATTCCCGAGACCGGCACCACGCGCTTCCGGCCGCCCTACAGCCCGGTCTCGCTCGGTGCCCTGGCCGGGGCGCATAAGGGCAAGGCGTTCAAGCCCACGCGGCTGGCGCCGACGCATGAGTTTTCAACAGCACAAGGCGCTACCTTCATCGAAACCGGCATGTGGCTGCGGGCGCAATACTATCCCCGCCCCGGCGAGGACTGGCTGGCTGCCGCGCAGCGTGAGGTGAACACTGTGCGCAACAGCGTTGGCATATGCGATGTCACCACGCTTGGAAAAATCGACATCCAGGGGCCAGATGCCGCGAAATTCCTTGAATGTGTCTACACCAATAGCTGGACCAACCTCGCCATCGGCCGCGTCCGCTACGGGCTGATGCTGCGGGAAGACGGATTTGTTATGGATGATGGTACCACCGCGCGGCTGGGTGCAAACCATTTTGTCATGACGACCACCACAGCCAATGCGGCGAAGGTGATGCAGCATCTCGAATTCTGTGCCCAGGTGCTGTGGCCGGAACTCGATGTCACTTTCATCTCCGTTACCGACCAATGGGCGCAAATCGCGGTAGCGGGGCCGCAATCACGCGCGACCATTTCGAAAATTGTTGATTCACCCTTTGATGTTACCAATGAGGCGTTCCCCTATATGGGCTGTGCCGAACTCACCATCTGCGGCGGCACGCCGGCGCGGCTGTTCCGTATTTCTTTCTCGGGTGAGCTGGCCTATGAGCTTGCCGTGCCCGCCCGCTACGGCAATGCGCTGGCGGCGAAGCTCATGGAAGCGGGTGCTGAATACGGTATTGCGCCGTATGGCACCGAGGCGCTTGGCATTATGCGCATTGAAAAAGGCCATGCCGCCGGACCGGAACTCAATGGCCAGACTACGGCGCATGATCTCGGCCTGCATAAATTGCTGTCGAAGAAGAAGGATTTTATCGGCCGCGCCATGGCCGCCCGCGCGGCACTTACCGACCCTGCGCGCCTCACCCTTGTGGGCCTACGCCCGGAGGATGGCACCAGTATTTTGCGCGCCGGTAGCCACCTATTGCCAATAGGTGCTGCTGCGACCGCCAAGAATGACCAGGGGCATATCACCTCCGCCGCGCGTTCGCCCTCGCTCGGCCCTATCGCTCTGGCGTTGCTTGCCAACGGCCCTGCGCGCATTGGCGAGAAAATCCGCGTGTACGATCCGGTGCGCCAGGGCGATTGCATTGCCGAGATTGTGGCACCCATTCATTACGACTCCGATGGAACCCGTTTGCATGCTTGACCCAAGCTTCCCGGCTCTCGCACCCACGAGCGCCATCACCCCGTTGCCGCCGCGGCGCATCTGTAGCCTGGCCTCGCCCACGGTCAGCGGCCTACCCAAGGCGGGATTGCGCGACGGCAATACACTGTGGAATGGCCCTAATTCCTGGCTGGTGCTGGATGAAGACGCAAGGACCCTCGCCGCGCGCACCGGCGGTGCCGTGGTGGAGCAATCCGACGGGTTGTTTCTCTTTGCGGTTTCAAGCCCGTTTGCGCGCGAGATTCTCAAGCGCCTGGTGCCCATCGATCTGTATGAGACCGCCTTTGCGCCGGATGCGGTAGCGATCACCCATGCGGCGCATATCGGCGTGCGGATCTGGCGTGAGGGTGATGCCTTCATCCTCGCCTGCTTCCGCAGTTTCGCGCCGTCGCTGCATCACGCTTTGCTGGAGGCTGAGGAGACCGTGGCCCGAGGTTGAAGGAACATCACCGCACGTTGTATCGTTGGCCCAACCTCACGCTGGATTGCAAATATCATGTCCAAATCGCAATATGTGTTGACTCTCTCCTGCCAGAACCGCCCTGGCATCGTCGCCGCCGTCGCCACCTATCTGTTCGAGCACGGCGCGGATATCCGCGAGGCGCAGCAATTCGATGATGCTGAGACCGGCAAATTCTTCGCCCGCATCGGCTTCGATCTGCTTGGCCCCACCAGCTTCGCCGCCTTGCGCGAGGGGTTTGCGCCAGTGGCCAGCCCCTTCAGCCTGAATTGGACGCTGAATGATCATACCACCCCGCGCCGCGTGTTGCTGCTGGTCTCCAAATTCGACCATTGCCTGGCGGATTTATTGTACCGCTGGCGCATCGGCGAGCTGGAGATGACACCCACCGGCATCGTCTCCAACCATTCGGTGGAAACCTACGCCGGGCTCGATCTCGCCGGCATTCCCTTCTTCCATCTGCCCATCACCCGGGACACGAAAATGGAGCAGGAGGGGCAAATCTGGGCGCTGGTGAAGGAGACGAAATCCGAGCTGGTGGTGCTGGCGCGCTACATGCAGGTGCTCTCGGACGCGCTGGCGCAGAAACTCAACGGCCGCTGCATCAACATCCACCATTCCTTCCTGCCCGGCTTCAAGGGCGCCAAGCCGTACCACCAGGCGCATACACGCGGCGTGAAACTCATCGGTGCCACGGCGCATTATGTCACGTCGGATCTCGATGAAGGCCCGATCATCGAGCAGGATGTGGAACGTATCACTCATGCCGATACGCCGGATGATCTGGTGCGCAAGGGGCGCGATATCGAGCGCCGCGTGCTGGCGCGGGCGGTGCGGTATCATATAGAGGATCGGGTGATTCTGAACGGGAAAAAGACGGTGGTGTTTGCTAGTTAAGGGGCCAACACACAACCGCGCCTAATACGGCGTCCCGTCCTTATGCGCGAAACCCCATTTTCCATCCGCGCCCATGGCCGCTGTAATATCGTCCACCGGGTAGGATGCGGTATCGCCTTCCGAACGGTTGCCGATCTCCAGAATGACGCAGTCAGTATCTGTGCGGTTCTCCAAATGATGTGCTGTTCCGTTCGCGGCAAAGCCCGCAACCATGCCTGGCTTAAGCTGGGTTTCCACCCCGTCGGTAAAAAGCGTGGGTTCGCCTTCAAGAATCTAGACAAACTCGTCCTGTTGTGAATGCTGATGATGAAGTGTGGATACAGCACCTGGCGCAAGCCGCGTGAGGTTCACCCCGAAACTTCTTAAACCGAATATATCGCCAAGCGGGCGCTTCACGCGCCCTGCCATACGTGACGCAAAGGGTTCGGGGTAGTTGCTTGGCTTGGTCCGAGGGGCGAAATCTGCGGCAAACACAGCAATAATTTTGTTGTCCAAGATATGGCTCCTGTTTCCGCTATTTTGCGATCAACCTTCGATACGTGATAAGGGAGCCAAGTGTATAATTCCCATTAGTTAGGGAACTATGCACTTGGCTCCCCTTGCTATCCAAAGCCGTCGTTGCGAGCGTAGCGAAGCAATCCATCTTTCTCGCCGCGTCACGAAGATGGATTGCTTCGCTACGCTCGCAATGACGATTAAACCATCCCCGCCACAGCATCCGCCGCCTGGCCCCATAGCGTGCTCATCGCCGCTGCAATCCCCTCGGGCATCGTCCCGCCTGCCGCACTGGCAACAAAATTCCGGAACTGCCAATCCTGTGCCGCCGCATGGCGTGTCGCCAGTTGTGCCTGGAGCGAGATATTCCCGCTGGCATCAGGGGAAAATGCCAGTACGTTGATCTCGACATAGATATCCGGTGCCGCACCTATCGCGCCGCCGCCGGCGAGCACGCTGTCTCCCGGCAGGCGTTGGGAGAGGTTCTGCACGAGGGTGGTCTGCAGCATGCCCGCCAGAGGTGCGGCCCATACGTTGTTCGCAAAACTATTCGCCTCATACGCGCCGCCCGGCTTCGGCAAGCCCGCCTGGCCCAAAGCCTCGGGGATGTCGATATTGCGCACCACGATGCGCAACCCCGTACCGCCGCGTATTGCCCCCGCCACCGGCGCGAGCTGGTAATTGTGCACGGGCGCTGAGCTGCATCCCGCAAGCGCTACCGAGCCCAGGAGAAAAATCCGCCGCCTCATTGTCCGCCGCTCCGCCCGAGCAGCAGGGATTGCGGATGCCTTGTCACGTAATCGCTCAGCGCCTTGGCTGATTGCGCCGTGGCGGTGGTTTCCTGCAACAGCCCCTGCACGCCGCGCTGGAAATCGGAATCCGTGCCGAAATCATCGTTCAGCATCTGCAGCGTGTTATTGGCTGTCTTCAGCGTCTGGTTCAGTTGCACAAAAGTCTGTTTCAATTGCGGTCCTCCCAGAGTGCCGTTCGCGGTTACGAGCAGCTTGTTCAGATTATCGCCGATCTGCTGGAACGGTATCTTGTTCACATTGGTCATCAGCGCATTGGCTTTGGCCAGGGTCTCATCCAGCCCGCCGCCGGCGGAGGGGATCACCAGCGCCTTGCCGTCCATCGTCACGGTAGCGGGCGGGGCGTCGGGCAGTATCGTCAGCGCGATCAGCTTCTGGCCGGTGACGTAGCTGGCGGTGCCGATCTGCGCCCGTAGGCCGTTGTTCACCATCAACTGCAACTCTGCCTTCAGCGCTTTCACCGGAAATTGCGTGGTGCCGGGGTCGAAACGCTGCGGCTGCACATCCATATCCACCCGCACGCGCGAGGTGCCGTGCACCTTGTCCAGTTGCAGCGTTACGGCCGAAACCACGCCCACTTGTATGCCCATCGCCTGCACTGCGGCACCAGGCGTTAAGCCCGATACATCGCTGGTGAAATAGGTGACCATTTTGAGCTGTCTGGCGTAGGAGGCGGCCTCCGCCGATTGCTGCGAGGGGTAGAGCGGGAAGGTGGCGTTATCCGGGCTCGGGCTTTCGCCCCGCGCGGCATCGGGCACTGAGAAGTCGATGCCACCGGCGATCAACGCCTGTACCGATTGCATTTGCAATTGGAGAACCCCGCCTTCCAGCCCCAGCGCGATGCCGGAGGTGTTCCAGAAGCGGCTGTCCGGGCGCACGAGTTTGTCGAACGGCGCGCGCACGAAGATGGAGATTTTCACCGGCCCCAGCCCATCGCCCATGTCGTAGCCCAGCACTTCGCCCACCTGCACATCGCGGAAGAATACCGGGGAGCCGGAGCTGAAGGAGCCGACGCGGTCGGCGGTGAGGGTGTAGGTGCTGCCGGGCTCGTCGGAGCGCACGCCGGGCGGCTCTTCCAGCCCGGTGAAATTATCCTGGTAATCGCCGCCACGCAGGCCGGGGTCGACGGTGATATAGGTGCCGGACAGCAGGGTTTCGATGCCGGACACATCGGTGACGTTGAAGCGCGGGCGGACCACCCAGAAGCGGGCATGGCTGGTGAGGAAGCGCGCCCCCACATTGGTCATGCGCACCTGCACGATGACATGCGAATTATCCGGCGCCAGGTCGATGCTCTCCACCGTGCCCACCGCCACCGCTTTGTAGTCCAACTGCGTCTGCCCGGCGGTTAGCCCGTCGCCGCTGCCGAAGGTGAGGGTGAGCAGCGGTCCCCGCTCCATCACGGTGCGGTAGCCGAGGTAGCCGGCGATGAGGGCGGCGATAACCGGGATGAGCCAGACAAGCTGGAAGCGCGGCCGGCGCAGTTTGGCCGAAGGGGCTGTGAGCGGCGGAGTCTCAGTCATCAGCGTACATTACTCATAGATGGGGTGCTCCGCATCCCACATCAGCCGTGGGTCAAACGCCTCAACGGCAAAAATCGTTAGCACGACCACGCCACCGAAACAAACCGAGCCGATGGCGGCATGCACGCTGGCAAACTGGCCGAAACGCATCAGCGCGATCAATATGGAGACCATGAACACATCGATCATCGACCAGCGGCCGATGAAATCGATGAAGCGGTAGGCGCCGGTGCGAAACCGCAGATGCCCCTTGGTGCGCAGTTGCGCGGTGATCAGCATATAGATCAGGAGCAGGATTTTCAGCAGCGGGATGGTGAAGCTGGCAAAGAAGACGAGCAAGGCCAGCGGCCACAGCCCCGCCTGGGCCAGTTCGATGATGCCGCCGAAGATGGTGTAGGTGGTGGTGTGCGCCAGTTGGGTGAGGGCCATGAACGGGTAGATATTGGCCGGGATATACAGGCACATGGCGGCCAGCAGAAAGGCCCAGGCGCGGCTCAGGCTGTTGGGCTTGCGTACATGTACCGGTGCGTCGCAGCGCAGGCACCGCATGCCAGGCGGGGCTGGGTTGGGCGCGGCCGTGTTGAGGTAGCCGCAGGCATGGCAGCCCAGATGTGCGCTGCCGCGCACGGGTTTGGGCGTGCAGGCGCGTGTGTCCAATGTGCGCCAGATCTGCTCGATATCCACGCTGCCGTCCGCCGCCGCCATGGTCAGCATGCAGCAGATCAGCGCGTAGAGCGCGGTGTCGAGATGCACCAGGGCGTAGGCGGTGAGCTTGGTGTAGGCGACCAGGAAGCCCAGCAGATACACATCGATCATGGCCCAGGGGGCGAGGGCCAGATACAGCCGGAACATTAGCTTCAGCCAACTGGGCGGCAGAACGCGTAAGCCACCCAGCGTGAGGGTGAGCAGGCCAAGCTTGAGCGCAGGGGCGATGAGGGTGACGGTGAACACCAGCGCGCCGGCGAGACCAAACCCCTCGAGCACGAATTGCGCCGGGCCGGTGCTGAGCCGCGCCACGGAGAAACGGCCATAGATGTGGATCTCCAGAAACGGCGCCACCAGCGCGAAGAGATAGAACAGGAGAGCGGCCACGGCGCAGGAGAGGGGGTAGGAGCGGCGCGAGCGGCGCATGCGCCACAATACATTGCCGCAGCGCGGGCAATCGGCCACAAGCCCAGGGTAGCGCGGCGGCAGCCTGCACAGCAGGCCGCATTGCGAGCATTCCCGTTGGTCCTCCCCTGGATGCGCAACGGTTTCCATGATCCGGCACTCTGGACGAGCCGCCCCGCTTGTTCAAGTTATATTGTTGTTCATCAATGCCCTGGCCGCTACCAAGATATAGGGAGGCTTGAAATTGCCTCGCTTTCCGCCTTGATTTACGTCAAGGACATAGCAAGCCTCCTGCCGCATAGAGGGGGCAACGTGCAGCACAGTCCGGCAAACCGGTAATGGCACCGGTGTATGAGGGGGGTCTATGAGCGACGTTGTTCTGATTGCGGGGGCTGGTCCCGTGGGCTTGGTGATGGCGGCGGAATTGCGCCGGTTCGGGGTGCCGGTGCGGGTGGTGGAGAAGGAGATCGAGTCGCCCGCCCAGTCGCGCGCGCTGTTCCTCTGGACCCGCACACTGGAGCTGCTGGCGCGCGGCGGGGCCACAGAGGCGCTGATCGCGGCGGGTGAGAAGCTCACGGCCACGAATATCTTCTCCGGCAAAAAGCTGATCGGCCATGTCGATTTCAACGATATCGACAGCGAATATCCGTATGCGCTGCTGCTGCCGCAGGCGCGCACCGAGGAGATACTTGAGGCGAACCTGGCCAAGCTCGGCGTCACCGTAGAACGCGGCGTGGAGCTCACCGCATTTTCCAGCGATGTGCATGGCGTTACCGCCACGCTGACCCATCCCGATGGCAAGGCCGAGGCCGTACGCGCGGCCTATCTCATCGGCTGCGATGGCGGGGGCAGCTTCGTGCGCCAGGGGCTGGGGTTGACCAGCGCCACGGCACCGCATCAGAGCGCCTGGTATCTGGCCGATGTCGAGCTGCAGGGCGGCGGTTTTTCGCGCAGTGAGCTGAACTCCTTCTGGCATGAGGACGGGTTTCTCGCCCTCTTCCCCATCCCGGGCGGCAAATTCCGCGTCATCGCCAATGCCGGCAAGGCCAAGGATTTTACCCCCGGTACGCCGCCGCTGGAAAAAATCCAGGCGATCATCGATGCCCGCGGCCCCGGCGGTGTCACCGCCGCCAACCCGGCCTGGCTCTATGCGTTCCGGGTGGAGGAATACAACATCGCCTCCTACCGCGCAGGCCGCGTGTTCCTGGCCGGCGATGCCGCGCATGTGCACAACCCCATCGGCGCGCAGGGGCTCAACATGGGCATACATGATGCCTGCAACCTGGCCTGGAAGCTGGCCCTGGCCTATCGCGGCGCGCCCAATGCCGAGGTGCTGCTGGATAGCTACACCATCGAGCGCCAGGCCGTGGCCGAGCGCGTGGTGGCCAACCTTGGCCGCGCCGCGCATGCCGCCACGGTGCGTAACCCCACGCTGCAGTTTGCCCGCAACCTGCTCGGCAATATCTATTTCGGCCTGGCGCCGGCGCGCCGCCAGGTGGCGGAGACCATGTCCGAAGTGTCCTTCTCCTACGACCATAGCCCGATCAACGGTGTGGAAGACCACGCGCTGCCCGCCCCCGGCCCCGGCCAGCGTGTGGCGCTGAAACCTGGCCAGAAACCATTCGGCCTCGGCCCGGTGCCCCAATTCGCGCTCCTCGCCGAGCCGGGTGCCAAGGTGGAAAAACTGCGCCATGAGTTCCCCGGCCTGCTGGAAGCCGAGCTGCGCCCGGCACTGAGCCCGCGCTGCATCTGGCTGGTGCGGCCGGATGGTTACGTCGCCGCCGTGGCACTGCGCGAGGATATCTATCTGATCGAGGATTACCTCTACACCTACGTACCCAAGGCCGAAGATCTGGCCGCGTTCTAACTCAGGGCAAGACGGATCGGCATGGCACGATCCGTTCTGCGTCTGTTGGGGGGGCTTCATGCCGATGAAAATCAAAGTCGTATCAAAAACACTGTTACTTGGTCTTGGGTTTTTGTGCTTCGCTGGTTTTTTAATGCTCATGTTTATTAAGCAGTATTATAGTTGTTCGATGCCCCAGCAGCCGGATATTGCCTCAGCTCATGTTGTGGCGATGAATGCAAACCATGGTCGAACCGTATGTATAACGAATTTCCAACGTAAACTCCTTTCTTGGAGTGTTGTGGCGGAAGGGATAGCCGTGGCTCTTTACGCCTCGCTTGGTATCATGCGGCCAAACTGGTTGAAGTGATGATCGGGCTCCCCCACTCACGCGGGCGGCTCATCGCCCGTCAGCCGCCGCAATTGTTCGATGAACCAGCGGCCGGCGGGTCCGGGTGGTGTGGCGGCGCGGTAGGCGGCGGACATCATCATGGGGATGCGGGCGGGACGATCCTGCAGGTGCAGTTCCACTAGCGCGCCGGAGTCCAGGTCGCGCTGTACGCGCTCCAAGGGCATGCCGCCCCAGCCCAGGCCGGCGCGCAGGAATTCGTGTTTGGCGCCGAGATCGGCCAGCCGCCAGTTGCGTGATGAGAACACGCTGAATTCCTGGCCTTTCGACAGATCCGAGCGGTCGGTGAGCACGAGCTGCACATGCTGGTTGAGGTCGCATTCCGTGATGTTGTTGCGGAGCTGCGCCAGCGGGTGCTGTGGGGCGGCGACGAAGACGATTTCCACCCCCAGCAGCCGTTCCATGACCAGAGCGGAGGTGAGCAGCGGCAGCGAGCCGACCACCCCCAGGCTGCATTGCCCCTCCAGCACCGCCTGCGCCACGCCGCCCAGCACCTCCACGTAAATCCGCAGCGGCGTCATCGGGAATTGTTCGCTGAAGCGCGCGGCGGCGCAGGTGAGCACGGACATGGGGAACATCACGTCGATGGCCACCGCCAGCTCCGGCTCCACGCCTGAGGCCATGCCGCGCGCCCGGGCTTTGAGCGAGGCCAGCCCGCTGGTGACGGCCCGCGCATCGGCCAGCAGAATCTCTCCCGCCTCGGTCAGCACCGGGTAGCGCCCCTCGCGGGTGAACAAGGTGAGCCCGAGCTGCGCCTCTAAATTCGCCAGGGATTGCGACACCACCGATTGCGCCCGGTTCAGCTTGCGTCCGGCGGCGGAAAAACTGCGCTCCTCGGCGGCGGTGATGAAAACCCGCAACTGGTCCAAAGTGATGCCCTCGATCATGCGCCCAATCCATCGTTAAAACAGATACAATCCATCTTATTATATAGGCTACGCAGTTTGGTTGAACAGGGCTAGACCTCCGCCATCGCGCCATTCACGGCGCCCCATGGAGTTTTTCACATGACAAAGCTTTGGCATATCGATTCCAGCGTGCTCGGCGAGAATTCCGCCTCCCGCAAGCTTTCCGCCGCCATCGTGGCGCGCCAGCAGGCTCTCAACCCCGGGCTGGAGGTTGAATATCTCGACCTCGCCGCCAACCCGGTCGGGCATCTCTCGCCTGCGCATATCGGCGCCTTGTTCGGTCACCCGCCGGAGGATGCCGCCACTTTGGCCGACATCGCCCGTGGGCAGGGATTCATCGACACGCTGTTCGCCGCCGACATCATCGTCATCGGCGTGCCGATGTACAACTTCGGCCTGCCGACCCAGCTCAAAGCCTGGGCCGACCGCGTGCTCGTCGCCGGCAAAACCTTCAAATACGGCCCGGACGGTGTGCCCTTCGGCCTCATCCCGGCAGGCAAAAAAGTGTATATCGCCTCCACGCGCGGCGGGTTGTACGGGCCGGGCAGCCCGGCGGCAGGGTTGGAGCATCAGGAATCGCATTTGCTGGCGCTGCTGGGCTTTATCGGGCTGACCGACGTCACCATCTTCAACGCCGATGGTCTCGCCATTCCTGATCTCAAAGCTCAGTCCATTGCCACGGCGGAAGCCGAAATCGCCACGCTGGCATTTGAGCCGGCATAAGGAACCAGAAGAATGAAAACCACGCTCCTCGCCCTCGCTCTGCTCGCCGCCCCCGCCGCCGCATTTGCGGAATACGCGCCCGACACCAACCCCGCCCATGTGAAGGCGGGGGACTACAAGGTGGAGCCTAGCCACACCCGCATCCTGTTCGCGGTCTCGCACATGGGTTTCACCACCTGGTACGGTGAGTTCACCAAGGCTTCCGGCCAGCTCACGCTGGACCCCGCCAACCTCGCCGCCACCAAATTTGATATCACCCTGCCCGCCAACACCATCAGCACCACCAACACCAAGCTGGACGGCGAGCTGAATTCCCCGACATGGTTCGACACGGCGAAATACCCGACCATCGAGTTCAAATCCGGCACGGTGGTGCGCACGGGGCCTGACACGGCGGCCGTCACCGGCGAGCTTACCTTCCATGGCGTTACGCGCCCTGAGACCTTGCAGGTCACCTTCAACGCCGCCGGGATCAACGGGCTGACCAATCAATACACCGCTGGCTTCGAGGCCACGGGCGTGATCAAACGCTCCGACTTCAACCAGACCACCTATGTGCCGCTGATCGGCGATGACGTCCGGCTGATCATCAGTGCCGCCTTCGTGCAGTAATGCGCGTACGTTACGATACCGTGGCGATGACCCTGCACTGGGTCATCGCTTTCGGTATTCTGCTCCAGATATTCATGGGGCTGGTGATGGTGCATCTGGCCATCCCCATCGGCTTGAAATTCCAGCTCTACCAGTTGCATAAATCCATCGGCATTACGGTATTGTTTGCCGTGGCTCTGCGCTTGGTGTGGCGCCTCACGCACCGCCCGCCGGCTTTGCCCGAGACCATGCCGGCGCTTGAAAAAACAGCAGCCGGCGCCACGCATTTTCTGCTCTACGCCTTCATGCTGGCGCTGCCCTTCACCGGCTGGATCGTGGTTTCGGTCTCGCCCTACAACATCCCCACCGTGCTGTACGGAATCATCCCCTGGCCGGACCTGCCCTGGTTCTCGACGCTCGCCGATAAGCAGACAGCCGACACGATCGCGCAATTCATCCACGACTGGCTCGGCTACATCATCATCGGGATTTTACTCCTGCACATACTGGCAGCACTGCGGCATCATTTTCTGCTCCGCGACAATATCCTGCGCCGCATGCTCCCCTTTGGAGACCGCACATGAGATTTTTATTCCTCGCCGCCGCTCTACTCACCGCCCCGCCCGCTTTGGCGGCGGAATGGACGTTGCAACCCGCCGCCAGCACGCTGGGCTTCTCCGGCACGCAGACAGGCACCGCCTTCACCGGCACATTCACGCAATGGAATGCGCAGATCACTTACGACCCCGCGTATCCCGAAGCCGCGCACGTAAAAATCACCATCCACACCGCCAGCGCCCATACCGGCGACACCCAGCGCGATACCGCTTTGCCCGGTACCGACTGGTTCAGCGCCGCCGCCTTCCCGCAGGCAGTGTTCGACGCCACGGGGTTTACGCCTCTGGGCGGTGATAAATTCACCACCACCGGTACACTCACCATCCGTGGTGTGACCAAAAAACTGACGCTCCCCTTCACCCTGGATGTGTCGGGCAAAACCGCCACCGCCAAAAGCAGCCTGACCCTCCCCCGCACGGATTACGGCGTGGGCCAGGGCAATTGGAGCAGCGGCGACTGGGTGGGGCTGAATGCCGGGGTTAATTTTACGCTGGTGGCGCAGGAGCCGTAACACCGCGCGCGGATTACGCGGCCTCTTTGAGCATGTGCAAATGCATTTTCAACGTGGGCAAGGTTTTCGCGGCAAAGCTCTTCAACGCGGGGTCGGTGCCGCTATGCGCCTCGGTCTCGAATAATTTTATGGCCGTTTCATGGGCGGTGCGTTGATCCTTGAGATAGGCGGAATCGAACGCCGCGCCGCTCAATCCCTGCAACTGGGTCAGCTCCGCGGCCTGGTCGCTGGTCACCTGGGTGGGAGGGGTAACGCCCTTGGTTGCGGCGATCGCGTTCAGCGTATCATTGGCTTTGCCGTGATCGGCGACCATACGGTTGCCGACGGCTTGGACGGCGCTATCGCCTTTGGCGGCCGCCAACTGTCCTGCCTGAACCTCCGCTATTCCCGCAGCCGCGGCGGTGATGACGAAATTGCGGTCCTGTGCGCTGAGGTCGTTGGTGGTCTGTGCGAATGCGGCTGCCGGCAGACCCAGCGCCAGAAGCGACGCGAATATGATTTTCATCGGATGTCCTCTCAATTTTATAAATTCGCCGGCGGGGATCGCGCCAGTGCTTACGATAGTCCGGCGGACGATAGCCTGGGCGCAATTTTGCCTCGTGCCCGCCGGATACAATAGGCGTTCGAGGATCATTCCTCGGTTTAATTTCGCGGTCAGGTCACGCCCAGGCCAAAACGTAAATAAAAGGACAAAACGTAAATAACATGCGATCCCCGGCACATGGCGAGATCATGCTTTTTGAGCCCTTGAATACGTATTTTTCACAAATCCGAGAGGCAGCGGTAAGCGTAGATATGGTCTGTTGTTGAATTGGCCAAATGACTCATTTGCGTGTTACCGGTACACTGAGAAACTCAAATATCCTAAAACAGGACATCAAGGTGACCGTAGCCTCGTCAGTTTACGCGCCAGGCGGCAACAAGCCTTCAGGATTTGCGTCTCCGACGCAGGTTGCTTTGCCGTGACCAATCTCAGGCGGGGCCCTTCAGCCAGCACAGCGGATAGCGCAAACCTTGACGAAAACGACGGCGGCGCCTTCCCCATCGTCGGCATTGGTATGTCCGCCGGCGGGCTTGAGGTCGCCACCGCGTTCCTCAAGGCGATGCCGGCCGACAGCGGCATGGGCTTCGTCATCGTCCAGCATCTTGAGCCGACGCGCAAAAGCCTGCTCGCCGAGCTGCTCGGCAAACATACCACAATGCCCGTCATCGAGATCGAGGACGGCATGGCGGTCGAACCCGACCATGTCTATGTCATCGTCCCGGCGCAGACGCTGCTGATCGAGGGCGGTATCCTGCGGCTCATCGAGCCCGCCGAGGCGCGTGGCCTGCGCCATCCCATCGACCATTTCTTCACCGCCCTGGCGCGGGACCGCAAGACCGGGGCTATCGCGGTGGTGCTGAGTGGTGCCGGCAGCAACGGTTCCGCCGGCATACAGGACATCAAGCTGTCCGGCGGCATGTGCATCGCGCAATCCCCCGAGACGGCGAAGTTCGACAGCATGCCGCGCCATGCGATTGCCTCGGGTGCCGCCGATTACGTGCTGGCCCCCGCCGATATGCCGGCGGCGCTGATGCGCTATGCGCGCCATCCCTATATGGAGGGTGACGCGGTGGAGGCGATCGCCAACGCGTCGAAAGCGAGTTTCGACGATGTGCTGGTGCTGATCCGCGCGCGCAACGGCCATGACTTCCGCCCCTATAAACGCACCACGCTGACAAGGCGGACGCACCGGCGCATGGGCCTGGCCGGGCTCGAATCGCTGGACGAGTATCTGACCAGACTGCGCGAAGACCCCGCCGAATTACAGGCGCTGGTCCGCGACATGATGATCAACGTCACCGGCTTCTTCCGCGATGCCGAGGCATGGGACATCCTCAACCGCGACGTCATCGCCCCACTGCTCAAACAAGCCGCCCCCGACCAGCCGGTGCGGGTCTGGGTTCCGGCCTGCTCCACGGGCGAGGAAGCCTATACCATCGCCATGCTGATCGCCGGACATGCCGAAACGGCGGAGAAAGGCCTGCAGGTCAAAATTTTCGCCACCGATCTTGCCAATAATAATCTCACCTCCGCGCGCCGCGGCCTCTATCCCGGCAGCATGGTCGAGAGTCTCCCGCCCGAACGGCTAGAGCGCTTCTTTGTGAAAACCGGCGATAGCTACCGCATCAAGCGCGAGATCCGCGAAACCGTGGTCTTCGCGCCTCAGGATTTACTGGCCGACCCGCCTTACTCGAAGATGGACCTGGTGAGCTGCCGCAATCTGCTCATCTATCTCGATACCGAGGGGCAGAACCGAGTGTTGTCGCTGGCGCATTTCGCGCTCCGCGAGGGCGGTTATCTCTTCCTCGGCAATGCTGAATCCATCGGGCAGCGCGATCATTTATTCTCCATTGTGTCCAAGCGCTGGCGCATCTACCAGCGCACCGGCGGGGGGCACCCCACAGCCGTCGATATTCCGGTCTGGGCGCCGGCGCAGTCGCCGGAACGCGAAGGTACGAAACCCAAACTCGCCGATGTCGTGGTCCAGGTGCTCGCCGATCGTTTTGGCCCCGCCTCGGTGGTGATAGACCGGCATTACAAGATCCAGCATTTCCACGGCACCACCGGCGATTATCTGAAGCAGCCCTCCGGCCCGCCCACGCTGGATCTGATCGCCATGGCGCGGGATGGGCTGGCATTGTCGATCCGCCGCGCGGTAAAGCAGGCGATCGAGGCCAATGAAGCCGCGACGATCACCACCCGCGCCGGCACCAGTGCTGTCGAGATTTCCGCCATCCCGCTTGGCGGCAGCGGTAGCGGTGGCGGGCTGGTGCTGATCAGCTTTTCGCCGGGAGGCAGGGGCAAGGATAGCTCCCCGGCCAAGCCACCGGCAAATAAGGCGAAGCCGGAGCGGGCGCGCGATTATGACGACGAGCTCAAGGAAGCACGCGACGAGCTGCACGCCATCGTCGAGGAATATGAGACGGCGAATGAAGAGCTGAAGGCCGCCAATGAGGAGGCCACGAGCGTGAACGAGGAGCTCCAGGCCACGAATGAGGAGCTCGAATCCTCGAAGGAAGAGCTGCAGTCGCTCAACGAAGAACTTAACGCGGTCAATTCCGAACTTGAGCACAAGGTGGCGGAACTCGACGAGTCCAGCGACGATCTTCGCAATCTGCTGTCGGGCAATGACATCGCGACCATCTTCCTCGACAATCAGACGCGGATAAAATGGTTCACCCCGGCGGTCACCCGGCTGTTCGACGTCATCGATGCCGATATCGGGCGGCCCATCGCCAATCTCGCGCAGAAATTCGTCAATGGCGATCTCGTCGGCAAGGCGCGTCAGGCGATTGACCATCTCACGATGGCCGGGGAGGAGGTGCAGGCCGATAACGGCCGCTCCTATTCGTTGCGCGTACAGCCCTATCGCACGCGCGACAACCGGATCGTTGGCGCGGTGGCGAGCTTTGTCGATGTAACGGAACTAAAACAATCTCAATCGCGCACCGCCGAGGCACGCGATTATGCCGAGGCCATCGTGCGGACGGTCAACTCCCCCATGCTGGTCCTGAATGGCGATTTGCGCGTGCAATCGGCCAACCCTGCCTTTTATCAGTATTTCCAGGTCGACAAGGAACAGACCGAAGGGCTGCTCGTGTATGAGCTGGGCAACGGGCAATGGAACATTCCAGCACTGCGCCAATTGCTCGAGCAATTGCTGCCAACCGCGGGCTGGATCGCCAATTTCGAAGTGGAATACGCCTTTCCGCACATCGGCCGCCGCTGGATGGTGCTCAACGCACATCGCATCGTCGCCTATGGCGACCGCCCCGATCTTATCCTGCTCGCCTTCGAAGATGCGACCGAGCAAAAACTGGCCGAGCGGCATCGCGAAATGCTCGTCGCCGAGCTCAGCCACCGCGTGAAGAATTCACTCGCGGTGGTGCAGTCAATCGCGGCGCAGACATTGCGTACCAGCAAAACACTGGAAGAATACGGCAGCGCCTTCACCGGGCGCATTCAGGCACTCGGCCGCGCGCATGACATTGCGCTGGAGAATGATTTTCGGCAGATCGCCTTGCGCAGCATCGTCGATCATGCGCTGGATCCCTTCAAGACCGACGGCCGCATCATAATCACCGACGGCCCGGTGGTCGCACTCGATCCGGTCGTGAGCCAGTCGCTGACGTTGATGATGCATGAGCTTGCGACCAACGCGATCAAATACGGCGCGCTCTCCAACAGCGCCGGCACAGTTGCGGTCGGCTGGTGCATCGATGCGCATGACGGCAAGCCGCGCGTGATATTCACCTGGACCGAGAGCGGTGGGCCGGTGGTGATCGCGCCGGAACGCACCGGCAATGGCACGCGCTTCATAAAAGGCAGCGTCCGCCACGAGCTGCGCGGCGAGGCGCGGCTGGATTTCCGGCCTGAGGGGCTTTGCGCCACCATCGCCTTCCCGCTTGGGGAAGCCCCCCCGCCCCCCGCGCGCGAGGAGAAGCTAAATGCCGTCCGCTGATCCGTTAGCCGGCGCAGGGCGCCGCATCCTCGTCGTCGAAGATGAATATTTCGTCGCCGACTACATCACGGCATTGCTCGAAGATCTGGGCTACGTGGTCGTGGGGCCGGTGCTGACTGTCCCCGACGCGCTGGAGGCGATCGCCAGCGGGCAGGTGGATGCCGCCCTGCTCGACGCGAACCTTGGCAAGACCAGCTCCGCGCCCATCGCCGAGGAGCTCGCCGCGCGCAAGCTGCCCTTCATCGTCGTCACCGGCTACGGCAATCTTGAACTCACCGCCGGTGCGGCCCTGCAATCCGCCCCCAGGATCACCAAACCCTTCAACCCCGCCGATTTCGCCGCGATGCTGGCCAAGATGGTAACGGCCTGAGCGCGCCGCCGTGGGGCGCCGTACATAATTGTGCCCGGTATGGGGCGTAAACCGGCCCCCAGGCGGGCTTATCGTCCGGTCCACGCCCGCCAAAACCCAAAAAAACTTTGAAAATCAGCCGCTACCGGCTATATCCGGAGTCATGGCACTGGATCTGGGCAGGCGGCAGTTCATCTCTTCCTCACTGAAGGCGCAATTGCGCCGCAGGGCAGGGGAGCTGGGCGGTATCTGTCTGGCACTCGCGGCCCTTACGCTGGCCCTCGCACTGGCCTCCTACAACCCGGCCGATCCATCGCTGAACACGGCCTCCAGCGCCCATCCCACCAACCTCGCAGGTGCTGCGGGGGCGCAAGCGGCGGATCTGCTGCTGCAAGGGTTCGGCGCGGCCGGGTTTATCCCGGTGTTCTGCCTGCTGGCCTGGGCTTACCGGCTGGCCACGCGCGGTTTTATCTCCCGGCTGAAAACCCGCATCGTGCTGGGCGGCATCGCTTTACCGCTGCTGGCCGCGGCCTTGGCCATGGGGGTTACTGAAATCCCCGGCGCCGCCGTCACCTGGCCGGTGCCCGCCGGCATTGGCGGGGCGGCCGGGCATATTCTGGCAGGTGCCATCGCCGGCGGCAGCTCCGTGCTCGGGCGTACCGGGGCGGGCATCATGCTGGGGTTGAGTCTGGTCACCTCCTTCGGCTGCTTCCTCTATGCGCTCGGCTTCACCCCCGGCGAGTGGCATGCCGGCGGCAAGCGCGCTGCCCGCGCCGTGGCTGCCTCCGCCCAGCACAGCGTGCGCGGCGCCGAGGCCGTCACCTCCTGGATCTCCCCTCTCCTGCAGACCGTGGCGGCGGAAGAGGCGGCAGCCCCCCGCCAGGCGCCGCATTTCAACCTGGGACCGCAGGAAGAGGATGAGGGCGAATACACCGCCCCCGCGCCGAGCATCCCCATGCTCTCCTTCAGAGCCAAGCCGGCGGTAAAAGCCGCCCCCGTGGCCAAAATCGCGCCGCGCCAGGAGCGACTGCCGCTGCTGGAAATAGGCTGGACCCCGCCCTCGCTCGACCTGCTGCGCCAGGCCCCCCCACGCGGCCCGGCCCTATTGTCGGAGGAAGCGCTGCAGGCCAACGCCCGCCTGCTGGAAAACGTACTCCAGGATTACGGCGTGCAGGGCAAGATCGTGGAGATCCGCCCCGGCCCGGTGGTGACGCTGTACGAGCTGGAACCCGCCCCCGGCATCCGCGCCGCCCGCGTCATCGGCCTGGCGGAGGACATCGCCCGCTCCCTCTCCGTGCTCGCCGTACGCATCGCTGTGGTGGCCGGGCGCAATGTCATCGGCATCGAGGTGCCCAATGCCAAGCGCGAGACGGTGTATTTTTCGGAACTGCTGGGCAGTGCCATGTGGGACTCGCTCCAGGCCGCCCTGCCGATGGCCCTGGGCAAGGACATCTCCGGCGCCCCGGTGATGGCCGATCTCGCCCGCATGCCGCATCTGCTCATCGCCGGCACCACCGGCTCGGGCAAATCCGTCGGCGTGAATGCCATGATCATGAGCCTGCTGTACAAGCTCAGCCCCGAGCAATGCCGGCTTATCCTGATCGATCCTAAGATTCTCGAACTCTCCGTTTATGACGGCATCCCCCATCTCCTCACCCCCGTAGTGACCGAGCCGGCCAAAGCCGTGGCGGCGCTCAAATGGGTGGTGCGCGAGATGGACCGCCGCTACCGCAATATGAGCCAGCTCTCGGTGCGCAACATCGCCGGCTATAACGACCGCGTGCACGAGGCCCGCGGCCGCGGCGAGGTCGTCACCCGCCGCGTGCAGACCGGGTTTGACTCCGAAACCGGCAAGCCGGTGTTCGAGGATCAGCCGCTGGCCCTGGAGCCGCTGCCCTTCATCGTCGTGTTCATCGATGAGATGGCGGATCTGATGATGGTCGCCGGCAAGGATATCGAAATCTGCGTGCAGCGCCTGGCCCAAAAAGCCCGCGCAGCGGGAATACACGTCATCATGGCCACCCAGCGCCCCTCGGTGGATGTCATCACCGGCACCATCAAGGCCAACTTCCCCACCCGCATCTCCTTCCAGGTGATCTCGAAGTTCGACAGCCGTACCATCCTCGGCGAGCAGGGCGCCGAACAGCTCCTGGGTCAGGGCGATCTGCTGTACATGCAGGGCGGCGGCCGCATCACCCGCGTGCACGGCCCCTTCGTGTCGGACCAGGAGGTGGAAGCCGTGGTGGAATACCTGCGCGAGCAGGGCGAACCCAACTACCAGGACGAGGTGACCGAGCCCCTGGAAGACGAGGAAGGCGGGGCTGTGCCCTCCGGTGCCATCGGCGGCAACACCAATGCCGAGGGCGCGCTGTACGACCAGGCCGTGGCCATTGTGGCCCGCGACCGCAAGGCCAGCACCTCCTACCTGCAACGCTGCCTCACCATCGGCTACAACCGGGCCGCCAAACTCATTGAACAAATGGAAAAAGACGGCATCGTGAGCCCCGCCAACCATGTGGGTAAACGCGAGGTATTGGTGCGGGCGGAGCGCGAAGACTAGAAGCTGTTGACGAAAAATTGTGCAGTGCAAAATTTACTGGCATCGCGGCCGGGAATCATGCGAATAAGGCCTATTCTCTACCAAAAGGAGCAAGGCCCATGCTCGACCAACCCATCGTCAATCTGTTCTCCCACGTCAAACCGGGCGATACCCCCTGGCGCACCGACGGCCTGCGCGACTTCTTCCTGTACCGCGACCTCGGCGTGGATGGTGCCACAGGCGGGCGGGTTATCGCCCAGCTCGTTAAAGCCAACCCGGACCGCCCGCCCGAAGGGGGCACAGGCTGGCACCAGCATGTCGCCGATTTCCACATCGTGATCATGACCAAGGGCTGGGCCCGCTTCATGTACGGCGACCAGGAAACCCTCGTCGCCGCCGGCGATTGCGTACACCAGCAACCCGGCATCACCCACTACCTCTTCGACTACTCCCCGGACATGGAATACCTCGAAATCACCTCTCCGGCGGCCTTCGGCAGCGTGGAAGCCGAAGGCCCCTGTCCCGTCCCCCCAGCCACCCCCTGGGCCTGAGGCACCGGCCCGCTATGGGGCTCTATGTCACGGGTGGTGCCGCAAGGGGCGCTTCGCCCCCCTGCATCCCCCGACCAGGGGCCGAGCCCCTGGACCTCAATAATCGGTTTGTAAAAAGAGAGGCCATCCCCTGCTCGTGGAACACACGTGCTGGGATGGCCTCTCTTTTTACAAACCGGGTGGGTTCCAAGGGCCTTTCGGCCCTTGGTGGGGTCCAGGGGCAAAGCCCCTGGGGTACCACCCGTGACCTAGAAATCCAGGTCGAGCTCGATTATTTCCTGGGGTTCTTCCTTGGAGTCGGCCAGCCATTCCTTCAGCGGGGCCCAGTTCAGGATGGTGTTGCAATATTCCTGGCAGGCGGGGCCGACGTTGACGTCGTAGGAGAGGAAGCGGGTGACCACGGGAGCGTACATGGCGTCCGCGATGGTGGGCGCGCTGCCGAACAGGAACGGGCCTTTCCAGGTGGTCAGGCATTCACGCCAGATGGCGGTGATGCGGTCGATGTCGGCCTGGGCGGAGGACCAGACGGTGAAGCCGGGCTTACGGAAACGCAGGTTCATGGGCAGCGAGGAGCGCAAGGCGGCAAAGCCCGAGTGCATTTCCCCGGAAATGGAGCGGCAGCGCGCACGGGCGTTTTTCTCCGTCGGCAGCATGTTCGCCTGGGGGAAGTTCTCGTTCAGGTATTCGGCGATGGCGATGGTGTCCCACACCGAGACATCGCCATGGATGAGGCAGGGCACCAGTATGGAGGAGGTGCGCATCAGCAGCTCTTCGCGGGCGCGCGGGTCATCGGGCGAGACGCGTTCTTCCTTGAAGGCGATGCCAGAGAGTTTGGCGAGGAGGAATCCGCGCAGCGACCACGAGGAGTAGTTTTTGCTGCTGATCAGCAGGGTCGCTTCGGTCATGTTCACCCTTCCCTTTTCACCAAAATACACACATGATTATCTCAGGCGAGTGGGCCTTACAATGGTTACTTGGTCCTATCGGAAATAAGTTCTTGCGCGGGTATAAGGCTTCAAGATGATTTATCAGTTTTACCAGGCGCAAGCCGATATCATGGACCCGCTTCGCAAACTGGCACGCACCACCAGCGCTTTGGTGCGCACGGTTATGCCGCATGCCCCGTACGGGATCGCGCTGCGGCATTACAACGCGGCGTTGGAGGTGTTCGGCCATTCCGGCACCACCCATGCACGGCCCGATTTCGGCATAAAGACCATTCCCCAGGGCAATGAGCTGGTGGCGGTGACCGAGGAAACGGTGTTTTCCACACCTTTTGCCGGGCTACTGCATTTTAAAAAGGACACCGAGCGCAAGCAACCGAAGGTGCTGGTGGTCTCGCCGCTCTCCGGGCATTTCGCCACTTTGTTGCGCAATACGGTGGAAACGCTGTTGCGCGACCATGATGTGTACATCACAGACTGGACCAATGCGCGCGATATCCCGGTCTCCGCCGGTACATTCGGGTTCGATGAATATGTCGAGCATGTCATCAAGTTTCTGGAGCATATGGGCCCGCGCAGCCATGTGGTGGGCGTGTGCCAACCGACGGTGGCGGTGCTGGCCGCGGTGTCGGTCATGTCCGAGGACCACAACCCGGCCACCCCGCGCAGCATGACGCTGATGGCGGGACCCATCGACACCAGGCGCAACCCCACGCGCGTGAATAAGCTTGCCAAGACCAAGGATATAGGCTGGTTCAAGGATAAGATGATCGGCATCGTGCCCTGGCGCTACAAAGGCGGCGGCCGGCGCGTGTATCCGGGCTTCATGCAGCTCACCGCCTTCGTGTCGATGAATCTGGAGCGCCATATAGGTGCGCATATCAAACAATTCCGCGCCATCGCCACCGAGGATGAAGGTGCGGCCGAGACGCACCGCACATTCTACGACGAATATCTGGCGGTGATGGATCTGCCGGCGGAGTTTTACTTGGAGACCGTCGAGCGCATCTTCATGAAGCATGAGCTGGCCGTGGGCGAGCTGATGTACAAAGGCCGCAAGGTACGCCCGGATCAGATCAAGAAGACCTTCCTCTTCACAGTGGAAGGCGAGCGAGACGACATCTGCGGCCTAGGCCAAACCGCCGCCGCCCTGGACCTATGCGCCAACCTGCGCCCGCTCCTCAAGCGCCACCACGTGCAAACCGGCGTCGGCCATTACGGCGTATTCTCCGGCCGCCGCTTCCAGAACGAGATCTACCCGCTGGTGCGCGAAGTTATCCAGTTCGCGGTGTAGGATAGGGCCATAAAAACCCCCTCGGTGCGTCGTGCACCGAGGGGGTTTTGCGTTTGGTTCTGGCAAGATGCCGCACGGTAGCGCCGCCCCGTTTACCCGGGACGGCGCTACCAGCCGGTACTATTGCGTGATGCGAATGGAGGAGCTCAGCGCGGATTGCAGCATCTGCCCCATTTTGGTTGAAATGTCGGTCGAGCTGTTGGCCGTGTAGAAGTCGGTGCTGGTGGAGGCGCAAGCCTGGAGCGCCTGTACGTCAGGTGATGGTGACTCTACAGGAGAGGCGGTAACGGTGCCCGATATTCCTTCGTTCCAAACCTGCGGCGTTTGCTGGGTCGATGTGAGGGCCGGAAAATCAGTTGAGGTATAAAGATCCTCTCCCAGCAGATTTCGATAATAGTAGGTGTTTTGTGTCGCGGGATAGGGAACGTAGAGCACATAAATTGTATAGCCACGATCTTTCAAGGGCTTGCAGACGGCGAGGTCGCAAGCTGTGGTGCTGGCACTTGCTGTGTCGGCATTGGCTTCCACGGCAATGCCGGTCATTTCACCAAGCATACGGCCGCAAGTCCCTGAGTTGCCGCTCGCATAAGTGGTGCCGGCCTGGTTGTCTTCCATGCCGTCCGTGACGAGGAAAACAAATTTCTCAGGATTTGTCGCGACGCTCCCGACGGTGCTGGTGGTTGCCGGTGTGGCGAGCGGGCTTTGTGTCGTGGTGCAGCTCATCGTACCTTTGATCAGATCGGATACGGAGAGCGGAAAATTCGTGTCACCATTGGCATTCGTCACAATAGGGGGAAATTGTGTTTCGCTCGGCGTGTTTGTGTAATCATAGCTCTTGATACTGGTCAAAGCACCTGCAAGATCGGTGGTTGCTTCAGGAAGACTAGCTTGTCCATCCGTCGTGCCGTTGACGATGGGGCAGGAGTCATTGTCGAAAGAATACATGCCGATGCTGAACTGGTTTGGTATCTGTTCGGAGTTTATCAGGATATTCACCATGGTCTCGGTCGATTGGAAGACGACATCGGTCTTCAGCAATACGCCAAGCTGGCGGGCCAGACCGTACAAATCATCCGTATACAATCCGCTGGTTGTGTTGGCGAGCGAACCACTCGAATAGGTGAGCTGGGGTGCGGTGGAGCTACTGGGGATAGTGTGGGTGGCGGTGGTGGTGTGGCAGGCAAAGGCGCACGGCGCATAGGGCGCACCAGGTGTTGTATTCAAGGTTGAGGTTACCGTCGTGGTAACGCCTTTGCTTGTGGTGGGGCCCGAATTGGTATTGGTCATGGACTGCACCGAGGTGGTGGTCGTATTCCCGTTTTTCGTAACCGCCGTCGTCGTCGTATACGTTAACTGGTTCATCCCATTCTTACAGATTGGGGTCGGACTCACCGGTGTGTAACTTGTGTAGCTGTTGCTTGTTTCCACCACTGACGAAGCGTTGGTCAGGTTCTGGACTTTGCTCCATGTGACGGCGGTTTGGCTGGCGGGGAGGGAGCTGGAGCTGAAGCTTCCGAACGGGTCAGAAAAAACATTGCTGCTGAGCGCGTTCATCTCAGCGGTGCCGTCGATATAGGCATTCGGGATGCATACCGAATTATCGTCCATCGTCAGAATGCCGCCGGGATTGGTCGTCGAGGGGGTGGTGTTATTGCCGATGTCGGCGCTGACGAGCATGGAGCCGGAATCATCCATCAGAACCAGCAGTTCAAGATAGGCATATTGCGTGGTGGCACCGGATGTGCCGGTGATGCTCCAGTTGGTGTTGTGATGGAACAGGCCATTGAAGAAGGGCGGATATTCGCCGCTATAGTTAACGGTTGAGTTGAAACCCGCAGAGTTGGCATTGCCATTCGCCGTCGAGGCGATGATGACGTTGGGGCTGCCGCCGTTAAGGGTGGCTGTTGGCAGTGTGGCGAGCTGGGAGTTGAACCAGTCCACGCCGCTGTTCTGGCCTTTGGTTTTGGCATCCGCGGAGGCGGTGGTGTTGCCGGGCGTGGCGCTCTCCAGCGTATAGACGGCGCTTGCCTCGCGCAGAGAGTACATGGCAGCGGCATCCGCGGCCAGCCCGAATTGCGATCGTGCCTGGACATAGAAGGAGTAGTCGATCGACAGACCGATGAGCATGACCAAAGGCAACAGCGAACCCGCGAAAATAAACGTAATGGCGGCGCGCCGATTTCGGGCGAAACGTGTAAAAGCTTTTTTCATTGTATCTCCGGCGAAGCGCCATAGGCGCCGTAGAGAGTTGTGTTCATACAATCCTGCTGCGTGTTCACGAGCTTGATCATGGGGGTGGTGTCTCCGGCGAAACGCCATAGGTGCCGTAGAGAGTTGTGTTCACACAATAATTGGCCGTGGGCACGAAGGTGTTGGTGGCGTCGAATAATTCGAAATCTTGATTATTGGTCGCGTTGTAATCGCTCAGCTTGTATGCGGTGTTTGTTGTGTTCGGTGTGATGGTGACGAATTCTTCGTTGAGGGCGTAGGTCTGCGTGGGGCTCACCTCCACGCTGCGCACAGGCCAGTAGCCATTGACCCAGAGCGGTATGGCTTTCTGGATGAACAGGCCGATCACCGGCTGGTAGTTCAGTTGCACATCAACCACCAGCATGGGCGAGGGCGGGGCCGGATTGGCCGGGGCGGGCGTGCTCAACGTATAGGTGCGCAGATTGGTCATGTCACTCGATGTACCACTCGTTGCCGTGGTCTGGTTCAGCGAGCCATTATGGGTCACGGTCGATACCTGCGTCGTCGGCGTCGTGGCCGTTCCATTACATGACCGCAACGTATCTCCGGTCAAAGGGCTTCCGGTCAGCGTCGTCCAGGTTCCGCTGCTGAATGTATTGGTCCCATCGGTCGGTTTGTCGAAGGTGCGGTTGCTGTCGCCGCCTTGATAGGCGACGCTCCACACCACAATGGGTACGTAATTGCATTGTTGCGTCGCGCTGGCGGTGCAGATCCCGTTGGTGGTAACGGTTGTGGTGGTTACGCCCTTACTGGTGGTGGTGGTGGCCGTCGTGTTGGGCAGTATTTCGTACACGATGGATGACACGGTGATCGATTTCACCCCATCCTGCAGGCCTGAACGCAGCGTCGGGATTTCCGCCCAGAGCAGGGACTCGGCTTGCTGTATCTGTGTGTAGGTCAGCGCGTTGGTACCGGCGGTGGTGCCGGTGGACACCACAGCTTCATTGCTGATCGAGGCTGCCATGGAGTGCGCCGCCGAGTAGACCTCTTCATAGGTGATGAGGGCGCTGGACAGGTCGTACACGCCGAACAGCAGTAAGATGAGCAGCGGCGCTACCAAAACGAATTCGAGGGCGGCGACGGAGCGCCGCTCTTTAAAAAGTTTCTTCAGCATGCGTTTGTCGGTGAAGAGTTAGAGTAAGGTTCAGTTTCGAAGGCTGCGGTGGAATACAGGGCGCGCACATACTGGCCGCCATAGGTGATATGGTTGAGTACCAGCCCGTCGAGAAAACTGGGCGCGACATAAACGGCGGACATGAGAATGAACTCCTGCGGGCCGGCATTGCAGTAGCCGGAACTGGACGTGGTGGTTGCGCAGGGAGACGGGGTGAGGGTGGCGCCGTTGCCAGCCACACCGGCGCCGCTAAAAAATCCCCCGAGCTGCAGAACGCCGCCGCTTACCGGCGCGCCGGCGGGCGTCGCGTCATAAAAATCCTTATTTGAGCAAGCTGCCGTGTTGAAGGTGACTTGTTGAATCCGCACGAACAGATTGTTGCAATTGAGTAGTCCGGTGTCATAGGGACACATATAGCCTGTTACAAACGTGCTGTTGCTGGCATTTTGGGACTTACCAATTTGGACCTGACGGGCGGCCGATTGTACGGTGCTGTCCAACACCTCCTGCATGAACTCGTCATAGGAGACTTCGAACACAACAAAGAGCAGAATCAGGAAAATCGGCGCGATCATTGCAAACTCAAGGGCAAAGCTGCCGCGCCGGCCAAGTTTTATTCGCAACAATTTATGTATCAAAATCGTGGTATCCTTGGGCTGGAGGCAAAGCGCGGCATCGCTGGGCTTGGTTGCCAATGGTAGGGTATCCAGAACATGCGCCCCAGACTCATGCAATGTTTCGCACAAAGGAAAAACGCTGGGCCGATCATGGCGAACCCAGGCACCAGCCCGCCCAGCCTGCCGTGCTGCAGGCGGCGATGAGCGCGGAGGAGGTGCAATAAGCCCATAGCCATCAGTTCACCGACTTAACGTATCTAAATAATCTGTCATTCTCCATGAAACACCCCCGAAATGCAAGGATGTCTTTGGAAAGTAACGAAGTCTTGTGAATTTCTTTAGCGCACTCATTAACCTTCGTCCAGAACGATGCCAAAATCTTCTGGGCACGGGCCGGGGTGGGGCGGAGCCCTGGCCTTCTTACGCCACAGCCCCCGCCGCGGCGCAGAAGATTACCACCAGTATGGGCCGCGCCCGGCCGGCGGTGAGGAGGAGGAGGGCGAACAGGATGATGGGCAGGTCGTAGATGCTCTGGATGGTGGAGATCGTCAGCAGGTCGATGAAGGCGGCGCCCAGCAGCCCGACCACGGCGGCATTCAGCCCTTTCATCATGGCGGCAACATAGGGGCGGGTGCGCAGAGCCTGCCAGTAGGGCAGGGTGCCGCCCACCAGCAGCAGCCCGGGCAGGAAGATGGCGACGGTGGCGATGACGGCGCCGCGATAGCCGCCGGTGAGTGCGCCGAGATAGGAGGCGACGGTGAACAGCGGCCCCGGCATGGCCTGGACCGCGCCGTAGCCGGCCAGAAACACTTGCGGGCTCACCCAGCCGGGGGTGACCACGGCATCGCGCAGCAGCGGCAGCACCACATGGCCGCCGCCGAACACCAGCGCGCCGGAGCGGTAGAAGGCGCTGGCCAAAGCCCATGGGCCCTGCAACTGCATGGTGAAGGAGGCGATCAGCAGCCCGGCGAACAGGGTGAGGCAGAGCAGGGCCGGGGCGTGCAATTGCAATTCGCGCTTGGCACTGGGCCATTCGCGCGCCAGGCGGCGGGTTTCGCGGTGCCGCACCAGCCCGCTGTCATCCAGCGTGGCCCAGCCGGTGAGCGCGCCGATCACCATCACGGCGATCTGCCCCAATGTGCCGGGCATCAGCCCGAGCACGGCGGCGCAGAGCAGGGCCAGAGCGCGGCGGGGGGTGTCGGGGCAGAGGGATTTGGTCATCAGCCAGACGGCCTGGGCTACCACGGCCACGGCTGCGAGCTGCAGCCCGTGCAGCGCGCCATGCGCCGCGGCAGAGGTTTGGAACACGAAGAGGTAATGCGCCAGCGCCACCATGAGGAGGGCGGAGGGCAAGGTGAAGCCGATCCAGGCCGCCAGCCCGCCGAAGAAGCCGGCGCGATGCAGCCCGATGCAGAACCCCACCTGACTCGATGCCGGCCCAGGTAAAAACTGACATAGAGCCAGAAGTGCGCCGTATTCCTCGTCATCCACCCATTTTTTGCGTTCCACGAAGGTGCGGCGGAAATAGCCCAGATGCGCCACCGGCCCGCCGAACGCGCTGATCCCCAACAGGAAAAACGTCCACAGGACTTCGAAGGCGCGCATTGCCTTCATAAAGATGGGGCCTTCATAAAGATGGGGCTTTCATAAAAATGGGGCCTTCATAAAGGCGGCCCGAGCATCCGGCCGAGCTTCTGGCCCGCCAGAATATGCACATGGAAATGCGGCACTTCCTGATGGCTGTCCGGCCCGGCATTGCTGATAAGCCGGTAGCCGCTCTCCTCCACCCCGGCCTCGCGCGCCACATAGGCGAGCGCGCGGTAGAAGCCGGCGAGCTCCTCATCGCTGGCCTGGGCGTTGAAATCCGCCGCCGAGATATACTGTCCCTTGGGGATCACCAGAATATGCGTCGGTGCCTGCGGGCGGATATCGGAGAAGGCGAGGGCGAATTCATCCTCATATATTTTGGCGCAAGGGATCTCGCCGCGCAGGATACGGGCGAAGATATTGCTGTCGTCATAGGCCAAAATCACCTCCTGCGCTCAGGGAATTTTCTTGGTCGGGAAGCCGGGCAAGGCCGAACGCCGCGCCGCCTTCTCGGCCAGGCCGCTCATGCCCTCGCGGCGGGTCAGCTCGGCCCATACCTGTTCGGGGCGCAGGCCCGCATCCACCCAGAGCACCAGCAGATGGTACAGCACATCCGCCGATTCGCCGACCAGTGCGGTGGTGTTGCCGGCCACGGCCTCGATGATGCATTCCACCGCCTCTTCGCCGAATTTTTGCGCCACCTTGCCGGTGCCACGCGCCAGCAGCCGGGCGGAATGGCTCTGGTTCTGGTCCGCATCCTTACGCGTCAGCACCGTGGCCCAGAGCCGGTCGAGCACGCGCGCATCCGGCCCGTGCGTGGGCGGCGGCACGGTGACGCTGCGGCTGGTGGCAGCCTTGGCTTTCGGCTTGGCTTTCGGCTTGGCTTTCGGTTTTGTAACCTTCGGCTTGACGGTTTTTGGTTTAGCGGCTGCGGCGGCTTTCTTGGCCATTGCGTGAACGACTCCTGTTCAGCCCAGTATTGCGGGGAGGTTGCGTACCGGCAAGCGCGCTGCGGTGAGAGCTGCCTTTACCTGCGCGATGGTGAAGGTACCAAAATGGAATACGCTGGCGGCCAGCAGCCCGGTGGCCCCCGCCTGCGCGCCCTCGACGAAATGGTCCAGCGTGCCGACCCCGCCCGAGGCGATGACCGGCAGGCGCACGGCGGCGCATATCCGGCGCAGCAATTCCAGGTCAAAACCCTGGCCGGTGCCGTCGCGGTCCATGGAGGTGAGCAATATCTCGCCGGCGCCCAGGGATTCCACCTGTTTCGCCCATTCGATCACATCCAGCCCCGTATTTGTGCGCCCGCCATGGGAAAACACCTCCCATTTGCCGGGGGCGGATTGGCGGGCATCGATGGCCACCACCACGCATTGGCTGCCGAATTTCTCCGCACCCTCGCGCACCAGCTCCGGGCGCGAGATGGCGGCGGAGTTGATGGAGCATTTGTCGGCGCCCGCCAGCAGCAGCCGGCGCATGTCCCCCACGGCGCGGATGCCGCCGCCCACGGTAAGGGGGAGGAAAACCTTCTCCGCCGTGCGGTGCACGACATCCAGAATGGTGTCGCGGTTGTCCGAGCTGGCGGTGATGTCGAGAAAGGTCAGCTCATCCGCCCCGGCGGCATCGTACACGGCGGCCTGCTCCACCGGGTCCCCGGCATCGCGCAGAGAGAGAAAGTTCACGCCCTTTACGACGCGCCCATCCTTCACATCCAGGCACGGAATGACCCGCAGTTTCAGCATGCGGCAAGGGCCTCGCGCGGCGTGAGCGAGCCGTCGTACAACGCCCGGCCGAGGATGCTGCCCTCCAGATTGGCCTGCTGCGCCGCCGCGGATTTGAGCGCGATGATATCCGCCACCGAGGCCACGCCGCCCGAAGCGATGATGGGCAATTTGACCGCTGCCGCCAACGCCTGCGTTTCCGGAATGTTGAGCCCGGTCTTCATGCCATCGCGCGAAATATCGGTGTAGATGATCGCGGCGATGCCCGCATCCTCGAACCGCCGCGCCAGTTCCGGCGCAAAAATATCGGAGGTTTCGGCCCAGCCTTCGGTCGCCACCATGCCGCCCTTGGCGTCGATGCCGACGACGATGCGCCCCGGATAGAGTTTGGCCGCCTCGCGCACCAGCGCCGGGTTTTTCGCCGCCGCCGAGCCCAGGATCACGCGCGACACCCCGGCCGTGAGCCAGGCCTCGATCTGCGCCAGGCTGCGGATGCCGCCGCCGAGCTGCACCGGGATGGTGACGGCGGCGAGGATCGATTTCACCGCCGCCTCGTTCACCGGCTGGCCGGCGAAGGCGCCGTTGAGGTCGACCACATGCACCCAGTTGAACCCGGCCTCAGCCCAGGCCGCCGCCTGCGCCCCCGGATCGGTGCCGAACACCGTGGCCTGATCCATCAGCCCGCGCTCCAGCCGCACACAGGCGCCGTCCTTCAAATCGATGGCGGGGTATAGAGTCAGTGTCATTTGAGCGTCTTATAATAGAAATGCCCGGCAATATCGCCGCCTTTGACCCGCGCGTAATGCGGATGCGAGCCCCAACGAATGAACCCCTCGGATTCATAAAGCGAGATGGCGCCCAGTTGGGTCTCGCGCACATCCAGGTTGAGGACATAGCAGCCCAGGGCCCGCGCCCGTTCCTCGGCCTTGCGCAATATCAGCCGCGCCAGCCCATGGCCGCGCGCATAAGGGGCGACGAAATGATGCATCAGATGCACCGAATGCGACTGTGCCTCGTTATTGCGCGAGGGTTTCTGCAATTGCGCGGCGCCGTACACCACACCGTCCATGCGCCCCACGATAAGCTCGCGCTCCGGCACCAACGGCACGCCGCGCATATATTGCTCCATGGTGGCGCGCTTGGGCGCCTTCACCCAGCCGAAGCCGCCGCCATCCAGTATCGCCGCCGTCGCGGCTTCCGCCAAGGCATTGATATCGGCTTCGTCCGTGAAGCTTTCGATGCATTCGGCGAAGATGGAGCGGGGAGGGGGCAAAGCGCTGGTCACGGCTGCGTCTTGGCGCCAAAGTGCCCGGTAATCAAGCGCTAATACATTACGGGGCGGGGGTGAGCATGCTGTCCCATTGCGCCGGGGTAAGGTGATCATACCAGCCGAGATGGGTGGCGGTGGGCAGCGCGAAGATTTTTGCGCCCGGCACGCCGAGGCATTGCGCCAGATTTTGGGCATGATGCGCGGGGATGATGGTATCGCGCCCGGCATAGGTGATGAAGGTTTTGTCCCCCCAGCCGGCCAGAGACGTACAGGAATTGTAATCAGTGCCATCGGCCTGGAGCAGCAGGCGGGCGGGGACGAAGGGGTAGCGCTCCTGCGCTACGGCACCCATGCTGTCCCATGGCACGAACAGGAGTACGCGCTGCGCCCCGCCTGGCTGCGCCGCCTGGGCGGCGATGCCGGCGCCGAGCGAATTGCCCGCGACCCAAAGCGGGCCGGGGTAGCGCTGCTGGGCGAGATGCATGGTGGCGATGGCATCGGCGATGATGCTGTCATGCGCCGGCTTGCCGGGGCGGAAGTCGAAGCCGAGATATTCCAGGAACACCACACGCCAGCCGCGCGCGGTAAAATAGCCGGCATAGTTTCGCTCCGCCTGCCAGGCTTCTTCGTCATTGCCGTGGAAATATACCACGGTGCCGCGCGGTATGCCGGCGGGGGCAGCGAGCCAGCCGGTCTGTGTGCCGGCGGCATCGTTGAAGGGCGTATAGATTACACTGGCGGGGTGCGGCGGCAGTACGGTGCCGATGTAGAGCAGGCGATTCTGGGCAATCAACAGAAAGCCACAAATACCCACATAAATCCCACAAACCGCCAGCAGCAGGCGCCTCACGGCACCCAGGAGAGAAAATTGCCGAGGATGGTGAGGCCGACCTGCTGGCTCTTCTCGGCATGGAACTGCGTGCCGGCGCGGTTGCCGCTGGCCACCATGGCCACAACATCCCCAGCATAATCGGTGGTGGCGATGATTTCGTCTCCCTGCCCGCCCTGCAGCGCGTAGGAATGCACGAAATAGGCGTGGTCGCCCGGCTTCAGCCCGTCCAGCAGCGGATGCGCGCCGGGTGTAAACTGCAGCTCGTTCCAGCCCATGTGCGGCAGGCGGTTTGTGCCCACCTGCAGCGGCGCGATCTCGCCTTGCACCCAGCCGAAGCCCGGGGTCACCCCATGCTCCAACCCGCGTTTGGCCATCAACTGCATGCCGACACAAATGCCGAGGAACGGCGCGCCCTGCGCCACGCGCGCGAACATCGCCTCTTCCAGCCCGTCCACGGACGCCAGCCCCCGGGCGCAATCGGCGAACGCCCCCTGGCCCGGCAGCACGATGCGCTCAGCCCGCGCCACCACATCCGGGTCCGAGGTAATCTGTACCTCGGCCGAAATCCCGCGCTGCTCCGCCGCCAGCACCAGCCCGCGCGCGGCGGAGGCGAGGTTGCCGCTCTGGTAGTCGATAACGGCGACCAGCATGGGGGTTACAGCGCGCCCTTGGTGGAGGGGATCTGCCCTGCAATGCGCGGCTCATACGCCACCGCCGCCCGCAACGCCCGCGCCACGGATTTGAAGCAGGCCTCGGCCACATGATGCGCATTATGCCCGGCACGCTGGTTAACATGCAGGTTGAACAGCCCATTCCCCGCCAGAGCGCGGAAAAACTCCTCCACCATCTGCGTGTCCATCTGCCCCAGCATCGGGCGCTCAAAGGTCACGTTCCACACCACGAAATGCCGGCCGGAAAGGTCGATCGCGGCTTCCACCAGCGTCTCATCCATTGGCACCAAAGCATGGCCGAAACGCTGAATGCCGCGCTTGTCGCCCAAAGCATGCGTAAACGCCTGGCCCAGCAAAATGCCGACATCCTCCACCGTATGGTGCGAGTCGATATGCAGATCGCCCTTGGCGCGCACAGTAAGGTCGAACAACCCATGCCGCCCAAAGGCGGAAAGCATGTGGTCCAGATAACCAACACCCGTTTCAATATCAGTCTTGCCCGACCCATCCAGATCGATGCGAAGAAAAATATCCGTCTCGGACGTCTTGCGGCTCAGTTCAGCTAAACGTGTCATGGCCCGTGACTACAACAACCAGTGCGATTTCGCAAAAAGGTTGCTCCAGAAGCCGCTCTGGCGGCCGTCTAGCGGCGCTTTTCTGCGCTTCCGGTGCTCGCGTACATTAAGTACGCTCCGCTCCGGTTCTCGAAAATCACCACTATACGACTCACCAGAGCGGCTTCTGAAACAACCTTTAAAAAGAGAAGGAGGACAGATTACTCTGCCCCCCTTCTCTCCCCAGACTTAACTTGTGACTTTATGCAGGTGCCGGCGCTTACGCCACGGCGAACTGGTTGAGCCCGAGCTGGCGGCGGAGCGCCATGGGCAGTTGGCGGGTGGATTTGGCGCGGGGCAGGTCCATCTCGGCGATGGAAGTGGCCGGGGCCTCGCGGCCGTCCCAGTTGTGGAAATGCATGCGGTCGACGTTGTCGACGAAGCTTTCCGCCTGCACACCTTCGGCCAGCAGCAGTTCGTGGCTGTCGAGCTCGATATGGTAGTAGGTGAACTGCTCGGGCACCTGGGTTTCGCGGATGATGGTGGCGCCGTTCACCAGCGCGCTGGCCTGCACCAGAATGCCGTCGATGGCGATGGCGTGGTCCGGCGAGAGCAGCAGGTCGCGGGCAGGCAGGCCATCGCCCAGCGCACCCTGGCGGATGCGGATGGGCAAGGCGCGCAGCGGGTCGGCGAAGCGGGTGTGGATATGGCTCTGGCCGATCCAGCGCACCGGCATGGCGCCATTGATGGTCATCACCATATCACCGGCGGTGATGTCTTCCACTTTGGCCTCGCCGGACGGCGTGGCCAGAGCGGTGCCGGGGTAGAAGCACAAAGTGAGGGCGAGCTGGCCCGAGGCGCCGCTGACCGTGAGGTAGGAGGCGAGATCGCCCGAGGTAATACCCAGGTTGATGTTCAGGCTGCCACCGTTTGTGGTGTCGGTTACGGTGAGCACGCCGTTGCTGTAGGTTTCGTGCAGCACATCGGCGGCGCTGGTCAGGGAGAAATCAGCCGTGCCGACGGTGATCTTGTCGCTATAGCCGAAGTTGGTGAGGGCGGTGTTCAGCGTGTGGCTGGTGACATCGCTGGCGCCGGTGAACTCGGCGACCGTATGGGCGGTGTTGCCCTGCATGTTGATGGACCCGCCGAAGCTGCCGGTGAGGTCCAGCGTGCCGGCGTCGAGCACCGAGGCGATGGAGCCGGAGGCCAGTGTCGCGGTGACACCCGAATTTACCGTCAGCGTGCCGGCGCCGTTGATGGCGGCACTATCAGAGAAATTGCCGCTCAGCGTGACCTGGCCGGTGGAGGCCAAGGTGACCGCCGCCGCATCGGTGCCCGCCAGGGTGAGCGAACCCGCATCGGTGATGGAGGTGAGCGAGGTGGCGCCGGTGAGCGTGCCGCTGCCGCCAGCGCCAACCACCAGCGAACCGGTACCGGAGAGCGACCCGGCATCGGTAAAGCCGGTGCCGCTGGCGATGGTGATCAGCCCGTTATCGGTAACGCCGCCGGAGGAGACCGAGGCGATGCCGTGGGTGATCGCCACCGTCTCGTTGGTGCTCAGCACATCGCCGGGGGCGGTGCCGCCGGTGTAGTCGGCCGGGGCCTCGAAGCTGCCCGTGCCGGTGGCCGAGAAATTATAGGTGGTGCTGCTGGTGGGCGCCAGCTCGATGGTCACCCCGGCGGTGCTTTCCAGCGCGATGAACGAGCCGGTGGAGAAGGTGGTGCCGGTGATGCCGGTGATGGTGGCGCCGGAGGTGCCGATGGTGGTGCCGTTGCTGGCGGTTTCGGTGCCGGTGAGCACGCCAGTGGCGGCGTTATAGCTCAGCACCAGCCCGTCGCCGGCGGCAATACTCACGCCACTGGCGATGAGCTGATCGCCAGTGCCGAAGCTGGTCAGCACCGGAATGGTGCCGCCGAGCGGGAGCACCAGTACGGAGCCGACATTGCCTTCCATATCGACCGGCGCGGCCGTGCCGCCGAGCACATCCAGCGTGCCGAAGTTGTTGATGGCGGTGAAGCTGGAACCGGCGGCCAGTGTGGCGGTGACGCCGCTGTTCACGGTCAGCGTGCCCGGGCCGGAGATGACGGCGGTGTCTGTGATATTGCCGGACAGGATGACCTGCGCGCCGGTGCCCAGGGTGATCGGTGCGGCGACGCTGCCGCTCAGCGTGAGTGTACCGTTATCGGTGATCGAGGTGAGGCTGGTGTTGCCGGTGAGGGTGGCCTTGCCACCCGCGCCCACGGCCAGCTTGCCGGTGCCCGAGAGCGAACCGGCATCGGTGAAGCCGGCGCCGGAGGCGACCGTGATGGTGCCATTATCGGTTATGCCGCCGGTGGAGACTGAAGCCGTGCCCGCCGAGATGGTGACGGTCTCGTTGGCCGAGAGCACATCGCCGGGGGCGACACCGCCGCTGAAGTTGCCGGGAGCCTCGAAGCTGCTCGTGCTGCTGGCCGAGAAGGTATAGGCGGTGGCGGCGGTGGGGGCGAGCTCGATGTTCAGCCCCGCGGTGCTTTCCAGCCCGATGAAGGAGCCGGTGGACAGAGCCGGGGTGCCGGTGATGGAGAGGGTCTCCGTGGCAATCACGGTGCCGGAGGCATTGGTCTCGGAAATCGTGAGCACATGGCTGGTGGTGCTGTAATTCAGCACAACGCCTTCGCCGGTGGTCAGCGCCGGCAGGGTCGAGCCGCCAAGCAGAATGTCGTCACCGCTGCCGAAGCTGGTGACAGCCCCACCGAAACCGGCGGTGCCATCATTGATCAGCAGCGTGTTGGGTGCGGTCGGGGTGCCGTGCGTGCCGAAAATCACCGTCTGGGAGGAGTCGTTGCCGGTTGTGTTGTCGAGCGTCAGCGTGGCGCTGTTGTCGATGAAATAGGCGCCGCCGGTGCCGACGACAGGAGAGTTAAGGACCAGATCCGTGGTGGCGCCGGACACCGTGACGGTGCTGGTGTTGGTGATGGTGCCGTTGACGCCCGTGTCGCTGCTGGTGCCGCTGGAATAGGAGTTGCTGCCGCCGCCGGATATGACTTCCTGGCTGGTGGCGGAGTTGTAGCTGGTGACGACCTGCGTGCTGGTGGTGCCGGTGAGGGTGATGGTGGTGTTCACGCTGCCGTTGGTGGTGACCAGCTCGGTCACGCCGCCCACGGTGGTGATGGTGGCGTTCGAGGTCGAGGTGAAGCCGTTGACGACGATGGTGTCGGACGGGCCGAAATTATTCACCGTGCCGGAGAACAGCGTACCGGCCGTGATCTGTAGCGTGTTGGCCGTGGTGTCGGTGAAGGTCACCTCTTCAGCCGCGGCCACGGTGTTGGACAGGATGACATCGCCGCTGGCGCCGATCTCGATATAGCCATCGGTGGTGCCGGCGCCGGCGACGGTGTTGGAACCATCCAGCACGGAGGAGGAGATGGAGAGCGTGCCGCCATCCACCTCGATCCAGCCGGCATTGTAGAAATTGGCGATGGTGCTGTTGGCGCTGCCGGCGGCGCTGATGGTGAGGTGGCCGCCTGTGGCCACGGTGATCAGCCCGTAGTTGATCAGCCCGTGAAAGTCCTGCGCGTTCGCGCCGTTGCCGAAGGTGTTGTAGATGGTCAGCGTATCGCCGTTACCGATGGAGATGAGGCCGAAGTTCTCATTCACGGTCTCCACGGTCAGCGTATCCGCCGTGCCGGTGGCGATGATTGACATGTGATGGTCGTAGCTGGCGATGGTCGAGGTGGCGCCGTGCAGCCCGGTCATCGTCTTTCCAGCACCGGTGAGGCCGGTATTGCCGTAAAACACGCCGACGGCGATGCCCTGGAGGCTCAGGTTCGCACCATTGTTCAGCGTGATGCTCTCGCCGCCGATCTGCGTCTCGGTCAGAGCGTTGTATTCGGCCACGCCGTTGCTGTTGACGGTCTGGTCGACGGTGATTTCCGACTGGTTGAAGGGGATGATGGGCTGGTTGGCGCCGCCATTGATGATGACCGACTGCGTACCGGTGGCGCTGATGACCGGAACGCCACCGCTCCAGTTGTTCGCGTTAAACCAAGATGTTTTGCCGCCGTTAGCGCCGCCGTTCCATGTATCCGACATCGTAAAAATTCCCCTGATCATCTGCGGCTGAAGTGAAATTAAAGTCCCTGTAACCTTTTTGGGCGTGCGGGGATTTGGTTTCTTTGCCGTTCTCGCTCATGCTAATTGCTTTTATCTTAAAAAAAACTACACTTTTGTGAGAGCACCCAGGGTATTACCGGGAATTATGTGCAAAAAACAAGTCTTTCAGCCAAAAACGGGGCATATAACAAATTCGCGAACATGACAGGGGGTGTGTCCTTGCTGGGAAAGAGATGAAAATTCCAAAAAACAAGCCCACGAACTAAATTATTGGTAATAATTAGGCCGGATTGGCCCGGCGGCATCTCACCCTTGCCATTTGCGGGGGTACTCCGGCCCGCATGCTCCCGCTACATGGCAAAACATGGTCCGCCCCGTCACCAAGCATTTGCCGTCGCTCCTGGGCTTCCTCATCGCCATCGGGCCGGTCTCGACCGATATGTATCTGCCGGCCTTCCCCGCCATCGCGCGTGACCTCGGCAATGCGGCAGCCCCGCAATACTCGCTGGCGGCCTATTTCGCGGGGCTGGCCATCGGCCAGATGACCATGGGCGCGCTCTCGGACCGAATCGGCCGGCGGCTGCCGCTGCTGGCGGGGCTCCTTATATATACCGTCGCCTCGGTCGGCTGCCTGGCGAGCTGGGATATGCATTCCTTCGTCATCTTCCGCTTCCTCTCGGCTTTGGGGGCGGCGGCCGGCACCATTCTGCCGCGCGCCATGGTGCGCGACCTGGTGGATGGCCCGGCGGCGGCCAGGATGCTCTCCCGGCTCATGCTGGTGATGGGCGTGGCGCCGATCACCGCACCTTTGCTGGGGGCGGTGGTGCTCAGTGTGTTCTCCTGGCGCATGATCTTTGCCGCCTGCGCGCTGTATGGGCTGGCGGCGGTGGTGCTCACCTGGCGCTATTTGCCGGATACGCTGCCGCTGGCACGGCGCACGCGCATCGGCGTGGGGGCGGTGGTGCTGCGTTACGTGGGTATTTTCCGTGAACGCGCGTTTCTCACCCATGCCGGAGTCGGCGCCTTCAATGCGGCGGCGCTGTTCGCCTATCTCGCCGCCACGCCGCAGATTTTCATCGGTATCTACGGCTGGCACAGCATCGGCTATGCGCTGCTGTTTGGCTTCAACTCCATCGCCTATATCGGCTTCAGCCAGATCAACCCCGGGCTGGTGGCGCGCTATGGCGTGCAGACCGTCATCAGCTACGCCGTACTGGCGCTGCTGGCCTCCTGCACATTGCTGGCGATTCTGGCGCTGCACCCGCTGGGCGCCTTGCCCGTCGCCGGGGCGCTGCTGCTGTGCGAGGCGGGGTTCGGCCTGCTCGGCCCCAACTCGCTGGTGGGGGCCATGTCCCGCCACCAGGCGCATGCCGGCAGCGCTTCGGCTTTGTTCGGTACGCTGCAATATAGCGGCGGTGCGCTGGCCGGGCTGCTGGTCGGCGTGCTGGCCGATGGCTCGGCCCGGCCGATGTCCTTCGTCATGCTCGCCTGTGCCGTCGCCGCTCTGGCCGCGGCACGCGCCCGGCCCCGACTCGTTTTTGCCCCCGCGGAGTAAGTCCAAATGTCCTCACCCACGCTCATCGGCATACCGGCCTGCACCAAATTCATCGCGGGCTATATCCAGCACGCCACACCGGCACGCTACGGCGCCTCGCTCATCGCGGCTGCCAACGGCATTCCCATCCTCATCCCGCCCGAGGGCGAGGCCATGCTGCCGCTGCTGGACCATATCGACGGCATCATGTTCAACGGCTCGCCCTCCAATGTCGCCCCCACGCGCTATGGCGCGGATTTCGACGCGACACCGAACGACCACGACCCCGCGCGCGACGCCACCACGCTGCCGCTGATCCATGCCGCATTGGAACGCGGCATTCCCATATTATGCATCTGCCGTGGCCTGCAGGAACTCAACGTCGCACTCGGCGGCACGCTGTACCAGGAGGTGCATAAAGTCCCCGGCCGCATGGACCATCGCGCCGGCGAAGGCGAGTTGCGTTTCGCCATCAAGCATGAGGTGACGCTGAGCGGTGAACTCGCCCGCATCATCGGCGCCACCACCATCGCCGTGAACTCGCTGCACGGCCAGGCCATCGACCAGCTCGCCCCCGGGCTGGTGGTGGAGGCCGTGGCACCGGATGGCACCATCGAGGCGGTGCGCGTTGTGGATGCGCCGGGCTTCAACATCGCCGTGCAATGGCACCCCGAATGGGAGGTCACGCATTTCGAGGACCGCAAGCGCCTGTTCGAAGCCTTCGGCGCCGCCTGTGCAACATATCGCAACAGCCGAGGCTAAATCCCGCCGCAATCACCCTATATGACCCTGCACGAACCAGGAGGGTCATGAATGGACATCCAGACGATCGACAACCAATACGCCCAACTGCAATCCCAGGCGCAGCAGACCATAGCCGAGCTGCAGGCCCTGGCGCAGAAACTGCAAACCGCATCCCAGGCCGGCAACCAGGACGCGCGGGAATGGGTGCTCGATTTGAAGAGCATCGCGCTGGCCATTCAGGCCGAGCAAAACCAGGTCTCGAACCTGCTCGGCGCGCTGCATAATTTCGTCGCCGCCCAGGCTCAACAAATTCCGCAGCAACTACCGCAATCCGTGCCGCAAGCCGGCTGGGGCAACCAGCCCCAATACCCGCAACAGCAACCCTACCCGCCCCAGGGCTATTACCCGCAACAACACGGCGGCGGCGGCCTGCTCGGCGAAATCTTCAACAGCGGCTTCGGCCGCGCGATTGTAACCGGCGCCGGATTTGGCATCGGTGATGATCTGATCAACAAGATTTTTTAAGGGACAAAGGCCAGGGCTCTGCCCTGGCCTTTGTCCCTTAAAAACCTTTGCTGATCAGGTCAGCACCGGCTCCAAATCCACGCCGACTTTCAGGGAGTGGCGGCCGCCGCCGAGGATGATGCCGCGTAAGGGGGACACATCGGCGAAGTCGCGGCCCCAGGCCAGGGTTACGTGTTCGTCGGCCACCAGCAGGTTGTTGGTGGGGTCGAAATCGACCCAGCCGACATCGGGGCCCAGCCAGCTTGAGACCCAGGCGTGGCTTTGGTCGGCACCCCGCCTGCGGGTTTGGCCTGGCGGGGGGCTGGTGCGCAAATAGCCGGATACGTAGCGGCCGGGCAGGCCGAGGGCGCGCAGGCAGGCGATCATGAAATGCGCATAATCCTGGCACACGCCGGTGCGGGTAACGAAGATATGCGCCGCGGTGGTGGAGTTATTCGTAACACCCCCGCCGCGGTACGTCATATCCGAAAAAATGCGCTGGTTCAGCTCCAGCAGCGCGGTCAGCATTTTTCGCCCGGGCAAAAAGCTCACCGCGGTATAATCGGCAATCTCATTATGCGGCGTGGCGAGCGGCGAGGGCAGGCAGTATTCCGCCACATCGGGGTCGAGGAGGGCTTTGGCGGCGATTGCCTCCCAGCGCAACGTTTCCTCCGGCGGCGGCGGGGCAGCTTGCGAAACCTCCACGGTAGCGCTTAGGGAAACCGCGAATTGCTTATGCGCGCCGGTGAGTGCCACGGTGGTGGTCGGGTTGCCGAAATAGTCGATCTCATCGCGCCTGGTTTCCGGTGCGGGGGAGATTTCCAACAGCGCCTCGCGGATGGTCTGCCCGGCGCGCGCGCGCGGCAGCAAATGCATGTAATGCGTGCCCAGAACGACCGGCTCGGCATATTCATACACTGTGGTGTGGTGCAGGCGGTACAGGGTCATGCCGGATTCACGTGAAAACCGTCGATTGTCCATACGCCGCCAGACCTCAACAGCATGATGTGAAACACGACTGTTCCTGAACGGAATCTGGCCTTGGTGGTGCAATAGACATAGGTGCGGGCGCCCGTCTTAACACTGGCGCCGGACTCGACATGGTCCGCAGTTGAGCCCTCGTATTGCTGCATGGGGCCGAGCAGCGAGAGCTGGAAGAATAAATTTGCCTCTTCATCCGGGGTGATGCCGGGCATCAGATCCGGACCGGCGCGGCTCAGCAATTGCTGCTGGTCCCAATTGGCGGCGATCGCGGGAAATGCAGCATCGAGATACGCCTTGCCCTGCACTTCGGCTTTATGCAGGCGGTAGAAGGCCACGCCCGCCAGCGCGATGCCGCTGACGAACAGGACGATGAACAAAACCCCCAGAATTTGCAGAAATTTGCGCAATGACGATACCTTTACCGAAACAGATTAACAACAGTGTCGTGGCGAAAGGCAGAGCTGGCAATGCTCAGACGTCACTGCGCCGCTTCCAGGATTTCCTCATCCTCAAGCGTATGCGCCTCGGGCAGCAGCGTGAAGAAGCGGCGGTGCACGCGGTCTGACAGCATGCGCAGTTTGACGGCAACCGCGCCTAGTGCGGGTTTCAGCCCGGTGACTGTGCCGGCCAGGTTGACGACTTCGAGCTGCAGCAGCCGGGCGGCTTCGGCATCGTCATCGGCGCCCAGCCGCTCCAGGCAACTGCGCATGGCGGAGCATTGGTAGGAGAGGGCGCGCGGATTGCCTGCATCCGCCAGCAGCATGGCAAACACCGGGCCGGGGGCGAGGATGCCGGCATGGCGCAGGTCGTAGCTCAGCACGGAATCGGCCAACTCGATGCCCAGGGCCAGCCCCGGCTCCAGCCGTTCGGGCGGCGCGTCCAGCAATATCGCCAGGCTTTCCGCGAGGGTTTCGCCGCGCTCCAGCCGGCGGCCCATTTCCAGGAACAGCCAGCCGCCGTCGCGCACCATGTTTTCCGCCGCAATGCCGGCGAAGGTCGCGGCGAAGCTCAGCATGGTCGGCAGTGAGGTCTCTTCATTCGGTAGCGCCTCGGCGGCCTGCTGCAAAGCAAAGCGCACGGTGGCGAGCATGCTGGGGGAGAGCCGCTCGGAAGAGGCATTCACCAGCCGGCCGACCTCTTTCAACAGCCCGGCCACGGGGCGGCGGCGCGCCACGGTCTGGCGCAGCAACCGGCCTGATACGGTGGTGCCCGCCAGCTCGGCCGGCAGCAGCCCGGCCTGGGCCAGGCAGCGGGAGAGCAAGGTGCGCTCGGCGATGTCGCGCGGCAGGGAGGTGCCGGATTCCAGGCGCGGCAGGGCCAGCATCAGCAGCCGGCAGGCGGCCTCCAACCGTTCCACGGAGCGGCCGAGCCAGAACAAATTATCCGCCAGGCGCGAGGGCAAGTGGGCTGCGGCGAGGAATTTTACGTGCTCGGGCGGCTCGGCCACGGCTGGCGCGCCGGTGAAATTGCGCGGCTCATCGGCATCCATCACCCAGAGGTCTTTCAGACCGAGGGCAGGGGCGTCCGGGCTGGTGGCGAAGGGCACGCCGAGGCCGCCGGGCAGGATCTGCCAGTTATTGCCGTCATTCCAGGCGAACAGGCGGAAACAGAGCGGGGCCGCCACCGCACCGGATGAGGTGAGGAACGGCGCCTTGCTCACCTGTTCCGGCGTGGTCCCCGGGCTTGAGGGCAAAATCGCCGCCTCACCCAGCAGGGGGAGGAACAGCTCGTCGATATAGCGGCGCAGCGCCGGGGCGGCGGTGATGTTGCTGCCGGGCGCGTTCAACATAGTGAGCACGCCCGCGCGAATGGCCCCGAAGGCACCAGGTATGCCCCGGCCCGGCCGCCCGCCCTGCTCCAGCGGGTCGAGGTCGATGCCCGACACGCCGCGAATGAGGGTGGCGATGTTGAGCAGCCCGCTCAGCGTCTTCATGTGCAGCCCGCCATTGCGTGTGGCCAGATCGCCGGGCTCGATCAGGAGCACGCCCAGAGCGCGGGCCAGCAGGGCGTCATCGGCCATATCATTCGCCGCTCCCGGCCCGATGGCGCCGCCGGAGAGCACGGCGACAAGCCCACCCTCGGCCTCACGCCGCACATGGTCCACCAGCATTTCGCGCGCCGGGCGTAAGCTGCGTATGCCGCCCGCGCGGAACAGTTCGGGCAGGGTGCCGGCGGCCAGGCGGCGCAGGCTCAAGGCATGGCCGAGCCCGGGGATGATGCCGGTATGGTCGCGCAATATGCTGAAATTGCCGTCCGGCCCGCGCACGATATCGGCCGCGTACAGGCCCAGACGCGGAGAGGAGAGGGGCGTCTGCATGTGCATCGGGCGCAGAAAATGCGGCTCACCCAGCACCAGGGCCGGCGGGATGGAGCCATCGCGCAACAGGGCTTGCGGCCCGTACAGATCCTCCAGCACCGCATTCAGCAGCGCCGCGCGCTGTTTGAGCCCGGCCTCGAGGAAGGAGAATTCCGTGCTGGTGAGGAGCGCCGGCAGCGGGTCGTAGAACCGCCGGGCGGTGGTGCCCATGGGGGCGGCCAGGCCCATCTGCCGGTTGAGTGCCGCCGCGCGGCGGTCCAGCTCGTCGGGCCCCAGATCGCGCACCGCAGCCATAATCGGCGACCAGGGCGTACGAATCCTCCCAAGCCGGTCGATCATTTCGTCGCAGGCTGAAGCTATCCTGTGCATTACAGCAGGCTTAACAGACGGATGCGCAGGTGCCTACCGCGAAATCTTTATTCTCCACTGCAAAAACCGGTGATCGCACGGCTGGTCCAACCCTTGCATGTCATTCTGAAACAGGGCTTGCGGGGCAACCCGTTTTGAGGGCAGCTTGAGAGGGCGACATGACGAATAGGCGGCTTAAAATGGGTCATGCAGTGGATCATGCAGAATGAAAACACCTCCGGTGAACGCGCCAATGGCGCGGATTTCAGCAATTAAGGCTCAGCCTCTCATCATACGCGCCAATTCTTACCCGGAGGTTCTGCGATGAGCGAGATTTTCGAAGCCCTCTGGCCTGATTACGATCCGGGACGGTTTTTCTGCGAGCTGACCGCACACCGCGCCGATGCCGGGCCGGTGCCACGGCTGCTGGCCGAACGGCTGGGGCGCATCGGCCTGCCCGACCTGCGCGCCCGCGCCGCGGCGGCGGAAACCGACCTGATCGACCTCGGCATCACCTTTACCGTCTATTCGGATGCCACCGCGATCGACCGTATTCTGCCCTTCGACTGCATCCCGCGCGTAATCACCGCCTCCGAATGGGATTTGCTGGAGCGCGCCTGCAAGCAGCGTGTGGCGGCACTTAACCTCTTCCTGGGTGATATCTACGGCAAACATCAGATCATCAAGGATGGTATCATCCCGGCCGATCTGGTGTTTAAAAATTCCAATTACCGCCCGGAGATGCAGGATTTCCCGGTGCCGCACGGCACCTACGCGCATATCTGCGGCATCGACATCATCCGTGACGAGGCCGGCGACTTCCGCGTGCTGGAGGATAATGCCCGCACGCCATCGGGTGTGTCCTATGTCATCGAGAACCGGCATCTGATGCTGCGCACCTTCCCTGACCTTATGGCGGGGATAAAGCTGATGCCGGTGGATGATTACGGCCGCCGCCTGCGCGCCGCGATGACCGAGATCGCCCCCGGCGGCGGGCATGACGACCCGCAGGTGGTGCTGCTCTCGCCCGGCATCTACAACTCCGCCTATTTCGAGCATGTGTTCCTGGCCCGCGAGATGGGCGTACCGCTCGTGGTTGGCGCGGATCTGACGGTGGAGAACGACCGTGTGTACATGCGCACCACCGCCGGGCTGAAGCCGGTCCACACCATCTACCGCCGCCTCAATGACGACTTCCTCGACCCGGAAGTGTTCCGCCCGGAGTCCCAGCTCGGGGTGCCGGGGCTGATCCGCGCCTGGCGGGCCGGCAATGTGGCGATTGCCAATGCGGTGGGCACGGGTGTTGCCGACGACAAGGCCGTTTACGCCTATATGCCACGGATTATAAAGTATTATCTTGGTGAGGAGCCGCTGATCAAGAACGTCGACACGCATATCTGTGGCGAGGCCGAGGGGCTGAAATACACGCTGGATAATCTCGACAAGCTCGTCACCAAGCCGGTCGGCGAATCCGGTGGTTACGGCATTACCATCGGGCCGCGTGCCAGCAAGGAAGAGCTGGAAGCCTCGCGCGCCGCCATTCTGGCCGCTCCCAGCAACTGGATCAGCCAGCCGATGATCGGGCTTTCCGTGGGGCCTACGCTCGCGGAGGAAGGGATCGGCCCGCGCCATCTCGACCTGCGGCCCTTCATCGTCACGGGCAAGGAGAGCTGGGTGCTGCCCGGCGGGCTCAGCCGCGTGGCCATGAAGCGCGGCTCGCTGATCGTGAACTCGTCTCAGGGCGGCGGCTCCAAGGATACCTGGGTGCTGGCCAGGGATTTTACCGCTGAGGAGGGCGCAGGGAAATGAGCACCTATATGCGCGAACCCGGCCTGCTGGCGCGCGATGCCGAGGGGCTGTTCTGGATGGCCCGCTATCTGGAGCGTGTGGAGAACCTCGCCCGTCTCATAGATGTGACACAAAGCTTTGAATCTCCAGGATTTGAGACCGACGCCTGGTGGGGGCTCATCCGCATCAACGCCGATGAGAAACGCTTCAAGGAGCGCGGCTTCTCGGCCGACGCCACGCACATCAAGCGGTTCTATCTGCTCGATGCCGGTAACCCCAGCTCCGTGCCTGGCAGTTTGGAGGATGCGCGGACCAACGCGCGCACGCTGCGCCCGTTGATGAGCACCGAAATGTGGCGTCAGATCAATGTATTCCATAGGTTTGTTACCAGGATAGGTCCGGAAGATCTGGAGGGTGACGCGCTCTCGCGCCTCTGCACCAAGCTGAAAGATGGCGTGCAGGCGCATACCGGCATTACCGAAGGCACGCTCTACCGCGACCAGGGCTGGTATTTTTATGAACTCGGCCGGCTGGTGGAGCGCGCCGACCAGACCACCCGCATGCTGGACATTAAATACACGGCCCTGCTGCCGCGCGGCGGGCGCGAGGAAAAGCGCATGGCCGAACTGACGCAATGGAACGCGGTGTTGCGGGCCGGTGCCGGCTACCACGCCTTCAGGCGCCGCGCCCGTGCCGAATTCTCGGCCGAGGATGTGGTGCATTTCCTGCTGCGCGATTCCGCCTCCCCGCGCTCGGTGCTGCTGTGCATCCGCCGCATCGAATCACATCTGGACGATCTGCGCCGGCTCTACGGGCTGAACGCCGCCGGAGAGGCGATCGAGCTGGCGGAGATGCTGCGCGCATTTATTGCGGAAAAACCGCTCGGCCATATTCTAAACACCGGGCTGCATGACTATCTGGATATCGTGCAGATCCAATTGCAAAACCTGGCGGGCTGTATCGGCCACGCCTTTTTCCGGGACTGGCGCCCGGAACCGGCGTCGTCGTCGGAGACGCGGGGGCAGACGCAGGTGCAAGCGTGACCTATTCATGACAAGGGCCCAGCTACACGAGAACACCAGGCGGCTGGAATGGCCCATGCTGGTGTTCCTCCTCGCCCTCCTGCCGCGCGTGGCCGATCTCGGCGCGCGGCCGTTCTGGCTCGATGAATATTTCACCCAGCAGCGCGTGGCGTTAAAACCCGGCGCGCTGGTGATGGATAGTTTCTACAACCACCACATGCCGAGCTTTTTCCTGATGCTGCGCCCCTTCGCCGGGTTCAGCCATCCGGAATTCTGGCTGCGCCTGCCCTCGGCCATCTTCGGCGCCATCGCCGTCGCTCTGGTCTTCCTCATCGCCTGGCAGATCGCCGGCCGCCTCGCCGCCTGCCTCGCCGCACTCATCATCGGCCTTTCCCCCACCATGCTCGCCTTCAGCCAGGAGGCGCGCAGCTATACCATGGTGATGACGTTGATCCTGGTGGCGCTGTACGGGTTGGTGCGCCTGGCCCAGGATCTGCCCGCCGCCGGCCGGAAGCTGCGCAGCCCGGATGCCCGTATCGGCTGGGCCTGCTTCATCATCGGCACCACCGCGGCCCTGGACGTTCTGGCCGACGGCGTGCCCTGGCTCTTCACCGCCAACATCATCGGCATCGTCCTCACCCTCACCGGGCCGGGCCGGGCCGGCTTCATGCGCAATATGCTGAAGGCCGATGCCATCATCCTGGCGCTCGCCGCGCCGCTCTATCTGCTGCTGGAAATCTATCAGGAAAAAGCCTTCGTCCAGACCCTGGCCTGGATACCCCCGCTCGATGCCACAAGGCTGTGGTACAGCCTTGGCTCGGTGTATCTGATGCATCTGGCCGATTCGGTGACCTTCCACGTGTTAGACCGCCCCGGCGCCGTTCTGGTCTGGGTTATCGATGCCGCCATCGTCGTCGCCATCGTCGCCGCCGTGCGCCGCCTGCGCGGCCGCCCGGCCATACTCGCCGTGCTCGGCATCTCCATCCTCTTCCTACCCCTGGCACTCACCGGCATCTCGCTCTGGCAGCCCATCCTCCTGCCCCGCTACATCCTGTGGAGCGCCGCCCCCTTCGCCATTCTCACCGGCATCGGCACCGCCACACTTCTGGAACACCTGGCCCGCCGCACGCAGATCCTCGCCGTCACCGCCGTGGCCGCACTGCTGCTGGGCAATATGCTCCCCTACTATCATGCGGAAACCAAGCCGCGCTGGGATATAGCCGCGCAAATGCTGGCCCAGGACGTGGAACCCGGCGATGTCGTCTACCTGCATGATTTCTACGCCGGCAAACTCCTGCAAATCTATCTGCCGCCCGACAAGCAGGGCCTGGTGGTGACCAATAACAGCACCACGCTGGACCAGGCCGCAGCCGCCGAAAGCCAGGGCAAACGTGTATGGGCCGTGTACGGCCTGGCCGGCCAGGGCAACGGCAAAGCCGAAAACCAGGACTACCACGACAACCAAAAACGCCTCGGCACCCCAAAATCCATCCAGAACGCCGGCACCCGCATCGTAATAGCGCAATACGGCGGGCCATAAGCACGGGCTGGGGTGTGGGTGAGGAAAAAGGCCAGGGCTCTGCCGTCGTGCGCAGCACGCCTCCGGCGTGACGACCCGCCAAGGGCCGAAAGGCCCTTGGATCCCGTAACTTAAGAATTGAAAAGGGCCTGCCTCCGAGGTGTTGAAACACCGGGGAGGCCGGCCCTTTTCAATTCTTAAAGCTAATGGGGGTCTGGGGCCGTCACGCCAAAGGCGTGCTTCGCACGACGGCCCCAGCGGGTCTAGGGCAGAGCCCTGGCCTTTTCCTCACCCAAACCCCAGCCCATGCTTATTTCTCGACGAATGCTTTTTCGATGACGAAGTGGCCGGCGTGGGTGTGGTTGCCTTCGACGAAGCCGCGGGTTTCCAGCATGTTTTGCAGGTCTGACAGCATATCGGGGGAGCCGCAGAGCATGACGCGGTCTGAGTCTTTGTTGAGGGCGGGCAGGTTGAGGTCTGATTCCAGTTTGCCGGAGTCGAAGAGGTTGGTCAGGCGGCCCATGTTGCGGAAGGGTTCGCGGGTAACTGTAGGATAATACAGTAATTTGCCTTGGGCGTATTCGCCGAGGAATTCGTCTTCGAGGACGCGGTTGACGACCATTTCGCCGTAGCCGAGTTCGGCGATTTCGCGGCAGCCGTGGGCGAGGACGACGTGGTCGTAGATTTCGTAGGTATCGGGGTCTTTGATGATGGAGGCGAAGGGGGCGAGGCCGGTGCCGGTGCCGAGCAGGTACAGGGTTTTGCCGGGCAGCAGGTTATGCTGGATGAGCGTGCCGGTGGCTTTGGCGCCTACGAGCAGTTCATCGCCGGGCTGGAGCTTTTGCAGGTGCTGGGTGAGCGGGCCGTCCTGCACTTTGATGGAGAAGAATTCCAGGTTCTCCTCGTGGTGTGCGCTGGCCATGGAGTAGGCGCGCAGGAGCGGCTTACCGTTGATCTTGATGCCGATCATGGTGAATTGGCCGCTGATGAAGCGGAAGCCTGGGTTGCGGGTGGCTGTGAAGCTGAAGAGCCGGTCCGTCCAGTGCCGGACGGTTTGAACCGTCTCGGTATAAATCGTCGCCAAGGTGTCTTGCTCCACTCAGGTCATTGAAGGCTGGGTGTGCTTAGACGTTGCGCCGCGAAATGTTAATCGGGTTTTTGTGCAATGCAGATAATAAAGACCATCCCGGCCGGCTGGCGGCTGGGATGGCCGATACGCAGGGAGCGGGTTTAGATTGCCGCGACGCCTTTTTCACTGGTGCGGATGCGGATCACTTCCTCGACAGCGGAGACGAAGATCTTGCCATCGCCGATGCGGCCGGTGCGGGCGGCGGTGATGATGGCTTCGACGGCGCGTTCCACGACGGAGTCCTCGCAGACGACTTCGATTTTGACCTTGGGCAGGAAGTCGACGACGTATTCAGCGCCGCGATACTGCTCGGTATGGCCTTTCTGGCGGCCGAAACCTTTGGCTTCGGTAACGGTGATGCCTTGCAGGCCGACCTCGTGCAGGGCGTCCTTCACTTCGTCGAGTTTGAATGGTTTGATAATGGCTTCGATTTTTTTCATCTGCGTTCACGCCCTTCTACCTTCGGGCGTTCTCCCTAATGTGGTTGAACTCATGAGGCGTAGTGCCCGCAACCGCCATTGCCTGCGGGGCGGCGGCACTCCTGGCATGAGGGAACGCCTAGTGCAACTGCCTGCCGTGCAGAACAGTTAGGCATCTGACGCTGGATTAATCAATGCTTATTTGGGGCTTATCTGTGCACGCGCAGCAAAACGGCAGCGATACCATCTTGGCAATGAATTGTAACGATAATTTGTAAATATCAATTCACACATCGCAGGTGCAATGTAAGAGAACGAAACTGGTGGAATTGCCTAATCTGAGGTAAAGATTTATCCCATTATGCCCGAAGACGAAATGACTACCGCAGATTCACGCGTTGCCACGCAACTTGTCCCCCAACACGCTTCTTGGGCCATGCAGGAAGCGGCCATCCGCCAGGCGCCTGAATTCGCGGTGTTTCGCAGGCTTGCGGTTGAGTTGCCGGTGGCGGCCTACGCCCGGCCGGCCTTGCTGGGGTTTCATCTCCGCTATGTGCTGGAAGCACGGTTTCTGGCGGCGCGCGGGGTGCGTCCGGCTTTGGCGGAGGCCGCGGCGGCGCGGGTGGCGGCGCAATTCGTGCTGGCCGAGGCGGGCATGCTGAGTGCGGATGACAAAGCGGCGTTGCCCGGCTGGGTGCGGGTGATGGGCGCGGAAATTTCGCCAGGCCCGGTTACAATTGCCCAAAATTTCAGCATCACACCGGGGCAGGCCGAGCTGTTGCATGCGTGCTGGCCGTATCTCGGCACGGCCGAGGCGCTGCTGGAAACAGGGGGTGACATCCGCCTGGCGCGCGACCCGATGAGCGCGCTGAACGGCTATGGCTGTAGCCACCGGCCACGCCCCTGGGCCATCACTTTTGCCTCCTCCACCGCCTCCTCCTGTTCCGAGCGCGGGTATATGGCGGCGGATACAGCCCGGCTGAGTGCTACGGCGGCGCTGCTGCGCGGTACCGCGCCGGGGCGGGTGGTGGTGTCTTGCGTGGAGGTGGCGCGGCGCGGCATCGCCAAGGCGTTTGGGATTACCGCTGGCGAGCGGGTGATTCTCGCGGCCTCGGGTACGGATACGGAGCTGTTGGCGCTGGCGCTAACGCATCTGGCCGGGCGGGACCAGCCGGTGCTGAACATTCTCATTGCCCCGGAGGAGACCGGGCGCGGCGTGCCGCTGGCGGCAAGGGGGCGGCATTTCGCCGTGGATACCGCGCTGGGGCATGATGTGACCTTCGAGGCGCCGGTGGCCGGGTTCCGGCCGGATACGGATGTGACCAGTATATTGCTCCGCGAGCCTTCTGGAGCCGTACGGCCGCTGGCTGTGGTGGAGGCGGAGATCGAGGCGGCGCTGGCGGCGGGCATTGCCGCCGGGTGGTTTGTTATTTTGCACGGGCTGGACCTCTCGAAAACCGGGCTGCTGGCGCCTTCGCCGGGGTTTCTGGCGCATCTGCGGGCTGTTTATGGCGATGCGTTCGATATCGTGGTGGATGCCTGCCAGGGGCGGCTCTCGGCCAACGCCATCCGCGCGTATTTGAACTTGCGGGCGGTGGTGCTGATCACTGGCTCCAAGTTTTTCACCGGCCCGCCTTTCGCCGGGGCGGCGCTGCTGCCGCAAGCCGTGGCGGCGCGGTTGCAGACCGGGCTGTTGCCGGAAGGGCTGGCGGCTTATTTCAACCGTGCCGAATTTCCCGCCGATGCCGCTTGTGCTGAAAACCTGCCCACCGGCGGCAATTACGGCCTGGCTTTGCGCTGGCAGGCGGCTTTGGCCGAGATCAAGGCGCTGCTGCGCATCATCCCGGCCCGGCGTGCTGCCATCATCCAGGGGTTTGGTTCTGCTGCGCGTAAAGCCATCGCCGCCCAGCCGGGGCTTGGTTTGCTTGAGGCCCCGCCGATTGCCCGCACGGATGGTGATGAGGAATGGGAACGCCTGCGCAGTATTTTTACCTTCTCCCTCCAGGCGCCGCATGAGCCCGCGCGCTGCCTGACGCCGGCGGAAGCCCGCAATGTGTATATGTGGCTGAATACCGATCTCTCCGCTTTGTTGCCGGAAGATGCCGCCATAGCGGCGCGCATCTGCCACATCGGCCAGCCGGTGCCGCTGGCCCAGCCACGCGGCGAGGGTCAGATGGGGGCGCTGCGCGTGTCCGCCGGGGCGCGGCTGATCTCCGGCGAGCCCTCGCACCGGGCACTCGGGCCGAAGGCGCGGCTAGGCCGGGAGTTTGCTGATCTGGCCTTGGTGTTTGAGAAGATCGGGCTGATCCTGCGGCATTGGGAACGGCTGGTGGCGGCTAATCCTGCGCCGGCGTATCGGCCTGTGCGGGTTAGAGATAAAGTTTCTGTAAAGTAATCAAATGTTTTGTGCCGCCTCACGAAGAAGCACAATGTGGGAGGCGGTCGCATCATTCACTGATTCGAATCCGAGACGGACGTAGAACTCTGCTGCCTCTCGGGTATCCGTCCGAAGCCGGACCAGGTGAAAATTGCCTTTGGCTTCATTAAGAATGAACTTGACGAGTGCGGTGGCCACACCGTTACGACGGGCATCTCGTCTGACATAAAGATGGCGTAATCGGGCTACTCCGTCTTGAACCATATACGGATCGACGTTGAGGCCGCAAAATCCCAGAAGCTTGTTGTCCAAGAAGCCGCCTAGAAATAGCTCGCTGGGCCGGTCAAATATGTTGGCGGTGGATAGCCAGTCCTTCATCAGCCGGTCGACAATATGAAACCCTTCGGCTGCGGCCTCTGCTTGAAGCGCTTGCATATCGGGATGCAGGGCTGTCACGGGGGTAATGTAAAATGCTGGATTCATCTGGGGTGGTATTCCACGATCTTCCGCGTGTTTAGTAAACGTAGGATGGGTTGCGCTATGCTGCCCCCATCCTTGTCGGCCCATCAAATACCCTGGGGCTTTTCAATACCCAGCGTGGCCTTGAGATTCTTCCAGGTGGCGTCTTCAAAAGCTTGCGGCCATTCGATGTTCCATTTATCGGCCAGGCTGCGGGCGCGTGGCAGAAAGACGGTTGCGGCGGCCAGTTGCGCGTCGATGATGGATTGCCGTGTTGGGCTTGCATAAGGAATGGACCCGAGGAGGGCTAATTGCTCCGGCGAAAACCGGCGGCTCCAGGCCAGCATGCCGCCCTTGTCCACCCGTTCGATCTCCTCGGTGAGAAGGTGGAACAGGCTTGTGCGCAGCAAATCCTGACCCATGAGGCAGGTCTGGTATTCCTCACGGCGGAGGCCGACTGGGAGCAGGCCGAGGATGCGTATAAACTCGTTGATGAGACTGGAAATCTGGCCCCTGTTCGGGCCTGGCCAAGGGATAGTATCCGGCAAATTGCCATACAATCCTTGCCCGTCGATCAGGGGCCGGAGACTATCCTTGCTATATTTCGCCAGAATCGCCTTGTCCGCCAATACCAGATCGATCCGCTGCCACCCCTCGCCGATGGCATTCAAGATCCGCGCGCCTTTGGCAAGTTCGTACCAGAAGATGATCGGGATGAGCGACTCAAGCCGTTGCTTCCATATGCTGGCGAAATCCTCCTGATCGTCATGCGCGACGATCGCCAAAAGATCGACATCGCTGTAGGCATCCGCCTCGCCCTTGCCGAAACTCCCGCCCAGAAACAGGCCGATGAGCCGGGGCTCGTCCTTCAGCGCGCCGCTTATGTTTTCAATGAATGGTTGTTGCCACACTTGATAAGCTCCTGTTCAGTCGTTCAAGGCCTGCGCGATGCATGAACGCTGCGCCAATGGGTGAGCGAAATCAATAGCATGGGTTTTTGTGGGGGCTCCAGCGTGCAGAGGCTATTCCGCTAAGGCGTATGGAATTCAGGTTGTAGATCTGCCGGCACAGGTTTTTGTCCTGAAAGCATCCGCAGCCTTTTCTGCAGGGGCCGGTCATACGTCTTGTCCAGAATGGCTGCGGCAATGACCACGACGGTGAGAAAACTGATCCCGGCCCAGGGCGCATGAGCGGTGATGGGCAGGCCGAATATGCCAAATAATACAGAACAGAGCACAAAATAAATCGGAACATGAAATGTATAAACAGGGTAAGACACATCCCCTAAAAACGCCCAGAAAGGCAGGCTGCGTTTCCCGGGCTGGACGGCGAGAGCAGCGTAAATAATGGCTGGGAAGAGGATAAATACGCAGAGTACGTAATATATCCCACCAGAAGTGCCACCGGATATCGGCATCACAAGTGCCCCGATCACAGCCAGCACGATTGCAATAGAGGTAATTCCTGAATGCCGTGTGATGAACGGCAGAGGCCGCGTGAGATAGATTCGGTAGATCAGTACGCCAAGAAAAAAAGATACGCCTGTCCGGAAAAAACCACCGATAAAGGTGCTTTCCTTCCATCCCAAATCAATCGTTTGGCTTTGATGATAGAATGCCAGACAGGCCAATAGACCCAAGCCACATATAGCGATCAGGCCGATAAGGCGGCGGGTCGAAAGCCTGGTAACGATCAATGCATAGAATATATTTATCGCGAGCTCAAAAAACAGGGACCATGCCGGGTGATCAAATGGGAATTCCGGCGTGTGGGGGATGGGGGTGGGTAAGAGGAACAGGGTAAACAGCCAGGAGAGCGCCAGGTGCCGGATGGGATAGATGTCTGTGCCGTTCCAAATATGATGGCCGGGCATCAGGAAAATTGTCAGAACTGTCAGGCCGCAGCCTAAAATGTAAAGCGGGTAAATGCGGATAACGCGCAGCCAGGTAAACTGAAGCGGCGTCAGGCCGGCGCGCAATTTCTTTTGGTAGCTGGCATCGATAACGACACCGCTGAGTATGAAGAAGATATCGACCGCCATGAAGCTCATTGGAAAGTTTATAGGGGCGAAAATCGGCTTGGTGTGCCGCATGACCACCAAAATCGCGGCCACGCCTCTAATGGCTGAAAGCAGATAAAAATATTGTTTGGATGCCGTGGACAAATTCGCACCTTATTTTAAGATCACGATATATTCCATTAAGCAGATATTGTTGGATTTGCAATGAAAAACTGAGCCTCTCCATTGGTGTTTCTTGTGCCTATTCGCCGCATCTTTGGCTAATGGGTGCCCGCATTTGTATTAAACTTACGCAACATCCGTGGCATTGCCACGGCCGGGCGAACCCTTTACCCCGCCCCGATCAAAATCCCCGTCGCAAATACCAGCGCCCCGCCCAAAGCCACCTGTAATGTGGCGCGGATAGGAGACGTGTCCATAAACCGCCAGCGGACCCAGGAGATGATGCCGAGTTCGACGGCCACGACGAGGACGGCGACGATCATGGCGGTGCGGAAATGGGGGATGAGGAAGGGGATGGTGTGGCCGAGGCCGCCCAGCGTGGTCATGGCGCCGGTGACCAGCCCTCTTACATAGGGTGTGCCACGGCCGGTGAGCGAGCCGTCATCGGAGAGGGCTTCGGCGAAACCCATGGAGATGCCCGCACCCAGAGCGGCGGCGGCACCCACCAGGAAGGCGGCGTGGGTGCTGTGGGTGGAGAAGGCGGCGGCGAAGATGGGGGCGAGGGTGGAGACCGAGCCGTCCATGAGGCCGACCAGCCCGGGCTGGATGTATTGCAGCAGGAAGAGCTGGCGGGCGTGGACGTCTTCGCCATGGCGCACGTCGGCGGAGAGGTTTTTGGTGACGATGGCGTCGGCGCGCATCTCATGCGCCTGCTCGGCCTCGGCGAGGTCCCCTAAGAGCTTGCGGATGGAAACGTCGGTCGCGCGTGAGGCGGCCAGGCGGTAGAAGCGCTTGGTCTCGGTTTCCATGCTTTCGGCCAGTATGCGCACATCCTCGATGCTGGGCCGGGGGAGCTGCCAGATGGGTTTGCGGTTGAGGAAGCCGCGCACGTCGTGCCGGCGGATGAGCGGGATGTGCTCGCCGAATTTGCCGCGGTAAAGCTCCAGCAGCTTGTGCCGGTGCTCGGTCTCCTCCTCGGCCATTTCCGTGAACATCTGGGAGGAGGCGGGGAACTCCTCGCGCAGCCGCTCGGCCAGGTCCATATAGATGCGGAAATCCTCCTCCTCCGCGCCGATGGCCAGGGCCAGCACTTCACGCTCGGATAATTCGGAAAAATCTCGCATGGCGGCAACCCCCGGGGCCGATTATTTTGGCGCCGTGGGGCGCTGGGGTCAAGGGAATCATAGCGTTGTGAGAATGAGAGGGAGTTGCGGCAAGGCCCTGAATCATACCTATTGATTACAGGGGGTTGGCTGCGTTGCCGGAGGGCGCAAAGCCTGTATTATGGCCCGGCAACGAACGGGTAAAACAGTGACTGAGCTGAAACTGAAAACAAAACCATGCCCGTGCGGGAGCGGGTTGCGCGAAATCAGGTGTTGCGCGCTGGATGCCGCCACCTTGCCGTTGCAGGACAATACCAGCCTGCTGGAGACCCAGAGCACCGAGGCGACCAAGTTTTTCAACGAGAAGAAATATGCCGAGGCCGAGGCGCTGGCGTTGCAGGTGCTGGATCTGGCGCCGAACCAGCGCACCGCATTGCGGGTGATGTTCGAGATACGCAAGGCGCAGAATAAGCATGAGGCCGCGACGGTGCTGGGCACGCGGCTGGCGGGCCTGCCGGGGCTCCCCGGTTTGCGGGCGCAGGCCAATACGCAATTCGCGCAATATCTGGTGGGGCAGGGGCGGCATGTGGATGCACTGCCGATAGCCGCCGCCGCGCTGAAAGCGACACCCAAGGACGCCACCGTGCAGCATGTGATGGGCGTGGTGCTGACGGAAACCGGCGCGGTGCTGGAGGGCGAGACGCATTACCGCCGGGCGCTGAAACTGCTGGGGCGCGAGGATGGGCTGGTGGTGGCGAACCTCGCCTGGAATTTGAAACTGCAAGGCCGGCTCGAAGAAGCTGCTGGACTGTATGAGAAGGCGCTGGCGCAGCGCGCGGATAATAAGCGCGGCGTGGGCGGCCAGGCGCAGGTGGAGTTTGGGCGCGGTAAGCGCGGCAAAGCCGTTGCGGTGCTGGATGCGGCACTGGTGCAATGGGGGGAGGACCGCACCTTGCGCCTGCTGCGCGCGATGGCGGATCTGGCCATGCACCAGCCGCAGGCAGCACTGGACCGGCTGACGCCCACCGAGGCGCTATTGGCACCGGAAATTCTGGCCCGCGCCCAGGCGTTTGAGCAACTCGGGCAATTGCCGGAGGCGGTGAGCGCCTGGTCTAACGCGCGGCGCATGCAGCGTGAGCGCAGCGGGCTGGTGTACCGGCCGGAGCCGCTGCAGGCGCGCGCCACGGCGTATAAGGCGTATTTTACGGCGGACCGGGTGCAGGTTTTACCGCGCGCCAAGCCGGGGGCGTTCACCCCGGTGTTTCTGCTGGGTTTTGCCCGGTCTGGCAGTGCGGTGCTGGAACAATTACTGGGCCAGCTTCCCGGCTTTGCCATCGGCGATGAATTCGCGCCCATAGGCGAGCTGGCCGGCGCGGTGCCGCGGCTGGTGGGTACGCAGGCGCCCTACCCGGAGGCGCTGGATGAGCTGCTGGTGGGCGAGAACCAGGAACTGCCGGGGCGGCTGCGCGCACTTTATGAGGGCAAGCGCGAGAAACTCGGGCTGTTGCGCCCTGGTGTGCGTTTCATCACCGATCGTGCTTTGTCCAATTTCTGGCATATCGGGCTGATCAAGCTGTTGTACCCTGAGGCGCCGATCATTCATGTGCTGCGCCACCCGTATGATCTGATGCTCGCCAATATGGCGCAGGACCGAAAATTCGAGGGCAATGCTCAGGCGGGGCTGCCGGCGCTGGCGAATTATTACGGGATTCATGCGGATATGATCCGGCATTTCCGGGGCCAGCTCACCTTGCGGTATCTGCCGGTGCGGTATGAAAATCTTGTGGCGGAGCCGGCGAAGATTTTGCGCGAGGTGCTGGATTTCATCGGTGCCGAGGGGGCTGTGCCGCCCGGTATTGGGGCGAATAACGAGATTGTGCCGGACCCGCTGCCGGCGCATTTCGCGGGGCGCGAGGCGGTGCATGGCAAGGCCGCCTATAAGCACCGCGAATTTCTTGGTGTCATGCCGCATCTGTTTGATGAGGTGAAAGACGCGCTGGCACCGTTGATCGATGAGCTTGGCTATGCAGAGGGAGACGTGGCATGAGCGAGCAGGTAAAGGCACCAACCGCGCAGCCGGGCAAGCAGGTTATTCCGCTCTCGGAGGCGTTGGAGAAACTCTCCAAGCTGGAGCAGGATAATAAGCTGGTGGAGGCTGATGATCTGGCGGGGCGCATGCTGGCGGCCATGCCGGAGCATCCGCATATTCTGCATCTGGCGGGCATTGTTTCCTACCGCAACAGGCGGATCGCCGAGGCCATCGAGCGGATGGAGAGATCGCAGGTGATCGCACCTGAGGTGGCACTTTACCCGCGCAATATGTGCGAGGTGTATCGCGGTGCCGGACGGCTGGAGGATGCGGTGCGCGCCGGGCGGCGGGCGATTGAGCTGGCGCCGAAGGATGCCAGGGCATATTTCAATCTTGCTCTGATTCTCTATGAGAAACTGGATTTGGAAGAATCCGTGCGGGTGGCCGAACAGGCGATTGAGCTGGAGCCGAATTACCCCGAGGCCCATTTCGAGAAGGCCGAGGCGCTGCTGCTGGCCGGGCGCATGAAGGAAGGCTGGGAGAGCTATGAATGGCGCTTCAAGCTGAAACAGGCCGAGGGCATGCTGCCCAAAACCGACAAGCCGCAATGGGACGGGCAACCATTGCCGCCAGGCAGGCTGCTGATCATCGGCGACCAGGGGTTTGGTGATTGTATTCAGTTCGGGCGGTTGATCCCCTGGGCGGCGCTGCTGTGCCCGCAGCCGATTGTGGCCTGCTCGGGCGAGTTGACGCCGATTTTGCGGCAGATTCCGGGCGTTGGTAAATTTGTTACGAAATGGGAAGATACAGGCGAGTATGATGCCTATATCCCGCTCTCCGGCCTGCCGCGCCTGGCGGGGATTGGCACCGAGAACGTGCCGCCGGCGGGGTATCTGGCACCGCCTGATGCGCTGGTGGAGGAATGGCGGCAGAAGCTGGATCTGCTGTGCCCTAAGGGAAAGAAACGGATTGCGCTGGTGTGGGCCGGGCGGCCGACGCATAAGAATGATAAAAAACGGACGCTGAAGCTGAAGCAGTTTGCGCCGCTGTTTGCGCGGGAGGATATTTGTATCGTCACCGTGCAAAAAGGTGAGCAGATTTCTCAGGCGGGCGCATATTACGGGCGCGCGCCGCTGATCAACCTTGGGCCTGAGATCGGCGATTTTATCGATACGATGGCGATTTTGAAGAATGTGCACCATCTGGTGACGATCGATACCTCCGTGGCGCATGTGGCCGGGGCGATCGGGGCACCGGCCTCGCTGGTGCTGCCGAAGGCGCCGGATTGGCGCTGGCTGTTGGATCGGGAAGATACGCCGTGGTATCCTTCGATCAAATTGTTTCGGCAGCAGACGGCCTATGATTGGAGCGGGGTGATCGAGCGCGTGGCGGCGGAGCTTTAGGGAGGGCCAGGGCTCTGCGCTGGACCCGCTGGGGCCGTCGTGCGCAGCACGCCTCCGGCGTGACGGCCCCCGACCCCCGTTAGTTTTTGATCGTGCCACGCGTCCCCCATCCTAAGATTTATTTTGGGGTGGAGGGAGAGTAACGTATTCCAATGCCCCTTTTTCGAAATGGCTGAGATGAACAATTCCAAATTCCAGCTTGAGCGTGTCCGAGCACCGGTTACCAACGAAGAACTGATATCCGACCTTCAGCGAGTTGCTAAGCTTGCCGGTACGAATGCAGTTTCTTTCAGACTGTACTCGGAGTTTGGAAATTACCATCCATCGACTGTAGCCCTTCGATTTGGTACATGGAATCACGCGCTCCGAACTGCTGGTCTGGAAATAGCAAGCGAACGCGACATAACTGACGAACGATTATTCGAAAACCTTATGCGCCTTTGGGAATATTATGGCCGGCAACCCCGTTTCCGGGAACTCGCGCAGCAGCCTTCCGTGATTTCCGCTGGTCCCTACCAACGGCGATTCCGCTCTTGGATGAATGCGCTCGAACAATTCGTCATGTATGCCAATGCTCAGGATGTACGACCGCCGGCGCCGGTCGAAGTAGCAAGCGGTCATAAAACAGGTCGCAACCCATCTGACAGACTACGCTTCCGCGTAATGAAACAGGATAACTTCTCGTGTCGGGCTTGTGGGGCTAGCCCCGCATTGCGGCTAGGACTCACTTTACACGTTGATCACATCAAGGCTTGGAGCCTGGGTGGCGAAACGGTCGAGGAAAACCTACAAACCCTGTGCGAACCATGCAACCTGGGCAAAAGCAACGTGCTGTGAGTAACCAGCAAAGCGTAGGGCGGAAAAGCGCAGCGCCTTCCGCCATCTTTAGGGACAACACACGAAGTCCATTCGGCCAACCGCCGCGTACGGCGTAAAGGTGGCGGATTGCGCTGCGCTTATCCGCCCTACCGGTTAGAGCCCCAGCTCGCTCAATCCCGGATGCTCGGCCGGGCGGGGGCCGGGGGGCCAGTGGAAGAGGCGGTCCGAGGCTTTGATCGCCAGATCGTTGATGCTGGCCTGGCGTTTGCGCATCAGACCGTGGGTGTCGAATTCCCATTGCTCATTGCCGTAGGAGCGGAACCAGTTTGCGTCCTCATTGTGCCATTCATAGGCGAAGCGCACGGCGATGCGGTTGCCGTGGAAGGCCCAGACTTCTTTGATCAGCCGGTATTCCAGCTCGCCTGCCCATTTGCGCGTCAAAAATTCCTGTGCCGCCGCTCTGCCGGTGAAAAAATCCGTGCGGTTACGCCAGATTGTGTCCTCGGTATAGGCCAGCACCACGCGCGCCGGGTCGCGGCTGTTCCAGGCGTCTTCGGCCAGGCGGGCTTTCTGGGCGGCGGTTTCGGGGGAAAAAGGGGGCAGAGGCGGGCGGTCTGACATGGCGTGCTCCTGATGCGTAGCCGAGTATACAAACTGGCGCGCCGGGCTGAACCGCCAATGAGCAGTGGCAGCTATGTTATCTGCCCCGCCGGGGATATTTGCTTTGCCGTGATACCAGAATTTGGTATGGTGCCTGGCATGGAAGCCAAAAACACCTCCTTCTCCGTTGGCAAGCATTTTGCCGGTTTTATCGAGGAACAGGTCGGGCAGGGGCGCTATGCCAGTGCCTCTGAGGTGGTGCGTGCCGGGTTGCGGCTGCTGGAGCAGCAGGAGGCGCAGTTGGCGGCACTTCGGGCGGCACTTATTGAGGGTGAGGAGAGCGGGGTTAGCGATATGAACGTGCTCGATATTTGGGATGCGTTCGAAAAGAGGGAACGGCAAGCGAAACCAAATGGCTAGCTATGTCCTGTCGCAGGCCGCGCAAGACGATATCAATCATATAGCCAGAATCTCTGCCGACGAATCGGGAATGGCCCGCGCCAAAACCTATGTTCAAGCGCTGCATGCCAGCCTGCAGAAGCTTGCGGATTTTTCGGATCTCGGCAGGATGGCGCATCACATCCGGTCGGGCTACCTACGTTTAGCCAGCGCAAGCCATGTCATCTTCTATCAGAAGCAAGCGGGCGGTATCCTCATCAGCCGTATTCTGCATGAGCGCATGGATTTTTTGGCGCATTTGCAATAGTCAGGCGGCACGTTCCCGGCGGCATCTTGTGCGTTCCTAAAAAGCACTTTATTTTCTCTTTGAGAAATTGAGGACCAAAATTTGGCTGACATCATCGACGGCAAAGCCTTTGCGGCGAAACTTCTCTCCAGCATCGCGGATGAGGTGAAAACCCTGGCCTATAAGCCCGGGCTGGCGGTGGTGCTGGTGGGGGAGGATGCGGCATCTCAGGTTTATGTGGGCGCCAAGGTAAAAACCACGGTGGAGCTGGGGATGGAGTCGTTCCATCACGCGCTGCCGGCCGAGACCACGCAAGGCGAGCTGCTGGCGCTGGTGCGGGCGCTGAATGCCAACCCGGCGGTGCATGGGATTCTGGTGCAACTGCCGCTGCCGAAGCATTTGGATGCGGATGAGATCATCAATACCATCAACCCGGATAAGGATGTGGATGGGCTGACCGTGGTGAGTGCGGGGCGGCTGGCCGGCGGGCTGCCGGGGCTGGTGTCCTGCACGCCGCTGGGGTGTTTGCTGCTCTTGCAGGATGTCATCCCCGATCTCACGGGGCTGCATGCGGTGGTCATCGGGCGGTCCAATCTGGTGGGCAAGCCGGTGGCGCAGCTTTTGCTCCAGCAGAACTGCACCGTGACCATGGCGCATTCCAAAACGCGCGATCTGGCGGGTTTGTGCCGGACGGCGGATATTTTGATCCCCGCCGTTGGCCGGCCGGAGATGGTGAAGGGGGATTGGATCAAGCCGGGGGCGGTGGTGATCGATGTGGGGATTAACCGCGTGGCCTCCCTGAAAAATCCGGGGAAGACCAGGCTGGTGGGGGATGTGGCCTATGCGGAGGCCGCCCAAATCGCAGGCAAAATCACGCCGGTGCCGGGCGGGGTGGGGCCTATGACCATCGCCTGCCTGTTGCGTAATACGTTAACGGCGGCCAAACGCCTGGAATCTGCGCAATAGCGCGCGACCTTGCGCAATTGCGCGGCGGCGGGGGCAAACATTGTCGTGAGTCTGTAAACAAGGCTGGAATTTTCAACTTCCGCGCGGCATAAGGTTTATGCCAGGAGGGCTGATAGAGCCGATGCGAGCGCAGGGTAAACTGGGGCAACAGGCCCGAATGATCAAAGCCAGCCTCCCCGACGCCTTGGCGGAGGCCGGATTACCGGAAGGCATCGCCGAGCCCTACACCACCGGGAGTAGTGCGGCTGCGGTGTCCGACCTTACGCTGGAGCAGGCCATAGGCGTGCAGGTGCGCCAGTTGCGCCGCCGGGTGGGGATTACCGTGTCGGAACTCGCGACCTCGGCCGGGCTTTCGGGGGGCATGCTCTCCAAGATCGAGAACGGGCAGATATCGCCCTCGCTGGCCTCGCTGCAGGCGCTGGCTTCCGCGCTGAATGTGCCGATTACCACGTTTTTTTCCACGTTTGAGGAAAAGCGGGATTGCTCTTTTGTTAAGGGCGGGACCGGGGTGATCATCGAGCGGCGCGGCACCAAATCCGGGCATCAATATTCGCTGCTGGGGCATGCGCTGGGTGGCAATGTGGTGGTGGAGCCGTATCTTATCTCGCTGAGCAAGGATGCCGCACCTTATCCGGCGTTTCAGCATGAGGGGACGGAGTTTATTTATATGCTGACCGGTGAGGTGGTGTACCGGCATGGGGATCAGTCTTATCACCTGACGCCGGGAGACGCTTTGCTGTTTGACTCGGCAGCGCCGCATGGGCCGGAGAAGCTGCTGGTGAAGCCGATGACGTATTTGTCCATTATTACGCATACGCGGGAGCCTGGCGGCTAGTTACGCCGGTAGTGCTTGCCTTTTGTGGGACGAATGTATTACGTTTGTAGTACATTCTTGGAGATGGGCGATGTCTGCTGTTACATTTCGGGTGGATGAGGCGTTGAAGGCGGCGGTGCAGGAGAAACTGTCGGCGCAGGGCATGTCTTTGGCGGATGTGTTGCGGGATACGCTTGCCTATATCGCGGAGACGGGCCGGCCTCCTGTACGGCGCCAGTTGGTGACGGATGGGGACGCACGGCTGATCGAAATTGTCCGTGAAAGGCTGGCCAACCCGGCGGCGCTGCACCGCATGACGCTGGCGGAGTTGCAGGCCCGGCATAAGGATGACTGAATACGCGCTCGCGTTTGACGAGCGGGCGTTGAAGGAATGGGATGCTCTGGATGGGAGTGTTCGCCAGAAATTCGTGAAGAAGCTGGCCAAGTTGGTGCAGGATCCACATGTGCCGGGCAGTGAATTGCACGGTGATCTTGCGGGGTTCTACAAGATCAAACTGCGCAAGGATGGGTATCGGCTGGTCTATCAGGTGATCGACCGGGAGATCGTGATTTTCGTCATCGCGGTCGGGCGCCGGGCGGATGATGAGATTTATACCCTGGCAGTTGACCGGATATTGTGAGGGGTGGCGGGCTGAAGCCCGCCCTACTTGCACTCACGCCACGCATCGGTCCTCGACGGCCCTACAAGGTGGACGTGATGGGTATGAACAGCAGGAACGTCCAGGCGCTCAATGGCCCTTCCACTGATCAAACGTCATTACCGGGTCAGGTGCTAGGCCTGCTTTCTCGCGCTGGAAATTGAGCTGATTGGTCTGGGTGACGTAATCTGAGTAATGCTGACGATCCTGTGAGTTCAGAACCATTTGCGCGACACAGCCAGATAAGGACACGGCCAGGATTACGGACAGGGCAGCGGTGCGGAGGGTACGTGTGTGTCTCATGGCCACAATTTAATGTGGTGGCGACAAAACACAATAAGCCCGCCCTACGCTTGTTTTACCAGGGTTTCCAGCAGGGCCAGTGTGCCGGCCCAGGAGATTTTATCGGCCAGCGGGTCGTAGGCCAAGCCGGGGATGGGGGTGGTGTTGGCGTCTGGGTCCGTGAAGGCGTGGTAGACTTCGCCGAATTCGGTGATCTGCCAGAGGGCGCCGCCGGTGATTAGTTCTTCGCGTAGGGCTTGGACTTGGTCGTAGGGGGCGTAGGGGTCTTTGGCGCCGGTGTAGGCGGCGACGTAGGCTTTTACCTGGCCGGGTTCGGCTTTTTGGGCGGTGGTGAGCAGGCCGTGGTAGCTGACGACGGCTTTTGCGTCGGCCCCGCTGCGGGCCAGTTCCAGCACGCATTGGCCGCCGAAGCAGTAGCCGATGGCGCCGGTGCGGATGGGGTCTACACCGGGCAGGGTTTTCAGGTGTTCGTACCAGGCGACGATACGCGCGCGTAGCAAAGTGGGGTTTTGCATGAGGGGTACGATGGAGGTGGCGGCACCGGCCGAATCCTTATGCACGATGCCGCCGCCGTACATGTCTGAGGCGAGGGCGATGTAGCCTTGGGCGCCGAGGCGGCGGGCGACGTCTTTCATGTGGTGGCCGAGGCCGAGGGCGTTGTGCATCACCAGTATGGCGGGGTGTGGGCCTGGTCCAGAGGGGAGGGCGAGTTGGCCCTGGAGGTCGGCGCCCTCGTGGTAGAGGGGGATGGTTTGCAGGCGGGTCATTGGATTGGCTCCTGTGGCTTTGTTCTTGGTCTTCTTCGAGGGCCAGTAGCTCCCGGGCTCTTCGGATTAAAAAAGGGGCCCTGCTTAGGGCCCCTTTTTTAATCCGGGTGGGGTCCAGGAGCCTTTCGGCCCCTGGCGGGTCCAGGGCAGAGCCCTGGCCTTACTCCGCCGGCAGAGCCGCGTTCTTCTTGGCGTGGATTTCGGCCATTTTGGTTTCGACGTGTTTGGAGAACACGCCGAAATCGGCTTTGCGGGCTTTGTCCAGGGGGATGTCTTTGGTCATGGCACCTTCGGTTTTGATGCCTTTGATCATGCCGCGGGCGAATTTCGCCATTTTCCAGGGGGATTTGAATGAGTCGATCACGGCGCTGGCCTCAAAACCCGAGTGGACCATGCAATCGGCGCATTTTTCGTAATTGCCGACGCCGTAGGCATCCCAATCGGTGGTGTCCATCAGCTCTTTATACGTCTTGGCGTAGCCTTCGCCGAGCAGGTAGCAGGGGCGCTGCCAGCCGAACACGTTGCGGGTGGGGTTGCCCCAGGGGGTGCAGGCGTAGGTCTGGTTGCCGGCGAGGAAGTCCAGGAACAGCGGGGACTGGGTGAATTTCCAGTGCTTGCCGCGCTTCGCGCTCTCTTTGCCGCGGCGGAAGATGTCGCGGAACAGCTCCTTGGTGCGGGTGCGGTTGAGGAAGTGCTGCTGGTCCGGGGCGCGCTCATAGGCGTAGCCGGGCGAGGTCATCACGCCTTCGATGTCCATATCGGCGATTGTGTCGAGGAACCCGGCGACGCGGTCCGGGTCGGCGCCTTCGAAGAGGGTGCAGTTGATGCTGGTGCGGAAGCCTTTGGCCTTGGAGAGCTTGATGGCGTCCACGGCGCGTTCGTACACGCCTTCCTGGTCCACGGCCTTGTCATGCATCTCCTTGTCGCCGTCGAGATGGATGTCCCAGCAGAAATTCGGGTGCGGCTTGAACAGGTCGATCTTCTTTTCCAGCAGCAGCGCGTTGGTGCAGAGGATGACGTATTTGCCCATTTTGAGGTAGGCTTCGACGATTTGCGGCAGTTCCTTGTGCAGGAGCGGCTCGCCGCCGGCAATCGCCACCATCGGCGCGCCGCATTCCTCGGCGGCGAGGATGGCATCGGCCACGGAGATGCGCTGGTTCAGGATTTCGGAGGGGTAGTCGATTTTGCCGCAGCCGGAGCAGGCCAGGTTACAGCGGAACAGAGGTTCCAGCATGAGCACCAGCGGGTAGCGCTTATTGCCCTTCAGCTTCTGCTTCAAGATGTAGGTGGCTACAGTAACAGCCTGGTTTAACGGTACCATACTTGTCCGCTCCTTAGATGCTGGCCACTTCGGCCGGCAGCTTGAATTTAACGTCTTCCGGCGTGCCCGCCAGCAGCTCGACCTTGACCTGGCCGAACTGTTTCAGCCCCTCGATGACGCCCTGCACCAGGACTTCCGGCGCTGAGGCCCCGGCGGTGAGGCCAACCGTTGAGATGCCCTCGAACCATTCGGCGCGCAAGGCGGAGGCGTCGTCGATCAGATATGCGGGGTGGCCGAGCTCGGTGCCGATCTCGCGCAGGCGGTTGGAGTTGGAGGAGTTTTTGCTGCCCACGACGAGGATGAGTTCCACCTGGCCGGCGAGCTGGTGCACGGCCTCCTGGCGGTTCTGGGTGGCGTAGCAAATATCCTTCACATCCGGGCCGACGATGGCGGGGAAGCGGGCTTTGAGGGCGGCGATGATGTGGCGTGTGTCATCGACCGAGAGGGTGGTCTGGGTGATGTAGGCGAGCTTGCTCTTGTTCTGCACTTCGAGCTTCTCGGCGTCCTCGACGGTCTGGACCAGGTACACGGTGCCGTCGATCTGGCCGATGGTGCCTTCAACCTCTGCGTGGCCAGCATGGCCGATGAGCACAATTTCGCGGCCCTGGCCGGCGTAGCGGCGGCCCTCGGCATGGACTTTGGCGACCAGCGGGCAGGTGGCGTCGATGACCGGCAGGGTGCGGTCGGCCGCGGCCTGGACCACTTTGCGGGCCACGCCATGGGCGGAGAACACGGTCCAGGCGCCTTCCGGCACCTCGTCCAGCTCATCCACGAACACAGCGCCGCGGGCGCGCAGATCCTCCACAACATGCCGATTATGCACGATTTCATGGCGGACATAGATGGGCGGGCCGAATTTCTGCAGGGCACGCTCGACGATGTCGATAGCGCGCTCCACCCCGGCGCAGAAGCCGCGCGGCTGTGCCAGGATTACGCGCATCGTTTTTGCGCCAGCTACGCTATTGGTCATGCCGTCCATTTTAGCCATCCTGTTGCCGCTGTGTCACGCTGTCGCGCTTTCTCCGCCCAGCATTAGGTCATTGCCTCCACATTCCGCAAGCATGAGCTTACATTAACCTTCTGCCGTGGCCATTTCTCAGGGATGGGGAGGGTTGAGGGTAGCTGGCTTTTCCGTTTACCTTCTCGTAAGGGATGAAGGTTCTCAGGATGAATACCCCCGCCGATTCGCTTTGGTGGGGCCGGTTGTACCGAAGAGTGGGTAGCAGATTGTTTATAAAGCTGTTGAGTAAAGGACGGGATTTGATGCGTATGAGACTGCCGCCGCGCTCTGGGGGATGTCACTGATGGCGCCGCGGACCCCGCTCCTGGACCGGGTTACCATTCCAGCCGATCTGCGTAATTTCTCCACGGACCAGTTGAAGCAGGTGGCCGATGAGCTGCGGGCCGAGACCATCGACACGGTCTCCACCACCGGCGGGCATCTGGGCTCCTCGCTTGGAGTCGTGGAGCTGACCGTGGCGATCCATGCCGTGTTCGAGACGCCGCGCGACCGGGTGATCTGGGATGTCGGGCATCAGACCTATCCGCATAAGATACTTACGGGACGGCGTGACCGGATTCGCACCTTGCGCCAGCCGGGCGGCTTGTCCGGCTTTACCCGGCGTTCGGAGAGTGAATACGACCCGTTCGGGGCGGCGCATTCCTCGACCTCGATTTCGGCCGGGTTGGGCATGGCCGTGGCGCGCGACCTCAAGCATGAGGAGAACCCGCGCAACGTGATCGCCGTGATCGGCGATGGCTCGATGAGTGCCGGCATGGCCTATGAGGCGATGAACAATGCCGGCGCCATCCGGTCGCGCATGATCGTGGTCCTGAACGATAATGATATGTCGATCGCCCCGCCCGTGGGGGCGATGAGCGCATATCTGTCCAAGCTCATATCGTCACGCAGCTTCCTGAGTTTGCGGGATTTTGCCGCCAAAATGGCCAAGCGTCTGCCCCGCCCCGTGGAGCGCACGGCGCGCCGGGCCGAGGAATACGCGCGCGGTATCCTCACCGGCGGTACGCTGTTCGAGGAGCTGGGCTTCTATTATGTCGGGCCCATCGATGGGCATAATCTGGACCATCTGCTGCCGGTGCTGCGCAATTTGCGCGACTCGGAGGCGAGCGAGCCGGTGCTGCTGCATGTGGTGACACAGAAGGGCAAGGGTTACGCCCCGGCCGAGGCGGCAGCGGATAAATACCATGGCGTGAAGAAATTCAACGTCATCACCGGCGAGCAGAAGAAAGACCCGCCGGGCCCGCCGACCTATCAGAGTGTGTTCGCCAAGGCGCTGATCGCCGAGGCTGAGCTCGACTCGTCCATCGTGGCCGTCACCGCCGCGATGTCCCCCGGCACCAGTCTCGACAAGTTCGAGGCCAAATTCCCCGAGCGCATGTTCGATGTCGGCATTGCCGAGCAGCATGCTGTCACCTTCGCGGCCGGCATGGCGACCGAGGGGTTGAAACCCTTCTGTGCCATCTACTCCACCTTCCTGCAGCGCGGTTACGACCAGCTTGTGCATGATGTGGTGCTGCAGAAACTGCCCGTGCGCTTCGCCATGGACCGCGCCGGGCTGGTGGGCGCTGACGGCGCCACCCATGCCGGCTCGTTCGACCTCTGCTATCTCGGGCCGATGCCGAATATGGTCATCATGGCGCCCTCCGACGAGCTGGAGCTGATGCATGCGGTCGCCACGGCGGTCGCCATCGACGACCGGCCGTCCGCCTTCCGCTATCCGCGCGGCGAGGGCACGGGTGTGATCCTGCCGGCGCGCGGCACGGTGTGGGAGATCGGCAAGGGCCGCATCCTGCAGGAGGGCGGCAAGATTGCCATTCTGGCGCTCGGCCCGCGTCTGGCCGATGCCCAGCAGGCGGCAGCCGAGCTGGCGGCGCATGGTTTTCCATGCACCATCGCCGATGCGCGCTTCATGAAGCCGCTGGATACCGGTCTTATCGACCAGTTGGCGCGGCACCATGAGGTGCTGATTACGATTGAAGAAGGTGCTGCCGGCGGGTTTGGCGCGGCCGTGGCGCATCACCTGGCCTGGACCGGGGCGTTCGATAAGGGGCTGAAATTCCGCCCGATGACGCTGCCGGACCGGCTGATCGACCATAACACGCCGGCGGCCCAGCTTATTGAAGCCGGGCTCACGGCGAGCCATATCGTGACCAATGCCATCGCGGCGCTGGGCCTCGATCCGCAGTTGGGCTTGGTCGCAATTCCGGCACAGTGAGGGGTTATCAAGGGCGTATGACACGTAAGATCCTCATCGCCCTTTTCAGCCTGGCGCTGGGCGGCGCCAATTTTGGCGTGGCAGGCGTCGCCTATGCGGCAACACCCGAAGCCGCGACCGTGAACACGCTGGATGACGGGCTGATCGCCACCATGAAGGCCGGGAGCGATTTCAAGGCGCGGGCTGCCGTCGTCGCTCCGGTGGTGGCGCAGAGTTACGACTTGCCTATTGTGACGCAGAATTCCGTGGGCTTTCTCTGGGCCACCCTGCCGGCGGCGCAGCAGAAACAACTGATCGATCTGATCGGCCAGTTTACGGTCGCCTCTTATGCCAGCCAGTTCACCAGCTTCGGTGGCGAGAGCTTTGCGGTGTCCTCCACGGAAAAGCCGCTGGGGCAGGGGTTCATCGTGCATAGTACGCTCACCCCCGGCGGTGGCGGCGATCCGGTGGAGCTGGATTATGTGGTGCATAACACAGCCCAGGGATGGCGCATTACCGATGTGCTGCTGGGTGGTTCCATCAGCCAGGTGGCGCTGCATGAATCCGATTTCGCCTCGCTGGTCAGCGCGGGCGATGCGTCCCGGCTGATCACCGCGCTGCAGACCAAGATTGCGGCACTGCAGAGCGGCTCGGCCGCCAAGTAATGTGTTGTAAAGGGCAGGGCTGATGTTGGTGCTTGCCGGCATTGCCACGGGATGCGCGGTTATTGGCGTGGTGCAGCAATGGCTCGGTACCGTGCTGGTGCAGCGCTTTGTCAGCGCGCCGGTGGCGCCGCCGCAGGCGCGGGCGCCGGTGTCCGTGCTCAAGCCGCTGTGCGGGGTGGAGCCGCTCACGGAGCAGGCGCTGGAATCCTTCTTTTTGCTCGATTATCCGGAATACCAACTGGTGTTCGGCGTGCAGAATGAGGCGGACCCGGTGCTGCCCTTGCTGGCAGCCTTGCGCGCGCGGCACCCGGCGCGGGAGGTGGCGCTGGTGGTGGATGCCACGCAGCATGGCACCAACCGCAAGATTTCCAACCTCATCAATATGCAGGCTCAGGCACGGCATGAGCTTCTGTGCATCTCGGATGCCGATATCCATGTGCCGCCATATTTTTTGGACCGTGTGGTGGCGGCACTTGAGGCGCCGGGGGTGGGGCTTGTCACCTCTCTCTATACCGCACTGCCCGGCACGCCGGCTCTGGCCACCATGCTGGGGGCCAATCAGATTAACTACAGCTTCCTGCCGGGTGCGTTGCTGGCCCGTAAATTGGGGCGGCAGGATTGCCTGGGCGTGACCATGGCGCTGACCAAGACGGTGCTGGCGGATGTGGGCGGGTTGCAGGCGGTGGCCAATAATCTGGCGGATGACCAGGTGCTGGGGCGGCTGGTGGTGGCGCGCGGGTATAAGCTCACCCTGGCCCAACTGGTGCCGGCCACCACCGTGCCGGAGGCGGATTTCGAGGCGCTGTTCCGCCATGAGCTGCGCTGGGCCCGGACCATCCGGGCGCTGGTGCCCATTCCTTACGCGGCCTCGGTACTGCAGACCTCGCTGCTCTGGGCAGCCCTCGCCGTGCTGTTCGCGGGCGGGGCGGCATGGGCCTGGGCGCTGCTGCTGGCGGTGCTTACCGTCCGAACGCTGGCGGCCAGGCGGATTGATACAGCATTGCGCATGCCGCCCTCCAGCGGCCCGTGGCTTTTTCTGTTGCGCGATTCGCTTTCCACCCTCATCTATGTTGCAAGTTTTACTGGCAGCCGGGTGGACTGGCGTGGCCAGATGATGCAAGCCGACCCCGGAAAACTCCGTTAGTTGTTGAGAGAGATCAGATGACCCTGAAAACCCTGTTCCTGCAGCCCCCCTCCTTCGATGGTTTCGACGGTGGCGCCGGATCGCGCTATCAGGCGCGGCGCGAGATCAAGAGCTTCTGGTTCCCCACCTGGCTGGCCCAGCCAGCGGCATTGCTGCCGGATAGCACGCTGATCGACGCGCCCCCGGCGCGGTTGGGCATGGCGGATGTGCTGCCGCATGCCACGACACATCAGTTGCTGGTGATCCATACCTCCACGCCGTCCTTCTCCAATGACGTGAAAGTGGCCGAGGAGTTCAAGAAATTGAACCCGTCGCTGCTGGTCGGCTTCATTGGTGCGAAAGTCGCCGTGCAGCCGGAAGAATCGCTGGCGCGGGCGAAAGTGCTGGATTTTGTGTGCGGCAATGAGTTCGATTTCACCATCAAGGAGATTGCCGAAGGCAAGCCGATGGCCGAGGTTCAGGGCATCTGGTGGCGCGCCGCCGATGGTCAGTTGATCAAGAATGAAGACCGGCCGCTGCTGCTGAATATGGATGAGCTGCCCTTCGTCGTGGATGTCTACGCCAAGCATCTGCGCATCGAGGATTACTTCATCGGCTACCTCAAGCACCCTTATGTTTCCATCTACACCGGGCGCGGCTGTAAATCGCACTGCACCTTCTGCCTGTGGCCGCAGACGGTGGGTGGGCATACCTACCGCACCCGCTCGGTGGAAAACGTCATTGCCGAGATCAAGCGCGCCAAGGAACTCTTCCCGCAGGTGCAGGAGTTCATGTTTGACGACGATACGTTTACGGACAACCTGCCGCGCGCCGAGGAAATCGCCATCGAGCTGGGCAAGTTGGGTGTTACGTGGTCCTGCAACGCCAAAGCCAACGTGCCCTATAAAACCTTGAAAGTGCTGAAGGAAAACGGGCTGCGCCTGCTGCTGGTGGGCTACGAATCCGGCAACCAGCAGATCCTGCACAATATCAAAAAAGGTATGCGCATTGAGGTGGCGAAACAGTTCACCAAGGATTGCCATAAGCTCGGGGTGAAAATCCACGGCACCTTCATCGTCGGCCTGCCCGGCGAGACGCGCGAGACGTTGAAAGAGACCATCGCCTTCGCCAAGGAGATCAACCCGCACACCATCCAGGTGTCGCTGGCCGCTCCGTACCCCGGCACCTTCCTGTACAACCAGGCGGTGAAGGAAGGCTGGCTCGATATCGAACATGCCGAGCTGATCGACGAGCACGGCGTGCAGATCGCCCCGCTGCACTACCCGCATCTGAGCCATCAGGAAATCTTTGACTCAGTCGAGACCATCTACCGGAAATTCTATTTCCGCTGGTCGAAGATCGGCTCCATCCTCGGGGAAATGCTCACCTCGCGCCAAATGCTGGTCCGCCGCCTGCGCGAAGGCGTGGAGTTCTTTGCCTTCCTGAAGGAACGCAATACGAAGGTGCAGCCGGCTGAGTAAAAGGCCAGGGCTCTGCCCTGGACCCGCTGGGGCCGTCGTGCGAAGCACGCCTTTGGCGTGACGGCCCCAGACCCCCATTAGCTTTAAGACTTAAAAAAGAGGCCTGCCTCCATGCTGTTTGAAACAGCTAGGTGGCAGGCCTCTTTTTTAAGTCTTAAGTTACGGGATCCAAGGGCCAATGGCCCTTGGCGGGTCCAGGGCAGAGCCCTGGCCTTTTTACTTTGCGGGCAGTGCCTTTGTCTGCATTGGTCAAGTCCCTTGCGGCGGGTGGGGGGTAGGCTTATGGCAAAATTGGAGGAAAATGGGATGGATGCGGAGCTGCGGGCGCTGGTTGAGCGCGATAAGATACGGGATTGTCTGGTGCGTCTGGCGCGCGGTGAGGACCGGCGGGATGCGGGGCTGATTTCGGGGGCTTACTGGCCGGATTCGGTGACCGACTATGGGGTGTTTGCCGGGACATTCGCGGAATATCTGGCCTGGGTGGTGCCTGGGGCGGAGGCGATTCCCTGCACGCAGCATGTGCTGGGGCAGAGTTTTATCGAGGTTGAGGGCGAGAGTGCCAAGGTTGAGACGCAGGTGATTTCGTACCACCGCGTGAACTTTGGCACGGAGGAGCGCGATACTGTTGTGGGCGGGCGGTATCTGGATGTGCTGGAAAAGCGCGATGGGGCGTGGCGGATTGCCAGCCGTGTGATGCTTTATGATTGGTACCAGGATTTTGGTGTGGCGATTGACTGGTCCAAGGGTGTTATGGGGCTGCCGTTCAGTGCCGAGCATTTTTCCGGCCGGGCGCATGGCGATTACAGCGTGAAATTCTTCGGCAAGGCCTGAGCATGGGCAGGCTTGATGGCAAGGTAGCACTTGTAACCGGGGCTAGCCGGGGCATTGGCAAGGGCATTGCGTGTGTTTTGGGCGAGCAGGGCGCTACGGTTTATGTAACCGGGCGCACGGTGAGTGCTGGTGTGCATCCGCTGCCTGGCACGGTGGGCGAGACGGCGGCTGAGGTGGATAAGCGCGGCGGCAAGGGCATTGCCGTGGCGGTTGACCATGGTGATGACGCGCAGGTGGCGGCGTTGTTCGAGCGGATACGTAGTGAGCAGGGGCGGCTTGATCTGCTGGTGAACAATGCGATTGCGCTGCCGTTTGAGATGACGCAAGCAGGCTCGTTTTGGGAAAAGCCAATCTCCAACTGGGAGATTTTCGATATTGGTGTGCGCGCGGGGTTTGTGGCGGCCTGGCATGCGGCGCGGATGATGGTGGCGCAAAAATCAGGGCTGATCATCGGGCTTTCCGGCTATGTCGGGGTTCGCTACACTTACAATACGATTTTCGGTGTGGCGAAAACGGCGGTGGACCGTATGGCGCGGGATATGGCGATTGAGCTGAAGCCGCATAATGTGGCGTCGGTTTCGCTGTGGCAGGGGTTTACCTATACCGAGCGCGCAACGGAAAATCTGAAGACGATTCCGGGCATGGCCAGCACGCTGAACAGTGGTGCCGGCAGCTCACCGGAATTTCCCGGGCGTGTTATGGCGGCGCTGCTGGCAGACCCGAAGATTATGGAAAAGACAGGCGGCACCTTCATCAATGCCGAGCTGGCGCAGGAATATGGGATTACCGATATCGACGGCCGGGTGATCCCCTCACTGCGCGAGGAACGCGGCGCGCCGATCTGGCAGCCGGTTTAGAGGGTGATGGTGGCGCGGGCCATCGCCTGCTATTATTGAGCGCATAGGCAAGGGGAAACACCATGAAGCTCACTGGGCGCGATGTCACGCAAGGGTTGAAATTTCCGGAAGGCCCGATCGCCATGCGCGATGGTTCGGTGCTGGTGGTGGAGATCGAGGGGGCGCGGCTGATCCGTGTGGCGGCTGATGGCGTGAAATCGGTTGTGGCGACATTGGGCGGCGGGCCGAATGGGGCTGCCATAGGGCCGGATGGGAGCTGCTACGTTTGCAATAACGGTGGATTCAACTGGCTGCATGCGAAGGATGGCCTTGCCCGCCCGCATGGCCGCGCCGATGATTATGAGAGCGGCAGCATCCAGCGTGTGGACCTCGCCACCGGGGCGGTGGTGACGCTTTACACCAAATGTGACGGCGTGACGCTCAAAGGGCCGAATGACATCGTGTTCGACAGTCGCGGCGGATTCTGGTTCACCGATCATGGCAAGAGCTATGGCCGGCTGATGGACCGCGGTGCCGTGTTCTATGCGAAATTGGATGGCTCCTTCATTAAAGAGGTGGCGTTTCCGGTGATCACGCCGAATGGTGTTGGCCTCTCGCCGGATGGCGGCACGCTTTATGTTTCGGAGACGGAAACAGGGCGGTTATGGTCCTACCCCGTGATCGGCCCCGGTGAGCTGGCCAAGGCGCCTTGGCCTTCACCCAATGGCGGAAAGTTTTTAGGCGGTGGCAGCGGGTATTGCCGTTTTGATTCCATGGCGGTGGAGGAGAATGGCAATATTTGTGTCGCCACACTTGTTAAAGGCGGCATCACGGTGTTTTCACCTGAAGGCGAGCTGCTCGAATTCCATGAGGCGCCGGAAGGCTATTGCACCAATATATGCTTCGGCGGGGATGATATGCGTACGGCCTATATCACCCTGTCGGGCTATGGCACGCTGCTGGAGGTGAAATGGCCGCGCCCGGGGCTGAAACTGGTGCACCAGGCGTAAGGGCCGCTAAAATTTCCTATCAAGAATTGTTTATTCTTTCCAGTTGACGCTCCCGCCCGGCCCGGTTATTCTCCTTGCAGGACAGAGGAGTAGACTAGACCATGTGTGGCATTGCCGGACTGTTCCTGAAGAACGCCAGATTGGAACCCGAACTCGGGCGGCTGTTGAGCGGCATGCTCACCGTGCTCACCGACCGTGGGCCGGACTCCGCCGGTTTTGCCATTTACGGCCAGGGTGTGGCGGGGCAGCGCAAGTTTACGCTGCGCGCCAAGCCCGGGTTTGATGTGCAGGCACTGGCCGCCGGGCTGGGGTTGGTTTGCGTGGCGCATGACGACCATGCCGTTGTTTCCTTTGCCGCTGAGCGCGAGGCGGAGGTGCGGGCGGCGTTGGCGCAGCATGCGGAGATCACCATCGTCGCCTCCGGGGCGCGGATGGAATTGTTCAAGGGCACGGGTCTGCCCGAGGATGTGGCCAAGCGTTTTGGTTTGGCGGGAATGTCCGGCAGCCATGCCATCGGGCATACGCGCATGGCGACGGAATCCGCTGTGACGACCGAGGGCGCGCATCCGTTTTCCACTGGTGCGGACCAATGCCTGGTGCATAATGGTTCGCTCTCAAACCATAACGATGTACGCCGGATTTTGATACGGGAAGGTATCAGTTTTGCCACGCAGAATGATACCGAGGTGGCTGCGGGTTTTCTCTCGCACCAGTTGCGCGAGGGCAAAAAGCTCGACGAGGCGCTGCATAATGCGCTGGACAGGCTTGATGGGTTTTATACGTTTGTTGTGGGTACCGAGAACGGTTTTGGCGTGCTGCGCGACCCGGTGGCCTGCAAGCCCGCGGTGATGGCGGAGACGGATGATTATGTCGCCTTTGGTTCGGAGTACCGGGCTTTGGCAGACCTGCCCGGCATCGAGGGTGCGAAACTGTTCGAGCCCGAGCCGGGGCAGGTTTATTTCTGGGAGCGCGCGGCATGAGTGCCTTGCAGAAGACGCTGCTGGATGCTGTAATTTTTGATCTCGCCCAGGAGGAGCTGCGCAGTTTGAATGCGGCCTTGCAGGGGCTGGAGGATAAAACCAACCGCACGGAATGGAATGTGCTCAATCCGCGCGGTGCGCATGCCATTGCGGTGGGGGTTACGGCGACCGTGTCCATCACCATCGCGGGCCATGCTGGGTATTATTGCGCAGGGATGAATGATGGCGCGTCCATCACCATTCAGGGCAATGCCGGCACGGGGGTGGCGGAGAATATGATGTCCGGGCTGGTGCATGTGAAGGGCGATGCCAGCCAATCGGCCGGTGCCACGGCGCATGGCGGGCTTCTTATTATCGACGGCAATGCGGCGGCGCGGTGTGGGATTTCCATGAAAGGGGTCGATATCGTGGTGAAGGGCAATGCCGGGCATATGAGCGCGTTCATGGCGCAATCCGGCAATCTGGTGATCTGCGGCGATGCCGGGGAGGCGCTGGGGGATTCGCTGTATGAGGCACGGTTGTTTGTGAAGGGCGAAGTAAAAAGCCTTGGTGCGGACTGCGAAGTTAAGGAGATGAGCGCTGAGGACAAGGAGATTCTTGCGGGGCTTTTGGAGCAGGCCGGTTGTTCTGAAAAGCCGGAAGAGTTCACCCGCTATGGCTCGGCGCGCAAATTGTATCATTTCCATGTTGATAATGCCGGGGCCTATTAGACATGACTGAAGATTCTTCGCCGCATATTCCGCAAACCCGCCCGCGTTATTCCGCGACTTTTGACCCCGGCACCATTTCTGAAATTCAGCGCGCTGCGGCTACGGGCATTTATGATATTCGCGGTGGCGGGGCCAAACGCAAGCTGCCGCATTTTGATGATCTGCTGTTTCTTGGTGCGTCTGTTTCGCGTTATCCGCTGGAGGGGTATCGTGAGCGCTGCGGCACCGATGTTGTGCTGGGCACAAGGTTTGCCAAGAAGCCGATCCATTTGAAGATACCGGTGACCATTGCCGGCATGTCCTTCGGCGCGCTCTCGGGCAATGCCAAGGAGGCGCTGGGGCGCGGGGCTACGGCGGTTGGTACATCCACCACCACGGGCGATGGCGGGATGACGCCGGAGGAGCGCGGGCATTCGCAGACGCTTGTGTACCAGTATTTGCCATCGCGTTATGGCATGAACCTGACTGACCTGCGCAGGGCCGATGCGATTGAGGTGGTTGTGGGGCAGGGTGCCAAGCCGGGCGGTGGCGGCATGCTGCTGGGGCAGAAGATCTCGCCGCGTGTGGCACGGATGCGCAATCTGCCGGAGGGGATTGATCAGCGCTCTGCCTGCAGACATCCCGATTGGACCGGGCCGGATGATCTTGAGATTAAAATTCTGGAGCTGCGCGAGCTGACCGGCTGGGAGAAGCCGATTTATGTGAAAATTGGTGCCTCGCGTCCTTATTACGATATTGCATTGGCTGTGAAGGCGGGTGCCGATGTGGTGGTGCTGGACGGGATGCAGGGCGGCACGGCGGCCACACAGGATGTGTTCATCGAACATGTCGGGATTCCCATTCTCGCCGCTATTCGCCCGGCCGTGCAGTCGTTGCAGGATATGGGGATGCACCGGAAAGTACAGTTGATTGTTTCGGGTGGGATTCGCACTGGGGCCGATGTGGCGAAGGCGCTGGCGTTGGGTGCGGATGCTGTAGCGATAGGTACGGCAGCACTTATTGCGCTGGGTGACAATGCACCGGAGCTGGAGGCCGAATACCAGAAACTCGGCACCACAGCAGGGGCTTATGATGATTGGCATGAGGGGCGCGACCCGGCTGGTATTACCACGCAGGACCCAGTCCTGGCAGCAAGGCTCGACCCCGTGAAGGCGGCGCGGCGGCTTGCCAATTACCTCTCGGTGCTCACGCTGGAGGCGCAGACCATCGCGCGGGCTTGCGGCAAGAGCCATGTGCATAATCTGGAGCCGGAAGATCTCGTGGCGCTGACGATGGAGGCCGCCGCCATGGCGCAGGTGCCTCTGGCGGGCACGAATTGGATACCGGGCAGAAACTTTTAAGCGGGGCATTAGCAACATGACGATCGACCTGGCTGAAAAAGCCAAAGAACTCGGGCTGAAATATTTCCTTATCTCTTACACCGATCTGTTCGGTGCCCAGCGCGCCAAATTGGTTCCGGCCGCCGCCATTGCCGGTATGCAGAAAAACGGCGCGGGTTTTGCCGGGTTTGCCACGTGGCTGGATCTCTCGCCGGCGGATTCCGATATGTTCGCCATCCCCGATCCCACGACGCTGACACCGTTGCCGTGGAAGCCGGAGGTGGGCTGGCTTGCCTCCGATATCTGGATGGATGGTAAGCCGGTGGAACAGGGGCCGCGCATCGTGCTGCAGAAGGTGATGGCGCAGTCCAAGGCCATGGGCTACCAGATGAAGAGTGGGGTCGAGTGCGAATTCTTCCTGACCACGCCTGATGGTTCCGCGATTTCAGACCCCGCCGATATTGCCGCCAAGCCCTGTTATGATGCCGCGGCTCTGTTGCGCCGTTACGATGTTATTACGGAAATCTGCGATGCGATGCTGGCCTTGGGTTGGGGTGCTTATCAGAACGACCATGAGGACGCCAACGGCCAGTTCGAGATGAACTGGCATTACGACGACGCGCTGCTTACCGCCGACCGCCATGTGTTCTTTAAATTCATGGCCAAGTCGATTGCCGAGAAGCATGGGCTGCGCGCCACTTTTATGCCCAAGCCTTTCCTGGGGCTGACGGGCTCCGGCTGCCACTCCCATGTGTCGATGTGGGATGGGGATAAAAACCTGTTTGAGGACGAAACGGGTGAGTTGGGTGTTTCACAGCTCGGCTATCATTTCATCGGCGGTGCTATCGAACATGCCGGCGCCATCGCCGCTCTGCTCAACCCGACTGTTAATTCCTACAAGCGCATCAACGCGCCGCGCACCATCTCCGGTGCCACCTGGGCGCCCAATACCGTGACCTATTCAGGCAATAACCGTACCCATATGATCCGCATCCCCGAGCCCGGCCGCTTCGAGATGCGCCTGGCCGATGGTGCTGCCAACCCCTACCTCCTGCAGGCCGGGCTGCTCGCCGCCGGGCTCGACGGCATCGCCAAAAAAACCGATCCGGGCCCGCGGCTGGATATCAATATGTATACCGATGGGCATCTCGCCAAAAACCCCAAACGCCTGCCGCTCAACCTGCTCGATGCTCTGCGTGCGTTTGAGGCCTCGCCCACCATCGGCGCGGCACTTGGCGAAGGCTTCGTGAAATCCTATGCGAAATTGAAGCATGCGGAATGGGATGAGTATGCGGCGCATCTTTCTGAGTGGGAACGGAAGGCTACGCTGGATTGTTAAAAAGTAGCATCCTTCCTTCATGAAAGTTCTTGATTTTAACACCTCTTTGGAGCCCCTGCGCGCCCTCAACAACGAGTATGCCCAGGAACTCTCCTTTGCTGACGCCCCCCGCTTCGCCCATCTCGTGGCCCAGGCTTTCTTCGCCCGGCATATCGGCACATCCGCCTTCATCATCGCTTTTGATGAGACGGCCGATTACGACTCTCCGAACTATCTCTGGTTCCGCGCCCGTTTTGCCCGCTTCGTCTATGTGGACCGCGTCGTCACCGCCGCTGCGGCGCGCGGGCAGGGGTGTGCCGCCACACTTTACAATGCGCTGTTTGAGGCTGCCCGGGCCGCCGGGCATGAGCGCATCACCTGCGAGGTGAATGCCGATCCGCCGAATCCGGCCTCGGATGCGTTTCATGCCAAAATGGGGTTTGCGCCCATCGGCAGTGCAACATTGCCCAACGGCAAAACCGTCGGCTATTTCGCCAAGAGTTTGTAACAAAAAACCCCCTGGCGTTGCCGCCAGGGGGTTCACTTCGCGCGCGAAAAATTACGCGGAGAGCAAGTTCGCCTCGGCGTATTCGTAATTGGCGATCTTATCCAGGAAGTTGGAAATATAATCCGGGCGGCGGTTGCGGAAGTCGATGTAATAGGCGTGTTCCCACACATCATACACCAGCAGCACCTTGCCCTCGCCGGTGGCGACGGGTGTAACCGCATTGGCGGTTTTGGTGACTTTGAGCTTGCCTTCGGGGGTCAGGATCAGCCAGGCCCAGCCGGAGCCGAACTGCGTGACGCCGGCCTGCTTGAACTGCTCCTTGAACGCCTCCACGGAGCCGAAATCCGCGATGATCTTGGCTTCCAGCTTGGCCGGGATTTTGCCGCCGGTGGGGCTGATGCTTTCCCAGAACTGGTTGTGGTTGAGGATCTGGCCGGCATTGTTGAACACCGGGACCAGCTCCGGCTTGTTGTAGGAGAGCTTGATCAGCTCTTCGAGCGATTTGCCTTGCAGGTCGGGGTTCTTCTCGACCAGCCCGTTCAGCGCCACCACATAGGCATTGTGGTGCTTGCCGTAATGGTATTCGAAGGTTTCCGGGGACACGCCCAGATTGGCGAACGCATCGGTGGAATAGGGCAGCTTGGGTAGTTCAAATGCCATGTGACTTGCTCCAATAGCTTTGTTTATAAGTAGAGAATTAGCTATGGTGCGTTGATGCCCTCGTCAAGCGACCCAACCTTTCTTTCACGCCTGCGCCATGCGGATCCGGACCGTTTTTTTTGCACCTTGTTCGCGCCTGCATGCAAACGAGAATTACTTGCAATTCTCTATTTGTTTAATAACGAGCTGGCGCGGGCGCGGGAGGTGGCATCCGAGCCCATGCTGGCGCTCATCCGGCTGCAATGGTGGCGCGAGGTGGTGGAGGGGAGTGCCAGGAAACATGACATCGCGACGCCCCTGAGGATTGCGTTGGAGGCTGGGGTTTTCGACGCTGAGGATCTCGCTTGCCTCATCACGGCGCGCGAGGCGGAGGCCGATGAGATTGCCGATTTCCCCGCGTTTCTGGCCTATGCGCGCGGTACGGGCGGGCGGCTGGCGCGCATTGCCGGCAAGCTTCTGGGTGCCGATTCGCCGGAGCTGGAGGATCTGGGCACGGCCTATGCCATTTCCGGCATTCTGCGCGCGGTGCCCTATCTTGCCCGGCAGAACCGCTCGCTTCTGCCGGTGGATGGCACCGAGCCCGCCTATCTGGCTGAACACGCGCGTAAGCTGCTCCGTGCCAAGCCGCCTCGCATCGCGCTCGCGGCGGCTCTCCCGGCGGCCTTCACCAGGCGTGATCTCTCACGCCCGCATGAGCGCCCGCTTGAGCGTAATGTGTGGGACAGACTCGCCGTGCTGCGGGCTGGGCTTATGGGGCGGGTTTGAATTCCGCGCCGGTGAGCTGCTCAGCCACGTCCCAGAGCCTTGCGCCGGTGGCTTTATCCAGCGCCTGGGGCTTGATCTTCGCCAGCGTCGGCGGGCCGCGGAACTCGCCGAACCCCGCCGGGCCGTAATAGGCGCCGGGCTGGGCCGCCGCATCCACCGCCGCCAGAATGGTCGGCCAGGCCCCGGCATCGCCGGGTTGCAGCACAAACGCCTTGCCGATGTTCATGGCGATGGCCAGCAGGCTCTTATTGCCCGGCCCGTTGGCCACCAGCTCGGTGGCGGCAATGCCGGGGTGGGCGGCGAGGCTCAGCAGCCCCCAGCCGCCGGCATCCGAGCGGCGTTGCAGCTCCTCGGCGAAGATCAGCATGGCCAGCTTGGATTGCTGATACACCGGCCAGGGTTTGTAATTGCGCTCGTATTGCAGATCGTCAAAGGCGATTTTGCCCTGGCGGTGCGCGATGGAGGAGATCTGCACAAGGCGGGGTGCTGCTGCGTTCATCAGCGTGGTGAGCAGCAGCGAGGTGAGCAGAAAATGCCCCAGAAAATTCACGCCGAATTGCTGCTCGAAGCCCTGCGCGGTGACATGGCGCTGGGGCAGGGCCATGACACCGGCATTGTTGATGAGCAGGTCGAGGCTGCCATGCGCCTCCTTGAAGGATGCGGCGAAGGACCGCACGGAATTCAGATCCGCCAGATCCAGGGCTGCGAACACGGCCCGGCCGGGGGCCTCGGCATTCACCCGGGCGGCGGCGGCCTGGCCCTTTTCGGCGCTGCGGCAGGCCAGGGTTACCTGCGCCCCGGCTTTGGCCAGCTCGAGTGCCGCATAATAGCCGATGCCGCTGTTGGCCCCGGTGATGATGATGGTTTTACCGCTCAGATCGGGCAGTTTTGCCCCGGGCCATAGGCTCATTTTTATTCCTCCAGAATTTTGGCCGCGCGCACGGCATAATAGGTGAGCACACCTGAGCACCCGGCGCGCTTGAACGCCAGCAGGCTCTCGAGCATGGCCTTGTCTTCATCGAGCCAGCCGTTGCGCGCGGCCGCCGCGATCATCGCGTATTCGCCGGACACCTGATAAGCGAACACCGGCATCTCGAAACGGTCCTTCACCCGCCGGATGATGTCCAGATACGGCATGCCCGGCTTGACCATCACCATATCCGCGCCCTCGGCAATGTCCATGGCGACTTCGCGCAGGGCCTCATCGGAATTGGCCGGGTTCATCTGATAGGTTTTCTTATCGCCCCGCAACGCGCCCTGGCTGCCGATGGCATCGCGGAACGGGCCGTAGAAGGCCGAGGCATATTTGGCGGCGTAGCTCATCAGGCGGGTGTTGATGAAGCCGGCGCCATCCAGCCCGGCCCTTATGGCGCCGATGCGCCCGTCCATCATGTCCGAAGGGGAGATGATGTCGATGCCGGCTTGTGCCTGGTTGACAGCCTGGCGTGTGAGAATCTCCACGCTGGCGTCGTTGGCGACGTAGTCATCCTCCAGCACGCCGTCATGGCCGTGGTCGGTATAGGGGTCGAGCGCCACATCCCCCAGCAGCGCGATATGCGGGAATTCGCGCTTGAGCAGGCGGGCGGCCTGGCAGATGAGGTTGTCCGGGTTCAGGGCTTCGGTGCCGGTGGCATTTTTCAGTTCGGGCGGGGTGACGGGAAACAGCGCAATGGCGGGGATGCGCAGTTTTGCGGCCTCCTCCACATGGCGGGCCAGCCCATCCAGCCCGGTGCGGAACACGCCGGGCATGGCGGCAATCTCCACCGGCGCGCCGCCGCCCTCGCGGATGAAGATGGGCCAGATCAGATCATCGGCGGAAAGTTTGTGCTCGGCCACCAGCCGCCGCGTGGAATCGTCAAAACGGTTGCGGCGCAGCCTTGTGGCCGGGAATTTTTGCGTGCTCATGCGCGCATGCTAGCTCTTCGTGGCTTGTTTTGTAAAAGCAGCCGCTCGGGCCAGAGGTGGGGGCCAGACGGGAGGCGTCCCATGGCGTCAAAGCCCGTGGCCCAAGTTACAAAAGTTTTTGTGCAGCTTTTTTCAAAAAGCTGCCGCTTGCTCAGAAGCTATAAGAAACGCCCAGATTCACCCCAAGCTGCGTAGTGGTGCTCAGCGGCTCGCGAACATAGAGGGATTCGGTGCTGCTGATGGGGATCTGGTTCGAGGCGTTAAACCGGTCGCCCGCATAGTTGAAATGTTCCAGGCTGGCGGTGGCGAACACATGCAGGGGGCCGGATACGTGCTGGTCCAGCCCGAGCTGGATGCGGGCATCGCCGGAATCACCCATCGTATGGCTTAAGCCAAAAGTATCGAAGGTGATGTTGCTGGCCACCAGCGCGGACCATTGGGCGCTGATCGAGACGATCAGATTGTCGGTCAGGGTCGCGTCCAGCTTCGTGCCCACGCCGACCAGTGCTGTGCGATAGAATTCATCCGTGCCGATGGCGCCGGGGTTATCGATATTACGGTTCCAGGCCATGTAGCCGGCGGTGAAATAGGGGATGACCTCCAACTGCCCGTTGTCGAGCGGAAAGCCGAGGCCGAGGCGCCCTTCGATATGGTTGAACACGGCGCGGTCGGTGGCGGTGCCGGGCCGGGTCTCGCCGGTTAGATAATTAACGTAATGCCCGTTATAATTCAGATTGCCAGCGTTGAACTGGTAGAACAGCGCGCTGTAGAGATCGATGTTGCGAAAGGCGGAGGGCAGCAGCACGCTGGCGCCCACGCCGAAGCCGGGGGCGAAGCCGTCCTCATCGTCGCCGGGGGCCAGGTTTTCATGATATTGCTGGTGTATGAAGCCGAGCGAGAGGTTGAGGTTGGTTTCAGCAGCCGCAATCTCGGCATGTGAAAAGTTTGGTGCTTCCTGCGCCAGCGCCGGGGCTGCCGCCAGAAGCGAGATACCCAGGGCTGCGAAGCCAACGCGAAGATCAACCATACTCACACCATATCCATGACAAGTTGTTCATATTTATAGAGAGCTCTGCCCCGGCTGCAATCATCACCGGCACCCCGGCGGTGCAATTTGCACGGGTGCGGCATATTCGCCACGGTGCCGCAACAGTTTGGCCATTCCGCGCCCGTCCGCCGCATGGGTCCGCTGCATGGGTGCGCCGCATGGGTGCATCTGAAAATCATCGCGCTTTGGGTCATTTCAAAGGCCTCGCCTGCATGATAAGGGGGCGCCATGACTAATACTTTGTCACCTCGTTCTTTGATCATTGCCCTGGGTGCTGACCATGGCGGCGTTGCGCTCAAAAACCGTCTTGCCGCGGCGCTTATCGAGGCCGGGCATCAGGTGCTGGATTTCGGCACGGATGGACCCGCCAGCGTCGATTATCCGGATTTCGCCCATGCCGTCTGTGCCGCTGTAACCGGTAAGCGGGCCGATTACGGCATATTGGTGTGTGGTACCGGCATCGGCATGAGCATCGCCGCCAACCGCAACCCCGGCATTCGCTGTGCCCTGGTGCATGATGTTACCACCACGCGCCTCACCCGCGCGCATAACGACGCCAATGTGCTGGCTTTGGGCGCGCGCATCATCGGCGAGGAGGTGGCGCTGGATATTTTGCGCAGCTTCCTCACCACCGAATTTGAAGGTGGGCGGCATATCGGCCGCATCGCCAAACTCTCAACCGTGCCGGAGACCACGCCATGAATGACCAGACGATTGCCCCCCGCCTGGAGCGGTTTTTCAACGCCCCGCTGGCCGAGATCGATCCCGAGATCGCGGCGATCATAGGTGAGGAGCTGAAGCGCGAGCAGGATGGTATCGAGCTGATTGCCTCCGAGAATATTGTGTCCGCTGCGGTGCTGGCGGCGCAGGGCTCGGTGTTTACGAATAAATATGCCGAGGGGTATCCGGGCAAGCGCTACTACGGCGGGTGTTTCCCGTCGGACCTGGTGGAGAACCTGGCGATTGAGCGGGCGCGCAAGATTTTTGGCGCGGGGTTTGCCAATGTGCAGGCCAATTCCGGCAGCCAGGCCAATCAGTCGGTGTTTCTGGCGCTCATCCAGCCGGGGGACACGATTCTGGGCATGTCGCTGGCCGCCGGTGGGCATCTCACCCATGGCGCCGCGCCTAATCTGTCCGGTAAATGGTTCAAGGCCGTGCAATACGGTGTGCGGGCGGATGACGGGCTGCTGGATTACGAGGAGCTGGAGCGGCTGGCGCGCGAGCATAGACCGAAGCTGATCATCGCCGGTGGGTCTGCGTATCCGCGATTTATCGATTTCCCGCGTTTCCGCGCCATTGCCGACGAGGTGGGCGCCTATTTCATGGTGGATATGGCGCATTTCGCCGGGCTCGTGGCGGCGGGTATCTACCCCAGCCCCATCCCGCATGCGCATGTGGTTACCACCACCACACATAAAACCCTGCGCGGCCCGCGTGGCGGCATGGTGTTGACCAATGATGAGGCGATTGCCAAGAAGATCAATTCCGCGACTTTCCCCGGGCTGCAGGGCGGGCCGTTGATGCATGTCATCGCCGCCAAGGCCGTGGCGTTTGGTGAGGCGCTGACGCCGGATTTCGTCTCCTACCAGAAATCCGTGGTCGCCAACGCCAAGATGCTGGCGCAGACGCTGGTTGAGCAGGGGCTGGCGATTGTGACCGGCGGCACGGATTCCCACCTGATGCTGGTGGATCTACGCCCCAAGAACACCACCGGCAAAGCGGCCGAGGCGAGCCTGGAGCGGGCCCACATCACCGCCAATAAGAACGCCATTCCGTTCGACCCCGCCAAACCCGCCATCACCTCCGGCATCCGCCTCGGCACCCCCGCCGCCACCACGCGCGGTTTCGGCACGGTCGAGTTCAAGGAGATCGGGCTGATGATCGGCGAAGTGCTGGATGGTCTGGCGGCCTCCAATGACGGTGGCAATACGGCAGCCGAGGAAGCGGTGGGCAAGCGCGTGAAAGCGCTCTGCGCCCGCTTCCCGATCTACCGGTAATCGCGCATGCGCTGCCCCTTCTGTGGTGAGTCCGATACGCAAGTAAAAGACAGCCGTCCCACCGATGATGGCAGCGCCATCCGCCGCCGGCGGTTCTGCGCCGGGTGCGGCCAGAGGTTTACCACCGTGGAGCGCGTGCAGTTGCGCGAGCTGGTGGTGCTGAAGAACGACAGCCGCCGGGTGGCGTTTGACCGCGACAAATTGGCCCGCTCCATCCGTTTGGCGCTGAACAAGCGTCCGGTGGATGAAGAGCGGCAGGAGCGCATCGTCAACGGCATTGTGCGCAAGCTGGAAGCCAGCGGTGATAGCGAGATCAGGAGCGACCAGATCGGCGAAGCGGTGATGGATGCGCTGAAGGCGGTCGATGCCGTGGCCTATGTGCGCTTCGCCTCGGTCTATCGCGATTTCGGCGAAGCCAAGGATTTTCAAGAATTTTTGGGCGGCATGGATGGTGCGCCGCTGGCCACGCCCGAGTGAGTCACGAGGTTTTCATGCGCGCGGCTGTCAATCTGGCCCGGCGTGGGCTGGGGCAGACGGCGCCTAACCCCTCGGTCGGCTGCGTGATTGTTAAAAACGGCCAGGTGGTGGGGCGCGGGGTTACTTCTGCCGGCGGGCGGCCGCATGCCGAGGTGCAGGCGCTGGCCATGGCCGGCGGGCTGGCGCGCGGGGCGACCGCTTATGTCACGCTGGAGCCGTGCAGTTTTACTGGTAAATCAGGCCCTTGCACGAAGGCGTTGACGCAAGCCGGGATCGCCCGGGTGGTGATTGGCTGCACCGACCCGACACCTCGGGTGAATGGTGACGGAATCACCCAGCTCCGTGCGCAAGGTATTGAGATTGTAGAAAATATCCTGCGCGAAGAGTGCGAGGAGCTGCTTGCCGGCTACGCCTTGACGATCGCCGAGGGCCGCCCGCTCATCACGCTGAAGCTGGCCTCCTCGCTGGATGGCAAGATCGCCACGTCCAAGGGCGAATCGCAATGGATTACCGGCGAGCCGGCCCGCCGTGCAGCTCATGCCCTGCGCGGCCGGCATGATGCGGTGCTGGTGGGGGTGGGCACGGTGTTGGCCGATGACCCGGAGCTGACCTGCCGCATCGAGGGGTTCCGTACGGCACCGCTGGTGCGAATCGTCATCGACTCGCATTTGCGCACGTCGCTCCTCTCGCAACTGGTGCGCGGGGCGGCCAAGCACCCGTTGTGGATTTTGCATCGCAACGGGGCCGATAAATTGCGTATAAAGGCGCTGGAAAGTGCCGGGGTAAAACTCATCGAGCTGCCGGCGGCCGCCGCCGGGGTGGATCTGGCGGCGGGGCTGAAGGCGCTGGCCAAGAACGGCTTGACGCGCGTGCTGGCAGAGGGCGGGGGCACGATTGCCGCCGGGCTGCTGCGGGCCGGGCTGGTGGACCGGCTGGCCTGGTTCCATGCGCCTTGCGTTATAGGTGCGGATGGCTGGCCGGCGGCGCAGGGGTTTGGGGTTGGCACATTGGCGCAGATGCCGCGGTTTTTGCCCCTGGCACAACAGCGCCTGGGTGCCGATATATTAAGCGAATTTAAGAAGGCGTAGGCATGTTTACGGGTCTCATCACCGGCGTCGGTACAATCACCGCTATTTCGCTCCTGGGCGAAGGGCGGGATGCGCGTTTTGTCATCCAGACGCCGGATAATGCGGCTTGGGTTGGTGCGAAAAAGGCGCTGGGCGCCTCGATCGCTTGTTCTGGCGTTTGCCTCACTGTGGTGGAATCCGGTGTGGACTGGTTTGCGGTGGAGGTTTCGGCCGAGACTTTGGCCAAATCGAGCCTTGGTCTTTGGGCTGTGGGCAGCAGGATCAATCTGGAAGGCTCCCTGCGTCTGGGCGATGAGCTGGGCGGGCATATCGTCTCCGGCCATGTGGATGGGCTGGCCGAGGTGGTCTCCGCCACGCCTGAACATGGTTCAACCCGCTGGGTATTCCGTTTGCCGCAGGATCTGGCGCCTTTTGTCGCCCCCAAGGGCAGCATTTCCATCAACGGTGTGTCTCTCACCGTGAACGAGGTTCAAAATACCAATTACGGGGCTGAATTCGGTGTCAATATCATCCCGCACACGGCGGAACATACGAATTTCATCTATCTCTCTGTAGGCGATAGGGTGAATATAGAAATTGACATGCTGGCGCGTTATGTCGCGCGGCAGCTTGCTTTTAAGAATTCGTAAACCCTATCCAGCACTATGCTACCCGGCCCCGGCCGACCCCGGCCGTGAAAGAAAGACTCCATGGACACGCTTAAAACCCCCCACCTCAAAAGCGAGGTAAAATCCGCCGGGTTGCATGACTACATCTCCTCCGCCGCCGAGATTATCGAGGAAGCACGGGCGGGACGCATTTTCATCCTGGTGGATGACGAGGACCGCGAGAATGAGGGCGATCTGATCATCCCGGCGCAATTCGCGACACCGGATGCGATCAATTTCATGATCAAGCACGCGCGTGGGCTGGTGTGCCTGGCCATGACCAAGCAGCGCTGCGAGAACCTCGGCCTGCCGCTGATGACCCAGGCCAACGGGACGCGGCATGAGACTGCTTTCACCATCTCCATCGAGGCGAAGGAGGGTGTGACCACGGGCATCTCCGCCGCTGACCGGGCGCGGACCGTGTCCGTTGCCATTAATTCCGAGATGGGGCGGCAGGACATCGTCTCGCCCGGGCATATTTTCCCGCTGATGGCGCGCGAGGGCGGCACTTTGGTGCGCGCCGGGCATACCGAGGCCGCGGTGGATATCGCGCGTCTGGCGGGGCTGATCCCGGCCGGGGTGATCTGCGAGATCATCAATGACGACGGCACCATGTCGCGCTTGCCGGATCTTGTGAGCTTCGCCCAGCGCCATAATTTGAAACTTGGCACCATCGCCGATCTCATCGCCTACCGCCGCACCAATGAAAAACTGGTGAAGCGGGTGGAGCAGGGCGTGGTCACCGCCGCCAATGGCAGCAATTGGAAGATGTATGCTTTCGAGAGCAAGGTCGACGGGCTTGAATATCTCGCCATGGTGAAGGGCGATGTTTCCGGCACTGAGCCGGTGCTGGTGCGCATGCACAGCATGGACATCATCTCCGAGGTTCTCGGCGGTGAGCATTTCAAGGCGCTGCACGGCGCCATCGCGCAGATAGAGCAGGCCGGGCGCGGCGTGGTGGTGGTGTTGCGTGAATTCCGTAAAACCCCGATGTCCGACGGTATCCGCGCTTTGAAGGACGGTGCCCCGCCCACGCCGGCTTTGCGCGATTACGGCATCGGCGCGCAGATCCTGGTCGACCTCGGGGTGAAAAACATGATTTTGCTGTCCAACCACAAGCGCACCATCGTCGGGCTTGATGGCTATGGGCTTAATGTGGTCGAGCAGCGCCAAATTGGGGATATCGCTGGAGACAGCGCGAGAGACAACGTGGGAGAAAACACATGAGCACCGCCGACGCGCCCGCAGCCCGCGCCCCCGAACTGAAGGGCCCGGCGCCGAAAATCCTCGCCATAAGCGCGCCTTATTACAAGCAGGTGGTGGATGGCATGCTGGACTCCGCCCAGCAACTGCTGGCCCAGGTGAAGGCCGAGGTGACGGTGGTGGAAGTGTCCGGTGCCTTCGAGCTGCCGCAGGCGCTCAGCATCGCGGTGGCCTCGGGCAAATTGTTCGACGGTTATATCGTGCTCGGCTGCGTGGTGCGCGGTGAGACCGACCATTATGAGTTCATCTGTACTTCCACTTTGGACGGGCTGCTGAATGTGGCAACCGGCCAGGCGCTGTGCCTGGGCACCGCCGTGCTCACCGTGGACACGCTGGCCCAGGCCGTGGCCCGCAGCCATGAGACCGGCTCCAATAAGGGCGCCGAGGCGGCCGTGGCCTGCTTGAAACAGATCGCGCTGAAGCGGGCTTTAGTATGAGCCCGCGTCCCCGCACCCTCTCGCGCGTTGCTGCTGTCCAAGCCCTCTACCAGGCCGAGCAGGGCGAGATTTCGTCCGAGGTCGTCATCGACCAGTTCGTGCGCCACCGCATCGGCGAGTTGCCGGGGCGTGGCGGGCTGGAGGAGGGGCATCTGCGCGAGGCCGATGTGCCTTTGTTCAGCCGCATCGTGCGCAGTGCCACGCTGCAGCAGGATGTGATCGACGGGATGATTGTCCAGGCACTGCCGGAGAGCTGGCCGATAGCGCGGCTGGACCCGGTGCTGCGCGCTATTTTCCGGGCCGGTGGCGCGGAGTTGTGGACCGCTGGCGGGGCGCCGGCGAAGGTCATCATCAATGAATATCTGAACGTGGCGCATGGGTTTTTCTCGGGCGATGAGCCGCGCATGGTGAATGGGGTGCTGGACCGGCTGGCGCATCTGCTGCGCCCGGCTGAATTTGCCCAACCCGCCAACGCGGGCGCTGGTGTGGCCCCCGGCAACGCCGGTGCCGCCGAAGAGTGATAATCCGGAAAGGTCTGTCTGTTACGCAACAGGCAGACCCACACTGCGCGCTGGCTTTCTGGCGCCAACTCTGAGCGATACCACTGCATGACAAATGAGTTCGCCCGGATAGAGAGATATTTTGCCCCGCTCGCGGGTGAGGCCGGGCTGGGGCTGAAGGATGACGCCGCCGTTTTTGCCCCGCCGCCAGGGCGGGAGCTGGTCATCACCACCGACCAGATGCTGGAGGGGGTGCATTTTCTCTCACCCGATGATCCGGCGCTGATTGCCCGCAAGCTGCTGCGGCGGAATTTGTCCGACCTTGCCGCTATGGGGGCGGAACCTTTGGGCTATCTGCTCACCATGGCTTTGCCGGTGGAGCAGCCGGAGGAATGGCTGGCGGCGTTTGTGCGCGGGCTGGAGGAAGACCAGAAAATATTCAATATCAAACTGTTTGGGGGGGATTCTTCATCCTCCAAACACGGCATCGCGCTTACCGCGACGCTGCTGGGTACGGTGGCGCCGGGCGCGGCTTTGCGCCGCAATGGGGCTGAGGCCGGGGATGGTATCTGGGTGACGGGGACCATTGGGGATGCGGCTTTGGGGCTGGAGAAGCGGCGCGGGCATCTCGCGGGGGCGCATAAATACCTCGTCAACCGCTCCATGCTACCGCAGCCGCGCTTAGGCTTGAACCTCGCCGGTATTGCCTCGGCCGCCATCGATGTCTCGGACGGGCTGGTGCAGGATCTGGGGCATCTGGCGCGTGGGGCGGGGCTCTCTGCCGTGATCCGCGCTGATATGGTGCCGGCCTCGCCGGAAGCGGCTGCTTTGGGTGAGGCGTTTCTGGAGACGCGGCTGACCGGGGGGGATGATTACGAGCTGATTTTGGCCGTGCCGCCGGGCAATGGCGAGGCGCTGAAGGAGGCTTGTGGCGAGCTGACCGTGACACGGATTGGGGTGTTTCAGCCGGGTGAGGGGGTGCATGTGCTGTCCAGCGCCGAGACGGTGCTGGAGTTTCGCTCCGCCGGCTGGAGCCATTTTTAAGCCGGCGGGGCGTTCAGCGGCTGATCACACCGCGCAGGCGGGTATGTAAGGTGATTTCTGCTGCTGGAAGAACAGCTTGACCGCGGCTTTGGCGGCGAGCACCCCGGCGTTGTTGTCCGACGCCGCGATGACGCCTGAGAGGCTATTGCGCCGGGCCCGCAGCATCGTCTTCGCCGCCTGGTGCGACGCATCCGGCGGTTTGCCGGTCTCCACCTCATAGGCGACGCGCAAATCATAGGCCGCGTCGTAGAGATTGATCGCATCCTGCAACCGCCCGGATTGAGCGGCTAATTTCCCCGCGTCTTCCTTATCGTGGTATTCCACGACTTTTGCGCTCGGGCTGCTTGAGGGTGATAAATTATTGGTGTGGGCCAGACCCGCTACGGAGCGTGATGCCGGGCTGAGTGCCGCGGCCTGGAGGACGGGGGCCCTGGCAGCGGCGATATAGGCCTCGGGTGTCATTTTGTATTTCGCCACGAAGGCGGTGCGGGCCGCCTGGTAGAGCGCCATCCGGGCGTCTTCGGCGCGTTTCGCGGCTTGTTCGGCGGCCTCAACGGCTGAAAGCGTTGCGGTTAGTTTGTTCCCTGCTCCCCACGCGCCCGACATGCTCTGCTCCTGCGTTATTCTCAGTTATCAGCCAGCAGGTCTTGGCGGTTTGTTGCGGAATGGTCAATCGGGATCCGGAGTCTCAGACCGCCTGTTGGGCAGCCGCCTCAGCCTCCTGCCGGGGTTGTTCGGCCTTCCGGGGGTGATGCACCAACCGGTGGATGTAGCCCAGTTTCTCAATCACAGCCGGCGCCAGAGTGAACGGGTATAGATCGTTCAGACCCATGGAGCGGTTCAGCGCGTTCAGCGCCACGGTCAGCGGTAGCCATGACGAGATGATCCGGTCGAAATCCACGTCCTTATGCGGCTGAAAGTCGATTTCGGCGCGTAGCAGCCGGTGTTTGCCCCCCTCGGGGTGGATGCGCAGGCCGAAGGCGCTGGCGGTTTCCAGCGTGTCGATGATGTGCAGGTAGTGGGCCCAGCTTTCGGCGAAATCCTCCCAGGGGTGGGAGGCGGCGTAGGCGGAGATGTAGTTTTGTGCCCAGTCCGGCGGCGGCCCGTTCTGGTAATGCGCCTGCAGGGCTTCGGTGTAATCGCTTGTCTCATCGCCGAACACGGCGCGGAAACCTTCCAGGTCGCCGCCGTCGCGGAGCAGGACATCCCAGAAATAATGGCCGACCTCGTGGCGGAAATGGCCGAGCAGGGTGCGGTAGGGCTCGCCCATCTCATGGCGGAATTTCTCGCGGATGGCGTCGTCGGCTTCGTCGAGGTTGATGGTGATCAGCCCTTCGTCATGCCCGGTGAGGGTGCGTACGCCGGGTGCCGGGGGGTCGGGCTTGAACTCGAAGGCGAGACCGTGTTCCGGGTCCTCTACATAATTGCGCAACGGCAGCCCGAGGGCGATGAGCGTGTAGAACAGCCTGTGCTTGGCGGCCTCCATGAGCTGCCATTGGTCCAGATTCTCGGGGATGGTGATGTCCGGGATGAGCTTGTTATGCCGGCAGGCGGTGCAGAAGTGGTCTTCCGCGCCTTCCGGAATCAGCCAGTTGCAGGCCTGGTGGGCGGCATTGTCGCAATAACGGTAGCTGTCCTGGGACTCCAGCCTGAAGAAGCGGTCGCCATCCAACGTGAGCGTGACCATTTCCTGCGACGGCGCCAGATAGCCCAGGGCGTGGCCGCAGTTGCCACAGAGATTATTCTCGAAAAAGACCGTCTGCTCGCAATTCCGGCACCTGAATAGGCGCATGAAAAACCCCCCTGGCGTCTATGCCAGGGGGGTATATGGTGCGGCGCAGCGGATTATGGCGTGACAATTACGCCATAAGGACCAAACTACTTGATCTTGGCTTCCTTGAACTTGACGTGCTTGCGCACGACCGGATCGTATTTGTTGAGCTCCAATTTCTGCGTCTGTGCGCGCGCGTTCTTCTTGGTCACGTAGAAGTAACCAGTGTCCGCGGTGGAAATGAGCTTGATTTGAACGACGTTAGACTTTGCCATGATAGATCTCCAGGCGCGCCGTATGGCGCAGAATATAAGGTTGCGTCAAGTCTGGGCGTGAGATTGTTTGAAAACGTGCTCCGGTGAGTCAGCCACGGTGATTTTCGAGAACCGGAGCGGAGCGTACTTCAGTACGTGAGCACCGGAAGCGCAGAAAAGCGCCGTGGATGGCCGCCGGAGTGCGGTTTCAAGCAATCTCACCGGGTGAGGCCGAGGCGGAGGCCAAAACCGATGAGGGTGGCGCCGGTGACACGGTCCATGGCGCGTTTGACGGCCGGGCGGGCCAGGGTGCGGGCCAAGGGGACGGTGAGGGCGATCAATGCGGCGAACCAGATCACGTCGAGTCCCAGGTTGATGCTGGTGAGGAGCATCGAGAAGGCGGGGACGGAGACATGGGCGGGGATGAACTGGGGCAGGAAGGTGATGTAGAACACGCCGACCTTGGGGTTGAGCATGTTGCTGGTGAAGCCGCGGCGGAAGGCTGCCAGCGTTCCTGCTGCCTCATTCTCTACTACGACGGCTTTTGGCTTGTGGCGCCACATGTTGGCGCCGAGCCATAGCAGATAGGCGGCGCCGCAGAATTTGAGAATCATGAAGCCGGTGCGTGAGGCGGCGAGCAGGAGCGACAGCCCGGAAGCCGCGCCAAAACCCCAGACCAGCAGGCCGAGGCAGATGCCGGCGGCGGCGGCGATGCCGCGCTTCGGGCCCCCGGTGGCGGCGCTGCGCAGCACCATGGCGGTATCCACCCCCGGCGTGAGGGTGAGCATGGTGGCGGCGGCGGTGAAGCCGAGGAGGGGGAGTAGAATATTCATCAGTGCATCAGCGCGGTTTGATAGGCGGTTTGGTTCTGTAAAACCCAGGCGGCGGCCGTCAGGTCCAGATCGCTACCTATACTAGCGGGGCAATGGCCGCGCAATGCGAGTACGTCATCCACCCCCACCGGCGCGCGCATGGCGCGGGTCTGGGCCAGTACGGGGGCCAGTTGGTCCTGGCCCTTGGCCAGAGAGGCCATCTGCATCTCCACCGAGGTGGGACCGAAGCTGGTACAGAGCTGGGGCATCACGCCCAGGCTTTGCAGCGGCCAGCCGCGCGGGGCGAGCACGCGGCTCCAGGTGATGAAGAGCTCGCCGCCATCGGGCAGGGAGGTGATGGTTTGGACCAGGCCTTTGCCGAGGGTTTCGGAGCCGATGACGACGGCGCGGCCGTTATCGGCCAGGGCGGCGGCGAGGATTTCGGCGGCGGAGGCGGTCTGGCCGTCCACCAGCACGGCCAGGCGGGCGCCGTTGCTGAGGTCCGAGCCCTCGGCTTTGAAATTCTGCGTCGCATCGGGGTCGCGCCCTTGGGCCTGGCCGATGGCGCCGCCGGGCAGCAGGGAGTCGGCCACCAGCACGGCCTGGCGCAGCACCCCGCCGCGATTGCCGCGCAGGTCGAGCACCAGCGCGGTGGGTGGGGGCGTCTGGCTCATGAGTGTGGCCATGGCGCCGCCGAACTGGTCGGCGGTGCCCTTGTTGAAGCCGGTGATGCGCAGGATGGCGATGCCGGGCACCAGGCCGGGCAGGACGAAGACCGTCTGCGGCGGGATATAGCCGCGGGTGAGCGTGATCTGCTGGGGGGTAGGCGGGATGGCATCGTCATCCGGGTCCAGCACGGCCAGGGTGATGGTGCTGCCGGCGATGCCGTTCATACTGTCATTCAGGGCTGCGAGCTGGCCGGGCCAGACGGGCGCGCCGTTGATGGCGGTGATGATGCTCCCGGCGGTGATGCCGGTGTTCTCGGCTGGGCTGTCGGCCGCCACGGCGGCGACGATGATGTGCGGGCCTTGCACCGCCAATGTGAGCCCGGTGCCGCCGAGCCCCATGATCATCAGCTCGTCCTGGGCCGCCTGCTGCGGTGGCTCGTAGCGGGAATAGGGGTCGAAATGGTTGAATAATTCATCGAAGAAATTGGCGATGATGCCTTGTGTGCCGGCGGCTTGCAGCGCGGGTGAGGTGGCGTAAGCGGCGGCGGCGATGGAGGCCGCGGCCTTGCCCCAGCCGGCGGAATCATTGGGGTCCATGGGGGCGGGTACGGCCAGGATCAGCGCGTCCGGCCCGTACAGGCGCAACTGCCCATTCTGCAATGTGGTGTTGAGGTCTGGGTCCAGGGCCGCGAGGCCGTTCAGGCCCCAGAGCGTCATTTGCGGTACGCTGAGTTTTTGCAACGAACGCGGCGCGATATAGGCCAAAGCCGCGCCCCAGACCTGGGCGGCGTCGTTGGTGTCGAAACCGGACATGGAGGCGCCATCGGCAGGGCGGCCGAACAGGCCGGCTTGCAGCACCAGACACAGCACGAAGATGGCGATGCTGCGCGTCACCTGCGCCGTTTCTGCTTGTGTTTCGGCTTTTTGCCCGCGTCCTTGTTGTCCGAGTCCTTTTTGTCCGAGTCCTTGCCCGGCTTGGTTCTGCTGCGCGGCGGCCGGGGTGTGGAGGGCAGCGCCTCGCCCAGGCCGAAAAGTAGCCCGCCGGTGACGGGCTTGGCTTCGTTCAGCCGCACTTCCAGATTTTGTGCGAGCGTGAATACGGCCCGGGAGCGGCGGCCGGACAGAGTCTGGGTGGCTTCGTCATGGGCCCAGTAATCATCCGGTAGATTAGCCATGCTTAAAAACCCGCTCGCCCCGCTCTCGCTCAAGGTGACGAATAGACCGAACTTCGTGACCCCCGAAACCCGGCCCTGGAACAACTCTCCAATGCGATGTTGGAGGAACAATGCCAGGTAGCGGTCCGAGGAATCGCGTTCGGCCAGAGTGGCTCTACGCTCGGTGGCGGTGATCTGCTCGGCGGTGTCGGCGAAGCTGGCCATGTCCTCAGGGGAGAGCCCGTCCTTGCCAAGTTTCAAGCCGGTGACGAGGGCGCGGTGCACCAGCAGATCGGCATAGCGGCGGATGGGCGAGGTGAAATGCGCGTAGCGCGACAGGGCCAGGCCGAAATGCCCGATGTTCTCGTCCGAATATTGCGCCTGGGACTGCGCGCGCAGCATGGTCTCGTTCACCAGCGGGGCACTCGGCGTGCCTTCCACCAGTTTCAGCACGCGGTCGAGGTCGCGGGGGTGGAGCTGGTCGCCGGGTTTGAGGGAGATATCCATGGTTTTTAGGAAATTCCTGAGATTATCGAGTTTCTCAGGGCTCGGCGGCGCGTGGATGCGGTACATGCAGGGCAGCGACAAGCGTTCCAGCTCCTCGGCGGCGCAGACGTTGGCGAGGATCATGAATTCCTCGATGAGCTTGTGGCTGGCCAGGCGCGGGCGCGGGGCGACGGATTCCACCTGGCCGTCCTTGCTCAGCACCACTTTGCGCTCGGGCAAATCCAGCTCCAGCGTGCCGCGCGCATGGCGGGCTTCGGCCAGTGCCGCATAGGCGGAGAAGAGATGCTCGTATTCGGCCGGGTTGGCTTCGAACTCTGCCTGGATCTGCTCGTAGGTTTTGCGCGCGGCGGAGCGCATTAAGCCGCGACCAAACTTATGGCTCTGTTTCTGGCCGTGCACGTTGATATGCATCTCCACGAACAGGCAGCCGCGATCCTCATCGGGTTTGAGTGAGCACAGGCCGTTGGAGAGGGCCTCCGGCAGCATCGGCACCACGCGGTCGGGGAAATAGCAGCTATTGCCGCGCTCTTTCGCGGCACGGTCCAGAGCGGAGCCGGGTTGCACGTAATGCGCCACATCGGCGATGGCGACGATGAGGCGGTAGCCATGCTGTACCGGTTCGGCGAAGACGGCGTCGTCGAAATCGCGCGCGTCATGGCCGTCGATGGTGATGAGCGGGACATCACGCAGGTCCGTGCGCTTGCCCAGCGGCACGGGCTTGGCTTTTTCAGCCTCTGCCACCGCGGCTTCGGGAAAATCCATGGGGATGCCGTGCTGGGCGATGGCGATGAGGGAGACTGAGCGGGCGTCGTTGATGGAGCCGAGCTTTTCGGTCACGCGCGCCGGGCGGGGGCCGAAAACCTTCCCCGGAAGCGGCTCGGCGCGCACGATCTCGCCTTCCGTGGCGCCCATCGTCTCGGTATCGGGCACGATCCATTCGGTTTTCTGGCGCCGGTCCGTGGGCTCGATGCGCCCGCCCTGTAAGGTGGCGTGGAACAGGCCGACGATGCTGCCGGTTTGTCCGGCGACGCGCTTGATGGTGCGGCCCTCGTATTTATCGCCGCCGACGCGCCGGAGCTTGGCCAGCACCTTGGCGCCGGGGGCGAGTGCGGCCTGGCCCTTGGCCTCGGGCTGCATGAAGATGACGGGCGGGCGGCCGGGACCGTCCCACACCACCGGGCGGGCGATGGCCTCGCCGTTGCGGTCGATGCCGGTGACTTCCACCAGCGCGTTTTCAGGCAAGGTGCCGGCCTCGGTATAGATTTTCCGCCCGGCACGTTCGGCATCGCCGCTCGCCTCCAGGCTCTTCATGATGCCGCGCAGGCCCTTTTTGTCGTCAGGGCCGACGGAGAAGGCGCGGGCGACGTCACGGAAATGCAGTTTGCGCCCGGCTTCGGTGAGGAGCTGCTTCACGGAGTCGCGGCTGGGCAGAGCCGCAGGGGCCGCCGAACCTTCAGGTTTTTCGGCCTTGATCCTGGGCTTCTTGTGCACGGTTTTCATGCCTTACAGTATGGGGCCGTAACGCCGCCACGGCCATGGCTTGTGACTTAAGATTTTTGCTAGAGTAACGGTTTTTTGAAACTTAAAGTTGCTTACTCTACATTGCTTAATTGTTGTGGTTGTATAGGCTTGGGCTGGTGAGCAGCCGGTTGAACATTTCCGTCCCCGCGACGCTGACCGTGCTGGGCGGCACGGCCAGCCTGTCATCCCTGGAAAGCGGGCCGGGCATCACGGTGAGCGGTGCTGGTGTTGCCGATACGATCGCGGTGACCATTGTGGCCGGGGATACCGCCGCTTCCATCGGTGTGGGGAGTGCCGGCGGGGCCAGTGTCACATCACATCTCAACACGCTGAGCCTGACGGGCACGCAGGCGCAGGTGAATCTGGCGCTGGCGAGCCTGCTGCTCACCGAACCGGCGAATGCGGGCAGTGATGTGCTGAGCCTCTCGGCCACCGATACGGCGGCGCTGGCGGCGTCCAGCGGTTTTGCCGTGGATGTGGTGCCCGCGACCGGCCCGGCCTTTGTTGCCCCGCCGCACAGCGTGACCTTGCAGCCCGATGCGCTGAGCCCGCTCTCCGGCATGCTGCTGGCCGACCCGATTGCCGCCGGCCTGGCCGGCATGGGGCTGGGGGGTGAGGAAACGCTGAGCCTGACATTGTCCGTGGCCGAGGGGGTGCTGCTGCTGCCTGGCCTGAGCGCGATGAACGGTGTGGCCGCCACTGGGCTGGGTACGGGCACGATATTGCTGAGCTGCACGGCGGCCGAGATAAACGAGCTGAACGCACTGCTGGCGGGGCTGGAATTTGCAGGGCCTGCCGGCGGGCAGTTGCTGAACTACGCTTTGTGGAATGCGTCCGGCGTGCTGCCGCGCGTTGTTACCTATGGCTATGTTTTTCTCGATGTCACCGGTACGGCGGCGGCCGGCGGCGTGTTCGCCACGGGGGCGGACACGCTGATCACTGGCGGTACGGGGATCGCTGGCACGCTCGCGGTGAATGCCACGGATAGCGTGCTTGGGAATTTTTCAGGCGGGGCCGTGAACATCGCGCCGGGGGCAGCGCTCGAGGTGCCGGATGACAGTATGACGCTGACCGGCAGCTCGGCCGATTTCGGCAGCCTGGCTTCACCCGCGCTGACCCTCTCCGGCACGTTGCAGGTGTATGGCACGGCGAGCTTTGCGGGTTCCGTGACGCTCCAGCCAGGCGCGCGTTTGGGGTTCAGCGATGGGCTGACGGTGTATGGCACGGCGACCAGCAATTACGATGTCGGGGTGAGCATGGGCTCGGGTGCCGTGCTGCAGGGCAACGGCACGCTGATGGTTGGCAATTTCAGCCAGGGTGGGGTGATCGACGGCGGCACGCTGCTGGCGCTGGGCGGCGATACGCTGGAAATCGATGCCGGGTGGATCACCAGCGATGCGCTGCTGCAGGTGGCCGGCGGCGGGGTGATGGTGCTGGGCCCGGTGGGGCCGCTGTACGGCATATTCGATACTATCGCGCTCACCATCGATACCGGGGTGACGCTGAGTTTTCTGCAACCGGGAGCGCAAGGGGTGACCGGCGGCTATGCCAGCACTTTGGGCGGCATGGGCGGTGCCTTCGTCATTTCCGATCCGGAATTCTTCACCGGCACGGTGACCAATTTCGGCGTGGGCGATGCGCTGATCTTTCCCGATCTGCTCAGCATCAGCGTTTATGATGTCGGCAATAACAGCTTCCACATCGCCGGGCTGGATAGGACCGGCAGTACCGACACCTATACCGTGTACGCCTCCATCGCCGCCGGGCTCACCCCCGCCGTGGGGCAGGATGCGCAGGGCGATTGGGAGGTGTATATGCGCCCGAGTGAAGCGGTGGTGACGCAGGGCGCGCCCATTGTTGCCACACCGGGGCTGGCGCAGCCGCTGCTCGGCGTTGCCATAGAGCTGGCCGGCAGCAATACCCAGAGCCTGATCCTTACCCTTACCGCCCAGCATGGCAGTTTGAGCAGCAATGGCGGTGCGGCTGCCGCCAGCATCACCCTCACCGCCGCCAATGTCGCGGCGCTGAACAGCGAGGTGGATGCGGTTAGTTATTTCAGCAGCGGTACGGCGGATCAGGTGTGGTTCACCAGCAATAACGGGCTGCTGAGCGGGGTGCAGGGCGATATTCTCATCACCCCTGGAAGTGCCGGTACGGTGGCGGGTTATTCCGGCCTCGGTGTGTCGGGGGCGGAGATGGTGTCCTTCGGCCTTGCTGGCGGTGTGCCGCAGATTGTCCAGGCCATGGCGGCTGGTGCGGCGCTGGTGGACGGCACCGTCGAATTTGAAAACATTCTGGATGCGCGCGGCATGTCCGGCACCGGGCTGATCGTGGATGGCGGCGGTGAGGCGATTTTCGATGCCGCCGCCACGGTGAGCCTGGGCAGTGATGTGACATTGGGCGATGCCGGCGGTGCCGGTACGCTGATGCTGCTGACGGATGATTTCAGCCTGACCGGCAATGCCACTTTGGCGTCGGTGGCGGCCGCCGTGGGCAGTGTGTTGGATATTCTGGGGAGAATGAGCGCCAGCGGCACGTTGAATATCGATGCCGGCGGGGATGTGCAGGTGCTGGGCACGGGGCAGGCTGGTTTCGGCGTTATAGACAATAGCGGCGGCATGGCGCTCAGCGGTACCGCCGTGGTGAGTGCGGCCAGCTACCAGGGCGCCGGGGCGCTTGATATCGGCGGTACGGCGACACTGGCGGTGGCCGGGGAGATATTCCTGGGCGGCGCCGTTACGGTGCAGCCGGTAAGCATCGGTTCCGGGGCGGTGGTGAGGGCGGCGACATTCAACGCCGCTGACGGCACTTTATACGATGCCGGGCTGGTGAGTGCGGCGGTGAGCATGGATATAGGTGACGCCGTGCTGGCCGGCGGCACGCTGGAAGCGCCGGCGCTCTCGGCCGATGATTTTCTGACCGGCTATGGCGTGATCGATGCGCCCAGTATTCACATTTTCAACAAGATAGAGGCGGAAGGCGGAAGGCTGCTGCTGAATGGCAATGTGACCAACGGCTCGGTGCTGGGGATTGGCACGGGGGCGATACTGGAAGTTGCCGGTACGATGAACCCTGGCTCCGCGCCGGTGTATTTCGAGGGCACGGATGCGGAGCTGGTGCTCGATGATGCGGGGGCGGCGCAGTTCAGTGTTTTCCAGATGACGCTGACCGATGCGATCGACCTGGTAGGCATCGCGCCTGGGCGGGTCACCATCGCCAATAACCAGGCCGGCTACATTCTCGACAGCCTGGGTAATACCATCAGTGCGTTTGGGTTGGAGCAGGAGGGGACTGCCCAGGGCAATATCTCCATTGTGTCCGACGGCAATGGCGGGTCGCTGCTGACGGTGAATGGGGTGCTGCCGTGCTTTGCCCGTGGCACCGGGATTTTGAGCCCCAATGGCTACCGGAAGGTGGAAGAGCTGCGGCCTAACGACCCGGTGATTACCGCCAATGGTGAGCGCCGGCCGGTGCGCTGGATTGGCTGGCGTACGCTGGATTTAGGGCCCGTGGCGGCGCGGGATGCGCGGCCGGTGCTGATTATGCCCGATGCCTTTGGTCCGGGACGGCCGCTTAAAGCTCTGCGGCTCTCGCCCTCGCATTGCATTTATATGGGCGGGGTGCTGATCCCGGTGACGCATCTGGTGAACGGCGCCACGGTGCTGCGCGAGCGGGTGCAGGCGGCGACCTATTTCCATATCGAGCTCGACCGGCATGATATTCTGCTGGCCGAGGGGCTGGCGTGCGAATCCTATTTCGACGACGGCAACCGGGCTGTTTTGTACCGCGAGATGGGCCGGCGCTGCCCGGCGCGGCGGATGTATGCGCCGGTGGTGACCGGGGGCGCCAAGGTGACTGCGGTGCGGCACGCGTTGCATAAGCAGGCGCTGGCCGCCGGTTATATGGCCCGCCACCAGCTCAGCCTGCGGGCCATGGCCGAGGGGCAGAGCGCCATGGCCGAAATAAGTGAAGCGGCGCAGGGGCAGGTGGCGCGGTTTGTCTTCCCCCGCCCGGTGCGGGAGCTGGTGCTGCTCTCCACCACCGCCACACCGGCCGATACCGACCCCGAATCCGACGACCGGCGCGAGCTTGGCGTGTGCCTGGGCGCGATGCGGGGCGTAGAGTTAAGGGCAGGCTGGCAGGCACGCGCGGTGGGCGATGCCGGAACCTGGATGGGTGCCCGCGCCGAACTCGGCTTTACACGAGCCCGGCGCGAGATCAGCCTGCCCTTAGCCGCCGTGGCGCAAAGCTGGGGGCGGTGAGGGAAAAAGGCTGGGGCTCTGCCCCTGACCCCGCTGGGGCCGTCGTGCGCAGCACGCCTCCGGCGTGACGGCCCCAGACCCCTCGACTTTTAAGGGTTTGAAAGGGGCCTGCCTCCGTCGTTTGTGGCGACTGGGTGGCAGGCCCCTTTCAAACCCTTGAGTTATGGGATCCAAGGGCCTTTCGGCCCTTGGCGGGTCCAGGGCAGAGCCCTGGCCTTTTTCCTTCAACGCGCTCCAGCTTGACGCGCGGCGGGTGGGGGGCTAGAGGCGCAACCTCGTTGCCGGGAACGTGGACAGGCGGTGGTCGCTTGCGCCCGCTCTTTTGCATTTGCAAGAGAGACTATCGGCGTTATTCTAACAAGAAAGGGCAAGCGCCGTGACCAAGCGCGCCGAAAGTAAGTATAAGATTAACCGCCGCCTGGGTGTAAACCTTTGGGGCCGTGCGAAATCGCCTGTTAACAAGCGTGAATACGGCCCGGGCCAGCATGGCCAGCGCCGCAAGAAGCCGACCGATTACGGCACGCAGTTGATGGCCAAGCAGAAGCTCAAGGGGTATTACGGCAATATCTCCGAGAAGAATTTTTACAAGTATTATGAAGAGGCTGTGCGCCGTAAGGGTGACACCTCCGAGAATCTGATCGAGCTGCTGGAGCGCCGCCTGGATGCGGTGATTTATCGCCTCAAGTTCGCGATCACCCCGTTCGCCGCGCGTCAGCTTGTCAGCCATGGCCATCTGCTGGTCAACGGCAAGCGTTTGAACATTCCTTCCTATCAGGTGAAGGATGAGGACGTGATCGAGGTTCGTGAGAAGAGCAAGCAACTGGCCGTGGTGCTGGATGCGGCGCAGTCTTCCGAGCGCGATGTGCCGGAATATGTCGAGGTGGACCACCGCGCCATGAAGGGCAAGTTCCTGCGTGCGCCGAAGCTGGCCGATGTGCCGTACCCGGTGCAGATGGAACCGCATCTCGTGGTGGAATTCTACTCGCGTTAATGGCTTAAGCCTTATCGCTATGAAACGGCGCCCTTGGGGCGCCGTTTTTGTTTCTGGCCGATCTCTCTTGTCACATGTGGGAGATACTGGCGTTACAAAGAACATGCAGAACTGCGGCATCGAACCTGTCTCAAGGAGAGTTTTATGCGCCGTCTACTGATTGCGTCCTGCATTGCCCTGCTGCCTGGCCTGGCCCTGGCCCAGAGCGATAATTCAGCTCCACCTTTGCCCGGTGTGGATGGCGGGCTTGGCGGTCCCGGCGGCTGGGGCCGGCACGGGCATCACGATGGGGATCCGGCCGAATTTCTGACGAAATTCTACGCCGCCAACACCACGCATGACGGGCATCTGACCCTGGCCCAGGCCAAGGCGGCCGGGTTCCAGCCGGTGGCCGATCATTTTACGGATATCGACACCGCCAAGCATGGCTATGTCACATTCTACGACATCCAGGCCTGGCATTTGGATGATATCGCCAAGCATCTGGAAGCCCAGGCCACCGCGCTGCGTGCACAGGACTAATTTGCCTCCCGGTCCGGTGCTGGCGCCAATAGCGTGTCCAGCATCGGGCCTGTGCGGAGCAGGAAATTGCGGGTGACTGTGTAATGCTCGGTCTCTGTGTAGGCGATTTCCTGCGGCCCGTCCGGGGTCATCTGGAAGATCACGGCATCCGGGTAGGCCATGAGGATGGGTGAGTGGGTGGCGATGATGAATTGCGCGCCGGTGCCCACCAAATCATGCAGCCGGGCCAGAAAGGCGAGCTGGCGGGTGGGTGAGAGGGCGGCTTCAGGCTCATCCAACAGATAGAGGCCATTGCCGCCGAAGCGTTCCATGAACAAAGCGAAAAAGGATTCGCCGTGCGATTGCTCATGCAGTGAGCGGCCGCCGTAGGAATTGATGATGGGCGGGCCAGGAGAGGGCTCTCTGTCGAGTGCTTCGATTTCGGTGGCGACGTTGAAATAGCTTTCGGCGCGGAGGAAATAACTGTCGCGAGGGCGCTTGGGGCTGCGGGTGAGGCGCAGATGGGCGCTGAGAGAGGAATGTGAGGCGCGGGTGGAGAAGCGGAAGTTCTTGCTCCCGCCTTCAGGGTTCAGCCCGCACCCCATGGCGATGGCTTCCAGCAGGGTCGATTTGCCGGTGCCGTTCTCGCCGATGAGGAAGGTGACGGGTCTGTCCAGCGCCAACTCGTCCAGCGCGGCGATGGCGGGGATGCTGAAGGGGTAGCACCGCCAATCCTCGACGCGTTCGCGCAGCAGGCTCAGCCGGATGATAAAATTGCGCGCATTCCAGGCCGGGGGCATGCGGCTTTGTTACGAGGGCGGCGCTGGCCGCACAAGCTTTATTGGCCGGGCTTTAGTAGCTGCCTCCTAGAAACCGCCGGCTTTGCCCTTGGGCAGGGCTGCCGCACCTTCCTGCGCCGGGTTGCCGGTGACGAACATCTGATGCGCGACATCGCCCCAGTTGGGGCTGCTTGGCGTGCTGGCGGCGGGCTGGGTGGCGGCTGCACCGTTTGCTTGCGTGCCGGTTGCTGTGCCGTTAGGCGCGGCCTGCGGCGTGTTGGGCAATATGTGTGAGGAGAGGGAGTTTGGCCCGAACAGATGGTACACGATGCCCGAGGGCGGCGGCACGGGCTCCGGCCGCGCGAAGGCGGGGGCGGCGAGGCCGAGCGTGAGGGCGGCGGTGAGGATGCGGGTGAGATGGGGCATGGCCCTCATATCGCGCTGCTGGGCGGTAATGCCAAGGGTGTTAAGCTATGTAGCCGAATTGTATGAGGATGGGGGCGAAGAATTGCGTCAGTTGCGGCTGTAGATCCGGCGGCAGGGCGCGGAATTTACCACTGGCGCCGTCGCCGATATGCGGGGTTAGAATCTGGGTGATTTTATCCATGGTGAAGGGGCCGACCTGGGTTAGGCGCTCGGGCGGCAGGCTGGTGAGGTTGGCGGCGAATGCGCGGACTGCCTCGGTCTCGTAGCGGGCGAAGATCTCGGCTCGTAATGCGGGAGACAGGGGGCAGGAGAGGCGGGCGGCCAGCTCGTCCAGCGTTGCCTCGCGTTCGAAAAACCCGTCCTCATAGCGCCATACGGGAATGCCGCGCGCGGCCAGGCGCTGCAGGCGCATGCCGTCTCGCGCTATGGCGTTGGCGGCGGGCGGCAAGGGTGAGTGAAAACGCTGCATCTGCGAGAGCGTGGCATCGCGCGGGTCGCGGATGGTGAGCAGGCGCAGCGCGTTGTTGGCATCCAGCCAATCTTCGAGTTCCGGGCTGCCTTCATGGGATTTGATGAGCAGGGTTTTGCCGGCGCGCTGCCCCTCATCAGGCATATGCTCCATTTTATCGGCAAAGAAGTGCAGCACGGAATCCTCGCCCAGCGTGGCGCCGAGAATCTCGCGCGCGGCGTTGAACACCCAGGTGGAGGCGCTGCCGTGCATGCCGATGGTGCAGATGATGCGGGGGGTGGACATGGCCTCTTTATGACCGCGCGGTAACGCTTCAACAACCCGTATCGCCACACCGGAAAATTTGCACTAGATTGCATTACCATGAACATTTTGGCCCCCCTGCCGGCGCGGCTGGTCATTGAGGTCGTCTTCGATTTTGTCTGCCCCTGGTGCTACCTGGGGGTAAAGCGCCTCTCTTTTTTACTGTCGCGGCGGCGGGAGCTGGATGTGGCCTTGCGCTGGCGCCCGTTTCTGCTGAACCCGGATATGCCGCGGGGCGGCATGGCGCGCGCCGATTACATGATCCGCAAATTCGGCGCCGAAGACCGGGCGCGTAGGCTTTATGCCTCCATTTCCGAGCTGGGGGCGGCTGAGGGCATCGAGTTCGATTTCGGCGCCATCCGCCGCACGCCCAATTCCGTGGACGCACACCGGCTGGTGCGCGAGGCGGCAAAACACGGCGTGGCCGATGCGCTGGTGCAGCGCCTGTTCGCGGCGCATTTTGTGGAGGGGCTGGACATTGGCAGCCATGATGTTCTTGCAATGCTGGCGGTGCAGCATGGTATGAACGGTGCGGCAATTCAGGAGTTTCTGAGCTCAGGAGAGGGTGGGGAAGTGATTCACGCCGAGAATTTGCATGCGCATAGGCTGGGAATTAACGGGGTGCCGTGTTTTCTCATCGATGGCGAGCATGCCATTGCCGGGGCGCAGGAGATGGAAGTGCTTGAACGGTTGATAGATCTCGCCATTTGCACAGGGCGGGACCGGTAGCTTTCTTCCGGGGTTTCGGTAATCTCGCGATGTTGCCACTCTTGCATGTCACGGGGCTATGAAACCAAATTATCTGATGCGCGCGGCCCTGTTGGGCGCCACTGCTTTGCTCGCTCTGCCCGCTGTGGCTCATGCCGATGGGGCGTCATCCTCCATCTGGACATTGCAGGATGAGAACTCATCCATTTCAAGCACTTATCCACATGACCGGTTCTATGTGAACGGTATTCATGTGGGCTGGACCGGGCCGCAAGGTGCGGTGCCGGCGCCCATCGCCGGGCTGGGCCATGCCTTGTTCGGGGATGGCGAGCAGCGTGTCAGCCTGGGGCTGACGCAGCAACTCTACACCCCGTTCGACACTGATTCGGATAATCCGCCGGTCAATGACGAGCCTTATGCCGGGTATCTGGTGCTGAATCTGGCTTTGATTCAGGACGGCGCCAATACGCGCTCGGTGCTGGGGGCTAATCTCGGTGTCATCGGCGCGGATGCCGGGGGCGAGGTCGTGCAGAACGGCTTCCATTCCATCATCGGCCAGTCCGGCACGCATGGCTGGGCGCATCAACTCCCCTCCGAGCCCGCCATCGATTTCCTCGCCTCCCGCACCTGGCGCCTGCCGACCGGCTCGGTCTTCGGGCTGGAGACGGATGTGCTGCCGCAGATTTCCGGCCAGGCGGGCTTAACCGCTGATTATGTGCAGCCGGCCGTGGGGTTCCGCATCGGCAGTGGGCTGGCTAGCGATTACGGGCCGCCGTTGATCGCCCCCGGCCCTTCCGGGGCGGATGCCTATACCGTGGTGCAGCCTTTCGCCTGGTATATTTTCGCAGGCTCGGCGGCCAAATTTGTCGCCTGGGACGAGGTGCTGCAGGGCTCGGATTTCCAGTCCAGCCGTGGCGTGCCGGTGACGCGCGTGGTCGGCACGTTCGATGTCGGCGGGGCCATCATCTGGCGCGGCCTGCGGTTCAGCTATACCCAGGTGTTCCAGACCAGCCGTTTCCATGATGAGAATGGGAATATTCACGAGTACGGCTCGCTCGCCGTTTCAGGTACGTTCTGAGCCAGCCTGGCTTGTTACGCGGCAAGACCCAAGCGTCTTGCCGCACTGCACAATTTTGGTGTACGAAGATTGGACGTGAAGAACAGGCGGCGCGCGCCACGCAGCCGCTTGAAACTGGAATTTTTGCTCTAGATTAACTTAAACATCGTCCATTAAGGGCGACAAAAACAAGGATGCCGCCGTGGCCAACGAAAAATCACAGAATGTGCAGGACGTGTTCCTCAACCATGTTCGCAAGAGCAAAACGCCGGTGACGGTGTTTCTGGTGAACGGCGTGAAGCTGCAGGGTGTCATCACCTGGTTCGATAATTTCTCCGTATTGCTGCGCCGCGATGGCCATACACAGCTCGTGTATAAGCATGCCATCTCCACCGTCATGCCAGGTGCGCCGATCATGCTGTTCGATGCCTCGCGCGCCGAGGGTGGGGCACCGGCACCGGTGGATACCGCCGGTAAGCTGACGCTGAGCCGCCAAGCCGAGCCGCAATACGACCCGGATAACGAAGACTGAGACTGGTTATGCGGGCATGAAAGACACCGCGCCGCCACCTAGCCGGGCCGCTATTTTACTTCCCTGGGACAAGCAGGCCGCACACGCGGCTGGGCAATTGCGCCCGGCCGAGGCGAGGCTGGCCGAGGCCGTGGGGTTGGCCGCTTCCATCGGGCTGGTGGTGGTGCGCGAGCGGATTTTTATCCTGCGCGCCATGACCTCCGCGACCCTGTTCGGCAAAGGGCAGGTGGAGATGGAAGTGCCGCTGCTGAAAGAAGCCGGGGTTGATGTCGTGGTGGTGGATGCAGCACTTACGCCGGTGCAGCAGCGCAATCTGGAGCGGGCCTGGGGTGCCAAGGTGATCGACCGGACGGGGTTGATCCTGGATATTTTTGGCGCCCGTGCGCGTACGCGGGAAGGTGCGTTGCAGGTCGAGCTGGCGCATCTGGAATATCAGCGTTCACGGCTGGTGCGGAGCTGGACGCATTTGGAGCGCCAGCGCGGCGGCTTTGGGTTTATGGGCGGGCCGGGCGAGACGCAGATTGAGGCGGATCGGCGGCTCATCGTGGACCGTATCGTGCGGCTGAAGGCGGAGCTGGATGAGGTGCGGCGGACGCGGGGCTTACATCGCGGGCAGCGCAAAAAAGTGCCGCACCCGATTGTGGCGCTGGTGGGCTATACCAATGCGGGCAAGTCCACCCTGTTCAACGCGCTGACCGGTGCTTCCGTGATGGCTGAGGACCAGTTGTTTGCGACGCTGGATCCGACCATGCGCGGGCTGACGCTGCCGTCCGGGCGGCATATTGTCCTGTCCGATACGGTGGGCTTTATCTCCGAACTGCCGACCGAGCTGGTGGCGGCTTTCCGCGCCACGCTGGAAGAGGTGGCGGAGGCGGATCTGCTGCTGCATGTGCGCGATATCTCGCACCCCGATAGCAGAGCGCAGGCGCGCGATGTGGCCAATGTGCTCAACCGCATGGCCAAGGATGGTGCGGTGGATGAGGATTGGCCCAGGCGCACGCTGGAGGTTTTGAATAAGGCGGATGTGCTGGGCGGCATCGAACAGGTGGTGCAGGGCGATGGGATCGCCGTGTCGGCGCTCACCGGCGAGGGGCTGCCACGGCTGCTGGCCGAGATCGACGAACGGCTGGCGTCACGGCTGGATGTGATCGAGGTGGAAATCCCCTTCGAGGATGGCGCGAAACTGGCCTGGGTGTATCGGCATGGCGAGGTGTTGCGCCGCGAGGATGGCGAAAGCTTCGTGCGCGTAACATTGCGGCTCTCGGCCGCGGATAGGGCAAGGTTCGAGGCGCTGTGAAGGCTGAGGATGTTAGTGCCGTTATTGCGCTGCTGCGCGATGTGGCGCGGACCGAGATTCTGCCGCGCTTCAAGCATCTGCGCGCCGGGGATGTACGCACCAAAGCGGGGCCGCTGGACCCTGTGACGGTGGCCGATGAGGCGGCTGAGAAGGCGCTTTATGCGGGCTTGAAAAAACTCTTTCCCGATGACGATGTGATTGGCGAGGAAGCGGTTTCCGCAGGCACCGCCTCGCTGGAACGCCTGGCAGCACCTGGGCGGGTGTGGGTGCTCGACCCCATTGACGGCACCGCCAATTTTACCGCCGAACTGCCGCTGTTCGGCGTGATGGCCTCGCTGGTGGAAGCGGATGAAATTCTGGCCGGATTCATCTACGACCCGTTCGGCGATGATTGCGCTTACGCGCTTGCAGGGCAGGGCGCGTTTCTGCGCGCGGCCGATGGTACCGAGCGGCGCTTACAGGTTTGCGCACCCGTACCGGTCAACCAGATGGTCGGCTCGATGTCCTGGCGCTTCATGGAAGAGCCGTTGCGTACCCATGTGTTGCACCGGCTGGACCGCGTGGCGGCAGTGACCGACTACCGCTGCGCCGCCCACCAATACCGCATGGTCGCCGCCGGACATTGCCACCTCCAACTCTTCCGCAAACTCCTCCCCTGGGACCACGCCGCCGGCGTGCTCCTGCACCGCGAAGCCGGCGGCTACGCCAGACGCTTCGACGGCTCCCCCTACCGCCCCTCCAACACCACCGGCGGCCTGCTGCTCGCCCCCGACGAACCGAGCTGGCAAGCCCTGGCCGACGCGCTGCTCCGTTAGGGGCTGTTTCGGGGGGTGAGGACTGGGGCGTTCTGCGAAAAAAGGCCAGGGCTCTGCCCTGGACCCGCCAAGGGCCGAAAGGCCCTTGGATCCCATAACTTAAGGGTTTGAAAGGGGCCTGCCACCCAGTCGCCACAAACGACGGAGGCAGGCCCCTTTCAAACCCTTAAAAGTCCAGGGGTCTGGGGCCTGCGGCCCCAGCGGGGTCAGGGGCGGAGCCCCAGCCTTTTTCGTGGGAACACCCCCCATCCTAAGAACGCATCCAAGAAGTTTCTTATTTGACCTTCCTTGCGAGTCTTCGGAGCATGATCTTGATCATGGCTAGTTTGACGAAAGCAGCCACGCTTTTGATATGGCGTTCGTAGTCCCTTGCGAGACGTCGGCAA
>JAMFRO010000061.1 GCA_026224825.1 bacterium | reverse complement strand
CCGCGCAGCATTCAAGGTGTGGCTCTTCCCCGTTCCGGCCCGTCCGATGACGATGCTGATCTGCCTTCCGTCCGTGACATGCTCGGCCGCCGCACGCTGCTCCGCCGTTAGATCGGCGCCGACCAGTTCCCTGCGGCCGGTGCGCCCCAAAGCCCGGCCGGATGACTCCCCGATTCGATCTGCCGCGCCGATGATCGCCATTTCCTCTTCGCGCACCTGGCGCGTCGTCCAGCCGATCTCGTCACAGCCATCGGCGACCAGCGGCACAACATCGGGATGTCCGATGATCTGCGCTTCCAGCGCCTCGCGCTGCTCCCCCTCCAGCCCGGATTTGTTCAAAGCCTGGCGCATATCACGGGCAGTAAATACCGCTTTCTGCGCGGTGAGGCGTTCTAGAATTTCATCCGGATCGCGCAGCTTTGCTTGCTCGGCCGCCGCGTTGGCCCGCGCGATTTCTGCCCGGTCAGCGATGACCTGATCATTCAAAAGCTGGCCGCGCGTATAGTGCTCCTCAGGCACGGCTTTGCGATCGCGGATATCGGCGGTGATCCCCAACCGCTCAAAATACGCCTTCTGGAACTCGGCCCAGCGAATGTCCCAATTCTCGGCCTCGCCGATAAAATGCTGGTCGCCCTTGCTGGCAAACTCAGGATTCATCGCGCGGGCCTTCTTGCCGAAACCATCGCCGGCAAGCGTCCGGGTGCTAATGAGCAAATGCGCGTGCGGGTTATTCTCCTCGCGGTGGATCGCCCATTCCACCACAACCCCGTGCTTTTGGGGATCGATCTCGCGCGCCACGAATTCCATCAACATTGCCTCACGCTGTTCCACGATTGCCTCGCGCGGCAGGGCGATCGTCATGTGTTTGGCGATTTGGCCGTTCTTCTTCCAGCGTAGCTCGCCGGTCGCGCGGTCAGTGGTCTGTTCCGCCCGTTCGGCCGCGCGCCACACCTGTGCTGCGTCTGCCGCCCACTCTGGGGCCCCGCGCGGGAGGATCAGCCCCCTCGCCTCTAGCTCGTCTGCTTTGTGGGCGAAGTTGAATGACGTGCCGCTTTGGTCGAGCCTTGCGTCGCGCGCGATATAGGCGGACAGGCCCGTGGCGCTGCTGCCCGCCCCGGCTTTGACGATCTCAACACGGACAAACCGGCTGGCCATCGCATATCCCTCTACATCGGCACACGACGCAGCAATGGCCCGATTCGGGGCGGCACATTTGCGTCGTCGCCGGAAAACCTAACTCAATCACGTTTTGCGGAGCAAAATGTATATTGAGCCTAGACCGATTTTCTGCGGCTTCATCTTTCCGAGTCGTGACTCGAATATGAAGAGTCATCCAGGACGGTAGTATATGGTTTACGGCATTCCCGTCAAAATTGTAGCTTTTTCCCGTTGCGTTGTTCGTGCCATCTCGGAGGAAAAAACATGGCAGGATTCGATGAAACCGCGTTGAAGCGGCTGGAAGCCCTGGTCGCCAAATCAAAGACCAGCGGCAAGTTGCCTGCAGCGGAATCCCTGGAGCTGAAAGAGCTGAAACTGCTGTGGCAGACAGCGGAGATCGCCAAGAGCCGGGCCAGCATTGCCGTCGCCAAACGCAAGATCGAGGATCGGGAGAAATATCGCGTGGGTGGCTTGGCCATCGCGGCGGGTCTCAGCGTCTGGAATGACGATGAGCTAAAAGGCGGGTTCGCCATGCTTGTCGAACTTTCCGATACGGTCAGGGCCGAACTGGCCGCAAAAGGCAAACTCGCCAGGGCTAGCGAAGATGCATCAGCAGTACTCTTGCCGCTACGAGTATCCTTCGACGAGATGCCGAGTGAGGCTGTGCTGACCGCGCTGAAAAAACGCGGCTTCAAATGGAATGCCGCTGCCAAGGCATGGGACGGCACGGGTGATCCGGCCGACGTCCAGGACGAGGCCGATCTCGCCGGGGGCACCGTGCAGCCGCTGCCGCTGGAAGCCGGCGCTTAGAGCGGAGTTGTCCGGCGCATGAGCGAAGACAGTGAGCGGGAGCGTGACCGGCAGATAGCAGAATTTTGGATGCAGGTTGCCGCGCGCGGCGCACCTGACGATGGACCACATGCTCCGAGACCGAGACGCAGAGGAAATAAGAGAGCAATGCCGGACGAGCCAGATCCAACCGATCCGCTGGCTTTGATTGTCGAAGCGCTGCGGGAAAATGCCGACACCACCCGGGCGATGGAAGCGGAATCCCGGGCGGCGCGTCTCGCCATGGCGGAGGCCGAGCGCAAGACGAACCTGCGGGCCGACACCACCTCCGCCGAAATGCGATCGCTCACCCGGGCGGTCCAGGACCTCACCACCAGTCAAAACACGTTCCGGCGCCTTAAATCGGACCGCTACATCTGGGCGGCCGGAGGGGCCATCATCGGGGCAGCCCTCACCAGTTTTGCCATCTCCGACCTGCCCCTGATCTGGCAGCATTTCTTTGGCTAAGATTGCTAGCGCCTTCGGCAACATGCTGCGGGCAGCGCGCCGTAATCCGGGCTGGGCATTGAAGGCAATTCTGCTGAGTCCGTTATGGGCGCCGCTCTATTTGTTGAAGACGTTGCTGCTTATGGTCTTGGTGATGAGTCTTGTCGGCCTCGCCGCGGCGGGGCTCGTAATGGCACTGCATCTCGATCACTCCAAAACCGCCAATATTTTTCTGTGCGTCCTCATTATCGTGACGCTGCTCGTGACCATGGTCTGGGCGCTCACCCGCCCTTTGCTCAAGCATTTTGGCGAGCGGGAAAGCCACACGCATGGATCGGCGCGCTTTGCCACGGAGAAAGAGACGGCACGTTTGGCGCTGCACAAAGCCGGGCTGTTGCTCGGCCGCGACATAAATACGGGCAAACTGCTGCGCTATGCCGGGTCGGCCCATCTGCTGACCATGGCACCGACGCGCAGCGGCAAGGGCGTGGGGACCATCATCCCGAACCTGCTGACCCTCGAACGCTCGGTGATCTGCATCGACCCGAAGGGCGAAAACACCAGGATCGCCGGGCGCGCCCGCGGCCTATTCGGCAAGGTCCATATTTTGGACCCATTCGGTGTCACCGGCCGCGTCTCGGCGTCCTTCAATCCGCTCGCCTCTCTAGATGCGTCAAGCCTGGACGTGGCGGAAGAAGCGGCCACGCTGGCCGACGCGTTGGTCTATGATCCGCCCGCTCAGGTGGGAGAAGCGCATTGGAATGAGGAGGCCAAAGCCCTCATCGCTGGCCTCAT
>JAMFRO010000060.1 GCA_026224825.1 bacterium | reverse complement strand
GACCCGCCAAGGGCCGAAAGGCCCTTGGATCCCGCTACTTAAGACTTAAAAAAGAGGCCTGCCTCCCCGGTGTTTCAAACACCGAAGTGGCAGGCCTCTTTTTTAAGTCTTCAACTAATGGGGGTCTGGGGCCTCCAGGCCCCAGCGGGTCGTCACGCCGGAGGCGTGCTTCGCACGACGGCAGAGCCCTGGCCTTTTTCCTTTACTCCATCGCCGCCCTCAGCCCGATCAGGAACGAGGCGCCGGGGGTTTGCAGGCCGTTTACGGGCTCGAATTTGGAGTTGAGGATGTTTTTGCCGGTGGCGAACACGGTGAAGTGCTGGTCCAGCCGGTAGGTGATGTTCAGGTTCACGATGGTACCGGGATCGGAGCTGCCGGTGCCGTTGCCGGTGAGTTGGGGGTAGCCGGTGTCATCGTAGAGATAGTCATCGAAGCGCCCGGTGTATTGCACTTGCGGCACGATGGTGAGCCCCTCCAGCGGTTTGATGGTGAGGGTGGCGCTGCCGCTATTCTGCGGCCGGCGCAGCAGGTTTGAGTCGGTCGTGTTGTCTCTGGCGCGGGTATAGGTGTAGTTCAGCTCGGCCGAGAGCCAGGGTGCCGGGTTCAGCGTGTAATCGGTCTCGATGCCGTTGATCGAGGCGCGATCGACGTTTTCCTCGGTAAAGCTGAACGTGCTGAGGTTTTCCTGGGCTTCGATCAGGTCGCGGATTTTGGACGAGAAATAGGTGGCGGAGATATCCAGCCCATCCGGCTGGCCGAAGAGGGGGAAGGCGAAATCCGGCCCGATTTCCCAGCCGGTGGAGCGTTCCGGCTTCAGGTCCGGGTTGCCGCTATCGCCGAAATTATCGACGTAATCGAGGTCGAACAGCGAAGGTGCCAGGAAGGCGGTGCCGATCGAGGCTTTCAGCGTGGTGTAGGCTTCCGGAATGGCATAGGCGCCGCCAAGCCGCCAGGTGAGCGCATTGCCGAAGGTGGACACGGCGTCATCGCGCAGCGCCCCGCTCAGGGTCAGGCGGTCCAGCACCGTGGTCTGCAGCCCCACATGCCCGGCCCAGCTATGCTGCGTACCGCGCACGGTCTCCGCAAAACCGTTCTCATTCACATTCTCATGCGCGCTGTCATCGGTATATTCGGCGCCGAAGGTGAAATTGCTGAAGGTGAGGGCGGTGGTGTCCGGCAGGCGGAGGGTGTTGTTCCACTGCGCATCGGTGCGGCTGCCGGCGTAGGTGTCATCCGCGCTGGCGAAATTCGGGTCATTGTCATCCGCCAGATTCTTGTTGAACAGCCGTGTCTGCAGTCTGGCGATGAAGAGATCGGTGGTCAGCCTGCCATCAGCCAGCGTGCTGGAGACGCCAAGTTTGCCGAACATGCTGGTATTATAATCATATTCATTCGGGTCATCGAATTCCGGAAAGCCGAGATCCGGGAAGGCGGCGTCCGTCGCCTGACCGCGGAATATCGCATAGACCCGCGTCTCCGGGGTGATGGAATAACCGAACTGCCCGGCCCCCAGCCAGGCGCGATACGGCTCACGCGTACCGGTACGCACGGTGGTCATGCGGTCAGGCACGGCATCAAACCCGGCCTCCTGGTCTATGGCCCCGCTCAGCGCATAATCAAATTTCCCGGCCACACCGGAGATGGCGGCACTTCCCTGGCCCTGCGCGGGGTACCCGCCGGCCACCGTAATGCTGGCCTGAGTCGGCCCCGGATTGCCGCGCCTGGTGATGATATTGACCACCCCGCCGATGGCGTTGGAACCATACAGCCCGGACATCGGCCCACGCACGATCTCGATGCGCTCGATATCGGCCAGGGACACGATGCCGAAATTAAACGCGCCATTGGGGTTGGCGGGATCATTCACCGGCACGCCATCCATCAGCACCAGCACATCCTCTGAACTGGTGCCGCGCACGAACAGGCTGGCCTGGTTGCCCGGCCCGCCGGCTTGAACAAGGTTCACGCCGGGCAGGCCGGTCAGCGCCTCGGCCAAAGTGGTATCGCCCTTGGCGATGAAATCCTGCTGCGTCAGCACCGTAACATCGGCCGGCACCTGGTTTACGGGCGTTGCGGTGCGGGTGGCGGTAACCACAATCGGCACGCCGCCCGTCGCGTCATTTGTTTGGGCATGAGCCAGGCACGGCAAAGTCGTGCAGGGCAAAGCCATGGCGGCCACCAGCATGGTCGTTTTCGTTGTTTTCACGGGCATAAACCCCTCTTCGCGTACCGGACTCCCGGCGTTCATCACTGTGACAGAGGCTTGGGGGCTTCACCCCTTCGCTCCCGGTGCACCCCGCCCGGCAACGCGCAAATGTCTCGATCCCGGCCGGTCTCCTGGCTCGCGGGTTTTTGCTCCCCTCCGCCTTCTCACCTTGGCAGGCAATGGCTTATGGCGGGGAACTCGCCGCTTACAGTTGCGGGGGCAGCCACGGATTTTGCGCCCGTGTTCCCGTTTAAGCCCGTCGCCGGGCCACCGTGATCTATGCGGGGTGGTAAACGGTTACGCGGTGTTCACGCAAGGCTTAAAGGTTCAGTAATCCTTGGAGCTGCGAAGCCGCTTCACGTCGCCGCGCTGGCTCTTAGCCTCCAGCCGCCGGGTTTTAGAGCCCTTGGTAGGCTTGGTCGGGCGGCGGATCTTGGGGATGATCGCGGCTTCGCGGATCAGCGCAAACAGCCGCTCACGGGCATCCTCACGGTTGCGCGGCTGGTCGCGGAATTGCTCGGCCTGGATGTTGATGACACCCTCCAGCGTCAACCGCCGCCCGGCCAGTGTCCCGAGTCGGAGCTTCACATGCTCCGGCAATGTCGTGTTGCCGACAAGGTTGAAGCGCAGCAGCACAGCACTCGCCACCTTGTTCACATTCTGCCCACCGGGGCCGGAGCCGGTTACAAACGATTCCTCCAGATCGCGCTCGTCGATCTGGAGGGTCCGAGAAATTCTGATAAGCATGACAGAGCCTGTAAGCCAGGCCCGCGGGTTAGGCGGCCTTGGCTTCTTTCTTCGCGGTCGCCTTCTGCAGGCGGCGCTTCAGCCCCAACCCTTCAGTGGTCAGCTTGGCATCGCTCAGCGACAGCAGGTAAGAGTCCAACCCGCCATTATGCTCGACAGTGCGGATCGCACGGGTGGAAAGGCGCAAACGCACCGAACCCAGAACGTCGGAGAGCAGCGTGGTGACCTGCAGATTGGGCAGGAACCGGCGGCGGCTCTTGTTGTTGGCATGGCTGACATTATTGCCAGCTTGCACAGTCTTTCCGGTCAGTTCACAACGGCGGGCCATGGTAAATCCTCAAACATACGCAAATAGGGCTGGCACGAACCAGCCCCGGAATTGGAAGCCCGGCTTATGAGCAAAAGACTCTAGCCCGTCAAGCCTCGCCGGCGTGATCGTTCCCAGCGGCACCGCGCATTTCGCCGGATTCAACGCTTTCGATGGCGTTTTGCAGGATCTGCACCACCACATCATCGGGCAGGACTCGGGTGAGCAACCCCATGGCGCCGCCCAGCAGCGCCGAGGCGATGGCGAGTTCTGAGAGTTTCTGGCCCACCATATACTCTATGGCCTTGTCCACGACCGATCCGGCATGGTTCAGCTCGCGCTCCGGGGGGGATTGTCTGTCGCTCATCTGCTCTTCCATCAATACATGTTCTATTTAGTGTGCCAGCCTACTTAGTATAAGACTGGCTCAGTATAAGATGGGGCGGTACCATCGCCGATCTCATTCCGCCACCTCCGGCAGAGCATTTTCTTCATGCTCCACCTGCTGCGCGGCCCACATGCCGGCATACACGCCCTCGGCGGCCAGCAGCCCGGCATGGCTGCCGCGCTCCACAATCAGCCCGTCGCGCAGCACCAGTATCTCATCGGCATCGGTGATGGTGGAGAGGCGGTGGGCGATGACCAGCGTGGTACGGTCGAAGGCGACCCGGCGCAGGGCGGCGGAGATTTCCTGCTCGGTATGGGTGTCGAGTGCGGAGGTGGCTTCGTCCAGTATCAGGATGCGCGGGTTTTTGAGAATGGTGCGGGCAATGGCCACGCGCTGCTTCTCGCCGCCCGAAAGCTTCAGCCCCCGCTCACCCACCTTGGTTTTATACCCCTGGGGGAGCGAGATGATAAAATCATGGATCTGGGCGAAGCGCGCGGCCTGCTCGATCTCCTCCACCGTGGCGCCGGGGCGGCCATAGGAGATGTTGTAGAAGATGGAATCGTTGAACAGCACCGTATCCTGCGGCACCACGCCGATGGCGCCACGCAGGCTGTGCTGGGTATAGTCGCGCACGTCGTGCCCATCCACCGAGACGGTACCGCCGGTGGTGTCGTAAAACCGGAACAGCAGCCGCGAGACGGTGGATTTGCCTGAGCCGGTCGGCCCCACGATGGCGATTTTCTTGCCGGGAGCGGCGGTAAAACTGATACCCTTAAGAATCTGCCGGTCCGGGTTATAGGCGAACAGCACATTCTCGAAGCGGATTTCCGCGGGCTCCCCATGTTCCGGCAGCACCAGCGCGCCGGGCTTGTCCGTCACCTCATGGTTGACGCGCAGGAGCGAGAACATCTGCTCCATATCGATCAGCCCCTGATTAAGGGTGAGGTACGAGAAGCCCAGGAAGTTGAGCGGACCGTACATCTGGATGAGATACATGTTCACCAGCACGAAACGCCCGACCTTGTGGTCGTGCAGCACGCCATGTGCCGCCATCAGCATCATCACGGCCATCGCCAAGGCGATGATAACGGCCTGCCCGACGTTGAGCGTGTTCAGCGAGACCTGGGATTTGATCGAGGCGCGCTCATAGCGGGCCAGGCTCTCATCGAAGCGCCGCGATTCATGCTCCTCATTGCCGAAATACTTCACAGTCTCGAAATTCAACAGCGAATCAATGGCTTTTGTCTGCGCCTCGTTATCGGTTTCGTTCATCGAGCGGCGGAATTTGGTGCGCCACGCGGTGAAGGCGAAGGTGAAGCCTATATAGCTGCCCAGCGCCAGTAACGTAACGATTCCGTACCAGAAATCGAGTTTGTACCAAAGCACCCCCACTGTCGCCAGCAGTTGGATAAAGGTGGGCAGCAGGTTGAACGTGGTGAGCCGCAACACCGACTGGATGCCGAGCGTGCCGCGCAGGATGATGTTGGAGAGCGCGCCGGTCTGCCGGTCCAGGTGGAAGCGCATGGAGAGCGCGTGCAGATGTTCGAAGGTCTGGCGCGCCACGACGCGCGAGGCGCGCATCTGCACGGCGGCGAAAATGGCATCGCGCATCTCGCCAAAAGCGGCGGCGGCGACGCGCATGACGGAGTAGCCGACAATGAGTGCGACGGGGATGGTGAGCAGCCCCACCTTTGGCGACAACCGGTCCACCGCCTGTGAAAGCAATATCGGCACATATACATTGGCCACGATGGAGGCGAGCATGCACAGGCTGGCCAGCACCAGCCGCAGCCGCAGCACCGGCTCGCCCTTGGGCCACAGGTAAGGCAGCAGCGAGACGATGGTGGCGAACGAGCCGCGCGGGTTTTTGGCGGCTGGGCCGGGGGCAAGATGGGGGTTGGCACGGGCGGCGTTACGGGTCATGCAGCGCACATGGCATCTGATACGGAAATTGCAAAGCTCCTCACGCACATTGCAGCCTGCCACACAGCGGTGCTGCCCGGCGCGCGGCTGCCCCTTTATGTGGCCAGGCAGCTTATCGGGTACTTAACGCCGGCAAACGCCGCGCGGCTGGCGGCGGTTGAGCCAGGTGTGGTTGCGGCGGCGGACCGGGTGGAGATGGACCCGGCGGTGTTGCCACGGCTGAACGGGCTGGCGGCCGCCATAGGCATCCCCACACGGGCTGAGAATTTTGACGTGCGCGCGGCGGCCGAAGGCCCCAGCCTGGGCGTGCTCGACCGTGGCGCTTTGCCCAGTTTCGGCGTTATCGGGGTGGGGGTGCATCTGAACGGGCTGGTGCGCCGGGCGGATGGCCCGCACCTATGGGTGGCAAAGCGCGCGGCCAATAAAAAGCTCGACCCCGGCAAGCTCGACCATCTCGTGGCCGGGGGCGTGCCCGCCGGCTACACGCCGTTTGAGACACTTATTAAAGAGGCCGAGGAGGAAGCCGGGTTGCCCGAAGCCATGGCGGCACAGGCGCGGCAGGTGGCGGTATTCACATACAACATGGAGGGGCCGGAAGGCCTGCGCCGCGATGTGCTCTACGCCTATGACATTGAACTGCCAGAGGATTTTATCCCCCACCCCATGGATGGCGAAGTCGAATCCTTCGCCCTCTGGCCGTTGGCCCAGGTGGCGCAGGTGCTTGCCCAGGGCGCAGACTTCAAATTCAACGTGGCGCTGGTGCTCATCGACCTGCTCCTGCGCGAAGGAGTCTACACCGGCGCGGCTGCTGAAAAACTGCGCGCGGCGCTGAACGGCTAGAGCGCGAATCGCACTTGAAGCGATCATGCTCTAGAGTTTGTTTACCCTTCGGCGGCTACGCTCCCTTCACGCGAAAATCGTGAGAGCCGCATGCAGATCAACCTCGTCTACGAGCCCAGTGTAGCGGACGCTCCGGCCAGTTTCACAACTGCCCTCGAATACGCCGCGTCCGAACTCGATGCGCTGATCGCCAACAACATCACGGTCAGCATCGACATCTCCTGGGACACCACCGGGCAGATTCTGGGCCTGTCCAATACTGAAAACATGTCGCTCTACAGCTACGTTTCTGTCGTGGCCGCGCTGAAAACCCATGCCGGTAGTGCCGTGGCACTGGCAGCGGCCAATGCCCTGCCGGATACCGACCCCACCGGCGGCAATGGCGTGTATCTCTCCATCGCGCAGCAGGAGGCGCTGGGGTTGCTTAGCGGCACGTCTTCGCAGATGGACGGCACGGTCACCCTGGGCACCGGCGGCACAGTTCTGAATTTCAGCACGTCCAATCTCGCCATCGCCGGCGAGGTGGATTTCAACGGCGTGGCCCTGGGTGAGCTGAGTCATGCTCTGGGCCGCACCGGCTGGGGCGACAGCAGCTTTTTCAGCCTGATGGATCTGATGCGGTTTTCCGGCCCCGGCGCGCTGGTGAACGATGCCGATGCCACGGCGGCCACCTCGCCCCCTGCCTATTTCTCCCTCGATGACGGCCAGACCAGCCGCGCCGCCTTCTCCACCACCAGCGATTACTACAACTGGGCCACCAGCGTGCCGGGCGACGCCTTCGATGCCGTGTCCGAAGCCGGGGTGGCGAACACGCTCTCGGCAGCGGACCAGGATCTGATGACCGCGCTGGGCTTCGATGTGGCCTGTTTCTGCCCCGGCACGCGCATCGCCACGCCGGATGGCGAGGTGGCGGTGGAGCAGCTCGCCATCGGTGATGCGGTGATGACCAAAACCGGGGCGCGGCGGATCAAATGGATCGGCCGGAGTGCATACGAGGGACGGTTCATCGGCGGCAACCGGCTGATGCTGCCCGTGACTTTTGCGCCGGGTGCGCTGGGGGAGGGGATTCCGGAGCGGGCGCTCACCGTCTCGCCAGGGCACGGGATGTGCCTGTGCGATGTGCTGGTGCCGGCCTGGCGCCTCGTGAACGGGGTGAGTGTGACCCAGCCGGAGCGGGTGGAAAGCGTGAACTATGTTCATATAGAGCTGGAGCAGCACGCGCTGCTGCTGACGGATGGGGCCTGGAGCGAAAGCTATCTCAACGAAACCCCCCGCAACTGGTTCCAGAACGCCGCCGAATTTTGGCACCTCTACCCCGGTGAAGATGTGCCCGGCCCGCCCTGCCTGCCACGGGTAGAGGATGGTGTAGCGCTGCAAGCCCTGCAACATCTGGTAAATACCCGCGCCGGGCTGGCGCCAGTGACGGAATCAGCCGGGCCGCTGCGCGGCGAGGTGGATTACCTGGCCAATGGCGTATGCGCCGGCTGGGCCCAATGCCTGGAGACACCAGACGCGCCGGTAACGCTGCTGATCATGCGCGGCGGCGAAATTCTTGCCCGCGTCGTAGCCAACCGCTACCGGCCAGAATTGCGCGCGGCGGGGGATGATCGTTTTTGCCATGGCTTCGCCGTGGCGCTGCCGGAGGCCGTGGGCGACATCGTGGCCCGCCGCGCTCTGGACGGCGCGGTGCTGCCGATGGCGGGCATGGCAATGCGAGCGGCTTAGTAAAAATGGCCAGGGCTCTGCCCTGAACCCGCTGGGGCCTGAGGCCCAGACCCCCGTTACTTTTAAGGGTTTGAAAGGGGCCTGCACCAAGCCTATCCGCAGGCAAGGGCAGGCCCCTTTCAAACCCTTAAGTTATGGGATCCAAGGGCCTTTCGGCCCTTGGCGGGTCCAGGGCAGAGCCCTGGCCTTTTTTACTAAGCTGCTTGACTCTCCCGGCCCATCGGTGCCAAGACCCGCCCCACATTGACCGCCGTGTTGCGAGGGTTCGCACCATGGCGTGTTTTGCGTTGTGAGGATTTTGTACCATTTTCGACAATCTGTCGGGCAAGTTTTCGGATATTTTTGATCGGCTCCGCCGTCGTGGGGCTTTGTCCGAATCCGATGTGAACGAGGCGCTGCGGGAGATCCGTCTGGCGCTGCTCGATGCTGACGTGGCTTTGCCGGTGGTCAAGGACTTTGTGGCCAAGGTGAAGGAGCAGGCGGTAGGTGCTGAGGTGCTGCGCTCTGTCTCGCCGGGGCAGATGGTCGTCAAGATCGTCAATGACGCGCTGATCGAGGCTTTGGGCGGCTTGCCCGTGCCGTTGAATTTGAATGCCGCCTCGCCGATTCCCATTCTCATGGTGGGTTTGCAGGGTTCCGGTAAAACCACGACCTCCGGCAAGATTGCCCTGCGTTTGCGCACGCGTGAGCGCAAGAAGGTGCTGCTGGCCAGCCTGGATACGCAGCGCCCGGCCGCGCAGGAACAGTTGGCGCAGTTGGCCCTGAAGGCTGAAGTTGCTTGCCTGCCCATCATCGCCGGGCAAACGCCGTTGCAGATCGCGCATCGCGCCATGGATATGGCGCGGCGCGAGGTGTTCGATGTTGTTATTCTGGATACCGCCGGGCGTCTCTCCATTGATATCGCGCTGATGGAAGAGGTCAAGGCGATCCGCAATGCGGTGAACCCGGCCGAGACTTTGCTGGTGGTCGATGCCATGACCGGCCAGGATGCGGTTTCCACCGCCACGGCCTTCAACGAGGCGGTCTCCATCACCGGCATCGTGATGACCCGGCTGGATGGCGATGCGCGCGGCGGTGCCGCCCTTTCCATGCGTTCGGTTACCGGTGCCCCCATCAAGCTCGCCGGCATGGGTGAGAAGCTGGATGCGCTGGATGAGTTCAACCCGGAGCGTATCGCCGGGCGTATTCTCGGCATGGGCGATATCGTCGGGCTGGTGGAGAAGGCCGCGGCCAATATCGACCAGGCGGAAGCCGAGAAGCTCGCCAAGAAGATGGCGAAGGGCAAGTTCGACCTGGATGATTATGCTTCCCAGCTCAAGCAGATCGCCAAGATGGGCTCGCTCTCCGGCATTATGGGCATGCTGCCCGGCGTGGGTAAAATCAAGCAGCAGCTTGCCGATGCCAATCTTGAGACCACCGTGTTCAAGAAACACGTCGCCATCATCGGCTCGATGACGCCGGGTGAGCGCCGCAACCCGGATATTCTCAAAGCCAGCCGCAAGAAGCGCATTGCGTCCGGCTCCGGCACCTCCGTGCAGGAGGTGAACAAACTTCTCAAACAGTTCGACGATATGTCGACCATGATGAAGCGCATGAACAAGGCCGGCGGGGCGGAGGCGATGATGCGCCAGATGCAATCCGCCATGGGTGGCGCCAAAGGTGGGCGCCGTCCCTTCTAAATTTTTGAATTAACGTAAGGAGCAACTATGTCTGTTAAAATTCGTCTCGCCCGTGGTGGCGCCAAGAAGCGCCCGTTCTACCATATCGTCATCGCCGATGCGAACGCGCCGCGCGACGGCAAGTTCATCGAGCGCGTGGGCACCTACAACCCGATGCTGCCGGCTGACCATGCCGACCGCATCAAGCTGGTGACCGAGCGCCTGACCTATTGGCTCGGCAACGGCGCGCAGCCGACCGACCGCGTCGCCCGCTTCCTGGCCAAGGCCGAGCTGATCCCGGCGTTGGTGTTCCCCGAGCAGACCAAGCAGCCGCTGCCGAAGAAGAAGGCGCAGGAGCGTGAAGCCGCGCGCGCCAAAGCCGCCGCTGCAGCCTAAAGACCAGGGTTAGTGGACGACCGGTTGATCCTGATGGGCGTGATTGGCAAGCCGCATGGCGTGCGTGGGCAGTTGCGCGTGAATGTTTTCGCGCAAGAGCCCGAGGCTCTGGAAACATACACGCTGACTGACCGCAAAGGCCGGCAGTTTGCTCTGAGCTGGGCGCATGAGAATGTTGCCACGATCAGCGAAGTCACATCTGCCGGACAACGCCGGATCACCGACCGCAACGAGGCCGAGGCCTTGGTCAATGTGGAACTTTTCGCACCCCGCTCCGCTTTGCCGGAAACCGGGGAGGATGAGTTTTACCTGACCGATCTGATCGGGCTTGAAGCCCGGGACGAGACGGGCAAACCTGTGGGCCGCGTGAACAATGTTCTCGACTACGGCGCCGGCGCCAGCCTGGAGCTTGATCCCGGCGGGATTTTTATCCCCTTCACCAAAGCCTGCGTGCCATCCGTGAACATCGTTCAAGGTTTTGTCACCGTGGTGCGGCCGGATGAGATAGAAGTGCGGGGTGAAGAATGACCTGGCGCGCCGACATCCTCACCATTTTTCCCGCCATGTTTCCGGGCCCGCTGGGGGATTCCCTGGCCGGCAAGGCACAGGCGGCGCAAAAATGGAGCCTGAATGTCACGGATATCCGCGACTTTGGGCTGGGCCGCCACCGCAGCGTGGATGACACGCCGTTTGGTGGGGGCGCCGGCATGGTGATGCGCGCGGATGTGGTCGATGCCGCTATCGCGTCAGTGGTTGACGATCGTCCGCTGATCTTCCTCTCCCCCCGTGGCAAGCCGCTCACGCAAGCCCGCGTGCGCGAACTGGCTGACGGCCCTGGGGCAATCCTGCTCTGCGGCCGCTTTGAAGGGGTCGACCAGCGTGTCGTCGAGGCGCGTGGGGCCGAAGAGATCAGCATCGGCGACTATATCCTCTCCGGTGGTGAACTTGCGGCACTGGTGTTGCTGGACGCCGTTATCCGCCTTTTGCCCGGCGTGATGGGCCATGCCGAGAGCGGTGTGGAGGAGAGCTTCTCCGCCCCGCTGCTGGAATACCCGCATTACACCCGCCCCGCTTTGTGGGACGGCCAAGCCGTGCCGGAGATTCTAACCTCCGGCAACCACGCCGCCATCGCCGCCTGGCGTCTCACCCAGGCGCGGGAAATTACGCAAAGCCGCAGACCCGACCTTTACAATCAATATATTGCATCTGGTGCCCAGGCACCCTAAACACCGCTTTCGAAAAGGACCGAACCTATGAACATCATCCAGACGCTGGACGCTGAGCAGATCGCGAAGCTGACCGCCACCAAGCCGATCCCCAAATTCGCCCCCGGCGATACGCTGCGCGTGAACGTGCAGGTTAAGGAAGGCGAGCGCTCGCGTATCCAGGCCTTCGAAGGCCTCTGCATCGCCCGCTCCAACCGTGGCATCAACTCCTCCTTCACCGTGCGGAAAATCTCCTACGGCGAAGGCGTGGAACGTATTTTCCCGCTCTACGCCCCCGTGATCTCGGATATTACCGTGATCCGCCGTGGTGACGTGCGCCGCGCCAAGCTGTACTACCTGCGCGGCCGCCGCGGTAAATCCGCCCGCATCGCCGAAAAAGCCCGCGAAGTCGTGACTGAGGCTGCTGCTTAAGTAAAAAAGGCCAGGGGCTCCGCCCCTGGACCCCGCTGGGGCCTGAGGCCCCAGACCCCCGCTAATTAGGTTCTGGGAGGGAGGGGTAAATCGCCCGCTGCCTGCCGGGGCATTGCGGCTATGTTCTTGGGGGCGATTTACCCCTCCCTCCCAGAACCTTAACTAATGGGGTCTGGGCCTCAGGCCCAGTGGGGGTCCAGGGGCGAAGCCCCTCGCCTTTTTACTTTAAGGAGGCCTCGATGGCACGGACGTTGTTCGACAAGATTTGGGATGCCCATGTGGTGGACCGGTTGGAGGACGGTACGTGTGTTCTCTATATTGACCGGCACCTTGTGCATGAGGTGACGTCGCCGCAGGCTTTTGAGGGGCTGCGGCTGGCTGGGCGTAAGGTGAGGCGGGTGGATGCCACGATTGCGGTGGTGGACCATAATATACCGACGGATGCGGACCGGTTGAAGGGCATCAACGAGCCTGAGAGCAAGTTGCAGATTGATACGCTGGAGCAGAATGTTGCGGCGTTTGGGGTGCCGTATTTTCCCATTTCCGACGCGCGGCAGGGGATTGTGCATGTGATTGGGCCGGAGCAGGGGATTTCTCTGCCGGGCATGACGATTGTTTGTGGGGATTCCCATACTTCGACGCATGGGGCGATGGGTGCGCTGGCGTTTGGGATTGGCACGTCCGAGGTTGAACATGTTTTGGCGACGCAGACTTTGCTGCAGAAGCCGGCGAAGAATATGCTGGTGCAAGTGGATGGTGTGCTGCCGGCCGGGTGTACGGGCAAGGATATTGTGCTGGCGATTATCGGCAAGATTGGGACGGCCGGCGGCAATGGGCATGTGATTGAGTTTGCTGGTGAGGCGATCCGCGATTTGGATATGGCCGGGCGTTTGTCGGTGTGCAACATGAGCATCGAGGCGGGGGCGCGGGCTGGGTTGATTGCGCCGGATGAGACGACGTTCGCGTATATAAAAGGCCGGCCTTATGCGCCGCAGGGTGCGGATTTTGATGCCGCCGTGGCGTATTGGCGGACGCTGCCCTCGGATGAGGGCGCGCAATATGATAAGATTGTGGTGCTGGATGCGGCCGGGATTGCGCCGCAGGTGACCTGGGGGACGAACCCGGAAGCGGTGATTCCGGTGACCGGCATTGTGCCGAACCCGGCCGATGAGGCCGATGAGACCAAGCGCGGGCAGATGCAGCGGATGCTGGACTATATGGCGCTGACGCCTGGCCAGAAGATTGCGGGCACGCCGGTGGATGTCGTGTTTATCGGCTCCTGCACCAATTCGCGGATTGAGGATTTGCGCGCGGCTGCTGCCGTGGCCAAGGGGCGGCATGTGGCGCCGGGTGTGCGGGCACTTGTGGTGCCGGGTTCCGGGCTGGTGAAGAAGCAGGCCGAGGATGAGGGTGTGGCGCAAATCCTGATCGACGCCGGGTTTGAATGGCGTGAGGCGGGGTGCTCGATGTGCCTGGGCATGAACCCGGACAAGCTCACGCCCGGCCAGCGTTGTGCGTCTACCTCCAACCGTAATTTCGAGGGCCGGCAGGGGCCTGGCGGGCGCACGCATCTGCTCTCGCCCGCCATGGCGGCGGCGGCGGCGGTTACGGGTGTGCTGACTGATGTGCGGGAGCTGGTGTGATGGACAAGTTTGCGCTGCTCACGGCCACGGCGGCACCTTTGAACGTGGCTAATGTCGATACGGATAAAATCATTCCGGCGCGGTTTTTAAAGACCATCAAACGCACCGGGCTGGGCAAGAGCCTGTTTGCGGACATGCGCTATGCGGCGGATGGGTCCGAGAAAGCTGATTTCGTGCTGAACCAGCCGAAATACCGCCATGCGGAAATTCTGGTGGCGGGGGATAATTTCGGCTGTGGTTCCTCGCGTGAGCATGCGCCTTGGGCGCTGCTGGATTTCGGTATTCGCTGCGTGATCGCGCCGAGTTTTGCGGATATCTTCTTCAATAATTGTTTCAAGAACGGTATTCTGCCGATCGTACTGCCGGAAGAGATCGTGGCGGCGCTGATGGACGATGCCGCCCTTGGCACCAACGCGCGGCTGACTGTTGATTTGGAAGCACAGGTGGTGGTGCGGCCGAATGGGACCAGAATCCCGTTTGAGGTGGATGCGTTCCGCAAGCATTGCCTGCTCAACGGGTTGGACGACATTGGGTTGACGCTGGAACACACCGCCGCGATTGATGCGTATGAAGCGAAAATTCCTGCCTGGCAGCCTAAGATTTCTGGCAGCCCAAGATTCACGGAGCGTAAAAAATGACCGCCAATAAGACTTTGTTGCTCCTGCCCGGCGACGGCATTGGCCCCGAGGTGATGGCGCAGGCCCGCCGCGTGCTGAATTGGGTGCAAAGCTCCGGCCGTGCGTCTTTCCAGATTTTCGAGGACCATGCCGGTGGTGCTGCCATCGACGCTTATGGCGTGCCGGTGACCGATGCCACCGTGGCCAAGGCCAAGGAGGTGGATGCGGTGTTGTTCGGCTCCGTCGGTGGCCCGAAATGGGATTCCGTGCCGTTTGAAATCCGCCCCGAGGCCGGGTTGCTGCGCCTGCGCGCCGAGCTGCAGGTGTTTGCGAATTTGCGCCCCGCCAAGGTGTTCGATGCGCTGGTGGAGTCGTCCTCGCTGAAGCCGGAGCTGGTACGCGGGCTGGACATTATGATCGTGCGCGAATGCATCGGCGGGATTTATTTCGGTGAGCCGCGCGGCATCGAGACGCTGCCGGACGGTAGCAAGCGGGGCGTCAACACCGAGGTTTATACCACGCATGAGATCCAGCGTGTGGGCCGTGTGGCCTTTGAGCTGGCCCGCAAGCGGCAAAACCGCGTGTGCAGCGTGGAGAAGGCCAATGTGATGGAGAGCGGCCTGCTCTGGCGCCAGGTGATGACCGCCCTGCAGGCGGCCGAATACCCCGATGTGGCGTTGAGCCATATGTATGCCGATAACTGCGCCATGCAGCTCGCCAAGAACCCGAGGCAGTTCGATGTGATCGTCACCGGCAATCTGTTCGGGGATATCCTCTCCGACCTCGCCGCCATGCTCACCGGCTCCCTCGGCCTGCTGCCCTCCGCCACTTTGGGTGCCAAGGATGCCACTGGCCGCCTGCCGGGCTTCTACGAGCCCATCCATGGCTCCGCGCCGGACATTGCCGGCCAGGGCAAAGCCAATCCGATGGCGCAGATCCTCAGCCTGGCCCTGCTGCTGCGCTATTCGTTCGATATGGAAGAAGACGCCGTGGCCATCGAGGCTGCCGTGGAGCGCGTGCTGGCCAAGGCCGGACGCACACCGGACATCGCCGCCCCGGGGCGGGCGGTGATCACCACCGCGGAAATGGGGGATGCGCTCATCGCAGAGCTCGCCGCCATTAAATGACCAGGAGCGGGGTTGCCTGAACAAGGCGCTTCGGTTACACCCCGCCCAAGACGCGCCCATAGCTCAGCTGGATAGAGCATCAGACTACGAATCTGAGGGTCAGGAGTTCGAATCTCTTTGGGCGCGCCAATTTCCCTTTGAAAAGTAAGGCTTTTCTAACGGCGCCCAAGGGCCGCCGCGCGGGTCGTTCTCCCCGTCCTCCACTGTTCCCCCAGATTCTCCCTCCGGGGTACCAATGTAGGCCCGTTGACGACGTAAGGGTGGAACAAGGTGGGGTAAGGCGGCAATCTTAACCTGGAAAGCGACTGCTCAAGAAGGTGAGAAGACTCTCTTTGACCTGCTGCCACCGCTCCGGGCGTCCGTTAAACCAGCCCACAGCGAAAGGCGGCCAATCGGCACCTTGGGCCTCTGCGTCGGCAAACAGCTTGTAGGGCTGGCCTCTTGCGCCAAGGTGGTGCTGCCAGCGAAAGCGCCCAGAGGGTATTCTAAACGAGAAGGTTGGCAGGTCCGGGACAAAGTCAGCGTAAGCCAAGGCCACCCAAACCTCGAGCTCGTCGAAAAGTAGGTCGGGTTCAGGGTGCAGTTCTTTGGCCAACGGAGTGATTAGAGCCGCAAGATTACGGTTGGCTGACGCGTTGAGCGTTTGTGGAAGAAAGAGCGTATCGGCCACCCTGCTAGGCAGGCGCCACACAGCGAGTCTGTCACAGGCTAGCCGGTCCTCCCCGTGGACGTTGTAGAAAAAAAGTAACAGTTTACGGAGCAAGCCCCAGTTGCCGGAGGCCAGTGCTCCCATTGCTCCTGAGTAAAACACGGTCGTTGCAGGGTACGAAGCCAAGTCGGTCCAGTCAACGTAGCGCGAGGTAGATGTAGGCGGTGGCTCATGGGTCAGCAACGCCAGCACGCGGAGCAGCACTTGCTCTTGCGAGGCAGCCGCCAGTCGGCACGCGTGAAAGTACACAGCGCGCATCGTCTCAGTAGCAGCCTCCATCCTTCGAAGCTTTTGCAGCATTAGGTCTGCGGTTGGTGAAGGTTCATGTTCCGCGGAAAAATGTGCCTGGAGCTTGGCTGTCAGCTGGTTCGTTTCCGTCAGCAAAAGATCCTCAAACCGAACCCGGTGCCGATCTTCAGCGACGTACCTCTTCAAGGCTGCAACTGCGGTCGCAGCTGACGATGGCGGAGCGGACTTAAGGTCAACTAAGCTGGTGATTTTTTCCTCCAGCCCAGAAAAAAACGAATCTGCCCCCGAAGTGGAGACCACCTGAGCGTCACGCAGAGCGATCAGAGGCACTGTCTTGGGACGGGGGGCTCCCATTGTAACCCAAGTCGTCGTGTACCGGCGGGACTTGCAGCGCTCCAGTGCGGCGCGCAGGGCGGTGTCCCACTCGCCCGACCACCCGCAGATGATCAAGCCGAACTCGTCGAGGATGCGGTCGAGGTACTGATTCATGTGCGGGTCGTAGGCTGTCAGCTCTGCCTCGGTGTTCTTGACCCGGTCGTCGAGGTAGTCGCCGTGCAGCTTTACCACTAGGCAGCGCTGGTGGACGAGCGGCGCCGCGCCCTTCGTGCCGTCGGCAGTCGAGACCACGATGGGCTCTATCCCCTCGTCACGGAGAGCCGTTTCCATGAGGCGGTCAAAGTTCGTGGTCAGGACGACTTTGACGAACCCTTGGGCGACCAGGCGGCCTATCGCGCGGTGGGCCGCGGTGGGCAACTTGGCACCGGCCTCACGTTCGGCTTCCGTGGGTTCGAAGTAGCTCTGGAGCAGTGAGCGGCGCTCGGCTCCCGTCTTGGCCAGCCCCAGTAGCAGGTCAGAGTAGTCAGGCGCCTTGCCGTATGTGTCCGTGTACCAAGCTTCGAGGTCAGGCGGCTCTCCTGCTCCCTGCATGACCGCGAGACGGCGGACCAAGTCCAGGGTAACCTCCCAGCCCGTCAAAATCTGCGCCGAACGAGACACGCCGGAGCCCAGCAAGACGGCCTGAGTGCCGGGGGCGGAGACCATCGTGTGTGCGAGCGTCAGCAGCGGGTCTATCGTCAACGCTTGTTCCTATCAGGGGGGCTGCAGGATGGGGATAAAGACGCTACAGTTTAGGGAACACTGTGCGCAATTGCCAGCAAACTTTCCGAGGCTGGCCGCTTTGGCAGATCGCGGAAGGCGGCAACGAAGCGCTCGACGACCCCGACGCGGGAGAACTCTGCCAGCTCGTTCACGCCAGACCGGCTGGACAAGTGCATCGTGTCGTAAAGGCAGATCGGTAGACGCCGATTACTTTTGAACCTGCGGTCAGGGCCACCGCTCTTGTTCGGGTGCTCCCACGTGTGGTCAACCACTTGTGCATCACTGGGTGGGCGTCCGGTTTCGATGAATCTAGACTGCTGCCATCTGACTTCCAAGTCGCCGTAGCCGACGGCTCCAAATTTTCCGCCGGACTGCACAATGATTACTTCGGGAAAAAAATAGAAGGTACACTTGCCCAATCCTAGCGCGGGTGGCGTTACGTTGCTCTTGAGCACTTTTGGCAGGCTGTAGGCGAGCTGGGCGTCCTTGCGGTTAACAAGGTGGCCGGCACCAGCATTTCGTTTCCACGTCGTCAGGTCTGTGACTTTCCCACCGGACTCGATGTGCCACTTTCCCTTGCAGCTGGTTAGCACGTCGAACTCCTTGGTGACGCGCTCGAACTTGGCTTTCGCCTCGTCGTCCAAGTTGTAGAACAGCACGCTGCGCCGCAGAGATTGGTCCAGCCAGATGCCTATGCCCCACGCCGGAAGAGCTGCCAGAACTGCGGAAGCTCCAACTGCGGGTAAGACCGAACCCTGGGCAGTGCCAGCGAACATTGCCAACAGGCCGAGGGCAAGGGTGCTTAGTCCAAGCAGAGGACCAAGAGGAAGGCGCGCCTGTTTTGCATTGAGGTCAGCGACAAGCTCAGCAACCGAACTGTCGTGCATGCAGAGAACGTCCCCCGAGGCGACCTCGACCATGACAACGCGCCCCTGTTGCGTCGTTTGTGACGGATGGCTGGGGGTGGGTCGCGGCGCTGGCGCGATTTTCTGACGCTCTACTGGTTTTCCGCCGATGGACGCCCGGTAGTACAACCCACCTCGCCCGGCCTGGATATAATGCCCACGAGGGCCTGTGCCGATGCGCAAGCCTTTGACGCCAACCGATAGCCCAACCCCAGAGTTTGACAGGTTGAATCGGAATGGTCCTGCGGAAATCGACTTACGTAGGTAGAAGGGCATGGTGCTCTGCCTCTCGCTTTGCATGGACGCTTTCGGTTGCGGCACAGAAACACAACCAGAGGCTACACCACAAGTTCGTGGGGTACCGGGACACACAAACGTGACTAGCCAAATCGAAGAGGGCCAGATTGTTTCGATCAGTTCCTGGGTAATGAAGCCGACGGACGTTGAACTTCCTTGAAGTACTCGACTGCGGTCCAGCCAATGGTTTCGGTGAGTGCGGCAGCCGTGGCCCCGTTGAAGAAGTTGCCGAGCCCAGGCACCCAACTGAGGAGGAATTGGGTGGCACCGCGCCCCATGGCGGCTGCGCAGAATGGCAGGATAAGCTCCGCCGCCGCGACTTTGCTCACCGGTGTGCCGTGTTCGGCGCCGAGGGCGACGATCATCGCCACTTGAATCGGCGTGATGATGGCGGTGTCTGAGCCTGGGGCCTGCGCGAGGCCGGCACCAATGGCGGCGGTAGCCAGTGCGGCGGTGTGGATGAGGGCGTGAATCTTCTCGTTTTTGGTGGCCATAGGCATGTCTCCTTGGTTTGGTGTTGTTGCTGGAAAAATCAAAGAAGCGGGGAAGGCGCGGGCTGCGCCTTCCCCGTATTTGTCGTCATTCTAGTGCAGGTATGGGCTGTCGGCTGGTCAGCTCCCGATCCAGCCCCACAGCGCCCAGGCCGCGGCGGCAGTGAGTATCACGTCGAGGCCGGGGTTGAGGCTGAGCGAGACCTCCATGCCGAGCAGCGCCATGGTGAGCGGTACCGCAACCGCGCACTTGGCCAGGCGCGGCAGGCTTGCCCAGAGCCGGACGCCGGGGTGAGGGTCGTCTTTGTTCGTGGTCATGGTGGTCTCCTTGTGCTGGTGAGATTGCCTTCTGTGCCTGGCGCTATGCCGCATTCTGCCCCTCGGACTCAGTCATGAGGTTCCAGGCCGTGGACGCGGTGGTGGCGGTGGCAATTAGCCGCTGCGGCGAGTGGTGGGCGTAACGGGTAGTGGTGGAGAGCTGGCTGTGGCCCAGCACCGTGCCGATCTCGTTGAGCGGCGTGCCGGCATTGGCCAGCGCGGACGCGAACGAGTGGCGCAGGTCGTGGATGCGCAGGTCGGCTGCCAGGCCGGCAGCCTTCTTCGCCCGGGCCCAGGCGCCGCGCAGACCCTCCATCGGTTCGCCGGGCCGGCGCTGGCTGGGGAACACGTGCGGGTTCGGCCCTTTGTCCTCCACGGGCTTGCCGGGCGCCCTCGCCTTCGCCAGCGCGGCCTGCCTCTCCGTCTCGGCCGCGTCGCGCCTGGCCACCTGCCGCTCCAGCACCGCCACCGCGAAGGGCGAAAGCGGGATGTAGCGCGGCCGGCCGTTCTTCGAGCGCGGCACGGTGAGCATGCCCCGGCCGAAGTCCACGTTCTCCCACGTCGCCAACTTGATCTCGTCCCGCCGGGCGCCGGTGACGGTGAGCAGGGCCAGCGCAGCGGCGGCGATCTGGTCCTTGTCCGAGTCCAGGGCGCGCATCAGCGCCTGGGTCTCGGCCGGGCTGAGGTACTTGTCCCGATGGACCTCGCGCAGCATGTTGGGCGAGGCGGCCGGGTTGCGGCCCTCGTACAGCTCCCACTTCAGCGCCTGGTTGAACATGGCGCGGAGGGTGGCGAGGTGCCGGTTGATCGTGCCGTTTGCCAAGTCGCCCGCAGCGATCAGCTTGCGGCGCAGGTCCGCCACGTCCGCCTGCGTCACCTCGTCCAGCGCCTTCTTGCCGATCGCCGGCAGGATGCGCATGCGCAGGTAGGCTTCGATGTTATGCGCCCCGCGCAGATTCTCTTGGATATGCGGAATGTAACGATCTCGCGCGAACTCCTCGACGCTGGGAACGGCGCGCAGTTTCGCCAGCACGGCAGCGGGATCGCCGCCGAGGCTGACCTCGGCCTTGAGCTGCTCCGCGCGCTTGCGGGCTTGGTCGAGGGTGATGTCGCCCAACTTGCCGATCCGGAACTCGTGCCGGCGGTGGCGGGAGTCGACGTAACGAAGGTAGAACGTTGTGCATGAGGCTCGCTGCTCGGCGATGAAGCCGGCGAGCTTGTCGTCAAAGATGCGGTTTTTGGCCGTGCCCTTGGGCAGCGGCGGCAGCTTCTGCAGCAGGGTGCGGGTGATAGTGATGGCGGCCATGACGGTCCTTTTTGATAACGATGGTTGGGGGGAGGGGTTAGTGAGGCACTGAGGCCGAGAGGCGGGTGCCGTGCGGCGAGTACGAATGCATCGGGGGCATAGGGGTGTGGGTCTGCTGGCCCGATGACCCCCAATGGGGCGCGGCTACGCTTCGGCCGTGCTGCGCTTCCGGTTGGCCCAGATGTGCGCGTCGAGGTCGTCGCGGTTGTAGCGGATGCACTTGGGGCTGAGCTTGATGAAGGTCGGGCCGGAGCCGGTGCCGCGCCAGTTCTCCATAGCCTTCTCGGAGACGCCGAGATATTCGGCCGCTGCCGCCGGGGTGAGCAAGTGGCGCGCTGTCTCGCCAGCTTCGGCTTGTTTGTCGTCCATGCAGGGTGTCTCTCTTGCTTCGGGCGCCGGGGGCGGAGATGCCGCCGGCTTCACCCAATATTTTGTTCAGAGATCCCCCATGGTCCCCGGCTGAGATTTTTGCCCCGGGTCGGTGGCCAGCTTCCACGTCACACGCATAAGCGCCAGGTGGGCGCACCCACCTGGCGTTTTACGTTGGCGTTTCTTTGGTTTGGAAAGGCAGACGCAGCTACGCCGGCGGTGCCTTACCCCGAACGATCCGCACACGGCGCATCTCGGCGGCCAGGGCATCGCGCACGGCGTTCCGGCAGGACCAGAGGCACCGCAGATACGGTGCCCGATCGCTCCACTCCTTTAGCGCCTGGTCGACCACGATCAGCAAAAGTTCTGGCGCGATTCCTTCCTGTAAGCTTTCTGCGTCGGGGCAGAGCGGCAACGCCAGATCGCCGCAGCGCGCAACGGACCAGCGGTAGGGTGATGCGGGTATAGGCCCGCCTGGTTCGAAGCTGACGCCGTTGCCCAGCACGTCGCCTTCGGGCATCTGCCTGACGGCAACGCCGAGGGCTTCCAGAACGGCAAGCCCACCGGCCTCTGGCGCCCGTGCGTGTTCAGCGGCTAAGCGCGCTTGCACCACGCATATCAACTGCCGGATCGTCCAGCCGCTGGGCGCCGTACAGCTGGTGCCGTAGCGCACCAGCGTGCCGAACCCGTCGCCGCCGGTGTCCAGCACCACGCCCCAGAAGCGCTGCCCCCAATGAGCGAGTACGTCAGTGTTTGTGAACAAGACGAAGCGTTGATCGTCTGCGGTACGGCGCACAGCCACGATGGATTTTTCGTCGAAGTCGATCATGGCGCGGCACTCCCGGCATCATCGATCTCGAACACCAGCCAAAGGTCATCGCTGCTGATTGCTGCTGCCACGCCCTCAGGAATCCAGAAGCAGACGAGCTCCTCTTCGTTAGGATCGTCATTGAGACGGAACAAGTCGACCGGCGCCTTCACCTCGATGCCGACGGTGGCTAGGTACTTGAGGATTTGGAGCGGGTCTTCGCCGGTGCGTACGGCCTCGGCAAATTTGACGCGTTGCACCTCGGGTAGCTTTTCAATGTCTGAATAGCGCAAGAGCAGCGCCTCCAAGGTCTCCACGTTTTCTTGCATGTTTACGGTCTCCAAAACGCAGAAAGCCCCGCGGGTGAGGACGGGGCTTTCTGCTTGGTGGTGGGATTGATGAACGAATGTCCCGGCCAGCGGCCACGGCGGGAGAATCACATGCGCTTGAGGGGCTAGGCCCGCACGCCCGCCACGTGGATCAATCGTCCGAAAATCGCTTCGATCTCCGTCGCACCCGTGCGGGCAAGCTCGGCGACGAAACGTGCCTGGGCTTCGGCCAGAAGCTGCGTTATCGACCAGCCATCATTGGCGCCGAGGATACCGAGCCGGATAAAGGCGCCTAGGCCGTCAGGCTCGATGCCCCCTGTGCCCTCGATGCCTGTTGCATCGCCGACTGCAGCATCGCCAGTCTCGGCCAGCATACCCCAGGGCCGCAGGGACTCGGCCTGGGATCATGTCGATGGCCAGGTAGGTCACGGTGCGCCCGTTGCTGGTGACGCACTGGGCCGCGGTGTCGCGCCGCGCGCAGGCTGACCTAGCGGCGCCGGCCACGTTGTTCGCGGTCATACGCGATAAAGACAAATGTGACGCCCATATGAGTCGCGCTCGTTCCGCTCCCACGGTTGATGCTACCGGCGATCAAGCATGGGGGTCATAGGGGCAACGGGCCTGGCTCTATAACCCCCTATGGCCTGAGCGTTCACGGACAGAGAGCGCCAACGAAAAACGGCGGTCGGCGGCCGCTTTGCGAGCGTCCAGAAATAGAGCGGCAGTCGAAATAACTGCCGCTCCTCGCAACCCGAGCTTAGATCTACCGGTCTTCAAACGCCTGCGGCGGACCGGTCTCGTCGATCTGGCCCGCAGCATCGGTTTTGTCCCGGCGGGCCTTTACGAGGCGTGCTTCCGCGAGCCAGTCTATCGCGTCGTCCTCGCGATCAGCATCGTGCGTGCTGTAGTAGTCTGACTGCAACCAGTCCGCCAGACGCTCGAGGGTCTCAGCAGTTGGATCGATATCGTCATCGATCGCGTTCTGAGGCTCGCCCCTGATGCAAGCGTACAGGTATTCGGGGTCGTTCGCGGTCGGGTCATGATCGTCTTCTATTGGCAGTCCGCGCTGATTCCCCAAAGATCCATAAATGTCACGAGATAACGGGCGAGGGCCGATCTTACGGGGTGGTGCGGCTTCGCCGTCGTCCCGCGTTACCTGATATTTATCAGGCGTCCAAAAACCAACGGGCCTGACCACAGTAAACGTGAAACCTGCCATGGCCATCTTGTCCATGCCCTGCAGACGGCTGGCAAGTGCCTGACGGCTCTGGCCCGTCGGCGCTAAGACATGCTTGACGTCCTCATGCACATCCTTCACCGCAAGCGCAGCATCGCCGTGAAACGCCCACCACGTTTCTAAAAACTCCCGCGTCGCCGACCGCTGGGAATCCTTCTGCCTGGACTCTGCGAGGCGGTCGACAACGTCGCGGCACCCCAGCGCGACGAGCGGGTCACGTACTTTGCGCGACCACTGTGTGAAGCTGCCAAGGGGCATGCCCGCGGGTAGTGCATCACCCATAAGGATGCCCCACCGCCAAATCGTGAGCACGGCCTCCAGTAGCGGAATTCTGTTGTGTACGATTTCGGCATCGAAATCTCCACCGAAAGCACGGCTTTCCGGATTTTCAATTCCCGCGTTGAGCTTTACTTCGATGAAGCGGCGGACCAAATCCCCCGAAATACGAATGCCATTCCCCGTCACCATGATCATGGCTGACGAATTCAAAGGCACGGTTTTCGTCAGACCCAGTATCCTGATGTACGCGGGTTTTTCAGTGATAACCGAGGCAAGCATATCGGAATTCAAGTTTGCGTTGTTGACATTGTCTACAAACACGACCGGTCCGCCAGAAATCAACTCCGCCGCTAGGCGCTTGTCCAGTTCCTCAACGTTTGGGCCAGCTGCTATCGCACGAGGCTGGATACCGAATGCAATCCAGGTAACCGCGCGAACGAGTTTGCCCTTCCCCGCGCCGGCGCCGGAAAAAGCAGGTGCGCTGAAGAGAAGCGCCGGTGCCGTATCGAAGCATGATCTACAGACGCTGGTCATCAGACCGGTCAGAAACGAACTCTCGTCGAGCCCTGGTGGCGAATTGAGGTCGACGACCGTCACATTGCTACCGGGTACCTGGATTCGAATTGAGTCTTCGAATGCGAAGGTCTTAAACGCCGAGCGAATCTGGGCCAGCGCAGCTTGCGCTTCCGTTAACGTGGGGCTTTCGCTCAGTGAAACCCGCGGCACATTATGGCAATAGAGCCTGGTCTCTTCGTCATAACCATCATGCGAGCGGATTGCGCCACAGGTCCTCAGAACGGGCGTCGACGTAATCCCGTCCAGATGCCGGAAAACGTTGCTGTTGTTCTGTGCCATGCACAAATTCGCCACCTCGGTAGGGAGGTTCACGAAGTTATCGACGATCGAGCCGTCAGATTGCTTCTTCGGATAGAATGGGCGGCAGACCTGATGAGCCAAATTCTTCAACTGCGGCCCTTTGACCTCCACAATCACCTTGCGCCCGATTTGAGCATCATTCTGCAAGTGAACAATGACACCTGCGCGATAAAAGAGGTCAGGATGCTGGCTGAGAATTAACCCCAGATTAGATGCAGAGATTGGCAGGTCAGCCTTATCAATCTCAAGCAGCACGCGATCGTTGGGATGAGGGGGAAAGTTGAAGATGGGTGGGCGTGTTTCGTCGTGACCCATTTGACTGGACCTTTCGTGTGAGAGATGAAACGTTTTGCATTTCCTGATGCAGGCTCGCAGCCAATGGCTGCATCTGTCATCCCACCCCTGACAAGCATACGGCTTGCTGGGATCCTCTAGTGACGAGACAAATGGCAATTAAATTGTCGCATCCTGTCTATCACCGGACCGTTATTGTCGGTCCCACACACACCTGATTCGCTCAGGGAAGCCATCGCGTTCGTTGGGCGCAGGATCAAATGACCCGCGCTAGTTTCGGCGATTTGGAGGCCATGTCTGTCGGCCTTTGCCGCGACATGGGTTATCGGAGTACCCGAGGGTGATATCCGATGAATGTGTCTAGCGCGCTGTCTCTCGACGCTGCACCTTATGCCACCTGGCGTAACTCTATTCCTTCACAAAAAACGAATGCACATTCCCCGCTTCTACTGAGGTGGCGCTGCCGACCTCAGCAAGGATGGGGCGTTTACCCACAATGAATCGATTGTGCAAGTCCTTATTTTGCGACGGTGCAAAATTATTTTAAGCAGCTTTACGAAGGGTCACACTGATCGATTCGGTGGCTACAGTTCTACCCTTTTTGGCAGGGGGCACGGTTCAAATGCCCACAGATAGCATAGGGGGGAATAAGGGGGATCGGTGCAGAGTTTCCAGCGACCCCTATGCCTCCCCATGGTTTTGGAGCGCGAACGTGGCGCTATTCGCGTGTCGGTGCAGAAGCCCGGTTATTTCGAGGAGGCAGTTTTGCAAGCTTTCGATTTGCCGAGGGTTGTCGCCAAACATGAGTTCACCATATTCGCGTCATGCGTGGTCTGGGCGATTTTCAGCGGCGACAGATGAAGCGAGGCGATCCGCGCATACGGGAAGTGTTTTCCCAACTGCGGCAGGTTCTCGATCTCCTAGAAGATATAACGTCCCACCCGCACCAGGTGGCTGAAGAGGTACAGGCTGCGCCGCCGCGTACGATGCCCGAGCAGATGCCACCGGATGGGGCCGATAAGCAGCCAGTCCCTATGCTGGTCTCCATAAAAGAGGCGCGCAGGCTGATCGGCATAAGCAACTCATACGTCTATTTACTCATCAGCAGTGGTGCATTGGAAACCGTCCAAATAGGCAAGCGCCGGTTGGTCCGCTATAGCAGCTTACAGAAACTGGCTGGCCGATAGACGGGGCTGAATATGTCGGCTCGCTTAGGTTTTCTTCTTCCGCCCCGCGGGCAGGGATGGCGGCTTGGCATCCGTCGGCCCGGGGTCGGCAACCAGCGCGGCGATTTCCACCCCAAGCGCCGTCGCGATCCTCTCCAAGACGGTGACGGTCGGGTTCTCCAGCTTGCGCTCCAGCCGGCTGACATAGGTGCGGTCGATGCCCGCAAGATCGGCGAATGCCTCCTGCGATACGCCGCGCTCTACGCGCAGTCGCCGCATGTTTTTTGCCACGTTTTCTCTCGCGCTCATGATGGCGCGAGGACATATTGCGAAGGCCGATTAATCCACGCATAATGGTGCTATAATTAATGGGGGCTATCATGGGCTGGCTGGGTACTGCGGTGAAAAATTTCCGAAATCTTATAACAGGTAAGGACAATATCGAACCACCGAACGGGGGCCGTGCCCTACAGCGCCATCTGGCACCTGTCATCATCATTGCAGTCGGCGGCCTCATGGTGCTGGCGTCGATGTTCATGCCGGCCCTTTCGTCGCCGCAACTGCTGTTCGGCATCTCAGGCAATCTGGTGATCCAGAGTGACCCGGTGCTATTGATGGCTGCCATTGCGGCCGTGGTTGCGGCCATCCGCTACTGGAATTCTGGCACCATCGCATCGGCGAACCTCGCGATCTACGCGGGGTTCTGGTTCCTCGGATGGACGGTATTCGATGCCTATACGAGCCAACTGGTGAACGGTTTCGGTGTAAACGTGGAGACCGACGCCGGTGGGGGACTTTGGACCACCGGGGTTGGTTGTCTGCTAATCGCCTTCTCGGGGCTCATGATGCGGTTTCCGCAGTTTGGCTTCGGCCTGGTTACAGGCCCTGTTGCGCCGTGCGAAGAACTGTCGGCGGCGCCCGCATCAAAAACCTGCCCGAAATGTGCGGAGACGCTCAAGGGCGCGGCCACGGTGTGCCGCTTCTGCCATTACGAATTCGATCAGCCGGTGTCTGCGGCCTGACCGATTGCTCCCTATCCTGGCATTCACTCCTTGAGAAATCCATCATGAAAATCGTCTCCCCGTGCCGCGCGTCCGTGGCATTTCTTGTCACGCTCGCTGTCTTTTCGTGCCCCCAGCCAGCTAAGGCAGGCTGGTTCGGCAGTTCCGCCGCTAGTCTGGATGTGCGCGGAATTTCCCTGGGCATGAGCGAGGATGCGGTGGCCAAGCTACACCCTGAGCTGCAGCTGCAGACGCTTGATACCGATGGTTATGCCGGCGGGCACGATGTGCAGCTCGACCCGAGTTTGATTGAGCACCGTCTGAAGGATGATGGTTCCTGCGGCGAGGAGTGCTTCTCTGCGGATTTCGCCTCTGCGAAGCAGGGCGGTGGCGTCTACAACTTGTTCCTCAAGCAGACGTTGCCCGCCGGCACCAGTCTCTCTGATCTTCTTGCCGACATGGAGAAGAAATATGGCTCGCCGACGGACTTGCAGCAGGGCGGCAACGTTCCGAGTAACAGCAGCTCTATTACGGCATCCTGGGGCATGAGTATTAACGACAGCGCACTGGAGTCGAACCCACAATCAGGTCAGGTGCTGAAGGTGGAAATGGACGACAATGACGGTGAGCCGGAAGTTTCCATCTTCTTGATCGACTTCACGGTGGAGACCGCCGATGCGCAACTGAAGAAGGACTTTCTGGCGCAGGCCGTCCAGCAGCAGACGGGCCAGAGCAACAAGGCGCTGAATTACTGACGCTAACCTCGCCAATTTGAAAGCGCTCCAATCGCTCTAGGCCTTCATGGGCAACAAGAGCCATCACCTGTACCTGCGTCAGCCCCTGCCGGGGGCGGCGGACCCAGGCGCGTTGTTCGCCACCATCAAGCAGTAATACGCACGCCTACGGATTCCAGAAGATCGAGCGACCGGCCATGGGCACGATGGGCATGGTAGCAGATGGGGCACCACGATCGAGCAGGCCCAGGCGTATCCGGGCCCGGCCTCGGGGCAGAGTCTGCTGGCGGGCATCAAGGACGACGGCGGCGAGGTGGACGTCAGGTTCGCGCTGACAAATTTCGGGTCGGAGGAAGCGGCCGAGGCCAAGAAGCGGCAGTACCTGGCGCAGAAGGCCGCGGCCACGACGCGGCAGAACGAGAAGGGACTCAACTTTTAGAGGCTCTCGAGTTTGATCCGGTGGCCAAAGGCGTAAATATGATGTCTCAGGTCGGCTGGACGGTGACCTAGCCACATTTTCTGCTTGCTCTTTTCATGCGGCAGCGGAGTAAGTTCTACCTCAACTAATCGACAGAGGCCGATTCGGGCAGGAGTCGCGATAGACGCCGGTTTGTGGGAAGGGGGGAAATTTCGCGTGCGCTCCCTTGTCATGGATCATTCCATCCCCCATACGGCGAGTGGCTTACTTTCGGCAGAGATTGGGCGGTAGGAGGTCGCCATTGGTTATGGTGGAGATTGCGGAGTCGCTGCAAAGGTACAGGCCTAAGGTGCCGGAGAGGTCAAAAGCCCGCCCGTGCTCTACACCACCCATGATCGTGTGGGATTTCTTTAGCGGTTGCGGGGGCACCAGCGCGGGTTTGCGCCAAGCTGGTATGACCATCGGACTTGGGATTGACAATAATCCTGAGGCAGGGGCGACCTTCCGTCAGAATTTCCCTGAGGCGGAGTTCTTGGAAGCGGATATCCGGGATGTCACTGGACCAAAGCTGGATGCTCTGCATGCATCAGGCAGGGGCGCTGCCCTTGTGCTCGCAGCGTGCGCTCCCTGTCAGCCTTTTTCCCGGCAGAACCGAGGGTCGCGGAAAGGCGATGACCGTATCTCGCTTTTAAAGCAATTATACCGTTTCATCCGCCGCTTTAGTCCCGAATATATCTTCGTCGAAAATGTCCCAGGCATGCAGCATGGCTGTGCCGAGGGCGGCCCCTTTAAGGACTTTGTCGCCTTTCTGGGGCGGCATAATTACGGCGTGGATTTCAAGGTAGTGCAGGCGCTCGACTACGGAGTGCCCCAAACGCGGCAGCGACTGATTTTAACGGCAGGTCTCAACGGCTCGCCCGGAATGCCGGCACCGACTCATGGAGAGGGGGGCATACCTTATGCCACCGTAGGGGAAACGATTGGGCACTATCCTCCTCTCAAGGCTGGAGAAGGTCATCCGGAAATTCCCAACCATCGTGCCCCTTCGCTTTCCCCTCTGCTTTTAGAACGACTCCGTGCGACGCCTGAGGGAGGCGGAAGGTTCGATTGGCCGTCACATTTGAGATTGCAGTGCCACAATGGCCACGACGGCCACTTCGATGTCTATGGGCGCCTGCGGATGAACCGGCCGTCGGTCACTCTTACTACACGCTGTATCAGCCTTTCAAACGGTCGTTTTGGGCATCCAACTCAGGACCGGGCGCTGAGTGCCCGGGAGGCCGCTGCGTTGCAGACCTTTGATGACTCATTCGTGTTCGAGGGCGGAATAAACTCCGTTGCACGCCAGATCGGCAATGCCGTTTCCGTTCGCCTCGCAAAGGCTTTTGGGGAGCACTTCATCGCGCATCGCCGCACGGTTTTGGGCCTTTAAGGTGGCGAAACTCGTAGTCACTGCTCGTGCGATCGACATGCTGGGGCGTCAGCAGGTCGCTGGAGTGCCAACCGCTATCCACGAGCTCTTTAAGAACGCGCACGATGCCGATGCCAGGAATGTCGAAGTCGACTACTGGCGAAGGGACGCGCTTTTCCTCCTTCGCGACAATGGCGTGGGGATGAGTCGCGCTGACTTCGAGGCGCGCTGGCTGACGGTGGGCACGGACAGTAAGCTCGATAAGGGATCGACAACTCCGCCGCCGCGGAGGTCTTCCGATAATCCGCGCCCTGTCCTTGGGGAGAAGGGGATCGGGCGTCTCGCCATTGCGACCATCGGATCTTTGCTCCTTGTGCTCACCAAACCACGCCCGGAGGATGCCCCGGACGGAATTACGGCGGCCATGTTGCACTGGGCGCTTTTCGAGGTGCCGGGGCTCCCCGTAGACCGCATTGAGGTCCCCGTAGAAACCTGTGCGCCCGGGATTCTGCCCGACTCCGAACTCATCGCCCGCTTGCGCGCCGGTGTCGTGGCCAACGCGCAAGCGATTGCTCAGACCCACAGCTTCCCAGCGCTTGATTCCGTGATCGCCGAAGTCTCCAGTTTCGATATTGATCTCTCAGCCTTATATGCCGAAGCTGATCAACTCCGAATCGACGCATCCGATGCATCGGGTACCCATTTCCTCATCCGGCCGGCCGACCGCATCATTGAAGCCGACATCGACGAAGAGCACGATGAAGTTGCATCCCCTCTGAGACGTACGCTGCTTGGGTTCTCAAATACGATAGTGCCGTCGAGCAACCCGCCGACCGTGCTCGCGACTTTCCGCGACCATCGTACCGATGGTACTACAACCGATATCATCGGGGACCGAAGCTTTTTCACTCCGAAAGAATTTGAGAACGCCGACCACCGTGTGCAAGGCGAATTCGATGGATACGGGAGATTTCGTGGGACTGTGTCGATTTATGGCGCTGATCCTGTTGCCTATGATGTGCCCTGGCCGACCGCTGCCGGGAAGTTGACCGAATGCGGTCCGTTTTCTATAGCTTTTGCATATGTCCAAGGACGTGCGACGGAGAGCACGTTACCTATTGAAGAGCATGTTCGCATTTTGGCCAAGCTGAATCAGATTGGCGGAATGTATCTCTATCGCGACGGAGTGCGAATGCTCCCTTACGGGAATTCCGACTATGATTTCCTCGATATTGAACGCAGACGGAGCAAGAATGCTGGTTGGTATTTCTTCTCCTATCGTCGCATGTTTGGTGCGATCGAGACATCGCGGGCGCGTAACCCCGGGCTTGTGGAGAAAGCTGGCCGAGAGGGCTTCAAGGAGAATCGGGCTTACCGACAATTCAGGCAAATTATTGAGAATCTATTGGTACAGCTTGCAGCCGATTTTTTCCGGAAAGGTGGAGATTACTCAGATCTGTGGCTGACCGTGCAGAAAGATATGGAGCAGGCGGAGGCACTCCGGAAGCGCCGTGAGAAAAAGGCCCGCGGAGTCCGCCAACGCTTAGCCCAGGAATTGGAACGTGCATTCGCCGCAATTGACGCCAACGAGCCCGCGAAGGAAGCTGAGGCACTTCGACGAGAGATCGAGAACCGCCTTCTTGAGGCCGCATTGGACTCCGACAAGGATCGTGCGGCTGCCGCCATGCTTCGAATTGAAAATGAAGCCAGAAACCGTATCGCTGCGCTTCAGGCAAAGTTGTCCGTCTCCCGGCCGCAGGGAGTAGGGCTGACTAAGACCCTTCAAAGAGAATGGGCACTTTATCGCGACCAAGCTGGCAAGCTGGAGCGGGAAATCTACATGCCGCTGGCGACAGCTGTGGAGCGGATGGTTGGCGATGTCGTTGCGGAAGCGTCGCTTCCGGTTGACCGCCGCAGGAGACTCGAGGGGGTCATCAATCCCAAGTCAATTGAAGCGCGACGGAATGTTGGGACTGAAGCCCGTCAACTGTCAGAGATGGTCGAAACGATTTCAAGTGAGGCTACTCGTACGGCCCGAGAGGCGATTCAGCATGTTGAGGCTGCCGTTCGCGATGCGGAAGCTGAATTGGCGTCTACAGACCTGACATCATTAACCGAAGCGGGTCTCTCAGCGCTGCGAGGTCGTCTATCTCATCGAATCGAGGGGGCCGCAGAGACGGCCCAGGCGAGACTCTCGGGCTTGCGCCAGAGGTTGGCACCGCCAGAAGTGGACGGTGACGAACCTGTTCCCACCGGCGAACTGGTAGCAGCCCTAGAAGAGCAGATCGATGCTTTGGGTGAGGAGGTAGGCTTGAACCTCGAGTTGGCTCAAGTAGGGATGGCACTCGGTATTATCCAGCACGAATTTCGCTCGACTGTTTCAGGTATACGAAGCGCCATCAGGTCAATCGGCCCCTGGGCTAAAGCTAACAAGGGCCTCGCAAAACCCTATGATGAACTCCGGTCTGGCTTCGACCACCTTGATGCCTACCTCCGTCTGTTCACCCCTCTCGACCGCCGCCTATACCGGCGACGGACGACATTCACCGGTGCAGAGATCTCCCACTTCATAACGAGTCTATTTCGGGCTCGATTCGAGGAGAAATCGGTCATACTCGCTATTACATCAACGTTTATTTCATATGAAGTGCGGATTTATCCTTCAACATTGCTGCCCGTTTTCGCCAACTTGGTTGACAACTCGCTGAACTGGATCACAGCGTCAGACCCCGATCGCAGACAAATCATATTCGAGGTTGACGGTGTTGACCTGACCGTAACAGATACCGGCCCCGGCATTCCGGCGAGGGATGCTGCGTTTGTCTTTGATTTCGGCTTCACGAGGCGAGAGAGTGGGCGAGGTCTCGGTCTTTATATTTCGCGCCAAGTTCTACGACGGGAGGGATGGGATCTGACTCTTGATCCGCCGCAACCGGGACTTGGCGCTAAATTTAGATTGACGCCACCCCAAGGTGGTGACGAAGAAGAGGCGGAGGAGGAATGATGTTTCTGGAATCTTGTCGAGAGATTGCTCAACGCTTCGTGCAGACGGTCGTGATCGTCGATGACCAGGCATTCCCGCAACGCATTGAGACCCCACAGGCGGAAGTCGTTCCACCGCCGATCCGTGGCTTGGCGCCGACCGTGCCTGATGAAGATTCGGTCGATGTTGGGATTCCAGTGGAGGACGAACAACCGGCGCACGGCTTGGACGCAGGGGAGCTATCACGCCAGTTTGCCAGCATTGGCATTGTCTGTGCGGCCTACGCCCCCCTCCAAAGCGGCGAGCCTGGCCAACTGAAAGAGGTCGACGCCATCAACACCGCGAAGCTCGCGCGTCATGCAGATGTCGTCGTGGTAGATTGGCTGCTTGATGGGCGGAGTTCGTCTCTCGCAATTGGACTGATCCGGAGCATCCTCGATGCTGATCGGGACGAGGGTGGCCGATTGAGGTTAATTGCTGTCTACACCGGTCAAGACGATTTGAGTCTGCTAAGGGGCCAGCTTCTGACCGTATTGCAGGGTGCGGGTCACAATCTCCAGCTAGACACTGAGGGGGCAGCTATCGCTCTCCGGGGCAAGCACCAGCGCCTTGTTTTCCTCAATAAAGCGGAGGCCAGTATCTCAGCCGGCCCTAATGTGGTTTCTGTCACCGAACTTCCTAGCCGCTTGGTGAATGAATTCGCTACGATGACCCAAGGCATCATGCCGGGTGTAGCGTTGGCATCGATCGCAGCAATTCGTGAAGGAACCCATTTTCTTCTGGCAAAATTTGACACCACGCTCGACGGGACGCTCGCGGCCCACCGGGCACTGCTTCCGGAGCCTGCTGACGCGGCAGCGTATGCGTTCGATCTGATCGCAAAAGAGCTCTCCGCCATTCTGGAGATCGGAGGCGAAATGCGGTCGCCGGCTTCGCTGGAAAATATGGAAGCGTGGTTAGACCATGAGCAGAAAGCCAGTCGCTTCCGGCTGCGCGCTGACCTGGATGACCTTCCGATGGATAAGGTCAAGGGGTTGCTGCGGAACGGTGCGACGGATGCGGTGATCAAGGACCTTGCCGAGTCAACAGCCAAAAAAATTGGCAAAGACAAGATATGGACTCACCTGCCATTCCTCTACTGCGGTGCTGATGTTGAACCACAGGCGAACCATGCATTCGCACGGCTTGCCTGTCTGAGGAGGGAGGCATTTGGTGAGACCTATCTGCCTAAGGGTTGGCGGCCAATGTTGACTCTGGGTACGCTGCTCTTCGAAGAAGGTTCTGAGGAATCGGAGCAATTCGGGATGTACCATGTCTGCGTTCAAGCGCTATGCGATTCGGTCAGGTTAAAGGAGCCGCGCTTCTTCCCGCTTTTGCCCTTGAAGCAAGTGAAGGTGGATAAAAAGTTTTCATTGGCTGCTCGCCTCCCCGACACACGAGACGTGTGGCTCGCACTTGAGATGTATCCATACAAGATGATCTTTCCAGAGTTCGCACCAGATACGAATACGAAAACGGTGAGAGGGGTGCCTGACCCAAGTAAGCTAAAGCACTTCTACTTTACCCCCCCTGGCAAAGCACAGCACGGGTCTAAACCGCGCAAGTTCCTTTGGTTGGGTGACCTTCGCCCTACAGTCGCGCAGCGGATTGCTCACGAATTAGCTTCACGGGTGGGCCGTATAGGCCTAGATGAATACGAATGGCTTAGACTTAAGGCTCAGTAACTGGCTGAATCTCGGATATGCCAGATAAGACTGAGCAGCGGAGCTTATGTTCCCGGGCGCTAAGACTGCTTCTCGGCTAGCAACGATCGCTTCTGTATGGCTGGGTAGCCCCAGGTGGGCCCAGGAAGGTTTGAAGGCGTGTTCGTAACTCAGGGGCTCTCACCTCACATCCCCAGATAATCAAGACACTCCAGCCGGACTGCGCTAATGCAACTCGATTCCGAGAGTCACGTCTGACATTCTGATCGAATTTCTGCTGCCAGAAATCCTTTCTGGTTGCAGGAGTGGAAGCAAACTGGCAGCCAGGGTGCCGGTGCCAGAAACATCCTTGAACCTCAATGATTTTTCGACGAGAGGCGAATACGATGTCAGGCTTCCCGGCCAAGTGTTGGCTGTGAAGTCGGTAACGGTAACCCATCTTGTGGAGGAGACGACGGACAATGAGTTCAGGCTTTGTATCCTTGCCGTGGACTGCGGCCATGTTGCGACGGCGCGTGTCTGTCACATCCTGAAAAATGTCTGAGATTGTGGGCAGCATGCTGGTATTTATGGGAGCTCTCGGCCCGGGCGCCAAGAGCCCCATAGCGAAATAGCGGAATTGCCTGCATCTCAGTGCCCCGAGGTATAGTGGTAAAAATATGCGAGCGCACCTTATCGAAACGGGGTATAAGGAACGCATGGGCGTCCAACTCTACCTTCTCGATCGGCGGAAAACGCCATTGGTTATCGCTGGAAGTCGACACCTGATTGGCACCCTGCGTCGCTCCTGGAAGCTTACAGAAATCAATGATGAGCGCGCCGCCGAAATTTCCACCGTGGAGGAGAGCCTGAAAGGTTCCGATCTGCCGGCCGCTGTGATGGTAGCCGAAGTTGTGGAACTTCCATTGTTCGATGCTCCCGGATCGCGCACTGCGGCTCATACAGTCATCGGTTGGGAGCCCAACAGATATTCTGTGACCGACATGGCTTGGGACTTCTTGCCTGTCTTGGGTTTTGCCCTACGCCCCCATGGGACAGACGAGTTCGTGCTTCACGAGGAGCGCGAGGGCGGCCTCGTACCCATGGCAGCCGCCCGGGCGGTTGAAAAATCGATTCTGGATGGTGCGGGACGGCTTCTGCAGCACGGCCAGCCGCTGGTAACCAAGTGTCTCGCGGTGAAGGCCCTTACCGAGTCCTGCGCCATGGCGAACTGTGAATTGGCCGACGGAAGGACCGTCGATTTGGTCACGGAACTGCGGGCCGGCGGGCTGCCGCCCACGAGTTGGTATGCAGGCAAACTGCCCTCCGAGACCAAGGTCTTCTCCTGTGGTTGTGAGCCCGTCCAGCCCTGACCTTCTATCGAAGAACATTGGGCACGGGAGCAGGAGAGCCCGGCCTCTTCTTTCGATCGGGTGTCCTCCACCGTCCCCCCCTCTTTCCCCCCGGACTTCCGGTGGGCATAGGGGGCGCAGGGGGCGTAAACTGGCAGGCCGGTCGCCTTTGGACCAGGTATTTGAGGAGGAGCGGGGGGCTTCAGGGGCGTAAGGCGGATATTGTTTCTATATAGAAACATTCTACGAATCTGAGGGTCAGGAGTTCGAATCTCTTTGGGCGCGCCAATTTTTCTATGAAAATCAAGGCTTTTTTGGACGGACACTGAGCCCGCCACGCGGTGTCGCTGCGTTGCCCACCACAATCCCCCCGCTGACCCCATTTCGTCGCCGGTCGCCGGGTGGGAGATGCTTCGTGTTCCTGCCCGCCAGAGCGACTTCTGAAACAGTCTCTTAACGTACCAGGATTGTTTCCGTATTCGCGCTGTTTTGCTGGTCGATCAGCGTGATATGGAAAAACCCGGTGCTGGGGGGCTGCCATGATGGGTCTTCGCCAACTGGAGGCGGGGGGTATAAATAGCGGCGGCAAAGTGTACCACTGAACCGGCTTATTTGCGGCCTTTATGGCGGCGCAAAAGTGTACCGGTCCTGCTAGGCCGATTGATGCCCTTGACGGGCATTGATTGGCTGGAAGGAT
>JAMFRO010000007.1 GCA_026224825.1 bacterium | reverse complement strand
TTGCCGGCAACTCGCAGGTGCAGACCTCGATGAACCACGGCACGGGCTACTACTCGATGAGCGTCGTCGCAACTTACCGCGAAAGCTGGGATGCCTCGCTCAACTACCAGGGTTATTTCGGCAAGCCCGGTGGCAACCCGACGGAACCAGGCGTCGCGGCCTACCCGGTCGACCGCGCCTACATCTCGCTGAACCTGCAGCACACGTTCTAAGTGTGCCGTCCGAATCATAAGAATCCAGTCAAGGGAACGAAACAATGAAACGACGCGACTTTGGTCTCCTAGCGGGTACAAGCCTAGCCACCGCCGCCGTGGCCGGCACCGCTCAGGCACAGTCCGCCACGCCTGACCCAAACCTGCTGAAAACAACCCTGACACCGCTGGGGGGAGAACGCGCCGGCAATGCCGATGGCTCAATCCCCGCCTGGACCGGCGGGCTGGTCTCAGCACCGCTGCCGGAAGGTACGAACGTAGCCATACCGCTCTTCGAGGACGAGCAGCCGCTCTACACCGTCGATGCCAGCAACATGGAGCAATACAAGGAGCTGTTGACCACCGCCACGCAGTTCCAGATTCAGAACTTCGGCATGACACTCCCGGTGTACCAGACGCACCGTACCGCCGCGGCGCCGCAATACGTGTACGACAACACCGCCAAAAACGCGGTGAATGCAAAGCTTGACCCGCGTGGCGGGCGGCTTGGATTCACCGGTGCCTATGGCGGCATTCCCTTCCCGATCATCGACACCTCCGACCCGCTGATCGGCGGCGCGCAAATCATCTGGAACCATCTCACCGCCTGGTTTGATTATTCCGATTATTCCACCTTCTCACCCGGCTGCGTCATCATCGGCGGCAAGCTGATCCTGGTGGCCGGCACAATCAGCCGCACGATCTACCCGTATTACGATCCGAACGGCTCGCTCGAGACATTCGAGGGTTATTACAGCAAGGGCCATTATTATTACAAAGCCCCGGGTTCGGTCGTCGGTCAGGAACAGCTTGTCTGGCACAGCACCAACGTCAACATCAATCCAGACATCGTGTGGACCCTGCTGAACGGCCAAGGCCGGGTGCGCAAGGCGCCGAATGAGCAATATGACACGCCGAACCCGTCCGCCAACGGTCTCGGCAGCCTCGATGAAAGCTCGATCTTCTACGGCAACCCGTCGCAATATGACTGGACCGTTGTCGGCAAGCAGGAATTCCTGGTTCCTTACAATTGCAACAAGCAGGTTCTGTCCAATATGGACGATTTCTGCGGACCGCATTTCATCAAACCTGAATACATGCGGTGGGAGAAGCACCGGCTATGGGTTGTCGATGCGAATCTGCATCCCGGTATCCGCAACGTGCGCGTAAAACGCCGCCTCTATTTTGATGAGGATACCTGGTACGCACTGCTGGGCGAAGGCTATGACGCCGACAACGTGATGTCGCACGCCTACATGATTACGAACTTCTGCGTGCCCTCGATTCCCGGCACGATTGAGGGACAGACCATGACGTTCCAGCTAACATCCGGCGACTGGTTCATTAACGGCAACGCCAGTTACGGCCCCTATAAAAACAGCAAGTACGAGATGTATCAGCAGCCCTCGCTGTTCGAATCACAGGAAATGGCCGCTAACGCCGCCTTCTAACATAGCAGGCTGAACGGCCGCTCAACAAAAAAGCCCCGCTGCATAATCCATGCAGCGGGGCTTTTTCATTCTGGTATACCAAAAACAAACCCCGGCGCATGGCCGGGGTTTGCTGCTTGCTGGCGTCGTTTCAGGCGGCGCGGGTGGTCTTGGCCCCGGCGTATTGCGGGCGGCGCGGCTTCACCTTGCGCACCACCAGGTCGGGGTGGCGGGCCGGCTTATGCGCCGGCGTCGCATGCGCCGGGCGGGTGCCGCTGGCCACATGCATCTTTATCCCCGTCAGCTTCTCAATCTGGTTCAGGTAGGGCAGCTCGGTCGAGTCACAGAACGCCACGGCAATACCCTCGGCGCCATTACGCGCGGTTCGGCCGATGCGGTGCACATAGCTCTCCGGCTCATTCGGCAGCTCATAATTCACCACATGCGACACACCGGTCACATCGATGCCACGGGAGGCGAGGTCGGTTGCCACCAGCACACGCACCTCACCGTCCTTGAACGCTTCCAGCGCACGCTGGCGGGCATTCTGGCCGAGATTACCATGCATAGGTGCAGCGGAGATCTTCTCCTGGTTCAACTGCAGCGCCACCTTATCCGCACCGCGCTTGGTCCGCGTGAAAACAATCGCGCGGGTGAAGCTAGGATCCTTGAGCAACTGGTTCAGCAGGCTGCGCTTGCCGCCGGCATCGACGAAATGCACATGCTGCGAAATCTTCAGCGGCGTCGAGGACACGGAAGCAATCGCAACACGCACCGGGTCACGCAGCAGGCCTTCAGCCAGGCCGGAAATTTCCGCCGGCATGGTGGCGGAAAACAGCGCGGACTGACGGCGCGCCGGCAAAGCAGCAACCACCTTGCGAATGTCCGGCATAAAGCCAAGGTCGAGCATACGGTCGGCCTCGTCCAGCACGAAAAACTGGCACTGGTCGATCAGCAGATTGCGGGTGTTCATCAAATCGCAAATGCGCCCCGGCGTGCCAACAACAATGTCAGCCCCGCGCGACATGCGGTTAACCTGGCCCATACGGCCCACACCACCCACGATCAGCACAGTGTTGAGCCCAAGCCCCGCACCGAATTTCTTAAATTCCTGCTCAATCTGCACAGCCAGCTCACGGGTCGGCGCCAAAATCAGCGCGCGTGTGGCAAAGCGGCGGTTATGCAGCTTGTTAGCCGCCATCTGCTGCAAAATCGGCAGCGCGAAAGCAGCGGTCTTGCCGGTGCCGGTCTGGGCAATGCCCAGCACGTCACGCCCAGCCAGGCCGGCCGGGAGGGCGCCTTCCTGAATCGGGGTGGGTTTGATAAATCCATTCGCCGTCAAGGCATGCAGAATGGTGCTGGCAAAGCCCAGCGAGGCAAAAGTCGTTTCAGTCATAAATATACGTCTCCGGCGCCGCAAACCTGTGTTTGCAGCGATATTGTCCGGCTTCCACGCGCGATATTGGAAAAGGACGGTGCAAAATGCCCGTAAGGGACGTCCCCGTCCCAATAGACAACCCATCCGCCAAGGCCGGACATAAGCCCGGTCGCGCATTCGCGGTTGGTGCCGCCTTATGCACGTGCTGCACCGCAAAACGCAAGCACCAAATCGCAGCTCTGCCCCGCGCTGGGGATTAAGGAAAAAGGCCAGGGCTCTGCCCTGGACCCGCTGGGGCCTGAGGCCCCAGACCCCCGCTACTTAAGACTTAAAAAAGAGGCCTGCCACTTCGGTGTTTGAAACACCGGGGAGGCAGGCCTCTTTTTTAAGTCTTCAACTAATGGGGTCTGGGCCTCAGGCCCAGCGGGGTCCAGGGGCGGAGCCCCTGGCCTTTTTCCTTTAATCCCCAGCCGCCATGGCGCCGAATGCGGGCAGGCGGGCGCGGCTCGGGGCGGGCAGTGCCTTGGCCACCTTGGCCGGCATTGCCGCCAGGATCGAGACACTGACCGAAGCGAGGTAGGGCATAGACTGGGTGAACAGCACCGCGACCCAGAGTTTGGTTTCCAGCGTCGCCCAGTGGTGGCCGAAGCCAACACCCAGGGCAGCGGCCCAGGTCAGGGTCAGGAAGACCAGCTCTTCGCGGGCCATAACCAACCCCTGCACAAAGGCCGGGGCGTCCTTCATCTTCGGTGTGCGCAGGAAGGGAAGCCTGTTGGTGAACAGCCCTTTCCACACGGCCTTGCCGATGGCGTGGCTCAAAGCCAGCCCCGCCGCCGCCGCACCCAGCCGGTCCATCAGCCCGCAAGGCACGCGGTTCTTATACAGCGCCAGGATTTGCACGATTTTGAAGAAGAACAGACCGATCGAGGGCAGCATGAACAGCGCGATCGGGAACTCAAACCGCACCGGGTCAAAGATCAACCCAACCGACCAGGCCAGACCCAGCATCAGGAACACAATCCCCAGCGCATCGCCAAACCAGGGCGCCCAGCCGGCGATAAAGTGCCAGCGCTGGCCCGCGGTCAGCTCCTTATTAAAGGGGTTGAACAGTGCGGCAGCATTCGCACGCACAATCCGCATGGCGCCATAGGCCCACCGGAAACGCTGCTTGCGGAAGGCGTTATAATCGTCAGGCATCACGCCCTTACCAAAGCTCTTCTTCGAGTACACCGCCTCATACCCGGCCCGGAACAGCCGCAGCCCCAACTGGCTATCCTCGGTGATGCACCATTCAGCCCAGCCATTCTCATTCACCAGCGCTTCCTTGCGCACCAGCGTCATGGTCCCGTGCTGAATAATCGCATTACGCTCGTTACGGGTGACCATGCCGGCATGGAAGAAGCCCGCATATTCCCAGAACATCATGCGCTTGAACACGCCGCCGTCATTATCCCGGTAATCCTGCGGCGACTGGGTAAAGCCCACCGCCGGGTTATCGAACGCCGGCACCATGGAGCGCAACCAGTCGGGATCCACCAGATAATCGGAGTCGATAACACCCACGATCTCGGCATCAGGTGCTGTCTCCCGCAGCGCAAAGTTCAGCGCCCCAGCCTTGTAACCCTTGTACTTGCCAAGCGTGAAGAAGCGGAATTTGGGCCCGAGGCGTGCGCAATGCTGAGCCACCGGCTCCCACACGCTGGGGTCCATGGTGTTATTATCGATCACCAGCACTTCAAACCGGTCATAATCCAGGTTCGCCAGCGCATCGAGCGTCTGCTTCACCATATGCGGCGGCTCATTGCAGATCGGCAGATGCAGCGACACCTTCGGCAGCTTCGCCCCAGCCGGCGCCGGGATCGGCTCGAAATGGCGCTTCTGCACCCGCCCAAAAATCGTCTCAACCAGGTCAAAACTATCAGCCACCAGCAGGAACAGCAGCAGCCCCTGGCCAGCCGCCAGCGCGCCCCAAACCGTAGCGGCCGAGGCAGAGAGATAAGTCTCGCCCATATTCATGAACAGCAGGGCCAGAATGGCGGTAAAGCCCTCCACCAGCGCCGCAAAGGTCAGCTTGCCCACAAACCGGATATCCGGCCGGCGCGACAGCAACAGCATGGTCGCCAGCAGCGAGGCCAAAGCCGCACCCAGCCCGTAAAACGCCCAATCCGGATTATTCTGCACCGGCCCGGTCATCGACCACTTGGCCTGACGATCCAGCGTAAACATGCCCCAATACCCAGCGGCACGGCCCTCAAAGGAGGTCTTCCAAGGCTGGTCAAAGGCTTCCATCACGAAATAATCAACATGGTCCTTCTGCGCCAGGTTGAAGAAATCGCGCAGGAACCGCGCCTGGTTCACATTGCTCGCCCGCGCCGCCCCAATATCGATACCATCCGACGGCCAGCCGATCTCACCAATCACAATCCGCTTGTTGGGAAACCGGTCATGCACCGCGGTCAGCCGGTTCATCGCATCCTGCACGGCCACATTCTCCGGCACGCCTTCCCAATAGGGCAGCAGATGCACGGTAATAAAATCCACATGGTTCGCCAGTTGCGGGTATTTCAACCACACATGCCAAGGCTCGGCGGTGGAAACCGGCACATGCGTCTGTGCCTTAACGCTGTCGATATCAGCAATCAGCTCCGGCACCGTCATATCGCCACGCAGCACGGTCTCATTGCCGACCATGATCTGCTTCACGTCAGAATTCGCATCCGCCGTCTGCACCAATTTCGCCAGCTCAGCAGCATTGGCATCCGGGTGCCGGTCCAGCCAGCCGCCCAGCGTAATGTTCAAATTCATGCCCTGAGCCAGCGCCGGGATCTGCCCCAGATCGCCCTCAACCGTGTAGGTGCGGATGTTGTGAGTATATTTGGAGGCAAAGGCGAGGTCGGATTTAATCTCAGCCTGGCTCGGATACTTACCCGTCGTCGGGCTCTCCCCCTTGTGGAACGGCGAGAAGGCAAACCCACCGATATTCCCCTGGTACGGCGCAATATCCGTCACCGGCCGGTTGAACCCAGCCCACAGCCCCATCGCCACCACGCCCACACCGAGACCCGCCGCCCAGGAGGACGGGCTGGCCCAGCCCCGGCGGGCTTTGCGGGTGGAAATCTGCGCGGTCTCACGCTGAATGGGCGAATGGAACGTCATATGAGTGATCCAAATTCTTACGGGACAAGCCCCGATGTAACCAACCATGACGCTCCACTGCGGCATGGGCTGGGCGCGATTGTGTCCCAACTAAGGCAAACACATTCTGAATCGCAGCCCAGACCTGTGCGCAGCCATGCGCACGCCCTTTTTTCTACGCTGTGCGCGGGAGCAAAAATCTGCGCTACAAGTGGCGCATGCCCCTCGCTCTCCAGCTCCTCATCCTGTTCCTCCTCATCCTGCTCAACGGCGCCTTCTCGCTCTCGGAGCTGGCCCTGGTCTCCGCCCGGCGGGCCATGCTGGCGCTCATGGAGCGGCAGGGCATACGCGGCGCCGCCCGGGCGCGCGAGCTGGCCGACAACCCGCAGGCCTTTCTGCCCGCCTCGCAATTCGGCATCACCCTCATCGGCATCCTCACCGGTGCCTTCGGTGGAGACCAACTGGCCCAACGCCTCGTCGCCCCGCTGCACAGTGTCCCCTTCCTCAGCCGCTACGCCGTGCCTGAATCAGTGGTCCTCACCGTGCTGGTCATCACTTTTCTCACCCTGGTGTTCGGCGAATTAGTGCCCAAACAGCTCGCTCTGCGCCACCCGGAACGTCTCGCCACCATCATCGCCAGGCCTCTATCCATACTGGCAACGGCCGTCGCCCCCGTGGTCTGGCTGCTGGGCGCCAGCACGAAGTTGGTCCTGCGCCTATTCGGCCCCGAACCGGAAGACCGCCGCGCGGTAAGCGAGGAAGAGCTGAAAGCCATGCTGGTGGAAGGTGCCGAAACCGGCGTGCTGGAAACCGAGGAGCGCGACATCATCGAACGCGTATTGCGTCTCGCCGACAAACCCGTCCGCGCCATCATGACCCCGCGCACGGAAATCGTCTGGATCGACCGCACAGCCGCCAAAGCCGACATCATCGCCACCGTCCACACCGCCCCCCACTCCCGCTTCGTCGTCTGCGACCGCACAGTCGACAACGTCGCCGGCGTGGTCCAGGCCAAAGACCTGCTGGACCGCGCCCTGGGCGGCAAAGAATTCAACCTCGCCGCCTGCCTGCGCCATCCCCTCGCCATCCCGGATTCCGTAACAGCCCTGGAAGCCCTGGAACGCCTGAAATTCGACACCCTCGGCATGGCCCTGGTGCTGGACGAATACGGCAGCTTCGAAGGCATCATCACCGCGGCAGACGTACTGGAAGCCATAGTAGGCGACGCCGGCGACACCGGCCCCTCCGCCCACACCCCCGAACCCGCCGACAGCATCTACGAACTGGACGGCATGACCCCCGTAGACGAAACAAAAGCCCGCCTCCACTTACCCAACCTCCCCAACGAAGGCAGCTACCACACCCTGGGCGGCCTCATCCTAGCCCTCCTCCTCCGCCCCGCCCGCAAAGGCGACGCCATCGTCTTCGGCGGCTGGAAATTCGAGGTGCTGGAGATGGATGGGCGGCGGGTGGAACGCGTCAGAGTCGCGCGAGAGACCGGTGATTAATTTGCAGCACAACAACAACATCGGCTTCTTGCGGCTGCTGCTGGCGAGCCTCGTCATCATCGGCCACGCGCCTGAATTAATCGACGGCAACCGCCAGCACGAACCGCTGACGATGCTCTTCCACACACTCACCCTCGCCGGCATTGCCGTAAATGGTTTTTTCCTGCTCAGCGGCTATCTCATCACCGCCAGCCTCCTCAACACGGGCTCACTCAAACTCTATTTCACCAAGCGGGTCTTACGCATTTACCCCGGCTATCTCGCCGTCATGCTCATCACCTTCTTCATTCTCGAACCCGCCCTCGGCGTCTCCTGCGAAAATACCTCCAACCTGACCATCCGCCTCACCACCATGCTGCCGCCCGGCAATTGCGCTTTGCCCTTCCTGCACCATCCCGGGCTCAACGGCGCCATATGGACAATTCCCTATGAATTCCGCTGCTATATTCTCATCGCCTGCCTGCACAGGCTCGGCCTGCTCAACAGCAAACTTTTGCTCTGGAGCTTCGCCGCCTTGCTCATCGCGGCAAACATCTGCCTCTCTTTTCCCGATCTCAAAACCCAGTTCAACGCTCTGGCCAGCTCCTCGCTGTTTTTCGCCTTTTGCGGCACACTGTCAGACAATATCCGTTTCGTCTCGGCATTCATGCTCGGCGTTCTCTGGCACCAGAACAAAACAACACTCACCCGCTGGATGACCGGCAAAACAGCCCTTCTCTGCACCCTCCTCATGCTGCCCTGCCTCTTCTACCAGCCCAGCGCGGAAGCCGGGCTCAACATCTTCGGCGGGCTGGCACTCTACTGGCTGGCTTTCAAAAGCAATCTCGGAATCTTGCAGAAACTCAACAATAAATGGGACATCAGCTACGGCACCTATCTCTACGGCTGGCCCATCGCCTCCGTTCTCATCTGCCTGCACCACAAAATTTCCGCACCAGCCCTCGTACTCCTCACCCTGCCTTTGGCCTATCTCTGCGGCACCGCCAGCTGGCTGATCATCGAGAAACAAGCCATCACCCTGACCCACGGCCGAGCCCGCCAACCCGCCGCAACGCTAGCCCCGTAACAAATCACCCCAACCCCCGCTCCACCGCCCGCGCCACCCTCAACACCACATCATCCCGGTAAATCCCAGCCGCCACCTGCACCGCCACCGGCAACCCCGCCGCATTAACCCCCATAGGCACGGAAATCGCCGGCTGCCGCGTCAAATTGAACAAAAACGTCCAGGGCGCCCAATCCTGCCACAACGCCGCCACCGGGTCCCCCAACGCCGCCTCAGCCAAAGGCGCACAATGCGGCACAGCCGGGCAGAGTATCGCATCCACCTCCAACCCCGCCATCACATGCGCCGCCTGCACCCGCATCGCCTCAGCGCGCATCACCTCCACGCCTGATGTGCCCCGAAACCGCTCCGCCACACCGCGCAACCCGGCATCGATCAGCTCGCGTTTTTGCTCCGCCACCGTCTCCACCGCACGGGCCAGCGCCACACCCCAAATCTGCGAAAACACCGCCGAAATATCCGGCAGCGCCACACTCAAATCCGTAACCTTAGCGCCCTGCCCGGCCAAGCTAACCCGCGCCGCCTCCAACGCCACCAACCCATCCTCATCCACAGGTGCTGCAAACCCAGGATGCCGCAGCACCCCAATGCGCAACCCCGCCACCCCATCCTCGATGCCATCCAGAAAATCCCGCCTCGGCTCCGGCAGCGAGAACGGATCCGCCGCATCATACCCCGCCATCACAGACAGCATCAGCGCCGCATCCCGCACCGAGCGCGCCATGGGCCCGGCCACGGCCACATGCCCAAACGCCCCCAGCGGCCATTGCGGCACGCGCCCAAAACTCGGCTTCAGCCCCACCACCCCAGACCAAGCCGCCGGTATCCGTATCGACCCCCCAGCATCAGTCCCCACATGCAACGGCCCAAAAAACGAAGACGCCGCCGCCGCCGCCCCAGAGGAAGACCCCCCCGGTGTATGCGCCAAATTCCAAGGGTTCCGGGTAATCCCATGCAACGGGCAATCCCCCGGGCTTTTCCAGCCAAACTCCGTCGTCGTCGTCTTGCCGATAATCACCGCCCCCGCCGCCCGCAAAGCCTTCACCAGCGGCGCGTCCTCCGCCACCGGCGTGGCATCGGTAGCCTTACTCCCCCGCCTGGTCGGCAGCCCCGCCACATCCACCAGATCCTTCACCGTCACCGGCACGCCATCCAGGCTCCCGTGTGCCTCGCCCCAGCTCCACCGCCGCGCACTCTCCCGCGCCGCCTGCAACGCCTGCGGATTCATCACGGCAAACGCATTAATCTCCGGGTTCCGCCTGGCAATCCGCTCGGTAACCGCCTGCAGCGCCTCCAGCGGATTGAGCTTCTTCGCGGCATAGGCGGCAAGCAACTCCTCCGCATCAAGTGCGGCCGGATCAGTCACATCCACGACGGCACCGGCAGCCCTTTGCTCCGCAAAAACTCAGGATTAAACAGCTTACTCTGATACCTGGACCCGCCATCGCACAGCACCGTCACCACCGTATGCCCCGGCCCCAAATCCCGCGCCACGCGTATCGCCGCCGCCACATTAATCCCGGACGACCCGCCCACAGAAATCCCCTCACGAATCAGCAGATCAAAAATCAACTCCAGCGCCTCGGCGTCAGGTATCCGCACCGCATCATCAATCGGCGCCCCCTCCAAATTCCCCGGCACACGAGACTGCCCAATCCCCTCGGTAATCGAAGACCCCTCAATGCTGAGATCATTGCTCTTCACCCAGCCATACAACCCACTCCCCTCCGGGTCCGCCAGCACAATCCGCACCCCCGGCTTTTGCGCCTTCAACGCCAGCGCCACCCCCGCCAACGTGCCGCCAGTACCGCAGGCACAGGTAAAAGCATCAATCTTCCCGCCGGTTTGCTCCCAAATCTCCCGCCCCGTCGTGGCCCGGTGCCCCTCCCGGTTCGCCAGATTATCAAACTGATTGGCCCAAACCGCCCCCAGCTCCTCCGCCAGCCGCCGGCTCACATGCACATAATTCCCCGGATCCTTGTACGGTTTCGCCGGCACCAGCCGCAAATCCGCCCCGATCATCCGTAAAAAATCAATCTTTTCCTGGGCCTGCGTCTCCGGCATCACCACAACACTTCTATATCCCAGCGCATTGGCCACCAAAGTCAGCCCAATCCCGGTATTCCCCGCCGTCCCCTCCACAATAAACCCGCCCGGCTTCAGCACCCCCCGCGCCTCCGCATCGCGGATAATCGCCAGCGCCGCCCGGTCCTTCACAGACCCCCCCGGCGAGCAGAACTCCGCCTTGCCCAAAATCTCGCAACCCGTGGCGGCCGAGGCCCGCTTCAGCCGGATAAGCGGCGTATTACCAATCGCCCCCAACAACCCATCCGCCACTGTTTCCATTGCCTCAGGTCCCCGCTATGCTGCTCAAGAAGTATTCCGGAGGATATTATGATCGAAGATGTTCCGCCGCGACAGGTCTGGGAAGCATTAATGAGCAATCCCTCCGCCGTGCTGTGCGATGTCCGCACAAACGCCGAGTGGAACTTCGTCGGCCTGCCCGAACTAAGCCAAACCGGCAAACAGCCCATCCTGGTCCAATGGCAAAGCTTCCCCGCCATGCAACCCAACCCCAAATTCCTGGACGGGCTGGCAGCCGGGCACGTCAACCCAGACGACCACATCTACTTCATCTGCCGCTCCGGCGCCCGCTCCATGGCCGCCGCCCAAGCCGCCAAAGCCGCCGGCTTCAAGCATGTCTACAACGTAAAAGACGGTTTCGAAGGCCCCGCCGACGCCCGCGGCCACCGCGGCGGTGTGGCGGGGTGGAAAGCCGATGGGCTACCTTGGAAGCAGGGGTAAACCAGCCTGGAGAAACCGCTTCCTGATTCGAAAGATTAAAGCAAGCGTACAGCCCTAATACTGCATCTTCGCCAGCGCCAGCCGCAACCGCCGCAGCGTGTCATTGCGGTGCCGTACCGCCTCGAACCGGGCCAGTTCTTCGTCGCGGCGTAAAATCGCATCCAGTATCCGCCGCCTTCCATCCTTCCAGGCCCGCAAACCATCAGCACCGGGGAACAGTGCCGGAATATTCTGCATGCTGCCGTAATGCCGCAGGGTCACGCGGGATAGCAGTTCCACCAGCGGGCGTTTGGTCATGCGGAACATCAGATCGTTGAGCTCACCTTCGAAGGCGATGCGCTGCGCCGCCGTATCGCAAGCGTCCACCCGGCCGAGCTGCGCGCGCACTTCCTCGAACAGCGCATCATCGGTGCATTCGGCGGCACCGGCGATCAGCTCGGTCTCCAGCAGCGTGCGCATCTCCAGAATTTCGTGGTTGCCGGAGCCATGCACCGAGAGCCAGGCGGCGAAGGCGCGCTCCAATGCGGCATCATCCGGCCGCGCGCCGTAATAGCCGCCGCCGGGGCCGCGCCTGGCCACCAGCAGCCCCTCATGCTCCAGCACGCGCGCCGCCTGCTGTACCGTCACCACGCCCACGCCCAGCGCCGCCGCCAGCTCGCGCAACCCGCCTATCTGGGTGCCGGGCTCGCTCGCCAGCACCATCCTGCGCAAGGCATCGGCACTGGCCTGCACCAGCGGCTGTTTTTTGCCGCTCACTTCAACCCCGCTCACAGCAAACCCGCTGACAGCAAACCGGGACGCGATTTGGCGGCGGCCAGAAACGCCGCCGCACTCTGGCTGGCATAGCGCTCTTTTTGCCGCACCGCGTTGAACCGCCGCAAGCCCAGCAGCAAATTCCCCTGGCACAGCAGTCCGGCCCGCAGCGCGCTGGCGCATACCATGGGCGAGAGGCACGTCACCCCGGCCCCCGCCACCACCGCCTCGCGCACCGCCTCGTTGGAGGGCAAGGTCAGCACGATATTCAACGCCGCTACATCAACCCCACGCTCCCCAAGTGCTGCCAGAAACGCGGCCCGCGTGCCCGAGCCCTCCTCACGAAACACCCATTCAGCCCGGCGCAGATCGCTATTCGTCATCTCCCCGCCGCCACGCCCCCAGGCGTGCCCGGCCGGCGCGAACAGCCCCATGCGCTCTCCGGCCACCTCCTCCACCACCAGATCCGGCGCGTCGAGCGGCCCTTCCACAAACCCCAGCTCCGCGTCGCCCGCGCGCAAAGCCTGCGCCACTTGCGCGGTATTGCCGATGGCCAGTTCCACCTCCACCCCCGGATGCGCTTTACGGAACCCCGCCAGCACGGCGGGCAGAAAATACCCGGCCATGGTCTGGCTGGCGTGAATTTTCACCCGCCCGCGCTTGAGCCCGGCAAAATCCCCCAGCGCTGCCTCCGCCGCCGCGGCGCGGGCCAGCAGCGCCTGCGCCTCGGGCAGAAACTGCCGTCCCGCCGTGGTCAGCGCCACCCCCCGCCCCACCCGGTCGAAGAGTTTCACCCCGTGCTGCGTCTCAAGTGCGGCGATGGAGGCCGAGACCGCCGCCTGGGTGAGGTTCAGCACCCCCGCCGCCTGCGTCACATGCTCACGCGCCGCCACGGCCACAAAAATACGCAATTGTTCCAATGTCATAGCTGAATCATAGATTTTATTTGTTGAAACCACAATAACAATCAGTTTTATCTGTTGATTTTTTGCGCCTAATCGAACCGGGCAATGTTCGAGGCCTCTCCCATGTTCATCATCCGCCAATTCACCCCCAACTGGTTCACCGCCACCATGGGCACCGGCATTTTTTCGCTCCTGCTCGGCCAACTTGGGCTGCAAGGCGCCGGGGCGGCACTGTGGCGTGTGAACATCGTTCAGTTCGCGGTTTTCACGCTCCTCTATGCCGCGCGCTGGGTGCTGTACCCGCGCGAGGCAGCGCGGATTTTCAGCCATCCGGTGATGCCGATGTTTCTCGGCGCCATCCCCATGGGGCTGGCGACCATCGTGAACGGCGAGATCGTCTTCGCGCATGATTACCATCCGGCATTGTGGTGCGCCGATGCCGCACTCGCGGTTCTGGTGGGGCTGGGCGTGCCGTTCGCCATGTTCACCAGCCAGACGCACCGGCTGGAGAGCATGACGGCGGTGTGGCTGCTGCCGATTGTAGCGGCGGAGGTGGCGGCGGCCAGTGCCGGGCTGCTGGCGCCGCATCTGGCGGGGCCAGTGGCGCTGGATGTGCTGCTGGCGGGCTATGTGCTGTGGGCCCTCTCCGTGCCGCTGGCGCTTTCGGTGCTGGTGATTCTGCTGCTCCGCCTGGTGCTGCACAAACTGCCGCACCGGGATATGGCGGCCTCCGCCTGGCTGGCGCTGGGGCCACTCGGCACCGGGGCACTGGCGCTGCTGCTGCTGGGGCATGCGTCGCTCGGCATCCTGCCGGCAGCCGAGGCACAGGTGGCGCAGGGGCTGGGGCTGATCGGCGGGTTGCTGCTCTGGGGCTATGGCGGGTGGTGGCTTCTTATCGCCGTGGCCATGACGCTGAGCTATCTGCCACGCGGCCTGCCGTTCAATCTGGGTTGGTGGGGGTTCATCTTCCCGCTGGGGGTTTATGCCGCCGCCAGTCTTGCCCTGGGGGTTCAAACCGGGGTGGCGCTGTTCGGGCAGATGGCCGTGGTGATGACCGCGCTCGTGGGCTTGCTGTGGCTGGTGGTGAGCCTACGCACCCTGGCAGGCGCCCTGAGCGGCGCGCTGTTTTACGCGCCTTGCCTCAGCCAGCGGCTGGACGGGCCAGTTGCAGAAATCCCGGGGTCTGCCCCGCGAGGATGAAACCGAGCCGGGCGTAAAAACGCTGGGCGGAAACATTGTCATCCGCCACCTCCAGGCTGAGGCCGCGCGGGGCGGCGGCATCCGCCAGGGCCAGCAGCAGCGCTGTGCCGAGGCCCTGGCCCTGGCTGGCGGGCAGCAGCGCGATATCGGCGATGTGTGCGGTGGGGCCGGCGGCATCGAAGAACAGCCTGCCCGCCGGTTCATTACCATGCAGAATGATCAGCGCCTGGCCTTGGCGGTATTGCCCGCGCAAGGCCTGGGCCTGCGCCTGGAACTGGCCGCGCAGCACCATATCGCGCATTTCCGCCGGCAGATGCGCGAGCTGTGCCGCCAAAGGTCGCGAAGCATCGAAGAGCGCGCGCAAAAATGTTGCGTCATCGGGCTGTTCCGGGCGCAGGCGCAAAAAACCCGTTGCGGTTTGGATGATTTCGGGCAACTCGATTCTTGCCATTTATGCCGCTCCTCGTACATTGCTGTTAACGCACGGCCGCGCAGCCGCGAAGAGGAGATGGGTATGGACGCCACGGCATCGGAACAATTCAAACGCCAGCTTGGCCTTACGTTTCAACCGCAAGGCGCTGCCCCCGCGGTGGCGCTGGTCAAGGTGGAGCCACAGCCGATCGGGTTCATCCTGCTGTTCCAGGGGCCGGCCAGGCCGGTGCTGCCCGAGGGGATGTATGAGTTCGCCGTGGAGGATGGCACCGCCCATATTTTCCATATCATGCCGATCCATACGCCGATGCCGGGGCATCAGGATTATCAGGCGGTTTTTAATTGAGGCAGCAGCCGCTTTTTTGAAAAAAAGCGGCGCAAAAAACTTTTACTCCTGTGGGCGTTAGCTAGCTAACGCCCACAGGAGTAAAATCACTTAACTCCGCGAAGGAAAGATCCCGGTGAGGGCGATGCAGAAATTGATGACCTGATAGGGCTGCTGATTGGCATGCGGCTGGCTGCCGCCCTCGTTGGCGATGGCATTGGGTGCCATGGCCGGGCCGGCCGGGGCGCTGCTGTAAATCGTCGCGGGGCCGGTAATGTTCGGTCCTGTTAAAATCTGCCCCTGGGCCAGGACCACGGCCGTGTTGGGGTTACCACCACCGAGAATGGCGTTGGCGGCTTTGCCCTGCAGGATATGCGTATGCTGGGCGATTTCCTGCAGGAGCAGCGTATGGGTTGCCTCGCCGGCGGTCTGGCCGAGCGCGTATGGCGTGCCATCGGTGGCGGTGCCGTAGCTCAGCGGCACACGGCCCTGCAGATTGGGCAGGCCGAAGGTTCTGATGCCGTCGCCGCCATAGGTGGTGCCCAGCAAGGAGAAGAGTGCCGCGTTCTGCTGGATGGCCATGAGCTGGCCGTTGCAGAAGGCCCAGCCCTTGGGGGCGAAGTTGAACGACATCATGCGGACTTCGGAGAGATATTGTTGGGTCATGGCTCAGCTCCGCGGGGGAAAGATGCCGCTCAGGGCGATGCAGAAATTCAGCGCGAGATAGGGCATGAGGTTATTATGCGGCTGGGTGCCACCGGCCGGCCCTATCGCCAACGGGCTGAAACTGCTCAGCGTGTCGCCAGCGGCCAGGGTGGAATAAAGGGCAATCCCCTCCGCCGTCGTGCCCTGGGTCCAATTGCCGCGCTGATAGATCTGCCCGCCCGGACTGCTTGAGGACGCAAGGTCCTGGTCGGCATTGACCAGATGGGTGTGCAAGGCGATCTCGTTGGACAGCAAAGTGACATTGGTTGAGCCGCCGCTCTGGCCCACAGAATAGGGGGACAGGCCGGGCCCCTGGCCCTGGTTGATGGGCACAGCCCCCTGGAAATTGGGCAGGGCGAAATTGGAGGTGCCATTGCCGCCATAATTGGTCCCAAGCAAGGAGAACAAAGCGGAATATTGCTGAATCGACAAGATCTGCCCGTTGCATTGCGCCCAGCCAACGGGGGCGAAGTTGAAGGGGAATATCCTGATTTCGGCGAGAAACTGGTCCGACATGCGAAGCCTTTCCTGAATGTTTGCGCGGCACGCCGCCGGAACTCAGCTCTGCGAGGGGAAGATGCCGAAGAGCGAGATGATGAAGGTGGCGGCGACATAGGGCTGAATATTTTCATGCGGCAGGCTGCCGCCGGCCGGTTGGATCGACCTCGGCGCCAGTGTGGTCGGCTTGGGAGATGTGCCGGGAGGGGTGCCGTAGATCTTGGCGGGCGGCGTTGGCGCGCCGCTCGCAGCGCCGGGCAATGCGTTCAACGGGCTAACCTGGGTGGCACCGGTGCCGGACAAAAGCGGGTGGGTATGCACGGGCATGGTCTGCTCGGTAATGGTAACGCTCTCCGCCCCCGCCAATTGCCCGATGACGAAGGTGCCGAAGGTGGCGACGCCCTGATGCACCGGCACGCGCGAGGCCAGGCTGGGCACGCCGAAGGTGCTCACACCATCGCCGCCATAGGTGGTGCCGATGAGGACGAAGAGTGTCTGGTAGTCGCTGATCGACAGCAGTTGGCCATTGCAAAAGGCCCAGCCCACCGGCGCAAAATTACCCGCGAACAGCCTGATCTCGCCGACATAAGGTGCTGACATGGACGCTCCACTGTAATGTTTATGGTGTCGTTACATAATGCCCGGCCCCACGTTACGCGATCAACCAGCCCGTGCAAGTCCTGATGAACGTGCAATTGAATAAAATTAACAAAATGGACATAATTTCATAGGAGGCCGACCTAATTCCGCCGCGCGGTCCGTTACAAATTACCCTTATTGGTTGCCGTTTGCCAATCGTACTGTTATGCTCCCGGCGTCCGGGGCGAGACTGGCCGGAACCAGATTGCAATAAATCGCCGGCACACCGCCGCGGGGAGAATTCATGTCCGAGACCACAAAGCTGCTGTACATCGCCGAGGGCGAGAACGCCTCTAACGTGTTCGTCGACACGATCGACACGATTACCGTAACAAACGGGACGATTGATACGTCTGGCGTGACCTTTACGGCGGCGGCAAACTCGCCATTCGTCTATAACATCGCTTTGGTGCCGCAGGACGGCATATATTTCATCTCCGGTATGCCCAACAACAGCTCGATCTCCTCCATTTATGAGGAGCACGCCGGCCAAACACCGAGCTTTACCTCCGCCGTCGTGACCGAGAACTTCGGCGAGGGGATTGCTCCCGAATCACTCAACGTCGATACGGTCAATAACGCACTTTATTTCACCGATAATTCATCGCTTTACGTCTCACGGTTCAGCAGCGGTTTCGGCGCCGTGACGCAGACGGTGAATCTCGGCAATATGAGTACCGGCGGTTTTACCGCGAGCAGCGTCATGGCTTTCGACCAGGCCGAGAATGCGGTTTATGTCGCAGGCCAGACCGGCAATTTCGCTACCATCAGCGGCTCACCGCTCGGCAGCGGCACCGCGGACACCGGATATATTTACAAGGTCAGCGGGTTGAGCGGCAGCAGCAACAGCTTCACCAGCGACACCGAGAAGGCGAAGGTGCCGGGCGATGGCCTCGTCTCCGGTATGGCGCTCGATACCGCCACCGACACGTTGTATTTCACCACCCACGAGGTGCCAGGCGCCAGCGGCGAGACGATCGGGCTTTGGGGCCTGTCGCTGAGCGGTAGCTCAACCCCCTTCGCGGTTTACACCCAGACGACCGGCAGCGGCGCCTTCGGGGCCGGTTTCAGCGGATTGCTGGGCTCGCTTTCCGTCGATTCGCAGACCGGCGAATATTACATTACCGAGACGCAGGTCGGTGGCGGCAGCATTATCTTTGACGGCAATGTCAACAATATAAACACTGCGCCGGCAACGCTCACCTCGGACGCCACCGGCGGCCAAACGGCGATCGATCTTGCGATCGATGGCGGCCCGCTGCTGTCCGGCACTTCGGTGCATGCCATAGACGGCAATACCGGGAGCACCACGGGCGCGCTGACCACCGCCGATACGGTGACGCTGGCGGTGACGCTGAATGGCAATGTCACCGTCAGCGGTACGCCTTCGCTCTCGCTGAACGATGGCGGCACGGCGACATATGCCTCGGGCAGCGGCAGCAATGTGCTGCTGTTCACCTACACCCCCACCAGCGGGCAGAGTGCGGGGACGCTCAGTGTGACCGGGATGACCGGGACCGTGACCGATGCTTTCGGGGCCGGGTTCGACGACACCATCACGGCCAGTTTTGCCGGGCTCAGCGTGGATAATGCCCCGCCGACCCTGACGCTGACCAGCACCAGCAGCGATGCACTGCAGGGCGGGACCAGCATTTCGGCGCTGAGCGGTGCCCCCACGATCACCGATACCTCCGGCACCGGTACGCTCACCGGGGCGACCGTCGCCATCGCCAATGCGCAGACCGGCGATGTGCTGGGGATCAACGGCTCCACCAGCGGTACGCTCGACGGCATCAGCTTTAGTTCCTCCGGCACGGTGCTGACGCTGAGCGGCAGCGCCTCGCTCACCAATTACGAGGCGGTGCTGGGCGATGTAACGTATAAGGACGGCGGGACGGATATCGTCACCTCGGGCCATCCGGTGCGCACGCTGGATTGGAGCGTGCAAGAGGGCGGTCTGGTCTCGACGACGCATGCGACCAGCATCACCATCGAGCGGGCGCTGGCGCTAAGCGCCGGCGGAACCGTGACGGCGCTTGTGGGCGGCAGCGGCGTGGTGCTGGACAGCGGCATCGCCATCACCGATCTCGATGCGGCGGCGGTCACCAGCGCCACGATCAGCATCACCGCCGGGTTGACCAGCGGCGATGTGCTGAATTTCACCGCGCAGAATGGCATTTCCGGCAGTTATAACGCGGGCACCGGGGTGCTCACTTTGTCCGGCTCGTCCAGCGCCGCCAATTACCAGGCGGCCCTGGCCTCGATCAGGTTTTCAGACACCAGTGCCGGCGGGGGAACGCGCGGCATCAGCTATGTGGTGGGCGATGCCGTAGGGGCCAGCAATACCGGCAGCAGTAACGTGGTGGTGGATGCCGGTCCGTCGTTCGTCTCGGCCACCGTGCTCGCCATTGACGGCAATGGCGGCGAGACCACGGGTGTGGTCGGCAGCGGCGATACGGTGACGATCGCGGTGACGCTGAGCAAGGGCGGCACTGTGAGCGGCACGCCGGTGCTCACGCTGAATGATGGCGGCACGGCGAGCTATGCCTCGGGCAACGGTACCGATGTGCTGCTGTTCACCTACGCGCCCAGCAGCGGGCAGGATACCGCGACACTGGGGGTGATCGGGCTGAGCGGCACGGTGACGGATAATGATGGCGCGACGATCAGCAACGGCGTGACGGGTAGTTTTGCCGGGTTGAGCGTGGATACCACGCCGCCGGGCCTGAGTGTGAGCAGCAACAGCGTCGATGCGCTGCAGGGCGGGGGCAGCATTTCGGCGCTGAGCGCAGCGCCTACGATCAGCGATCCCGATGGCACCGGCACGCTGACAGGGGCGAGCGTCGTGATCGCCAATGCGCAGACCGGCGATGTGCTGGGGGTCAACGGTGCCACCAGCGGCTCGCTGGACGGCATCAGCTTTGATTTCTCGGGCGACAGTTTGAGCTTGAGCGGCAGCGCCTCGCTCGCCGATTACGAAACGGTGCTGGGCTTTGTGACGTATCAGGATGGCGGGACCGATACGGTCACCTCGGGCCATCCGGTGCGGACGCTGGATTGGAACGTGAATGAGGGCACGCTGGTCTCGGCGACGCAGACGAGCAGCATCACCATCGACCGCGCGCTGACGCTGAGCGCCGGCGGGACCGTGACGCTGACGTCGGGCGGCAGCGTGCCGGTGGATAGCGGCATTGCGATCAGCGATCTCGATAATGATCCGGTGACCAGCGCCGTGGTGGCCATCGTCAGCGGGTTCGAGGCGGGCGATGAGCTGAATTTTGTCAACCAGAACGGCATCACCGGCAGCTATGATGCAGGCACGGGCACGCTCAGCCTTTCGGGCAATGCCAGTGCGGCGGATTACCAGGCGGCACTCGCCTCGGTTAACATTGCCAGCCTGAACGCCGACCCCAGCGATGGCGGGGCGGATGCGACGCGCACCATCGGGTATGAGGTGGCCGATGCCACCGGGGTGGGGAATTTCGGTTTCAGCGATGTGGTGGCGGTGTGTTACCTGCGCGGTACCCGCATTCTCACAGCCGCGGGAGAGCAGCCTGTGGAGGCCCTTGCCATTGGCGATGTGCTGGCCACGCGCGGCCGCGGGCTGCAGCGGGTCAAATGGATCGGGCGGCAGAGTTTTGACCCGCGCTTCGTGCGCAATAACCGCGAGAAGCTGCCGGTGTGCATCAAGGCGGGCGCCTTGGGCGGCGGGCTGCCGTTGCGCGATCTGTTCGTCTCGCCGGGGCATTCCATGCTGATGGGCGAGATTTTAATCCTGGCGCGTAATCTGGTGAATGGCCTGACCATTACGCAAGGTGAGCCGGCCGGAGAGGTGCATTACTACAATATCGAGCTGGAGGCACATGACTGCGTGCTGGCCGAAGGCTGCTGGGCCGAGAGCTATGCCGATGCACCTGGGTTGCGGGCGCAGTTCCACAATGCGGCGGAATTCGCGGCACTTTATCCGGATTATGTGGAGCCGCGGGCGCTGAGCCTGTGCCTGCCCCGGCCGGAGTTCGGGCCGGCGCTGGCGGCGGCACTGGCGCCGGTGGTGGCACAGGCGGCGGCGGGCCAGGCACCTGGAGCGCTGCTGGGCTGGGTGGAACGGGTTGCGGACGGGCAAGTGCAAGGCTGGGCGGTGGATACGGCCCAGCCCGAACTGCCGGTGCTGCTGGAGGTTCTGTGCGGCGCGCAAGTGCTGGGCACGATACTGGCCTGCGACCCGCGCCAGGATCTGCGCGCGGCCGGGCATGGGCAGGGGCATTGCAGCTTCAGCTTTGCCGGACCGCAGGGGCTGACAGTGGGTAGCATCACCGTGCGCCGCGCCGCCGATGGCGCGGCCGTGCCCTTCGTGCATGCGCTGCGAGAGAGCAAAGCCGCGTAATAGCAGGAAGCTCTTGCCCGGTTGCTGAAAAGCCACGAGACTCCGGATTGGACAGTTGCGCCTTGAATCACTTGGCCGTGTTGGCCAAGTGAAGCAACAGTTGAAGGAGTTGCCGTGCCATCCTCTCTATCGCCGCAGGTTGCGCAGCAGACGCTGGGTTTGCCCACGCTGGGTTTGCCGAGTCTAGCCTACGCGCGCGCTCTGCCGGCGGATTTCAGCCATATGCTTGGGGTGGTGGGCTACGGCGCAGCACGGCCGGAGGCGCTGCCACCCGGCTGCCCGTTCATCGCAGCACCACTGGCGCCCGTGGACGGTGTCCCGGCTTACGAGCTGTGGACCGCCGAGACCGCCGTGAGGCCGTTTGCCGCCGGGCCGGTGCAAGGGGCGTATAGCGATGATCTGGCCTTTGGCTGCGTGCGGCTGGAAGAGGTACCGGGGCGGACGCTGGAGGAAGTGGTCGAGCAGGCCTATCTCGCCATATTCGATTTTTTATCCGGGAGCGGGTTTGCCGAGCCGATACGGTTCTGGAATTATCTGACCGCGATCCTGGGTGATGACCGGGGGATGGAGCGCTACCGGCGCTTCAACATCGGCCGGCACCGGGCCTACCTTGCGCGGCTGCACCAGGCGGTGCCGCCGGCGGCGAGCGGCGTGGGCGGGCATGAAGGAACTTCCGCTGTGTATTTTCTGGCCGCGCGCGAAGCCGCACAGCCGGTTGAGAATCCGCGCCAGGTGAGTGCCTATGAATACCCGCAGCAATACGGGCCACGCTCCCCCAGTTTTTCCCGCGCCGGCATATATGGCGAGGCATTGTTCATCTCCGGCACCGCCAGCATCGTGGGGCATGAGACGCGCCACAAAGGCGACCTGCCCGCACAGACCGAAGAGACACTGGAAAACCTGCGCGCCGTGATCAACAATGCCGGGCAAACCGCCGCACTGGCAGACTCGCAAGGCTGGGCCTTGAAGATCTATCTGCACGACCCTCTGGCGCGGGCGCTGGTGGAGCCGGCGCTGGTCGCGATGTTTGGCATGGCGGCGCAGCTTCTCTATCTGCATGGTGAGGTGTGCCGGCCGGATCTGCTTATTGAGATCGAGGCGTATTATAGGCCGTAAATTTTTATACTTCAGGCTTCCGTGCTGGTGGGAATTTCCAGACCTAGGCGGGGCATTAGATATTTTAACGCCGGGCCTGCCATCAGCGTTGTCACCACCGCCATCAGTACCAGCATCGTAAAAATCTTCTGTGGTAAAAAGCCGGTTTCCAGGCCGATGTTGAGGACGATCAGCTCCATCAGGCCGCGGGTGTTCATCAGTACACCAAGCAATATGGCGGCTTTGGTTTCGTAGCCGGCGAAGCGGCTGACGAGGGCGACCGGCACGATTTTGGCGAGCACCGAGACCGCAACGAAGATAAGGAGCCAGAGCCAGTCTGTGCCGGTGGTGAGGCCGAGCAGGTTGGTGTGCAAGCCGGTATAGGTGAAGAAGATAGGCAGGAAGAAGACGAGGACGAAGCCGCCGACCTGGCGGCGCCAGGCGGCGGTGAATTCCTGATCGTGATGCACCAGCAGGCCACCGACGAAGCCGCCGAAAATGCCGAAAATGCCGAGTTTGTAGGTGCACATGCCGAGGATGAAGACGCAGACCAGCACGATGGCGACCAGTGTGGGGGAGACTTCACCATTGCTGACAGGGAATGACTTCAGCAATTTGTCGGTGGCGGGGCGGAGGATGAAAATACAGATGAGGGCGAAGCCGAATAGTTCAGCGAGCTGCAGAATGGTATGCGAGGGCGCGAAACTGGCGGTGGCGATGGCACCGACAGCGGCCAGCAGCAGCCAGCCGGTGACATCGTTGAACGCCGCGGCAGAGATGGCGAGCACGCCAAGCTCATGGCGCTCCATGCCGTAGCCGGCGAGGATGCGCCCCAGCACCGGCACGGCGGTGATGGCCATGGCGACGCCGCAGAACAGGGCATAGACGGGCACGGAAATTTGCCCGGCGAAGATGGGTGCGGAAACATGGCCGAGCCAGATGCCCGCCGCGAATGGGACCAGTACAGAAACGACCGCCAAAGGGAGCAGCGCGCGCTTGGCGCGGGCCTCGCGCAACTGGCCGAACTCGAAGCCCATGCCGATTTGGAACATCAACAGAATGAGTCCGACCTGCGATAATATGGCCACCGTGGGTGCGGGTTTGATGCCGAAAATGGCGGCGGAAATGCCGGGGCAGAAATGCCCGAGCAGCGAAGGCCCGAGCAGCAGCCCGGCGACGATTTCGCCGATGACGCCTGGCTGGCCAAAGCGGCGGAACAGAATGTTCATGATGCGCGCGGCGCCGATCATGACGACCAATTGGATGAGGATGGAGAACAGCAGGGTTTCGGTTTGCTGCTGCGCGGTCATGGCGGGGGGCATTCGGGCTCCGAGGGTTTGTGGCCGATGTAATAGTGAAACAAATCGATATAGCTGGTGCAGGTGACGCTCTCGAAACCGCTCTCGCGCATCACGCGCAATACCACATCCGGCGGCATGTAGCTCAATATCGTCTGCCAGTGATATTGCATCAGGGCGCGAGCGCGGGCATCGCGCGTGGCGAGTTGCGAGAGGCGCGGGATGAGAAAGCCGATGAAGCTGCCCACCAGCGCGCGCAGGATTCGGTTGCGCGGGGCGCTCACCTCCAGCAGCAGCATGGTGCCGCCGGGGCGCAAGGTTCGGCGGGCTTCGGCGAAGGCGGTTTGCAGATCCGCGACATGGCGCAAAGCGTAGCTCATGGTCACGAAATCGGCGATGCCATCGGCAAGCGGCAGGGCCTCGGCGCTGGCCTGGATGAGGGGAATACCGAGGTTGCGCTGGGCGATGGCGAGCATGGCCTCACTGACATCCACACCGATGACCAGCCCGGTTTTGCCGGTGAGGCGGACGGCCTCGCGCGCCAGCAGTCCGGTGCCGGTGCAGATGTCCACTAATGTTTTGCCGGAGCCCAAGCCGGCGCGGCGCAGGCAGAAGCGGCGGTACCAGGCGCCGGAGCCGAGCGAGACGAGAAGGTTTACCAAATCGTAATATCGTGCAGAGCGGTTGAAGAGATCGCGCATCAAAGTCAGGCGCCGTGCCGGATCCGCATAATATGCCGCGACGCGCGCCTGGGCGCGCCCCTCTTCCGTATGGTCGTCGGCGTTGGACATGAAGGCGGACCTGTGGCTTATTTCGGCTGAACCATTCATCGGCGGATATGGCAGGCGGGTCAACGCCTTGCCTCCGCACAAGGAGTTTCCAGATGGCACAGATACAGGCTTGCGATTGTGATGTGCTGGTGATCGGCGGCGGCCCGGCGGGCTCCACCGTGGCGGCGCTGCTGGCCGAGCGGGGACGGCATGTGGTGCTGGTGGAGAAAGAGCGCCACCCGCGCTTCCACATCGGCGAATCGCTGCTGCCGCATAACCTGCCGATGCTGGACCGGCTGGGCGTACGCGCGCAGATTGAGACGAGCGCGCAGCGTAAGCATGGGATTGAGTTCGTCTCGCCGTTTCATGGCAAGACCATGCGCTATGAGTTTGCCCGCGCGTGGGACAAAAGGTTTCCGTATGCGTTTCAGGTAAGGCGCTCGGTGTTCGACCATATTCTGCTTAAAAATGCCAAGGCCAAGGGCGCGGAAGTGTTCGAGGAATGCCGCGTGACCGCCGTGGAATTGCCCGACGATGCTGATCCGTTGGTGATGGCGCAGGGCGATGATGGGGTGGAGCGGCAGTGGCGCGCGAAGTTTGTGGTGGATGCCTCGGGGCGCGATACGGTGCTGGCCAGCAAACTGGGCGGCAAGACGCGCAACCCGCATAATAACACCGCCGCGGTTTTCGGGCATTTTACCGGGGCAAGGCGGCTGGAAGGCCAGGCGGAGGGGAATATCTCCATCGTCTGGTTCGACCTGGGCTGGTTCTGGTTCATCCCGCTGTCTGACGGCACCACCAGCGTCGGGGCGGTGGCACCTGCGGAGGCGTTCAAGAATCGCGGCACGGATCTCACAAGTTTCCTCATGGGGCTGATTGCATCGAGCCCGGAGCTGGCGGACCGGTTGAAGGATGCCACGCTGGTGGGCAATGTGACGGCGACGGGAAATTTCTCCTACGAAACAAAAATAAAGAGCGGACGGAATTATCTGATGGCGGGGGATGCCTGCGCCTTCATCGACCCTGTGTTTTCCACCGGCGTGTATGTGGCGATGAAGATGGGCTTCTGGGCGGCGGATGCCGTGGACGAATGCCTGGCGAAACCGGCGAAAGCAGCGCGGGCTTTGCGGCGTTACGATGCTTCGGCGCGGCATATATTGAGGTCGTTCACCTGGTTCATCTATCGCATCCGCGAGCCGGCGATGCGCAATTTGTTCATGTCGCCACGCAACTGGTTCCGTATGGAAGAGGCGGTGCTGTCGCTGCTCGCGGGCGGGATTTACGACGGCTGGCCGGTCAAGTCGCGGCTGTATGTGTTCCGGTTTTTTTATTATCTCACCAAGCTGGCGCAGATGCGCTTCAAAGTAACGGGCGAGCCCGTGAGCGCCGCGCCGCAAGAGGCGCGCTCTTAAGCGTCGTGGATTCCGCGACGCATCTTGTTCTGATACCGAGTTATAATACCGGGGCGCGGCTGGCGCAGACCGTGGCGGCGGCGCTGGCGGTTTGGCAGCCGGTGTGGGTGGTGGTGGATGGCAGCGATGATGGCAGCGATGCGGGGCTGACGGATGGGCCAGGGTTGCGGGTGATACGGCGTGCGCGCAATGGCGGCAAGGGAGCGGCGGTGCTGGCGGGGCTGGAGGCTGCCAGTGCCGAAGGTTTCAGCCATGTGCTGGTGATGGATGCGGATGGGCAGCATCCGGCCGATGAGATTGCGAATTTCATGGAAATTTCGGAGCAGAATCAGGAGGCGATGATCCTCGGGGTGCCGGTGTTCGATGCGAGCGCGCCGCTGGTGCGGGTGATGGGGCGGCGCATTTCCAATGTGCTGGCGCGGTGGGAGACGGGGCGGAATATCGGCGACGCGCTGTTTGGGTTCCGGGTGTATCCGCTGGCAGCGCTGCTGGCGGTGATGCAAGAGCGGCGGGATATGCGGCGTTATGATTTTGATACGGCGGCGGCGGTGCGCTTGTGCTGGCGCGGCGTGCCGGTAATCAACCGGGCTGTGCCGGTACGGTATTTTAGCAAAGAGGAAGGCGGGGTCTCACATTTTCGCTATGGGCGGGATAATCTGCGCCTCGCGGGGATGCATTTATGGCTGATGGCGGCGGCTTTGCGCCGTCTCCTCTGAGGCGAAACTTCGTTTGGAAATTCGTTATGGCGAGTCAGTTGGCGGTGTTCGGCGAGCACCGGCGCGCAGCCGAACGCCGCCACATGGCCGCCAGAACGGATTTGCAAATGAAGTTCAGGCCATGCCGCCGTTGATGGAGATGAGCTGGCCGGAGATATAGCCGGCGCGCACGGAGGCGAGGAAGGCGACGAGGTCGGCGACCTCCTGCGGCTGGCCGGCGCGTTGCATCGGCACGAGTTGCTTGATGGTTTCTTTCGGAAAAATCGTTTCGGTTGAGGGCGAAGCGATGATGCCGGGCGCGACGGTGTTCACCGTGATGCCGCGGCTGGCGAGTTCCAGCGAGAGCGAGCGTGTGGCGCCGTGCAACCCGGCTTTGGCGGCAGCGTAATTGGCCTGGCCGCGATTGCCCATGACCGCTGCCACCGAGGAGATGTTGATGATGCGGCCCCAGCGGGTGCGGATCATCGGCATGAGCAGCGGCTGGGTGACGTTGAAGAAACCGTTGAGGGAGACATCGATGACGCGCGACCATTGCTCGGGGCGCATGCCGGGGAGCACGGCGTCGTCATGGATGCCGGCGTTGTTGATGAGGATCTGGATGGGGCCTTGTTCGAGGATTTTCGTGAGTGCCGTCTGGGTCTGGGCAGCGTCGGTAAGGTCGAAGCTCACGGCTTCGGCGGTGCCGATTTCCGCCGCCAGCGCTTGCGCTTTTTCGATCTGGCCGTGAGCGTGGATGTAGACATGATGACCCTCTGCCGCAAGGGCGCGGGCGATGGCGCCGCCGATGATTCCGCTGCCGCCGGTGACGAGAGCGCGGCTCATAGCCCTGCACCGAACAGCACTGTGGCGCGGCCGGTGAGACATTCCGTTTGCGGGCTTACGACGGAAAAACTGTAGGTGGCGCCTGAGGTGTCACCCAGCAGCCTGATGGCGGTAATGGTGAGAGGGCCGGGGATGTCGAGGCTGGGGGCGGTGAGGTTTACGCCGCGCAAGGCTACGAGGTAGCCGGGGATGGGGCCGCCATCCACTGGGGCGGTGAGGCGGCCGTGCAGGGCCATGGCTTGCGCGGCGATCTCTATGCCGCTGGCTGTGCCCAGAGTGCCGTCCGGGCGGCGCAAAGGGTTGTCTGCTTGCGCAAAACGATGCGACAGACAATTTATTTTTTCACTGTCCCAGTCAAGGACTTCGTCGAGCAGGCACATCGCGCCGGCGTGCGGGATTTTTGTCAGAATCTCGTCGCGCTTCATGCCGGTTGCCCCTGAAAGTGGGGCGTGACGGTAAGGTGCAGATGCATATCGGTGAGATAGCTCAACGACAGCGTCGTAGCCACGCCCTTTGCCAGCGCTTCCAGCAGCGGCAGGCAGCGGGCGGCGGGGGTGGTGTGGCGCAGCTCCTCCAGGGCCGGGGCGGCCTGGGTGGAGGGGGCCGGGCCGGGCTGCAAGGCTAGGTCCAGCCGCGCAAAGCTGGCCTGGGTGGGCGTGGGGGAAAGCACCAGCGCCACGCCGAAGGTCGCACTTACCGGGCGCACGGCGAAGAGCGGGCCGGGATAGGGCACGTCGTAGGCGATGAGAGCGACCGCCTGGCCTGTGGTGGTTTGCGCGAGGGCTTCGAGCAGGCCGGCGGCAAAACTATCGTCATGCGCGCAGAGGCTGGTGGAGGCGGCGGTGGCGCCGGTGGCGATGCTCCAGTAGCCAGCGGCGGCATTGTGCACTGAGTTGTGGAAGCGTGTGGGGGAGAGCTCGCGTTGCGCCGAGGCCAGCACGCTCAATATGTCGTGGATCGTATCGCCGTCGCCGCCGGAGGAGGCGAAGACGGTGGGGGTGGTTACGGGATCGCGCCCAGCGGCTGTGAATGCTTCCGTGCCGACGGCCAAAGCGAGTTTGACGGTTTGCGGGGCGCGGCGGCGCTCGGCGGTGGGAAGCAGAGTGAGGGCTGGTGGTTTGGCGGGAGCTTGTGTGTAGGCCGCGTGGCCCGCGAGTATGGCTGTGCTTTGCGCCCAGGCATCAAGCCCCGGGCCGCACAGGCCGATGCCTTCGATATAGGCGTGCATCAGGAAGCCCGCCCGAGCACGAGGCTGCAATTGACGCCGCCGAAACCGAAGGCGTTGCTGACGGCATGGGTGATGTGGGCTGAATGGCCTGTACGTAGATAATTGCTGTGGAAATCGGGATCGATGCTGTTTGTGTGCGGGCTGCCGGGCAGGAAATTATGCTGGATGGCCAAAGCGCAGATGGCGGCACCAACCACGCCGGAGGCACCCAGCGTATGGCCGGTAAAACCCTTGCTGGAGCTGCAGGGCACGCTGCCGAACAGGCTGGAGACGGCACAATCCTCCGCTGAATCGCCGGCCAAAGTGGCGGTGCCGTGCAGGTTGATATAGCCGATGGCCTCCGGGGTGAGGGCGGCATCCGCGAGGGCGAGCTGCATGGCCCGTCTGGCACCGGCACCTTCCGGATGCGGCGAGGACATGTGGTAGGCGTCCGAACTTTCCCCGGTGCCGAGGAGCATAATCGTTTCAGGCGTGTGGTACGGGCCGGGGCGCTCCAGGAGCGAAAAACCGGCGGCCTCACCTATGGAGATGCCGTTGCGCGCGGCATCGAAGGGACGGCAGGGGCCCTCCGCCATCACACCCAGCGCGTGGAAACCGAGCAAAGTGGTGGCGCAGAGCGTGTCGGCACCGCCGATGATGGCGGCATCGCAAATGCCGGCGGCGATCATGCGCGCGGCGCTGGCGAAGATTTTGGAGGTGGCGGCGCAGGCGGTGGAAACCACGAAGGCGGGGCCTGCGAGACGCAGAAAATCGCGCACGAAATGCGCGAGGGCATAGGTGTTATGGGTGCGGGCGTAGTCGAAGCAGGGCGGGAGCTCGCCATCGGGCATGCGCTGGCGGTAGGCGGTTTCCGTGTGCAATATGCCGGAGGTGCTGGTGCCGAGGAACACGCCGATGCGCGCGGCACCGTAACGCGATTTGGCGGCCGCGACTATGTCCAGGAAACCATCCTGCGCCAGGGCCAAAGCAGCGAGGCGGTTGTTGCGGCAGTCGAAGGCGGACCAGGCGCCGGCCAGCGGCGTGTCGAGGTTCGGGACTTCGCCGGCATAGGCGTCGATCGGCAGCGTATCGAACTGGCATGGGGTCAGGCCGCTGCGGCCGGCAAGCAAGGCCTCGATGGTGGCTTGCTGTCCGGCGCCCAGGCTGGTGACGAGGGCAAAATCGCTGAGGGCGAGTGGGGTCATGCCGCTTGTTCCAGAATGGCCAGATGCTGGTTGGTGGCATCGAGCTGACGGGCGAGATGTTCCTCATAATGGGATTGAAATATTTTTGCACCGCCGCGCAGGTGCCGGGGTTTTGGCCGGGCTTGCGCGGCGGCGTAGCGGGCGGCGAAGTGACGAAGATTTGCGCGCAGATCGGTGTAATGCGGGGACGCAAAAAAGCGCTTGAAGTCGAAGCGGTAGGGGCCCCAGGCAAAATTATCGAAAAAGATGAGGCGAAGCTTGTCGACATCGTAAATGTCATTATTGGCCATGGGGGCGCCGATGCTGGCCAAGGCGCCCGGTGCGGTTGGCAAAATGCCGGTTTCAAGCAGGCTGCGGCGGGCAGTTTCGTCCTCGTACAAGGCCTGTGAATCTTCGAGCGGCAGGTCGTTGGCGCGGCGCAGAACATCGACAAAGGCGTTTTTGGGCACGGGGAAGCGCCAGCAGGCGAGAGGCACGAGCTGGCCTGTTGGCCAGGGGGCCCAAAAGCCGGCGGCGGCAAGTGCGTTATGCGCCGCATGGACGCAGTTATCGTTGAAAATGCGCCAGTGATAGGTTTTGCCGGCGCGGTACGGCGCATTGATGGTGTTGAGGTAATCGACCATGGCGCCGATGCGGGCGCGGTCCAGAGGGACGCGGGCGCGAAAACTCTCGCGGCCGAATTGCGCGCCGTAATCGGTGGCGATGGAGAGTTCGTACATATGGTCGCGCTTGCTTACGCCCGCGGGTTTATCGGCCATGAATTCTTTGTGGAACTCCACGCCGTCGAGAATGCCTTGGGCTTTGGCTTGCTCCTGCGTGCGGAAGTAGGCGTCGCGGGTGACGCGCTCGCCGGGGGCGAGCGCACCGCGCCAGAGGAAGTCCCTTCCCTCGATGCCGATCCAGTTGGCGTTGCTATAGTGTGAATTAACGCAGACACCGACGCCGTATTTTGCCGGAGGTTCGTCCGGTGTGCAAAGGCGCAATACCGGGTAGCCGGCGGTGCGGTCCAGCCGGACGCCGTTGAGATACAGCAGCGAATGCCCGCCGACGCCGCTGGCCAGCACCGGACCGAAGCCCGGTTTTTTGCGTATTTCCGAGAGGGCGCAGAACTCGGCGTAATAGGGGTAGAGATCCTCGTAGACCATTGGCCTCAGTATATCATCGCGCATGGCAGCGTCCAAGCACGGGGGCGAGTTGCTGCCACAGGGCGCGCCAGCTTGGCCAATCGTGCCCGCCTGGGGTGGTGGTGACGTGTTCCAGGTGCTGGGCCAGGAGCTGGTGGGCGGGGGCGAAACGGTCTTTTACGCCGTAGCCGAGGTGGATGACGGGAGCGCACTCTGTGGTGAGGTGGGTTTGCAGCCAGGCGAGCAGGCGTTGTTCCGGCTCCGTTGCGGTGGAATTGGCCGGGCTCCAGGCGGCAAGCCCGCCGGCGCGCAGGATTTCGGCGGTGGTGCCGCGGGTACCGAGGAAGGGGGCGAGGAGAAAAATACCTTCGATATTCTGCTGGTAAGCACTGGCATAAAGCAGGGCGCCCATGCCGCCGAGCGAGATGCCAAGCAGCCAGATGCGGGTAACGCCGCGCGCCAGTGCGGGGGCGATGACGGTGCTGTGGAGTATGTCTGTCACGCCGTCTTCGAGGTAGAGGCCCATGTCTGGGTGGGCGACGATGATGTCCACCACGGCGTGCTCATGGGCGATGGCGATCATGCCGTTGGTGGCGAAAGCCGCGGCCTCGATGCCGGCACCGGGCAGCATGATAAGGAGAATCTCCGCGCCGCCCGAGGGGGCCGGGTAGTGCAGACAGTTGATCATGCTGCGGCTTTGGGCGTGCTGAGGATAGCGCCGCAGATGAGGGATAAAAACGTGCCGGTGGCGACGGTGAGGCCGATGTCGTGCAGGACCGGGATGCGGGAGAAGGACAGCAGCCCGTAAGCGGCGACGGTGCAGAGATTGGCGAGCACGATGGAGGCGGCGGCGCGCGGCTGATCGGGGGCGGAGCGCTCGAAAAACAGGCAGTAGTTGGAGCCGATGGCGATGATAAGCAGGAAGCCGGCGACCATGAAGATGGAGAGTTTTGCATCGCCCAGCGTGAGAAGTGCGGCGGTGATGGTGACGGCGATGGCGAGCGGGGCGGCGATGGCGGCGACGCGGCGGATGCTGCGCAGGCCGAAGCCGAGGATGAGCAGGATGGCGAGACTGCCGGCAACGGCAAGTGTGACGGCCTGATTCTGGAAAGTGGCGAGCAGGCGGTCTGATTGCTGGTTGAGATCGACGAACGAAATGCCTGCCTGGGTGATGGCGGCGGGGTTGGTGACGTTGTGCAGGGGGATGATGACGACCCAATCGGGGCCGTTACGGGTTAGCAGTGAATCGAATTGCAGGGCCAGTGCTGGGGACAGGCTGGCTTGGGTGAGCAGCGGGGCGGATTTTTGTGCCGCGACATCACGGAAGAACGGAACGAAGGCTTGGGGGTTGAAGGGAAGCCCTTTGACGGCGGCTGCGAAGTTCGCCTGCAGCGTGGTGGCCTCGGGCAAGGCGGCCTGGCGCGCGCGCTGGGTTTGGTCGCTGGGCAGGATGGCGCTGGGGAGGTCGAAGCCGGAGAGAACTTGCGCGGTGACGAGGGCGTTGAGTTTGGGGGCAAGGGCTTCGCTCATCTGTAACGCCCGCTGCTCGTCCGGCGCTTTGAAGACGGCGAAATAGCGCTGGTCGGACACGCCTAGCTGCCGGCGGAGGGTGTTGTCGAGCTGCTGCTGGGCGGTGGGGATGGGGGAGAGGTTGAGCAGGTTGGTGTCCCACATGCCGCCGCGGTGCAGAAGGAGGGCGATGATGGCGGCGAGGAAGGCGGTGACCAGTGCGGCGCGGGCGCCGTGTTTGTGGCGGAGCAGAAATTGCACCGGCCGGGCCAGGGGCTCGGCGCCGGGGGCGAAAAACCCTTGCGGCATGAGGTTGGGCAGGACAAAGCGGGTGGTGGCGGCGGCAGCCACCAGCCCGGCGATGGAGAACAGGCCGAGCTGGGCGAAGCCGGTAAAACTGGAGCCCAGCATGGCGCAGAAGCCGGCGATGGAGGTGAGTGCACCCAGGCGCAAAGTGGGCCAGATGCGCGAGAGTGTGTCGCTGCCCTGCTCGCCGCGCCCGGTCTGGGTGAAAAGATAGATGGCGTAGTCCAACGATTCGCCGATGAGGGTAACGCCGAAGCCGAGCGTGATGCCGTGCACGAAACCAAAGGCCAGCGAGACGGCGGCGATGGCGGCGAACGCGCCACTGGCGATGGGGAGCAGCCCCAGCAGCAATACGCGCGGGGAGCGGTAGGCGAAGGCGAGCAATCCGGCGGCGCCGAGCAAAGCGAGCATGGAGAGGCGGGAGACATCCTGCTTGGTGGTGTCGCGGGTGGTGACGGCGAAGACGCCGGGGCCGCTCATTTCCAGAATTGCGCCCCCTGCCCCTGGTGAGGCGGTACGGGCTTTTGCGAATTGCGCGCGGATTTCAACCAAGGCTTGTTGTTGCGAGTCGAGATCAAATCCGGCGGCTTTTGTATGCACCAGGAGCAGCGCGGCGGTGCCATCGGCGGAGACCCAGGCGCCGTTTTGTGTGGTGGGGCCGGGGCCGCTGGCGAGTTGCTTGGTGAGCGGGAATATCTCGCCGGTAGGATCGCTGGGCAGGCTGGCGCCCAGCGCCATGCCTAATTCGGAGCCCAGGAGCGAAAGATCGCTTTGTAAGGCGCTGTGCAGGCCGGTGGTTGAAAACTCTGCCGCGCTGACCTGCGGGCTTAGCAGGTAGCGGTTGGTCCAGACGTAGTTTTGCACAGCTTTGAAAGAGTCCTCATCGCCATTCAACACGTCCAGGAATTCCGGCTGCTGACGCAGTTGTGTGGCGAGGCTCTGGCTCAATGTGGCAAGCACCGGCGTGGGCGCGCCTTTGATGGCGACGAGGACGATGTGCGAAGCGGCCCCGCCATTCACCTGGCCGGCCAGAACCTGCTGCGCGAGAGAGGCGGAATGGGGGAGAAAATCGCCCATATCCGTGCGGTAGCTGCTGCGCGCGGCGATGAGGCCGCACAACGCCAGCAATGCCAGCCATATGGCAAGGGGTTTACGGCGCATCGGCGGGGGTGATGTTCATGCGGGAGTCGCTGCCATCGGCGCTGGCGGTGTCTATGCTGGTGATGTGGTTTGCCACGCCAGTGATGGTGACAGCGCGCAGGAAACGCGTAAGGGCATCGCCTTTTGGCAGAAGATGCAACTGCCAATTGGAAGAATCGCCACTCAGGGTGACGGTGTAATATTGCTGGAGCGTGGGCAGATCGCCGGTGAGGGTGGAGCGTATGGCTTCGACCATGCCGGCGATGCGCGGGTCCTGGTTGATCTGGAAGACATGCGTGCCGCTGCCGCCAGTGAGGGTGACCTGGTCATGGTCGAGCGTAAAAACCTCCTGCGCCGGAGCGTTGGTGGTTTTGCGCAGGTAATTGGGGGCGATAAAACTGAGCGTACCCGTGCTGGTGAGCGGGGCGCTGAGCACGGGCGAGGTTTGGCGTTCCGTAAAATTGGCGCTGCCGCTCGGCGTTTGCGCCAGGCTTTGCATAAGCTGCGGCAAGCCCCAGGCGGTTTGCGCTTGGGCGGGGCTGGCGGCGAGAAGGCACAGGACCACAAAAACGCGGCGCAACTTAAGCCCAGAAATCATAGAAGTTGAACCAATTATGCGGCGCCTCACGGCAGTAATGCTCTATCCTGGAAACATAGCGTTTCATAAAATCGTCGAGCCATGCAGCGGAATCCGCCGGCCGAGTGGTGGTGGCCTCGGCCAGGGTTTCAAAATGCACCTCGTAGCGCCGGCCACCGCGATAGATGCCGACCATCAGCACGGCAGGGCGCTGCAGCATAAGGGCGACGCGGAACGGGCCTTGCGGGAAAGAGGCCGGGGCACCGAGGAAGTCGTAACGCACCAGGTCGCGGCCATCGACATTGCGGTCCGCCAGCACGCCGATGAAGTGGCCGCTGCGCAGGCGCTCAGCCACGGCGATGAGCGAATCCGCGCGGCCAAGGCCGATGACCTCAGTCGCGAGATTGGGGTTGATGGCGGCCAGGGCGGCTCTGATTTTCTGCGCGTTCTCCTCATACATCAGCAGGCTGATGGGCAGGTCGCGCCGGCGCCTACGGCCGATGGCACGGGCTACCTCGAAACTGCCGAAATGCGCGCCGAAGAGAATGCAACCACCGCCCTGGCGCTCGATCTCCTGCAAAATCTCCTCACCGTGCACGGTGACTTCGAAATCATCCGATTCATCGTTGAGAAGGAAGACGCGGTCCAACAGGCAGCGGGCGAAGTTGAGAAAATGGGCGAAGCGGTCGGCAAGGCGCGGGGCGCGGCCAAGGGCGCGGCGCAGGTAGCCGGAAGAGGCACGGGCGGCGGTAGGGGATGAAACCAGGAAATACAGGCACAGCGGGTAGAGCAGCAGCCTGGCCAGCGGGCGGCCGAGGCTGCGCGCCGCCCACACGCCGAGTTTGAGCACGGAGGCGGAACCGCGCTCGGGCTGTGTGGCCCATGGCTGTGCTCGCGATGTTTCGGTCATGGTGCGGCCGCCAGAATGCCGGTCATCACCAGCGCATCGTCACCGGTCCGGCATTCGAAACGGTTTTTGCCCCCCTCCCCTTGCCAGCGCAGTTGCAGCTTGGTGCCGTGCGGGATGGGGATCAAAAATTTGGCGTTATGGATGGTGATGTTGCTAAGTCCTATTGCGGCGACGACCGCATCCAGCAGCAAGGCGCCGGGGATGATGGGGTTGCCGGGGAAATGCCCGGCCGCACTCGGGTGATCGGCGGGGATGAAAAGATCCTGCTCCTGCCACGTACTCATGGGGTTTGACTCATGGGGTTTGACTCATGGGGTTTGGCCCAGCAGGCGCAGCAAGTCCGCGCGCGGGAGTTTGCCCAAAGCGTTGCGTGGCAATGCCTCCACCAGCAGTAGCGGGCGGGGCAGAAAGGCGGCGTCTATGCGCTGGCGAAGTGCTGCTTGCAGGCTGCGTTGGCTGAGGGTTGGCGCCACCACCACGGCGGCAAGGCGGGCGATGCCGCCATTGGGGGCCTCGCCCATGATGAAGACGCCATCCTCAACACCTGCGATGCCGAGAAGCTGGTGGTTCAAATGCGCCAGAGAGGTGCGCTTACCGGCGACATCAACGAGATCCGCCGCGCGGGCGCCGAGGGTAAAATGCGCTGCACCGGTCAGCTCGATTGTGTCGTGCAGAAGCTGCGGCCCGGCGACGCTGGGGCCGCTGACCCAGGTGCCGCGCGCGTCCTGATGCAGAGCCGCGCCATCGAGGCACTGCCATTGCGAGTCCAACGCGGTGCGGCGGGTAGCGATCTGCCCAGCCTCGGTGCAGCCGTAGATTTCGATGAGCGGCGCGCCGAAAGCTGTTTCGGCCGCCACCGCCAGCTCGGCGGGCAACGGTGCGGTGGCGGAGAGGAGCAGATCGACCTGCGGCATGCCCTCCGGCTCAGCCAGCAGAGCGCGCAAATGCACAGGCGTGGTAACGAGGATGCGCGGGCGGGGCGCGCGGGCCAGAGCGGCGCGGATGTCCGCGGGGTAGAGCGGCCAGCCGGCGTCGATGGTAACGCCGTGCAGCAGGCCGAGCAGGATGACGGATTCGAGCCCATAGCTATGATGATGCGGCACGGTGCCGATGATTGTGGCCCCGGCGAGCTGGGTGATGCCGAGCCGCAGCGCCGCCGCGCGCGCACTCTGGCGCAAAACGGACCAGGATTTGGCGGCGGGTTTGGGGCGGCCGGTGGAGCCGGAGGTGAAGAGGATCGCGGCCGTCTGGTCATCGGGCAAGTCGAACGGATCGGCTTCGGTCCCGCCCGTGAGATCCGCCGGGTAGTCCATGCAGGGGATTGCCGGGCGGGTGCCATCGGTGAGCGCGTAAATGTCCGGGTAATCCTCGGCCAGAGCGGCGATGGCGGCGGGCACGTTGGCGGAGGGCAGCAGGCTGATCTGGCGGCGCTGCAAGGCGGCGGCGAAGCCCACCATGAAGCGGTAACGGTCGGTGCAGAGGTTGATGACATAGGCGTGGTCCGGCAGGCGGGCAGCCAAAGCCGATACATCGCGCGCGAATGCCGCCGGGCTGACGGGCACGCCGGCGCGCATGGCGGCGGCTTGCAGCCGGGCGCCGACCAGGCTCATGGCTCGGGACTAACCGCGTGCTCCGGCATGGCCTTCTCCGGGGCGGGGAAACATTCGGTGATCATGCCGACGATGGCCCTCAGCGAATGGCGCGGCGGATCATCCAGCACGCGCAGGCGGATGGCGTATTCCGCCGCGAACATCAGCGCGACCAGAGGAATGTCCAGAATATTGACGAAGAAGGACCACCACACCAGCGGGGCGGCACAGAACAGCCCTATGGAGATGCTGAGCTGCACGGCGAAGAACAGCGACCAGGCGATGGTGACCTTGCGCGTATAGCTGAGCATCTCGGCCGTGAGGGGGCCATGCATACGCCGGGCCATGGCGGTGATCAGCGGTTCATGCCCCGGGCGCAAAGTGAGGGCGAAACCTGCCAGCAGGCCGACGTAGATACCCCAATGGGTAAGCGCCGAGACGGTGACGAAGCTGAGCTTGAACAGCCCGCCAAAGCTCGGGTGCAGGCCGAGCGGGATATGCCGCGTGGCCAGGATGATGCAGTGTGACAGCACCGGCACGATGACGATGGCCGTTAAGGCCAGATGGGGTGGACGGGCAGCGGGGGTCGCCCGCATTTATGGCTCGCGCTGTCCCTGAATATACGCATTCAGGCTGCGCAGCGAGGCAAAGATCTCGGCATTATTCCCGGCATCCGCCCGCAACTTCACACCGTAGCGCTGCGAGACGGTGAGGGAGATTTCCAGCATGTCGATGGAATCCAGCCCCAGACCGGCATCGCCGTACAAAGGCGCTTCGGGGTCGATCTCATCCACAATCTGGTCGAGATTGAGCGTGGTGACGATGAGCTGCGCCAGTTCGGCTTCGGTGGAGGTCTGGGTGGTGCTCTGGGTCGTCATACCGCCACCTTACCGGGCAACATTAACTGAACCAAGCCTAATCGGACAATAAACATGGCCAAAACTCTTGTGGCGGTAACAATCACGTAGGGTCCTTTCAGGCTTTGTAATGATGTAGCAGCTAAGCCTTTCGTTGCAAGGCGCCACCGGTTACGGCTTGGTGAAGGCCCTGCAATTATCCATTCTGTTTAAGGTAATTTCGTGGCGAGAGGCCGAGGCTGCGTTTGAACATGGCGGTGAAGGCGGCGGGGTTGTCATAGCCAAGGTCGAGGGCAACCAGGGTGACCGGCGCGCCGGCGACGAGACGGGGCAGTGCCGCGAGCAGGCAGGCCTGCTGGCGCCAGGCGGCAAAGCTGGTGCCGGTCTCGTGGCGGAAGAGGCGTGTGAAGGCGCGCCGGCTCATGCCCAAAGCATTTGCCCAGTCGCCGATCGTCTCATGCGGGGTGGGGTGGGCGAGGAAGGCGCGGCAGCGGGCGGCCAGAGCGGGGTGGGCCGGCATGGGCAGGGCCAAAGGCTGCACGGGGAGTTGCCGCAGCTCGTGCTGGATCAGCGTCATCAGCGCGCCGGCGCGGCTTTCGGGGTCGTATTCCACGGGCAGGTCTACCGCTTCGAGCATCAGGCTGCGCATGAAGGGCGAGATGCCGACAACCTCGCAATGGGCGGGCATGTCGATGGCGCCGGGCTCAAGGTACAGGCTGCGCAGGTTTACATCCCCCAGCATTTTCACCTCATGCTCCACCCCGGCGGGGATCCATATGCCGCGCTCAGGGGGGATGACCCAACTGCCATCCGCGGTGCTGACGATGACCGAGCCGGAAGCGCCGTAGAGCAGTTGATGGCGGCGGTGACGGTGCGGCAGCACGGTATGGCCATCGGGGAAGTCATTGCCGAGGGCGATCAGCGGGCGCTGGACGTCGTCGAAAAATTCGACCTTGCTATTCCGGACCATAACTATTCCAGACCACGGCCCACTCCCGTAAGTTTTCGGCCTAATTGCGGTGGCAGGCCGCGCACCTCCCCTTTAATTTATGCGCCTGTCACACGCAATAAGCCGGCTGCCGCCGGAAAAGGACTTCTGCTCCCATGGGTCAAACACTCTCCGCTCCCGCGCGCGCCGGTGCCACGGCCGGTACTGTGCTGGGCGCCATCAGCGTCTGCCATCTGCTCAACGACATGCTGCAATCGCTGCTGCCGGCGGTGTATCCCATCCTCAAGGGCGGGTTTAACCTGAGTTTTACGCAAATTGGCATGCTGACATTGACCTATCAGATCACCGCTTCGCTGCTGCAGCCGGTGATCGGCGCTTATACGGATAAACGGCCGCAGCCCTTTTCGCTCCCTATCGGCATGGGGTTTTCTCTCCTCGGGCTGGTGACTTTGGCGTTTGCGCCGTCCTACGCCGTGCTGCTGGCGGGGGCAGCACTGCTGGGCCTGGGGTCTTCCATTTTCCACCCCGAGTCCTCGCGCATCGCCAGGCTCGCTTCGGGCGGAAAACACGGGCTGGCGCAGTCGGTGTTCCAGGTGGGTGGCAATTTCGGGCAGTCGCTGGGGCCGTTGCTGGCGGCGTTCTTCGTGCTGTCGCACGGGCGCAGCAGCATCGCCTGGTTCGCCTTCGTGGCACTGGCGGGCATGGGGATATTGGGCGCCATCGGGCGCTGGTACCAGGCCAATGGGCATACGCGCCGTAAGCCGCGCGGGGCGGTGGCGGGGCACCCCACCCTCTCGCGCAACCGCGTTATCGCCGCACTTTCCGTGCTGGTGGCGCTGATCTTCTCTAAGTTCTTCTATCTGGCGAGTTTTACCTCCTACTATGCCTTCTATCTGATGCACCGGTTTCATCTGGGCGTGCAGACGGCGCAGATCGACCTGTTCATCTTCATGGCCGCCTCGGCCGTGGGCACGGTGGCGGGCGGGCCGATTGGCGACCGGATCGGGCGCAAGCGGGTAATCTGTGGCTCCATTGCCGGTGTGGTGCCGTTTACGCTGGCGCTGCCCTATGCCGGACTCGGGGCGACGATTGGGCTCAGCGTGATCATCGGGCTGGTGCTGTCCTCGGCCTTCTCCGCCATCGTGGTGTATGCGCAGGAGCTGATGCCAGGGCGCACCGGCATGGTCTCAGGGCTGTTCTTCGGGCTGGCATTCGGCATGGGCGGCATAGGGGCGGCGGTGCTGGGCGTGCTCGCCGACCATACGAGCATTGAGTATGTTTACAGCGTGTGCTCGTTCCTGCCGTTGATTGGGTTGGCGGCGGCGTTTTTGCCGCATGTAGGGGAGCAGGCTTAGCCTCGGTCTTGGTCAGCCTGCCAACAGGTCGAGGCTCACCCCCTCTGGTTTTCCCGGAACACCTGAATGGCGCCGAGCATGGCGTTGCGCAGATCCCTGTGAAAGGCCGAGAGCCGGGCCAGACGCTTGCGGGCGGCACCTTCGGCCACCTCATCCTTCCGCTCGGCGATCAGGTCGGACATCATGCCCAGCAGTTCGGTCTGCCGGCGCAGAGTGGTGCCGGGGTCGTCGCCGATAACGTAGAGCACGCGCTTGCTGCCGCGTTCGCTTTGGCGCTTGGCATTGCCATGCGTTTCAAGCACTTTAGCTGCGGCACAGGCGTTGCTTTTGCTAACCTCCAAAGCCGCTGAAATTTCATCCAGGGAGACAGGCCCATCCTGTAGATGCAGATAGCCGTACAGCCTGGCCGCCGTGATGGGCATGCCCCAGGGGACCAGCAGCATCGCCAGCTCATCGATGAACTGGCGCTGCGGCTTGGACAAATTTGCATTTGACAAATTCTGCATAACCAGAATATAGCGCATATTGACGGGCCGAAGCAAGCCCATTCGTTTTGTTGACCCATTCGTTTTGCTGAAAGGAAGCTCCCCATGCTCGTATTCGCCGAGTCCCAGCTATTCATCGACGGCGCGCTGCGCCCGGCGGAAGGCGGCAAGACCTACGATAATATCGGCCCCTGGACCGGTGAGGTCGTCGGCAAATCCGCCGATGCGTCCGCAGCGGATGTCGAGGCTGCGATTGTGGCGGCGCGCCGTGCGTTTGATACCACCGATTGGTCCACCAACCATGAGAAGCGCTTCGCGCTGGTGCACAGGCTCTACGAGCTGTTCGTGGCCAATACCGACCGGCTGGTGGACATTGCCCGGCATGAGGTAGGCGCCCCGCTGGTTGCGGTGAACCGCGCCCAGGTGGCCAATTGCCTGGATAGTTGGAAGCAGTTGATGGATGTGTATCCGAACCTGAAATGGGAGAAGGATTACGGCACCAAGGAGACCTATGGTTTCACCACGCATCGCAAGGCTGTGTACGAGGCCATCGGCGTGGTGGCGGCGATCACGCCCTGGAATTTCCCGCTTTATGTGAATGCGGAGAAGGTGGTGTCCGCGCTGCTGGCGGGCTGCACGGTTATTCTCAAGCCGGCCCCTGACACACCTCTGGCCGGCGTTATTTTCGGCGAGCTGGCGGCCGAGGCCGGGTTCCCGGCGGGTGTCATCAACGTCATCACCGCGGCCGACCCGGCACTGGCCGGCGAGCTGCTGGTGACCGATCCGCGCGTGGATCTCATCACCTTCACCGGCTCCACCGGCATCGGCAAGCATATCATGCGCCAGGGTGCGGAGACGATGAAGCGGGTGTTCCTTGAGCTGGGCGGCAAGTCGGCTGCCATCATCCTGGAGGATGCGCCGAATTTCGCGCAATCCGTGGCGCAGTCCATCCTCGTGTTCCATGCCGGCCAGGGCTGTGCGGTAACCTCACGTTTGCTGGTGCCCAAGAGCCGCTATGCCGAGGCAACCGCGATCCTCAAGGCGACCTACGAGGCGTATTCGACCAAATGGGGACATTTCGACGACCCCACCTGCGCCATGGGGCCGGTTGTGTCCAAGAAGCAGATGGACCGCATCAAGGCCTATATCGATATCGGCGTGGCCGAGGGTGCGACGCTGATCGCCGGTGGCAATCTGCGCCCCGACAAGGGCACGGGCTGGTTCATCGAGCCGACCTGCTTTGTGGATGTGCATAATAAGATGCGCATCGCCCAGGAAGAGATTTTCGGGCCGGTGCTGGTCGTCATTCCGTTCGAAGATGATGAGGATGCGATCCGCATCGCCAATGACAGCCCGTACGGTCTGTGCGGCAGCGTGGTCTCGGCGGATTTGCAGCGCAGCCTGCGCATCGCCAAGCGCATCCGCACCGGCACGATCAGCGTGAACGGCGGGGCGCCGATCAGCGGCGAGCTGCCGTTCGGTGGGTATAAGCAGAGCGGCGTTGGCCGCGCCTGGGGGGTTGAGGGGATCGAGGAATATCTCGAGACCAAGCTGCTCGGCTGGCGCGAGGGCTGATTTTACGCGACCCATCAGGGGCGGCGGTGCTGAGGCATCGCCGCCCTTTTTTATGTGGCTGGCCAAGGCCGGGGCTAGTCCCTATGATACACAGCGTCGCATAAGAATCCGCAAAGGGGGGCGAGGATGAGGACAGCGCTGGTAACAGGCGGTGGGGCCGGGATGGGCGAGGCGACGAGCCTGCGCCTGGCGCGTGATGGGCTGGCTGTGGGGGTGCTGGATATCGATGGCGCGGCGGCGGATGGCGTGGCCCGGCGGATTGTTGCGGCAGGCGGCAAGGCGTTTGCCGTAAAGGCTGATATCTCTGATCGCGCGCAGGTGGAAACCGCCGTGACTGCGGTGCGCAGCAACCTCGGCCCGGTGACGGTGCTGGTGAATAATGCGGGGATCGACCGGTTTGCGGCCTTTGCCGAGATTGACGACGAGGAGTGGGACCAGGTCATCAATGTCAATCTCAAAGGCGCCTATATTGTTACGCAAACGGTGCTGCCGGATATGCTTGCGGCGGGCTGGGGGCGGATCGTCAATTTTTCATCGTTTGGAGCGCAGACCGGCGCGCAACATATGGTGCATTATACCGCGGCGAAAGGCGGGATTATCGCGATGACGCGCTCGCTGGCAATCGAGCTGGGACCAAAGGGGATTACGGTGAATTCCATCGCACCGGGGTTTATTCTCACACCGATGGCAAGGCGCGCGATCGAGGGAAATAAATTTCCCGTGCCGCATGAGCAGATCACCGCGTCCTTCCCGATACCGCGCATCGGCAAACCAGAGGAGGTGGCGGCGGCGGTGGCGTTTTTTGCTTCCGAGGAGGCGGGATATATCACCGCGCAGACGCTGGGGGTGAACGGCGGCGCCACGGTTTAGGGAGGTAACGATGCAGACCATGGACGAAATGGAATTGCCGTTCCTGCCACTGGATCTCCCGGAATTTTGTGCCGACCCCACGCCGTTTGTGGAGGCGGCGCGGCGGCAACATCCGTGGCTTGCGAAATTCGCGGCGGGTTATCTCGTGCATGGCTATCAGGCGCATAAGGATCTGCTGGTCCAGGATGAGAATCTGCAGCCGGGGCTTGGCGGAATCGTGGAATATTACGGGCTGCAGGGCACGCATTGGGCGCGCTTCATGCAAGAGATGGTGGTGGGGCAATCGGGCCCTACCCATGCTAGGTTGCGGGCCAGCGTGGCGCAGGCGTTTACGCCGCGGCGGGCCAATAACGCGCGGCCGCTGATGCGCCAGGTGATCACCGCGCTGCTGGATGAATGGGCGCCCAAGGGCGCGTTCGATTTTGCGGTGTTCGCGGCGGATTTTCCGGTGGCGGTCATCTGCGGGCTGCTGGGTGTTTCCGCCGCGACCATCCCGGACATAAGACATGCGCTGGCGTTGCAGATCACCTCGCTCACATTGGACCCTGCCCGGACCTCGGAATTTCTGGCAGGGCATGACCAGCTCTGGGCATTTACGGACCGGATGGTGCGTGAGCGCGAGGGCTCAGATGAGGACGGGCTGCTGGATGCGCTCATCGCGGCGCAGACGGCCGGGCAGATCGATGCGACCGAACTGCGTTTCATGATCATGGTGCTGCTGGTGGCGGGCTATGATACGTCGAAAAATCTGCTGACCCTCACAATAAACATGCTGATCGACCGGCCGGAGATGTGGGCGCGCTGCGCGGTGGAGAAAGACTATTGCGCAAGAGTGATCGAGGAGATGCTACGCCATTCCACCATCGCGACGTTCTACCGCAGCGTGGTACGGGAGTTTACCTATGACGGGGTAAAATTTACCAAAGGGACGCTGCTGGTGTTTGCCACACCGCTGGCCGGGCGCGATCCGGCGGCATACCACGCGCCGCTGACATTCGACCCCGACCGGGAACATACAAACCGGCATATCGCATTCGGGCGCGGCGCGCATATCTGCCTCGGCATGTTCATCGCCCGGGCGCAGTTGGAGGAAGGGCTGCATCTCATCACGCAACGGCTGACGCAGCCGCACCGTACCGGGGCGGTGGGCTGGCGGAAGTTTCTGCCTGCCTGGGGCTTACGGGAATTGCCCATCGCGTTTACACCACAGATCGTTGCTATTCCATCGGGGGCCGCGCATACCAGCAACGATGCCAGGCTGGCGCCGGACAAAATTGGACAGATTTTATGCCCTGAAACTCAACCACTTAATGTTAATGGCATTTAATATTGCGTAACTTTGACAGGCGTCATCATTTAAGACTAGTCTTAACCGAAAGCTAACTCCCTCTAGTATCCGCTTGATATTATTGGATAAATACACAAGGTTTGAGGAGGCTCGATGAAGCTCTGGGTCGATGTAGAAGACATTTTTGATTATGCTCTTCATTGCAAACGCCCCAGCGGTATTCAACGTGTCGCCTTTGAGTTGCAATCCGCCCTGGTTGAAATCGCCCCGGATTGCGTGGAATTCATCCGCCACGGCAAGCAGAACGATAGTTTTGTCAGCGTGCCGTTCGCGCACATCCAGGCGCTGTTTGACGATCTGTCCGCCCCAGCCCACAGCGACAGCCAGCCCACGCTTGATGGCAGGGACCGCCCGGCGGCAGATCCTGCCCGCCATCGCAGCCTGTACCGCCGGCTACGCAGCCGCATTTTCGCCGCGTTGCCGCAGGCCCTGCGCCCCCCGGTGAGCCGGCTGTGGCGGGGTGTTACCGATACAGCGTTGGCGGCAGCCAGTCTCATCCGGACAATTTGCAGGCGCGATACCTGGCGCGCGCGCGGCGAGGCGCTACCTCCCGTTGTGGAAGCGCATATGGATGATACCAGGCAGGGAAAACCCCCCGCCGTAGCGGATGGCGATTGGCTGCTGGTGCTGGGCTCGCCATGGTCATCGCCCGACTATGCGGCGCGGGTTGCGCATTTCTGCGAACGGTACGGGCTGCGCTTCGCGGTACTGGTGTATGACATCATTCCGCTGCGCCGCCCGGAATGGGTGGATTTTGGTTTGCGCCGCGCATTTCAGGGCTGGTTTCATTCTGTCATGCCGCTGGCCGATGCCGTGCTCGCGATTTCGCATGCCACGGCACAGGATGTGGAGCGATACGCGCAGGAAACATCGCTGCGCCTGCCTGGGCGCATCGGCGCCATTCCGCTGGGCACCGGCGGCGGCAGCCCGCCCGCACCGTTGCGCACCCACCGCCTGCCCGCCCGCCGCAGTTTCGCGCTCATCGTCTCCACCATCGAGATCCGCAAAAACCATCTGTTGCTGTTCCGTATCTGGCGTGAGCTGACCGAGACCATGCCGCTCGATGAAATTCCAACCCTGGTGTTTGCCGGGCGCGTGGGCTGGCTGGTGCAGGATCTGATGCAGCAGTTGAAGAATACCAATTGGTTGAACGGCAAGATCGTGCTGGTCGACAGCCCGAGCGATGCGGAGCTGGAAACCTTGTACGATGATTGCCTGTTCACCCTGTACCCCTCGTTCTACGAAGGCTGGGGCCTGCCGGTAACCGAAAGCCTGGCGCATGGCGCGCCGTGCATCTCCTCCAACCGCACCTCGCTGCCCGAGGCGGGGGGCGATCTGTCAGTGTATTTCGACCCGGACCGGCTGGAGGATGCCGTGCGCATCGTGCGCGAGGTGATCGAGAACCCCGTGGCGCTGGAGGCCTGGCGCGCGCGCGTGGCGGCTGAGTTCCAGCCCATTGCCTGGACCGACTCGGCGCGGGCGATTATCGAGCATCTGCAGAAGGCGGGGAATACAGGGGTTGCGCAGCCGCAGGCCACGGTGTTTGTTCCTGCTGACTGACACCGCCCGACTGACACCGCCCTACTGACACCACAATGCCTCCCAGCCGTATACCAGAGCCATAATGAAAATAATCGTCCATTCGTCCTATAGCGCGCAGACCATCGGTGCCAATCTGGGCAAGGCTGAGTACAGCTATTATTTCGTGCTGGCGGGGTATCTGCCGGCGCTGCGGCGGCTGGGCGAGGTGGTGACGGTGGATGACCCCGAAACCGAGGCCGATGCGATCTATGACGCGGCCAAAGCCAAAGGCGAGGCATGCGTGTTCCTGAGTTTCGCGCCGCCGCATTTCGTGCCCATCACCTTGCGCTGCCCAACCATCCCGGTGGTGGCGTGGGAATTCTCGACCATCCCCTGCGAGATGTGGAGCGATGATCCGCGCAGCGACTGGCGCAATGTGTTTGCGCATTGCAAGCGGGTCATCGCGCTCTCGCACCATACCGCTGCTCTGGTGCGCGCGGCGATGGGCCCGGATTTTCCGGTGTTTGCGATTCCCACCGCCAGTTACGAGGCTTTTGCCGATATTGGCCCGGCGCGGCCGGTGGATGAAGAGCAGCTTCTGCACCTGCGCGGGTATTTATTCGATAGCGCCGCGGATGAGCGCTTTGCCCGCACCCCACCCTGGCCGGCGGTGCCGGCAGCGCCTTTCGTGCCGCAACCGGCGGAGGTGCGGATCGAGCCCCAGGTTGAGGCGGTCTCCGTGCCGGCGCCCGCCCCTGCCCGGCTTTCACTGCGCGGGCGTGTTTCCCGCACAATCTATTACCTGCGGGCCTGGTATCACGAGGTGGTACGCGACATTCTGCCTGCCCCGCTGAAGCGCCTGGCCTCGGCCTGCGGCCGGTATCTGTACCGCAAATTCCGGGGGAACAAAAAAGCCCCGCCGGTACCTGCACCGATACCGGTGCTGCCGGTGCTGCCGGATTGCGAGGTGGCACTGCGCGGGGTGGTCTATACCTCGGTGTTCGCGCCGCAGGATGGGCGCAAGAACTGGCAGGATCTGCTGAGCGGTTTCGTCTGGGCGTTCCGGGATAATCCGGGGGCCACGCTGTTCCTCAAAGTGCCTGTGCGGGGCGGGGTGGAAGCGTATCCGATCCTGCATTCCATATTGACCCAGTTCGCGCCGTTCAAATGCCGCGTCGTGTTTTTCGCGGGGTTTCTCGATGACACCCAGTATCACGCGCTGGTACGGGGCTCGACCTATTACGTGAACACCTCACATGGCGAGGGGCTATGCCTGCCGCTGATGGAGTTTTTGAGCGCCGGCCGCCCGGCCGTGGCACCCAACCATACCGCGATGGCCGATTATATCGACACCAATATCGCCTTCGTGCTGCGGGCCAACCTTGAGCATAATGTGTGGCCGTTCGATCCGCGCGATCTGTTCACCACCATGCGCTACCGCCTGGAGTGGGAGTCGCTGGTAACAAGCTTTGAGCAGAGCTATGCGCTGGCCGGTACAGCCGCCTATGCGGCGATGAGCGAGGCCGCGCAAAATGCGATGCGCGGGTTCTGCACGTTGGAGCTGGTACAGGCGAAACTCTCCGAGGCTTTGGGCATAACCGCCCCTGCCCTGGCGGTGCCGCATGCCGGCATGGTGGCGGCATGATGTTTCTTGTTCATTCCGAAACCGAGTCCGGCAATATCATCAAAAATCTCGGCGCCTCGGAATATAGTTATTATTTCGTGCTCAAGGCCTTCCGCCCCCTGCTGGAGGAGATGGGCCTGGTGGTGGCGGTGAGCGACCCGGCGCAGGAGGCGGACCGTATCTGGGATAATGCCGCGCGGCATGGCGAGGATTGTTTGTTTCTCACCTTCTCGCCGCCGCATCGCAGTTTTATCCCCGCGCGCTGCCCGGCGATCCCGGTGTTCGCATGGGAATTCGATACGCTGCCGACGGAGAGCTGGAATGACGATCCGCGGCACGACTGGCGGGTTGTGCTGCGCCAGGCCGGGCGGGCCATCACCCATTCCAATTTTGCCGTGCAGACAACCAAGGCGGCTATGGGCCGGGCGTTTCCCGTGGTCAGCCTGCCGGCGCCGGTGTGGGATGGCTATGCCGGGCTGTATGACGCCGATGCCAGTGCGGTGACGCAAGCTGCCAGCATCAATGTGCGCGGCCGGGTGTTCGATACGCGCACGCTGGACCTCACCCCGCATAGCTCAGCCGGGCGCCGGCTGATGGGGCCGCCGCCATTGCCGCCGGAAGCCGGTACACGCGAGACGCTGCACGAACTGATACTGGAAGGCGTGATCTACAGCTCCGTCTTCTGCCCAATGGACGGGCGGAAGAACTGGTTCGATATGATATGCGGCTTCTGCCTGGCGCTGGGCGACAGAGAAGACGCCACTTTGGTGCTGAAACTCACGCATCATGACTGCGAACTTGCGATACTGGCGATGCTGGGCGACCTCGCCAAGCTGCCGCCCTTCCGCTGCCGCGTGGTGCTGATCGACGGTTATCTGCCCGATGCTTCCTATATGCGGCTGACCAGTTTGAGCAGCTATACCGTGAACACCTCGCATGGCGAAGGCCAGTGCCTGCCGCTGATGGAATATATGAGCGCCGGCAAACCCGCCATCGCGCCGACGCACACCGCGATGGCCGATTACATAACACCGGCCAATGCTTTTCTCCTCACCTCAACGCGCGAACCGGCAATCTGGCCGCATGACCCGCGCGAGGCAATGCGGACCAGGCGGCACCGGATTGATTTTGAAACGCTGATGGCCGCCTATAAGGAAAGCTACGACGTGGCGAAGCACGACCCCGCGCGCTATGCACAGATGGGTGCGGCGGCGCATCATGGGCTGAAGGCGCATTGTTCGCTCCAGGTCACCCGTGAAAAACTACAGGAATTTCTCCAGCTCCAGCCGGTGCCGGCGGCATGAACAATATCGGCATACCGGCCGCTGCACCACGCAGCACGCGGCTGGCCGAGGTGGAGGTGCTGCGGGCGATCGCCATATTGATGGTGCTGGTGGATCATCTGCCGTTCAATCTGATCTTCTGGCCGTCGCATGTCGCGCATGCTCTGTTCTTCGACAGCGGGCTGTGGAGCGGCGTCGATCTGTTTTTTGTGATCTCGGGCTTTGTCATCGCGCGCTCGCTGCTGCCTCGGCTGGCGGGGGTGACGGATTGGGTGGCGTTTACCCGGATCGCCGTGCCGTTCTGGATCGCCCGGGCCTGGCGCCTGCTGCCCTCCGCCTGGTTGTGGTTGACCGTGCCTCTGCCGCTGTGTTTGTTTTTCAACACTGCCGGCGCCTATGGAACACTGCCGCAGAACTGGTCGATGTTCGTCGCCGGCATGCTCGATCTGGCGAATTTCCACGTGGCGCTCAACATCGACGGCAAGCTCGGCACCGCTTTTGTGCAATGGAGCCTGTCGCTGGAGGAGCAGTTTTATCTGTTGCTGCCATTCGCCGCGTTTTTCTGCAGGCGCAGGCTTTTTGTACCGCTGCTGCTGATCGCCGCCGCCGGGTTTTTCGTGCCCAACACTGCCCTCACCTTCATGGTGCGGCTATGGCCCGTGGCCTTCGGCGTGCTGCTGGCACTTTGGAGCGCGCAACAAAGTTATACTGAATGCGCGCCTACCGGGCTTGGCCGAAGCCGGGCCGCGCGGATGGCAACCCTGGCCATATTGCTCGCCAGCCTGCTGAGCGTCGGCATCGACCCGCTGCATGTCGTCAGTTTTTACCAGGGGCCGGTCGCACTCATCTCCGCCATACTGGTCTGGATCGCCTCCTATGATGGCGGGTATCTGTGGCGGCAAGGTTTTACCCGCCGGGTGATGGAGGCGATCGCGGCGCGGTCCTACAGCCTGTATCTCGTGCATATCCCTGTGTATTTCGCAACACATGAAATCTGGTTCAGGCTGTATTCCCTGACCAACCCCAACCGGCATCAGGCCATTGCCTTGGTCGGGCTCACACTACTGGCAACCGCCGGCGTGGCCGAGCTGAACCACCGGCTGCTGGAAAAACCGTTGCGTGAACATGGCAAACATCTGGCGGCTGCGTATCGCGCCAGAACGGCATTGGAGACGGTATGAGCCTGATCAGAAGATTGCGTGATCGGCTGCGCCGGCCGGAGCCACCCAGCCAGATGACAGGCCTGCGCGATGCCGTGCTGCGTGGCTGGTTCAACAAGGCCGCGGGTGAGCTGTTCACGGGCTTCCCCGTAGGGCCGGGAGATGTGCTGGTCGATGTCGGCTGCGGTCTCGGCGCGCATTCGCAATTCTGCGCGGAACGCGGCGCGCGGGTGATACTGGTGGATGCCGATCCAAAACGTGTGGCGCAGGCCAGTGCGCGGCTGCAAGCGCTGCCCGGCAGCCCGGCGTTCGAGGCGCATGTGTCGCTGTGCGACCCGCTGCCGGTGGCTGACGGCACGGCCACCCGCGTGCTGTGCACCGAGGTGATCGAGCATGTGGACTCGCCGGCGCTGCTGCTGTCCGAGATGGCGCGCATCGGCAAGCCGGGGGCGCTGTACCTCTTCACCTGCCCAGACCCGCAGGCCGAGGCCTTGCAAAAATACGTGGCGTCGCCAAGCTATTTCGTGCAGCCCCACCATGTCCGCATCATCGGCCGCGAGGAGTTCGCAGCATCTGTGGAAGCCGCCGGGCTCGTGATCGAGAGCCGGCATAGTTACGGGTTTTTCTGGTCCATCTGGCTGGCATTTTTCTGGACCACGGGAATGTCTCTCGAAGAGGCCACGGAAAAAGCCTTTCAGCTACCCGGCCAACCGGTATTGGACAACTGGCTGCGCACCTGGCAGAGCCTGCTCGACCAGCCCAATGGCAATGCGGTAAAGCAGGCGCTGGATGATCTGATGCCCAAGAGCCAGCTTATCATCGCCCGCAAGCCGTGCTAGTTTGCGCCTCAACCGATTCACACATGTCGACACAGGAATGACTTGATGCCCACAGCTTTCATCACCGGGATCACCGGCCAGGACGGCGCCTATCTCGCCAAATTTCTGCTGGGCAAAGGGTATCACGTCATCGGAATGATCCGCCGCTCCGCCTCATCGGACGTGATCGGCGAGCGGCTGCGCTGGCTCGATGTGCTGGATAAAGTCACACTGGTCGACGGCAATCTCACCGACCTCAGCAGCCTGATCCGGCTGCTGCAGGAACACAAACCGGAGGAGGTTTATAATCTGGCGGCGCAGAGCTTTGTGGCCACCTCCTGGCAGCAGCCGCTGGTCACCGGCAATGTCACCGGGCTGGGGGTGGTGAACATGCTGGAGGCCGTGCGCATCGCGCTGCCGGAAGCACGCTTCTATCAGGCCTCCTCTTCCGAAATGTTCGGCAAGGTGCAGGCCGTGCCGCAGAGCGAGACCACGCCGTTTTACCCGCGCAGCCCCTATGCCGCGGCCAAGCTCTATGGGCATTGGATGACGGTGAATTACCGCGAGAGTTTTGGCCTGCATGCCTCCTCCGGCATTTTGTTCAACCATGAGAGCCCGCTGCGCGGCATTGAGTTTGTCACCCGCCGCATCACCGATGGTGTGGCGCGCATCAAACTGGGGCTGAAGGACCGCCTCACCCTCGGCAATACCGCCGCCAAGCGCGACTGGGGCCATGCCGGCGATTATGTGGAAGCCATGTGGCTGATGCTGCAGCAGGATGCGGCAGATGATTACGTCATCGCAACCGGCCGCACCGCGAGTGTGGAGGAATTCTGCCGCCTCTCGTTTGCCGCCGCCGGGCTGGCGATGGATGATTATATCCATACCGATCCGGCCTTGCTGCGCCCGGCCGAGGTGGAACTGCTGCTGGGCGATCCCGGCAAGGCCGCGCGCGTGCTGGGCTGGAAGCCGCGTGTGTCGCTGGAAGAGCTGGCGGCCGAGATGGTGGCAGCCGACCTCAAGCGGCTTTCGCGCTAAAATTTTATGACGCCCGCACGGATTCTCATCACCGGGGCTACGGGGTTTGTCGGCCCCTATGTGCAGGCGGCATGTGCGCAGGCGTTCGCCGGCACGCAAATCGTCGGGGCCAGTGCGGATATCACCGATCGTGCGGCGGTCAATACGATGATCGCCGTTACGCGGCCCGATGTGGTGATCCATCTCGCCGGCATCGCCTCGGTGCCGGTGGCGCGGCGCGATCCGGACCGCGCCTTTGCGGTGAATTTTACGGGCACCCTCAATCTTGCCTATGCGCTGCTGGAGTCGCGGCCCGAGGCACTGCTCATCAATGCCGGTAGCGCCGATTGCTATGGCGATAGTTTTCGCACCGGCACGCCGCTGGATGAAACAGCAGCCTTGGCGCCGCTCAATACCTATGCCGCAAGCAAGGCGGCGGCAGACCTCGCACTCGGCGCGCTGGCGGCCGAGGGGGGCTTGCGGCTCGTGCGGCTGCGCTCATTCAACCATACCGGGCCAGGACAATCCGACGCTTATGTCATCCCGGCCTTTGCAGCACAGGTTGCAAGCATCAAAGCAGGCCGCCAGCCGCCGGTCATCAATGTCGGCAATCTCACAGCAGAGCGGGATTTCCTCGATGTGCGGGATATCGCCGCCGCCTTTGCCAACGTGATTGCGCATGCCGAGACGCTGGAACCAGGTGCGGTGTTCAACCTCGCCTCAGGCACCACGCGCCGGGTGGGCGATATTCTGACCATGCTGATCGCCGCTTCAGGCCTGAATATCGAGGTAAAGCCCGACGCCGAACGCATGCGCCCGGTGGATATCCCCCGCGCCTCAGGCAATGCCACCAAGGCGCAACGCCTCCTCGGCTGGGCCCCCGCAATCCCCTTCGAAACCACACTCAGCGACGTACTGGCCTCCTTCCGGCCGGATTAAAGCGCCGGCTTTTGCGCCCTTGCGTGGATGCTTATGCGTTTACAACTTGCAAATGCAAGTTATTCGCATATAATGAAGCTCATGCAATTTAGGGAGCAAAACCTTGGATGAGACCTCTGCCACCGGCCGCGTCTCCATGGTCGGGCTGAACTATGGCGAGCATTTCATCGTCTGGGGCCTGCGCCGGGTGGTGACGGAGCATGGGCCGGACGGCCTGCTGCTCGACGAATGCCACGCCGCCTGCGGCAATGATGGGGACGAGGCGATGCGCGCCTTGTGCCTGTTTCTCTGCCTGCTCGGGCGCGCGGCGCGCCGGCCAGTGCAAATTGGCACGCCAGGGACATTGGCGGTCACCTGGGATGAAAACCGGATTCTCACCCTGCTCGCCGCCGCACAGAGATGCACCGAAGATGCGGGCCCGGCGCGCGTGGACGCGCATTTACAATTTCTTGCCCTACCCGCGCACCGGCCGGTTCTGGCGCAGGTGGCGCTCGCTCTCGGCGGTTTGCTGGCGGCCCACGGGCATTTTCTGCCCCTGCCGGCTGATACGGTTTGCATCAGCCGCCCCGCCTGGCCTGCTGAGTATGTGCGCCGCGCACACAGCTAGATATCAACCTACACAAAATTCATAGCTGTTCGCTTCGAATCGCAATTGCGAGTTAATCTCACTTAGAGTAGGTTAAGATCATCATAAAGGAAGCGGGCCCGTGTATATCTGCATCTGCAATGCGTTGACCGACCGGAAGCTGAAAGAGGCGATCGCCATGAGCGATAGCCAGAGTCCAGGACAAGTGTACGCCGCCTGCGGCTGCCGGGCGAAATGCGGCAAATGCGTGGAGCTGGTGAAGGATCTGCTGCGCGACCATGGCCGCGCCGCCAATGCCATGCTGCCCGAAGCAGTGGACTGCCTGGGCTGACATGTTCTTGTCATGAGCCGCTATGGTGCCATATAGTTGGGCACCATAATGGGAGGCTCACATGCTGCGCGACCCGGTTGTTATCGAACATTTAAATACCGCGCTCACCAACGAGCTAACGTCCATCAATCAGTATTTTCTGCATGCGCGCATCCTGCAGCATTGGGGCGTAACCAAGCTCGGCAAGTTCGAATATCACGAATCCATCGATGAAATGAAACACGCGGATCTGCTGATCCAGCGCGTGCTCTTTCTGGGCGGCCTGCCCAATGTGCAACGCCTCAACCAGGTGGCCATCGGCGAAACCGTGGAAGAAATCCTGCGCGCCGATCTGGCCCTCGAAGAAAAAGCCGCCACCGATCTGCGCGAAGCGATCGTCTACACCGAAAGCGTGCGGGATTTCGTCTCACGCGAATTATTCTCGCATATTCTGAAAAACGAAGAAGAACACGTCGACTTCCTCGACCGCCAGTTCGACCTCATCAAACTCGTCGGCATCGAACGCTACATCCTGCTCAACTCCTCGCCCGCAGGCGACCAGGAAAGCTGAGCTTGGTGGTTGCACGGAAAAAAAGGCTAGGGCTCCGCCCCTGACCCCGCTGGGGCCGTCGTGCGCAGCACGCCTTCGGCGTGACGGCCCCAGACCCCCATTAGCTTTTCTAGGATTTGGAGGGTGGGGTAATGCGCCCGCACACACTGGGGCCAAACGGCACCAACTGTGCGGGCGCATTACCCCACCCTCCAAATCCTAAAGTTACGGGATCCAAGGGCCTTTCGGCCCTTGGCGGGTCGTCACGCCGGAGGCGTGCTTCGCACGACGGCAGAGCCCTGGCCTTTTTTTCCATGCAACCCCTACGCCCAGCGGTTCTCTGGCCGCTTGAGGCCTAGGTGGTCGCGCAAAGTGGTGCCGGTGTAGGCTTCGCGGAAGATGCCGCGGCGGGTTAGTTCGGGGATCACCTGGTCGACGAATTCTTCCACGCCTTGGGGCACGGTGTGGAACATGATGTTGAAGCCGTCCGAGGCGCCGGTTTCCAGCCAGAGCTGGATTTCATCGGCGATATCGGCCGGGCTGCCTGTCATGGTCAGGCCGCCGTAGCCGCCGGCGATGCGGGCGAGGTCGCGGACGGTGAGGTTGTCGCGTTTGGCGAGTGCGATGACGGAGGCCTGGCCACTGCGGCTCTGGTTGGTGGGGGGCAGTTCGGGGAGTGGCCCGTCCAGATCGAATTTCGAGGCATCGGCGCCGATCCGCATGGAGAGGTTGGGCAGCGAGCTATCGGTATGCACCAGACTGTCCAGCAGCTTCTGCTTTTCCTTCGCCTCGGCTTTGTCGCGGCCAACGATGACAAGGCAGGCCGGGAGGATTTTTAAACTCTCCGGGTCGCGCCCCAGTTTTTTCATGCGGGCGTGGATGTCGGCGCGGAAGGCGCGGGCGTCGTCGATGTCGCGGGAGGCGCCGAAGATCACCTCCGCCGTTTCCGCCGCCAACTGCCGCCCAGGCTCGGAGGCGCCGGCCTGCACGATCACCGGCCTTCCCTGCACCGGGCGGGCGATGTTCAGCGGGCCGCGCACGGATAAAAACTCGCCTTTATGGTCGAGCCGGTGCATTTTTTCGGGGTCGAAGAAGATGCCGCTTTCCTGGTCGCGCAGCCAGGCGTCATCCTCGAAACTATCCCAAAGCCCGGTGACCACATCGAAAAACTCGCGGGCGCGGCGGTAGCGCTCATCATGCTCCACATGGTCATCGAGGCCGAAGTTCAGCGCTGCCTCGGGGTTGCTGGTGGTGACGATGTTCCAGCCCGAGCGGCCATTGCTGATATGGTCGAGCGAGGAGAAGCGCCGGGCGATGTGATAGGGCGCATCGAAAGTGGTGGAGGCGGTGGCGACCAGGCCGATGCGGCTGGTGACCATGGCCAGCGCCGAGAGCAAAGTGAGCGGCTCGAAGGAGGTGACCGTGGCGCTGCGGCGCAGGGCGGCAATGTCCATATTCAGCAAGGCCAGATGGTCCGCCATGAAAAACGCGTCGAACCGGCCGCGCTCGAGTGTTTGGATGAGATGGACGAGATGCTGGAGATTAAAATTAGCGTCCGGCCAGGCGCCGGGATAACGCCACCAGCCGGTATGAATGCCGACGGGACGCATGAAGGCGCCGAGATGCAATTGCTTGGGCACGAATTGTCCTTCCCAGCCCCTGTGGCCGGCATAAGTTGATGTTACCTATTATTTAGGTAAAGAAATTCCATTCCCAAGGGGGCAAACGCGGACAACCACCAACTCAGTCACACGCGGTGGCTGGGCTGATGGTTGAGGGGCTTAACGCCCGTCGTCCTCAAAGGCGGCAGGTTTAGTTTTCCTGCGGCACGGCGTTGATGGCGGCGTACTGGGCCGCGGTTACCAGGAAAAGCTGGTTACTGGCGGTCTGGCGCTCGGCGGCACGGCCGCGCGGCGCGGCGGAGGGCTGGCCGTCGCTGTAATCGCCCACCAGGAGCTGCTGCTGCGCCGGGGCCTGAACCGGGCCGCGGTCACCATGCGCGCTGGCGGCAAACGGGGCCAAAGACACAGCTAAAACCAGGGCGGGCAGGAATTTCGAACGAGTAGACATTGGAATGATCCTATTCACTTAGTCGCGACAACCATTATCGCGATAAACATTACCTAGGACCATTCAATTTAGTTGTCAACAGCTATTTTATCGTGATAAATATTATCTCAATAGGCCGGTATTCCGCCGGTGAGGACAATGCCATGACCACTGAAACTAAAGCAGGTGACACTAAAGCAGGACTCAAGGACCAACTCTGCTTCTCCATCTATTCCACCACCATCGCCATCAACCGGCTGTACAAGCCGATGCTGGACCTGCTGGGGCTGACCTACCCGCAATATCTGGTGCTCAGTACGCTGTGGGAGGAGGATGGCCAGGGCATAGGTGCCATCGGCGAGCGGCTGGCGCTTGAGCCCAGCACCATCACCCCTTTGGTGAAGCGGCTGGAATCCGCCGGCTTCGTCACCCGCAACCGCAATACCGCCGATGAACGCCAGGTGCATGTCCGGCTTACGGAAAAAGGTTGGGCGGTGCGGGACAAAACGCAGTGCCTGAGGCATGCCATGCTCGAAAAATCCGGCATGTCAGGCGGGGATCTCCTCCAACTGAACCAGGAGATTCAACGCCTGCTGGGTGCCCTGACCGGGTCATAACCCGCCCCGCCGCCGGGTTGTTGCTTGACATAAAAGTCGATATTTAGATATATTATTCTAAATAGAGAATTTTGGTGGGGAACCAATGGCGGACGTACTGATCTCCGACGACCCTCTGTATGAGGAGCTGTACGATGTCCGGCGCGAGGCCATGGAGATCGGCAATCTCGTGGAAGAGGATATGAACCCGGCGATGAATGCGCTGCGCAACGCAGCACCTGTGCATAAGGGCTCTCTCTCAGGGACCTGCTGGGCCTGCCGGCGCACCACCGCCATGCCGCGGCGGCGGGGCGCGACACCTATACCAGCTTCAGTTTCCGGGCCTGCGAACAGGCGTTTCGCGATGGCGAGCGGTTCTCGACCAGCATATTGTCGACGCCTTCGGAAAACGGCGAGCGGCGCCTGGCGTTTCTGGAAATGGACGACCCCGAGCACCGCAGCCATCGCGCCGCCATGCAACCGATGTTCATCCGCCCGCGCACGCTCGGCTGGTGGCGCCACCGCTGGATCGATGACATCGTCAACACACTTGTGGAGGCCTTGAAACAACGCAACCGCGCGGAGCTGAACATCCAGCTCTGCGCGCGGGTGCCGGTGCATACCATCACCCGCGCCATCGGCATGGATGGCGCGGATTCGCTCGAATTCCGCAATGCGCTGCTGAAGACCACGGCACATAGCGTAACCCCCGAGGCGCGCGGCCGTGCCGCCAAAACCGTGGAGCGCATGCTGCTGGACCTCATCGCCCAGCGCCGCGCGGTGCCCGGCGATGATGTCGTAACCGGCTTGATCGCGGCGGAGCTGGAGCTGCCCGATGGCTCGAAACGCCCTCTCACGGATCGCGAGATCATGCTCGACTGCCGCCTGGTCATGCTCGCCGGCGGCGGTACCTCCTGGCGCCAATTCGGCATTACGCTCTGGGCACTGCTCACACATCGCGAGCAGTTGGAGGCGGTGCGCGCGGATCGTTCGCTGGTGGATGCGGCGATCGAGGAAGCGGTGCGCTGGAACCCGACAGATCCGGTTTTCAGCAGGCTGGTTCTGCAGGATGCGGAACTTGAGGGCACGCACATCCCCGCCGGGTCAGTGCTGGAAATTTGCTTGGGCGCCGCCAATCGCGACCCGAGCCGTTGGGAGACTCCCGATGCCTACGATCTACACCGGAAATTCCAGGGGCATCTCGGCTTTGGCCTCGGCACGCATTTATGCATGGGCCAAAATGTGGCGCGCAGCGAGATCAACGCCGGCATCAACGCGCTGCTCGATGCCTTCCCGAATCTGCGGCTCGACCCGGATGCGCCTTCCCCCTACCTCACCGGTGGGCTGGAGCAGCGCGGCATGTCCGGCGTTCCTGTTCTGCTCCGCTGAAGGAAACAACCCCATGACCCTACCTGTTGATGCCCCTGTCGATCTCACTTTGCTCGGTGAAGCGCATGTACGCGCCTACATCGAAACAAATGGCGAGACCGGTTATATTTGGAACGGCGCACCGATTCTATTGCTCACCACCAAGGGGCGCAGCTCCGGCGCGCCACGCACCATCCCCATTATTTTTTCCCGTTATAACGAATCTTACGTCATCATGGGCTCACGCGGCGGCTCGCCGACACATCCCAAATGGTATCTGAACATCCTGGCCGACCCGCATGTGCAATTGCAGGTGAAGGCCGATAAATTCGCCGCCGTGGCGCGCACGGCCGCAACGCCGGAGCGCGAAACCATCTGGGCCGAAGCGCTGAAAACCTGGCCGCGCTATGCTGAATATCAGGCGCGCACGGAACGCCAGATTCCTGTGGTGGTGATCGAACGCAAACCCGGTTGAGCCGGACTTCGAACACGCAATATTCGCACTGAAAGGCCCTCACATGCCCGACGATATTTCCCTCACCGCCACAAAATTACCGGAGCGGCTGCGCCTCGTCGATGCCGATGCGCATCTCGACCCGCCACATGATATGTGGCGCGAATATCTGCCGGCACATCTACGCCAGCTCGCCCCTTATATCGAAGAAGGCGATGAGCATGACTGGATCATCTTCGAGGGCAAGAAACGCCCGTTGCGGATGATTAACAACCAGGCCGGCCGCACGGGTAAAGACTTCAAGATGACCGGCAAATTATCCGAACTGCGCATCGCCTGGCAGCCACAGGCCCGGCTGGATGATATGGACCATGACGGCATCGAAGCCGCGGTAATATACGGCGGCGGCCCGCTCGGCACCACAAACAGCGAACTCTACATCGCCAGTTTCGAAGCCTATAACCGCTGGCTACAGGATTTCTGCGCCGCCGACCGTAAACGCTTCGCCGGCGTCGCCTATCTGCCGATGCGCGATATCGACGAAACCCTTTTGCTCCTGCGCCAAGCCGTCAAACGCGGCTATCGCAACGTCAACATCCCCGCCTTTCCGCAATCCTCAGACGGCATCAGCACCTCCGCCCGCGTCGCCGCCATCGCCACCGGCCAAGGCGCCGCACTCACCGGCAACCCGGCCGGCGACCGCTCCTACGCCGATCCGGATTTCGACAGGCTCTGGGCCGAGATTGCCGAACACGACCTCACCGTCACCATCCATCTCGGCGGCCGCATACCCCGGTTCGGCGAGAAAAAACATTTCCTTCCCGATATGTCCATGAGCAAGCTCGCCATGGCCGAACCCATCAACATCCTCATCTACGGCGGCGTGTTCCAGCGCTTTCCCACCTTGCGCTTCGTCAGCGCCGAAAGCGGCGTGGGCTGGTTCGCCTGGATGGCGGAATACATGGACCGCGTATGGGAAAAACAACGCTTCTGGACCGAAAACACCCTGACGAACCCACCCAGCTTCTACATGGACCAAAATATCTACGGCTCCTTCATCAACGACCGCATCGGCATCATGTGCCGCAACGAACCCGGCGGCAAAAACATCATGTGGTCCTCCGACTACCCCCACTCCGAAACCAGCTTCCCCAACTCCCACGCCGTCATCACCCGCGACTTCGCCGGCGTGCCCCAAGCCGAACTCCACCAAATCGTCGCCACCCGCGCCCGCCGCGTATTCGCGGTCGGAGGGTGAGGGCGAGGGCGTTTGCACGGAAAAAGGCCAGGGCTCTGCCCTGGACCCGCTGGGGCCTGAGGCCCCAGACCCCCACTACTTCGGGTTATAAAAAGAGGGCCATCCCAGCACGTGCGTTGCACGAGTAGGGATGGCCCTCTTTTTATAACCCGGGTGGGATCCAAGGGCCTTTCGGCCCTTGGCGGGTCCAGGGCAGAGCCCTGGCCTTTTTCCGTGCGAACGCCGCCGCCTCAGTCCTCCGGCGCGATCGTGGTGCGCAGGCCGTTCAGGGCGTCGGTTAGTTTGATTTGGCAGGACAGGCGCGAGGTTTCTTTGCGGTGGGAGGTGCTGTCCAGCAGTTCGTTTTCGTCTTCGCTCATGGCGGGGAGTTTGGCGGCGAATTCGGGGTCTATATACACATGGCAGGTGGCGCAGGAGCAGCAGCCGCCGCACAGGGCCAGCAGCTCGTCATGGCCGCCGTCGCGCAGGGCTTCCATCAGGGTCACGCCCGCTTTTACGGTCAAGGATGAGGTTTCGCCCTCGCGGGTGGTGATGGTGATCTCAGGCATAGAGCGTTTCTCCGTGGAATATATGTATGTGAGGTTACCGGCGGCGTGTCATTCTGCCAACCTCCTCGCGCCACAGCAGGACGAGGGCAAGCGGCCTATACGATCATCGCCAGTGCGATGCCAGAATCGGTGTTTTGGGCGATGTTCCCGCATGTTCCGGGGCGGCGGGCTTGTTTCAGCGTCCAGGCGATGACATTCTGCGCGGAACTGGATTGCTGGGAGAGAGATTAAGTGAGCACCGAGAACACGCCCGAGGCCTATTTCGCGCAGTTTGGCGAGATCGAGGTGGTAAAACGCACGCGCTTCCAGAAGATCGTGGCGAAGACCATGGTTAACAACGCCAGCACCATCCCGCATGTGACGCATCAGGACGATGCCGATGTGACCGGGCTGGAGCTTTACCGCAAATCGTCGGGCATAAAAGCCTCACCGCTGATCTACCTGATCAAGGCGGTGGTGGAGGCGCTGCAGGCCTATCCCCAGTTCAATTCCTCCCTCACGCCGGATGGCGAGAGCCTGGTGCTGAAGAAGTTCTTCCACATCGGCATCGCGGTCGATGGCCCGCTGGGCCTGCTGGTGCCGGTGCTGCGCGATGCCGACAGCAAGGACATCCCCACGCTGGCGGCCGAGCTGAAAGAGATTTCCGGCCTGGCCCGCACCAAGGGCCTGCCGATGGATAAGATGCAGGGCGGGTGCTTCGCCATCACCTCGCTCGGCGGCATCGGGGGCACGTATTTCACGCCGATCATCAACGCGCCGGAAGTGGCGATTCTGGGTGTGACCGGCATCCAGACCAAGCCGGTGTGGAACGGGCACGAGTTCGTGCCGCGCCAGCTATTGCCGCTGTCGCTAAGCTACGACCACCGCGTGATTAACGGGGCCGATGCGGCGCGGTTCGTGCGCAAGATCGCTTCGGCATTGACGCAGTGGGATGAGGTTTAAGCCGCAGTAGAAGCACTGCTTTTTGTGAACAAAAAGTAGCAAAAAAACTTTATGACCTCGGGGCATGGGCGTTGGCGGAGCCACAGCCCATGCCCCGAGGAGCAAAAGTTTTTGGTGCAGCTTTTTTCAAAAAGCTGCTTCTTAACTAAAAATATAAGGGAGTAAAAACATGGCAAGACGCAAAGCGCTTATCACCGGTGCTGCCGGCGGCATGGGCCGGGCCTGTGCACGGCTGCTCGGGACAACGCAGGATCTGGTGCTGACCGATGCGGCGGCACCCGCGCTGGAGCGTTTTGCCGAGGAGCTGCGGGCCGAGGGGTACACCGTGCTTGGCGCGCATGCCGGCGACCTTGGCAGCGATGCGGTACTGACCGCGATCACGGCCGATATCGCCGGCAATGAGCCGCTGACGCTGATCCATACCGCGGGCTTGTCGCCCTCGCTGGCGGGGGCGGCACCCATCATGGCGGTCAACCTCATCGCCACGGTAAAGCTGCTGGATGCCATCGAGCCGCTGCTGCGCCCCGGCTCCGCCGCCGTGCTCATCGCCTCCAGCGCCGGGCATCTGATCCCGGAAATCCCCGCCGCCCTGGCGCTCCTGGCTGCCCCTCTGGCGCCGGACTTCCTTGAGAAGATCGGCCAGATCATCACCGGCATGAGCCAGGGCGATGCGGCGAAGGAGGGCGGCATCAGCTACTCGCTGAGCAAGCAGGCGGTGCTGAAACTGGTGCAGACACGCGCTCTGGTCTGGGGCCCGCTTGGCGCGCGCATCACCTCCATCTCGCCGGGTATGATATTGACGCCGATGGGGCGCAAGGAGGCCGCCACGCCGGGCGGTGCCGCAATGCAGAATGCCGCTCCGCTGGGCCGGCCTGGGGTGGCGGCGGATATCGCGCTCGCGGCGCAGTATCTGGCAAGCGATGCGGCCAGCTTCATCACCGGCACGGATCTGCTCGTCGATGGCGGTTCGGTCGCCGCCTTTCGCCAGGGTGCTGCGCGGATTGGGTGATCGCTGAGGCGGTATTTGCCGGCGCTTGTTGAACCGGCGGCGCATCACCGCCATGCTTGGCCCCGTCACGACATCGCAGAACGTCAGACAAGGATCGAACTGGTCAGCAGGCCCGCCAGGCTTCCGGAAAAGACGGGCGAAAAAGACTGGCGAAAAAGACTGGCGCAAAAGATTGGGCAGCATGAAACTCCAAGGAGGTTGACGGAAGATGGACACGATCACTGACAATCTGAGCACTGACAATCTGAGCCCCGCCGTGCCCAAGCCGGACCATGTGCCCGATGCCGCGGTGTATGATTTCGACATGTATCTGGACCCGGCGCTACTGCGCGACCCGCATGAGCGCGTGCGCGAGCTGCTGCGCGTGGCACCGCCGGTGTTCTGGACCCCGCGCAACCGTGGCCATTGGCTGGTCACCGGGCATGTGGAGAACTACACGCTCTCGCGCGATACGGTGAATTTTACCTCGGAAGTGATGACCGAAGCGCAATCCGCCATGTTCCTGCAGCATCTGCCGCCGGATTTCGGCCATGTGCCCATCGCCTTTCCCATCCAGCTCGACCCCCCGGCGCACGGCATCTACCGCGCCCCGCTGCAGGCCGCGTTCTCGCCCAAGGCGATTCTCGCCCGCAAGGAGAAGATCCGCGCCCTTGCCAATGAGCTGATCGACGCGGTGATCGACCAGGGGCATTGCGATTTCGTCCCCGCCATCGCCGAACCGCTACCCGTAAAAGTGTTTCTGGAGATGCTCGGCCTGCCGGTGGAGCGCCTCACCGAATTCCGCCGGCTGGTGACGGAACATATGGCGCCGGCCAAGAGCCCCCTGGATTTCGTGTTCCGCTCGCGTAAAGTGGCGGATGCGATGGGCGAGACCATCGATGCCCGCAGGCTGGAGCCGAAAGACGATCTCATCAGTCTGCTGTGGGCCCAGGAGATCGACGGCAAGCCGATGACCAAGGAGATGATGGAGAATTTCGGCGTTCTGCTGTTCATCGCGGGGCTGGATACCGTCATCAACGGCATGGGGTTTGGGATCAGGCATCTGGCGCGGAACCCCGCGTTCCAAAATGAGCTGCGCGCCAACCCGAAGCTGATCGTGGAGGCCGCGGAAGAACTGCTCCGCCGTTATACGTTTACCGTGCCGGTGCGCCGTGTGGCACATGATACCGAGCTGGGCGGCCAGGCGTTGAAAGCTAATGATCTGGTGATGATCTTTCTGCCGGGCGCCGATCTCGACCCGCGCGAATTCCCGAACCCGGAAGTGTTCGACATCAAGCGCGAGAATAATGTGCATATCGCCTTTGGCGCCGGGCCGCACCGCTGCCTCGGCTCACATCTGGCACGCATCGAGCTGCAGGTGGTCTATGAGCAGATGCTGGCGCGCCTGCCGGAATTCCGGCTCGATGAAACCAAGCCCGCCAAATTCCATGGCGGCAATATCATTGCAATCGATTCACTTTCTATTCGTTGGGATTAATTATGTCTGCACCACGGCCCCTACCCCGGCTCGATCCGGATAACCGGTTTTTCTGGACCAGCGGTGAGGATGGCAAACTGCGCTTCCTGCAATGCAGCGATTGCGCAACCTTCCTGCATCCGCCACGCCCGATCTGTTTTAACTGCCTGTCGGAAAACGTCGCCCCCGCCGTGGTGCCGGGCACCGGCGTGGTGGATACGTTCACCATCAACCACCAGAAATGGAGCCCGAATATGGAGGTTCCGTTCGTAATCGCGCGCGTGGCCATCGATGGCGCACCAGGGGTGATCCTGACCACCAACATCATCGGCAGTCCGGTGGATGAGGTGGAATTCGGCGACAGAGTAGAAGTTGTGTTCGAGCAGCAGGAAGACGTGTTTCTGCCGTTCTTCAAGAAGGTAGGCTAAAACAATGGCTGAAGCTTATATCACCGGCATCGGCCAGTCGCAGGTCGGCCAGAAACTGACCCGCCACCCTTTGCTGCTCACTACCGATGCGATCCGCGAAGCGCTGGCTGATTCCGGGCTTTCGCTTGCGGATATCGACGGCATCTCGACCTATCCCGGCAAGGCATCCGGCTATCTCGGCTTCTCGCCGGTGGGCTGTGAAGACCTCATCGATGCGCTGCATTTAAAAGTGCGCTGGTATAATGGCGGCATGGAAACATCCGCGCAGCTTGGCGCCGTCGCCACCGCCGCTGCCGCGGTGAAGGCCGGGCTGGCGCGGCATGTCATCTGCTTCCGCACGGTGTACGAAGCCGCCGCCATGGCGCGGCCGCAGGACTACCCGATGAGCCGCAGTGCGCGGGTTGAGGCCAGCTCGCAATGGACCGCACCGTTCAACGCCACCTCGGCCGTAACCTGGGTGGCGCAATACGCCATGCGCCATGTGAAGAAATACGGCATGACGCGCGAGCAACTGGCGCAGATTTCCCTCACCGACCGCGCCAACGCGCTGCTCAACCCGCGCGCGCTGGTGCGCGAGCCGCTGAGCATGGAGCAGTATCTGGCCGCGCGCATGATCGCCGAGCCGATGTGCCTGTTCGATTGCGATCGTTTCTCTGATGCCTCGACCGTGCTGATCGTCTCCGCCGGCGACGCGCTGGGGGATGTAAAATGCACGCCGATCCGCATCGCCGCCTCGGCCTACCAGTCCGGCGGCAGGCATAGCTGGGACCAGGCGGAGGTGATGGCCTCCTACCCCACCGGCGCTGAATTGTGGAAGCACACGGATTACAAGCCGAAAGACGTGAACACCGTTCAACTTTATGACGGCTTCGCCTTCCTCGCCATCACCTGGCTGGAGGGGCTGGGCTTCTGCGGCATCGGCGAGGGCGGCAAGTTCATCGAGGGCGGTCATCGCATCGCGCTGGATGGCGAGCTGCCGCTGAATACGTTTGGCGGGCAGATTGGCGCCGGGCGCCTGCATGGGTTCGGCTTTGCCCATGAATCCGTGGTGCAGTTGCGCGGCCAGGGCGGGGCGCGGCAGATAAAAGGCGATCCGAAGGTCGCGGTCGCCGCATCCGGCGGCGGGCCGCTTGCCTCCGTGCTGCTGCTGGCGCGGGATTGAGCCGGTGAAATCAGGCTACCGCCGCCGCATTCTCATCGAGCCCGCACAGGGCGCGGTGACGGCGGAGCTGGAGGATGATTACCACCGCATGGTGGTGTCCCTCACCCATGCGGATGGGGTGGTGACGCATGTGGCCAGCGAGATGAAGCGCTCACCATGGACCATGTGCCCCGGTGCCATGAACCAGCTTGCGCAGACATTTACCGGCGTACCGCTGGCCGGCTTCGCCAAACGCGGCGAAAAAACCGCCAACTGCACCCATCTGCACGACCTGGCGCTCTTCGCCGCCGCCCATGCGGATGACGCTGCAGCGGTCACCTATGATATTCTGGTGACCGATGCGGTGGAGGGCGCGCGCCGCGCCACGCTGGCCCGTAACGGCGCGCCGCTGCTGGACTGGACGCTGGAGGGCCCGCCCACAGGTGAAATGTTCACCGCCCCCGAGGAACTCGCGGGCACGCCGATGAGCCAGCTCAACGGCTTTATCGCCACGCAGGACAGGCCCCTCGCCGAGGCCATCCGCATCCTGCGCTGGGCCAGCATGGTCGCGCATGGCCGCGTCCGCGACATGCCTGCCGGCATGTCCGCCACCGAATTCCCCGGTGGCTCCTGCTATAATTTCCAGCCCGAACGCGCCCCCACCTCAACCCGGCGCCCAGGTGCGGATATCGATTTCAGCAAACCCGGTGCGGCGCCGATGGCGGACCGGGCGGAGGCTTTTCACCCCGCCTCGTAAACATATCGGTAAAATATATCGACTTTGGGAGACGGCACATGCTGACCATCCACCATCTCGGCCTCTCACAATCCGAACGCATCATCTGGCTCTGCGAAGAGCTGGGCGTGGCATACGGACTGGTCCGCTACGAGCGCGAACCAACCATGGCCGCCCCGCCCGCCTATAAAGCGCTGCACCCGCTGGGCACCGCGCCGACCATCACCGATGGTGACCTCACCCTCGCCGAAACCTGCGCCGTGGCGGAATATATCGTCCGGAAATACGGCAACGGCAAACTCTTCCTCGGCCCGGAACATAAGGATTTCGCCCAGTTCCTGTTCTGGTACCACTACGCCAACGGCACGGTGCTGCCGGCTCTGATGATGGATATGACGGCTAAACGCGCCGGCGCTCCACCCATGACCGGCCGCACCGACCTCGCTTATAAACTCATAGAAGACCATCTCGGCAAAGCCACATGGTTCGCCGGTGATGAATTCACCGCCGCCGATATCATGATGGGCTTCCCCCTCACCCGCGCCCGTATGATCTCCGGCATAGATATCTCAACCATGCCCAACCTGCGCGCCTATCTGCAACGCGTCAGCGAGCGCCCCGCCTACCGCAAAGCCATGGCCATAGCCGAGCCGAACACGCCGCCTACGTTGAAGTAAAAAGGCGAGGAGCTTCGCACGACGGCCCCAGCGGGGTCCAGGGGCGGAGCCCCTGGCCTTTTTACCTCAACGTGGGCGGCGAGATCAGCAGGGCCAGGATATCGGCTTCGGCGCGTTTCAGTTCGTCGCCGCCGGGCATGAGGGTTTGGCCGGTGTTGGCGGCGTAGCGGGCGGCCATGCGTTCGGTGGCGGAGAAGAAGATGATGGCGCGGGCCAGGGAGTCGCGTTCGGTCAGGCGGTCTTCGCCTTGGGCGGTGCGGATGCGCGCGGCGATTCTGGTGATGATGGGGATGGCGCTGGCGTTGCGGAGTTTGGCGAAGGGTTCGTCGCCACGGTCTGCCATGTAGTTGCGGATGTTGAGGATGGCGCGGTGGCGGTCCCAGTATTGGTAGAAGGTTTCCACCACGCGGGCGGTGTAGTCGCGCGGGGCGCTCAGGTCCCAGGGGGCATCGAGGGCGGCGATGACATCGGTTGTGTCCTCGGAGGCCACGGCGGAGAGGGAGAGGAGGATTTCCTCGACATCGTCGAAGTACAGATAGAAGGTCTGGCTGGCGAGGCCGGCGGCGCGCGCGATGGAGCTGGCTGTCAGCTTGCGGGCCGAGGGGAGTTCCGCGAGGAGCTTGCAGGTGGCCTCCAGCAGCCGGGCACGGCTTTCCGCACCTTTGCGGCCGATCGCCTGCCCATCCTTGTTGGTATTTTCTTTGTTGGTACTGTGCATGACAAACGATGGTTGCAGGATCGCCAGGAGTCCTGCAAGGCCGGATTTTACCCGGCGAGGTTGCTGGCGTTGGCCGCGTGTTTGGCGGCGACATAGCCCCAGGTGAAGGACGGGCCGATGTTGGAGCCCGCCCCCACGGCGAAGCGGCCGAAGACCGAGGCGGCGGAGGTGCCGGTGGCGTAGAGGCCGGGGATGGGGGTGCCGTCCGCACGCAGCACACGGGCGTTGCTGTCGGTAACCACGCCGCCGGTGGTGCTGACATCGCCCGGGACCACCTGGATGGCGTAGAACGGGCCTTGCTCGATGGTACCGAGCGAGGGGTGGCCTTTGGCGACGGCATCGCCCAGCCATTTGTCGAACGCGCGTTCGCCGCGGTGGAACTGGCGGTCCACGCCGGTGCGGACGTCGGCGTTGAAATTATCCACCGTGGCTTTGAGCGTGGCGGGGGGGATGTTGAGGAGGGTTGCCAGCTCCTCGATGGTGTCGGCCTTTTTCAGCCAGCCGGAATCGTACCATTCCTGCTTTTTCGGCTTGCCCGGCATGGTGCCCACGAACATGAAGGTCTTCATGTACTGCTCATCGACGATCCACAGGCTGGGGATGGCCGGGACAATCTCGTTGCGTTTGCGCTGGGTGGCGCAGAATTCCGTATAGGAGCTGCCCTCGTTCATATAGCGCACGCCGGTCTGGTCCACGATGATGGAATGCGGCTTGGCGATGTCCATCTGGCCGCCGAAAGTGCCGAAGATGACACCATCGCCGGGGTTTTCGCGCCCCGGGGGCAAGGCCATCTGGCAGCCGACGGCTGTGTCCATCTGGTCCACGGCGGCACCTTTGGCGATCATCTCCTGGATCATGGCGCCGGTATCTTCCGCGACGGTGCCGGTCCATTTGGTGGAGGTGCCGGGCATGTATTTGTCGCGCATCTCCTGGTTCTGGCCGAAACCGCCGGCGTTGATGAGCACGCCGAGCGTGGCGCCGATGCGCTGGCCCGCTTCGGTGACCACACCTTTGACCGCATCGTTCTCCGTGATGAGAGAGGCGACGCCGGTGCTGACGCGGATGTCTGCTCCGGCCTTAAGCGCGGCCTGCAGCATGCGGCCCTGTAGCGCACGGCCGGCGGGAGCGATGGATTTGCCGGTGAGTTTGGCAACCAGGCCGCGCAGCAGGATTTTGGCGAGGTTCAGCTTGCCTTTGGCGGAGCGGGTCAGGGTTGGGAGCCAGTAGAGCTCGTCCAGATGCGCCGGGAAGGGGATGGCGCTGGGGCGGAGTTTTTCGGCCCAGGCTTTCGGCAGCTCATTCACGTTGAACAACTCGGCCACGACGGTGCGGCCGGGGGCGGAACCGCCTGGCAAATGGTCATGGTAGTCCGGGTAATGCGGGATGCGGCGCAGTTTGATGCCTTGCTCGATGAGGAATTCGAGCATTTTCGGGGCTTCGCGCAGATACGTGGCGCGGCGCTCAGGCGAGGCTGCGGGTAAATCGTCCTGGCCGCTGGTGGAGTCGAGATAGGTCGAGGCCTTCTCGTAGCTGTCCTCCACGCCATCCGCCTTCATGAAGCGGTTGTTGGGGATCCACATGACGCCGCCGGAGCGGGCCGTGGTGCCGCCGATGAGGTTGGATTTTTCGAGGATGACAACGCTTTTGCCGAGTTTGCGCATCATCAGGGCGGCGGCCATGGAACCACCGCCGCTGCCGACAACCACGAAGTCGAAGGTCTCGTCGAAATTGCTCATTGGACCGCTCCCGATTTTTTATTGGTTATAGCAGTACCTTTTTGTGAACAAAAAGGTACCCAAAAAAACTTTTGCGCCTGGGGGCTGAAGCCGCTGAGCGGCTTCAGCCCCCAGGAGCAAAAGTTTTTGGTCCAGCTTTTTTCAAAAAGCTGGATTCTTTTTCTTACTCAATCGTGCCGATGATCGCGCCGACTTCGTATGTGTCACCCGCCACGCCGGTGATCTTGATCACGCCGGCGGCGGGGGATTCGACTTCATTGGTGGATTTGTCGCTCTCGAGCGAGAAGATCGGCTGACCTTCGGTCACGGTGGCGCCGTCGGCCACCAGCCATTCGGCCAGCACGCCCTCGGTCATCGAGAAGCCGATTTTGGGAAGGATGATGTCGGTCGCCATTGAATACCTCTATTGTCTTGCGGGCCAGTCCGCTCTGCGATGGATGCCCTTTAAGTGCATCCTCAGTCAATCTCCCAAGCATGCCGCCACATACGCGGGCGCGACGAGATCCCCGCTTTCGCGGGGATGACGGCATGCGTGCTTACGCGAGGGTGGATTTCGCGGCGGCCACGATGTCCGCCACGCTGACGATGAAGGCCTGTTCCAGCACGCCGCTGAAGGGCACGGAGGTGAAAGGCGCGCCGAGGCGCTTGATCGGCGCTTTCAACTGGCCGAACAGCTCATCCTGCAGCGTGGCGGCGATTTCCGCACCCACGCCGAACTGCTTCACCGCCTCATGCGCGATGACGGCACGGCCGGTCTTCTTCACCGAGGCGATGACGGTTTCGCGGTCCCAGGGGGAGATGGTGCGCAGGTCGATCAGCTCGACCGAGATGCCGTCTTTCGCCAGCTCGGCGGCAGCGGCCGTCGCGCGGAGGAAGATCTCGGAATAGCTGATGATGGTGACATCCGTGCCTTGCTGCGTGACCTTGGCCTTGCCGAGCGGAATGGGCGCGACGTTCACCGGGGTTTCATACGGGGTGAAATAGGCGCGGGTGCATTCCACGAAGATGACCGGGTCCGGGTCGGCGATGGCGGAGAGCATCAGGCCCTTGGCATCTTCCGGGTTGGACGGCAGCACGACTTTCAGGCCGGGGGTGTGGGCGAACCAGGCTTCCAGGAAGTCCGAATGCTGGCCGCCGGAGGAGATGCCGGCGCCGGTCATCATGCGGATGACGATGGGCACGCCGGTCTGGCCGCCGGACATGAAGCGCAGCTTGGCGGCGTGGTTCACGATCATGTCCATCGCCACGGTGGTGAAGTTCATCAGCATGATCTCGGCCACGACCTTGTAGCCGCCGATGGCCGCACCGATGGCCGCACCCATGATCGCCTGTTCGGTGATCGGGGTGGAGCGCACGCGCTCGTCGCCATATTTGGTGGAGAGGCCGCGGGTGACGCCGACGACGCCGCCGCCTTCACGGTCGGCAACGTCCTCGCCCAGCACAATCACTTTCGGATCGGCGGCCATGGCTTCGGAGATCGCTTCGTTGATCGCCTGGATGATGGTGATCTTCTTGGTTTCAATAGCGGACATCAGGCAACTCCCTGCTCGGCGTAAACATCGCGGGTTAGCTCTTCGAGCGGCGGGGGGGCGCTGGCCAGAGCAAATTCAATCGCATCCGCAATCTGGGCGGCGATATCGGTCTCCAACGCGGCCAGGGTCTCTTCCGTGGCGACGCCGTTGGCGATCAGCTTGGCGCGGTACAAAGGCACCGGGTCCGCTGCCATGGCCGCGGATTTCTCTTCCTTGGTCATGTAGAAATCATCGTCGCCGAACACATGGCCGAAGAAGCGGAAGGTCATGGCCTCGATCAAGGTCGGGCCTTCGCCGTCGCGCGCGCGATTGATGGCTTCGTTGGCGACGGCGTACATCTCGTACGGGTCGTTACCGTCCACCGTGATGCCGGGCATGCCGTAGCCGGCGGCGCGTTTGGAGATCTGGTCCACCGAAGTGCCGTTCTCATAGCGCGTGTGCTCGGCGAAACGGTTGTTCTGGCAGACGAAAATAACCGGGAGCTTCCACAGTGAGGCCAGGTTGAGGCTCTCATGGAAGGCGCCGATGTTGGAAGCGCCGTCACCGAAATTGGCGATGGTGACCTGGCGCGTCTTGTCCAATTTGGCAGCCCAGGCCAGGCCGTTGGCGATGGGCATGGAAGAGCCGACGATGCCGGTGGTGAGGATGGCGCCGGAAGCCGGGTGGGTGATGTGCATCGGCCCGCCCTTGCCTTTACAGGTGCCGGTGACCTTGCCGGCAATCTCCGCCCACAGCGCGCGCAAGGGCACGCCCTTGGCCAGCATGTCGTGAATACCGCGGTAGATGGTGCAGATCTTGTCGTCATCATTCAAGTTGACGGAGATGGCGGAGGGGATAACCTCCTGCCCGCGCTGCGAATAATAGGGCATCATCAGACGGCCCGAACGGATGATCTTCCGCGAGGCTTCATCGTTCTGCATGATCAAATTCATGCGGCGATAGATCTCAATCTGCGTTGCCGCATCCGGTTGGGCGGCGTTCGCCCCAGTTGCAAATGACGTGGTGGCCATGTTCGTCCTTTCCTCTCCCGTTGGGCGGCAAAATTTTGGGGGTATGCGGGCCAAAAGGCAGACAGTCATTGACTATCCGCGCAATCAAGGCCGCCCACTCCCTGCACACTGCATTAGCAAAGTGACCGCCGACCGCAAGGGGGCGGCACGCGGCATCGTGCTGGCGGGGTTTAAAAGGCCAGGGTTCTGCCGTCGTGCGAAGCACGCCGGCAGAACCCTGGCCTTTTTAAACCTCGATCAGCACGGCGCCTGCCTGGCCGCCGCCGGCGCACATGGCGGCGATGCCTAGGCCGCCGCCTTGGCGTTTCAGGTCGTTGATGAGGGTTGTGAGCATGCGGCCGCCTGAGGCGCCTATGGGGTGGCCGATGGAGCAGCCGCTGCCGGAGATGTTCACGGTGTCTTCACTGAGGCCGAGGACGCGGCAGGCGACCAGGGGGACGGCGGCGAAGGCTTCGTTGATTTCCCAGAGTTTGATGTCTTTTAGGTTTGCGCCGGTGCGGGAGAGGAGTTTTTGCACGGTGGGGGGCACGGAGGCGCCGGTGCGGCGGGGGTCTATGCCGAGGGAGGTCCAGCCACGGATGGTGGCTTGGATGGGTTTGCCTTCGGCTTTGGCGATGTCGCTGCTGGTGATGACCAGAGCGGCGGCGCCGTCGTTGGCACCACTGGCGTTGCCGGCGGTGATGGAGAAATTGGGGATTTCCGGGTGCAGGACTTTTAGCCCGGCGAGGCGTTCGGCTGTGGTGTCGCGGCGGGGGTGTTCGTCCACTTTGAAATCGACCTCGGCGCCTTCGGCGTTGCGGATGCGGACGGGGACGATTTCACCTTCGAAATGCCCAGCGTCGATGGCAGCGATGGCGCGCTGGTGCGAGCGTAGGGCCCAGGCGTCCAGCTCGGCGCGGGTCAGGCCGACTTCCTGGGCGGCGTTCCAGCCGACGGTGATGGACATGTCGCGGTTGGGGGCTTCGGGGCTATCCGGGTGGGTGGCGGGGAACCAGTCCACCAATTCCTGCGTTATCGGGCTGCGCTGCTGCATGCGCGGCGAGAGCGAGCTGGAGTTGACGCCGCCGGCGATGATGACGCGCTCCATACCGGCCAGGATGGCGCCGGCCGCGACGCCGACAGCGCTCAGCCCCCCGGCGCAATGGCGGTTGAGGGCCATGCCGGCGACGTTGAGCCAGCCCAGCTCGACGGCGGCGTAGCGGGCGACGGCACCGCCGCCGTAGAGGGATTCGGCCAGGATGACGTCATCGACCTGGTCGGCGGAGAAGCCGGAGCGCTCCAAGGCGGCGCGCAGCACGGTGGCGGCCAGAACCTCGGCCGGGGTGTTGATGAGCGAGCCTTTGCGCGCGGTGCCCACGGCGGTGCGCACCGCGCTGACGATGACGGCTGAGGACATTGGTGATCTCCCGGTTTTATGATGCTGGCCGGCAATCTGACATGCCGGCCGGGGGTTGATAAGGGTTTAGGTGCGAATCATCGCCCCGGCAGCGGCATGTGCTTGGTGAGGAAGGCCAAAACGGCCTCGTTGAAACTGTCGTTGGCATCGCCCGCGACCATGTGGTCGGCGCCGGCGACATCGACATATTCGGCCTGGGGGACGAGCTGCAGGAAGGCCTGCGCGCCCGCCGGGCTGAGCACGCGGCTGCGGCCGCCGCGGATGAGCAGGACCGGGAGTTTCAACGCTTTGGCGGCGGCCTCGAAGCCGGAGGAGAAATTACGGGCGGCATCGGGGTCTATGCGGGTGAAGGCGGGGTCCCAATGCCAGTGCAGGCGGCCGTCCGCGCGCAGGCGCAGGTTGCGCATGAGGCCGGAGGTGTCTTTGGGGCGGGGGCGGTGCGGCAGATAGGCGGCGACGGCATCGGCCGCCTCTTCCAGATTGGCGAAGCCGTTGGGAGCGCTGCCCATGAAATTGCCGATCTCGCGCGTGCCGGCTTCCTCCAGATGCACCGCGACATCGACCAACACCAGGCCGCGCACGGGCGGCGGGGGTGAGGCGGCGAGGGTAAGGCCGACCAGGCCGCCGAGCGAGGCGCCGACCAGGACCGGGGGCTGGTTGAAATTGGTGATGATCTTGCGGATGTCGCTGGAGAACGCCTCGATGTCGTATTTGCCATCGGGCGACCAGCCGCTCTCGCCATGGCCGCGCAGATCCACCGAGATGGCGCGGTAGCCATGGCATGCCGCCTGGGCGATGGCCTTGCCCCAGCTCTGCCTGGTCTGGCCGCCGCCATGCATGAACAGCACAGGCGGCGCGTTTTGCGGCCCCAAGGCGTCAGCGACGATGGTGATGCCAGCGCCTTCGAACTCGATCCGCTCCATATTTTTATTCCCCATCTTTCTGGAATGCCTCAGCGGGGGAGGCTTGTCATCCACATGGCACAACAGCGGGGCGATATCTGCGGCATGACGTTGCGGGGCGCGCGGTGCGGGGCCAATGTTGGGGCAAAGATTGGGGACCAAAACATGGCGCTGTATACGACCATTCATCTGCACAACGTGGCTGCCGGCCGAGAGCAGGAGTTTGCCGCGTGGTTTGACGGGCCGCATCGCGAAGCGCTGGCGCGGCTGCGCGGGTTGCGCTGGGCGGAGCGGTTCGAGGTGACGCCCGAGCAGATCATGCGCGATATTCCGCAGCCCTGGCGCTTCATGAGCGTGTATGATTTCGACTATCCGGCGCCGGAGATCGACCTGCCTGCATTGGCTCCCCTGATTGCCGAGGCACGCGATGCCGGGCTGGTGGCCGATGACACCGCCGAGCGGCTGTACTCCTACCGGCTGTATGGCGATTGGAAGGGCAGCCCGAACTGGCAGCGCGACAAGCCGCTCTCAGGGGTGAGCCTGATCCTGGCCAATTACACCATCGGGCGGTTTGCCGAATATCAGGAGTGGTATGAGAATATCCACTCCGTGGAGGTGACCAACGTGCCGGGGCATGTGGCGATGATCCGGGGTGAGCTCTCCACCGTGCAGCTTGAGCCGCGGCATTACTGCCCGGGCGACCAGTTGGTGATGACCGGGCAGCAGACCGATGATCTGAATTTCACCATTGGTGATTTTTCCGCCCGCGCGCAGGGCAAGAGCCCAAGCGGCATCGCCATGCTGCCGCGCTCCTCCGCCGGCTCCACCGCGCGCACGGTGCATTATTTCCGTAAAGTAAGTGGCACTGAATTCTGGTCTGGCGGTATTGCGTATGGGGGCGATTTGTCCGTTTATCCGGGCAAGAGTTGAAGGGGAAACGACATGACCGATGAATCGAGTTCCGAAATCCGGGAAACCAGGCGCGACTGGATCAGCGAGCATCGCGAGGCGTATCTGCAATCGGGCGGCGCCAAGGGCCATATCATGGATATCACCGCCGTCGGCGGGCATTCATTCACCACCCATTGCCTGATCAAATATACCGGGCGCAAGAGCGGGAAAGTGTTCATCACCCCGCTCATCTATGGCGATATCGGCGGCGAGGTGGTGATTGTGGCCTCAAAGGGCGGGGCGGATCATCATCCGGCCTGGTATCTGAATATCGCCGATAGCAGCGAGGTTGAGTTTCAGATCGGCGCGCAGGCGTTCCGCGCGACGTGGCGCGAGCCGGAAGGTGAGGAATATACGAAGATCTGGAATTTCATGGTCGATGTGTTTCCGGCCTATGCGACCTACCAGGCATCGACCTCGCGCAAGATTCCGCTGGTGCTGCTGAAGGCTGTGGCGCCGATTGAGGTGTTTAAGGAAAGTGACGCTACAGGCACGCGGCAGTTTTAGGAAAGCAGCAGCTTTTTGAAAAAAGCTGCACCAAAAACTTTTATAACTTGGGCCACAGGCTGTGACTCCATGGGAAGCCCATCAATGGAGTCACCACCTCTGGCCCAAGTTATAAAGTTTTTTTGGGTACCTTTTTGTTCACAAAAAGGTACTGCTTAACCGTACTTAACTTCGACTGAAGTAGCTTCACCATTCGGCCCCATCGGCGATTCGAAATCTTCCACCGAGCACACCGGGTTGGCGTGTGAGGCGAAGAGGCGCGCTTCGTCCGCCATGGTGTGGGGTTTGCGTTCGGGGTTGCTGATGATGCGTTGCGAGTTTTCGAAATCCTCTCGGCTGTTCCACCAGATTTCCATGAGGCAGTCGTAGCCGGGGTCGTGGATTTCGCCGGTAATGGGGTTCAGCTCGGGCTTGAGGTAGCGGCGCACATAGCGCACCGCGTTGGGGATGGCGGGTTTCAGGCCCATGCGTTTGGACATGGTGGAGTGCTGCTGCTCGTAATAATCCATGAACTCCTCCATGGTCATGTCCGGGCGTTTTCTGAAGAAACAGATCTGCTTGAACATTGTCGCTCCCCTTTTATTTTTCTTTGGCCGCACCTTCGGTTGCCATTTTGAAGCTGCGGCGCAGATGGTCGAGATGGCCTGACGGCGCTGGCGCGAACAGCCATGGGTTTTCGGTGTTGCGGATTGCCTCGATGTTTGCGGCGATGTCCTCGATGCTCCAGCTTGAGCGGTACACACCTTCGGTTTCCGCCGCATAGGCGCGGGCGACGCGGCCGGCCACGGAGATGAGCTGCTCGCCGGTGACGGAGCAGGATTCATGGGCGAGCCAGGCCACGGCGGGGGCGACCAGTGCCGGGTCCATGGGCGGGTATTGGCTCGTGTCCAGCCCTTCGGCCATGCGGGTGACGGCGGCGGGGATGATGATGTTGGATTTTACGTTATCCACCGCGCCCTCGATGGCGGCGACGTTGGACAGGCCGATGAGGCCCGCCTTGGCCACGGAGTAGTTCACCACGCCCGGGTTGCCGTAGAGCCCGTTGATGGAGGAGGTGAGCACGATGCGGCCGTATTTGGCAGCGCACATCAGCGGAAATGCGGCGCGGACGACGTGGAAGCCGCCACGTAGATGGACATCGAGGACGGCTTCGAAATCCTCAAAGCTCAGCTCTTTCAATGAGCCACGGCGCACGTTGCCGGCGTTGTGGATGAGGATGTCGATGCGGCCGAAATGCTTGATGGCGGTGTCGATGATGGCCTGACCGCCGGCCGGTGTCGTTACGGAATCGGTGCAAGCAACCGCCGCGCCGCCGGCGGCGATGATTTCCTGCACAACCTCTTCGGCCGGCCCGGCATCGGCACCCTCACCTTTGAGCCCGACACCGAGGTCGTTCACAACAATCTTGGCGCCGCGCGAGGCGAGCAGGAGGGCGTAGGAACGGCCCAGACCCCTGCCAGCACCTGTGATGACGGCGACGCGGCCGTCGTACCTGAGGTCCGTCATGTGCTCAGTTTCCTAGTTCGAGACCTTCGAGATTGCCCTCTTCGCGCCAATCCTGCAGCATCGTCTCGAACGCGTAGAAGCCAGGGCCGTAGGGCTCGCCGGTGTAGGAGCGGAATTTCTTCTCGCCCTTGGCGTTCACGATCTCCTGGCCTTCATTGTTGAAATAGCTCGGCGTGCACTCAGCGACGAAGGCCGTCATGTCGATTGCATTGGCGCGGATGAAATCAACGTAGGCGTCCTGCGCTGCCAGGCTGGGCTCGACGGTGACGACGCCGCGTTTCAATGCCTCTGCGATGATCCAGGCGCTGTGCTTGCCGTGCAGCTTGAAGATCTCCGTGGTGGAGGAGGCGAAGCCGCCCTGGATAAAGCCGGTGAAGAACAGGTTTGGAAAATCGCGTGTCATCATGCCGTGCAGGGTGCGATATTCGGTCGCCCACAGATCATAGATCGACTTGCCCTCACGGCCTTCGAAAATATCGAAGCCCCAGCGGCGGTCGAGATCGCTCGTCACCTCGAAGCCGGAGGCGAAGATCATGCAATCGATCTCATATTCGACGCCGTTGGCTACGAAACCTTTCTCGGTCATGCGCTCCACGCCCTTGGTCCTGGATACGTCGATGATTTTGACGCCGGGGCGGTTGAAGGTGGGGTAGTAATCATCGTTGGAGGCGGGGCGTTTGCAGAGATAGCGGTAGTACGGTTTCAGAATCTCGGCGGATTGCGGGTCCTCGACGATGGAAGAGACGCGGTTGCGCAGGCGTTCCATGGTGCGGTAGTCCATCACCTCGCGCTTGGCCAGATATTCCTCAGGTGATTGCGGCCAGCCGGTAGCCTCGAATTCGACGGCGAGGTTGCGGTTGATCTCGGTCCAGATGTCGCAGATGAGGTCCGGCTCGCCGGGGGAGAGCATCTCCATGGCGGCATGGTGGAAATTGAGCTGGCGTTCGCGCTGCCAGCCGGGCGTCAAGGATTTCACCCATTCCGGATTGGTCGGCTCATTGCGGCGGGAATCCACCGTGGAGGCGGTGCGCTGCAAAACGTAAAGCTCTTTGGCGTATTTGCCGAGGAAGGGGACCGCCTGCACCGATGTTGCGCCGGTGCCAATGATGGCGACGCGCTTGTCGGCGAGTTTGGTCAGCTCCGGGTTTTTCTGGTCGCCGCCGGTGTAGTCATATTCCCAGCGGGCGGTGTGGAACATCTTGCCCTTGAACTCATGGATGCCGGGGATGCCGGGGAGTTTGGGAATGTTCAGCAGGCCGTTGCCCATGATGACGAAGCGGGCGCGGATTTCATCACCGCGGTCGGTGGTGATGCGGTAGCGCTTGATGGACTCGTCCCAGCGCAAAGCGGTGACGAGGGTATGGAACAAAGCGTTATCGTACAGGCCGAATTTGCGGGCTATGCTCTGGCAATATTCACGGATCTCGAACCCGTCCGCGAATTTCTTGCTGGGCATGAAGCCCATTTCTTCCAGCAGCGGCAGGTAGCAATAGGCATCATTATCGCAGGACAGGCCTGGGTAGCGGTTCCAGTACCAGACGCCGCCGAAATCCCCGGCATGGTCGATGTTGCGGAAATTTTTGACGCCGGCCTTGGCCAGGGCATGGCCGGCCAGTACGCCGGACCAGCCGCCGCCGAGCACCGCGACATCGAGATCTTCCGACAGCGGTTCGCGGGCGATGACCGGCATATGCGGGTCGCCCGCATTGACCTCCTCTACACCATCGATCGAGCGGACATATTGGTCTTGCCCGGTCTTATTGATGCGGATGTTCTTTTCCTGGCGGTATTTTTCGCGCAGGGCCGGGATATCAACGGTTTCGGCGGGGGGGATCGCGCTCGGCTTGCAGTCCATTTCCTGTCCTATTTGATACGGGCTGACGGCAAGCGGCTGTCAGCAATTTGCTGGTTTGCAGCCGGATTGCAGGATTTGGCCGGCGATTGCAAGCAGGTGCTATTAAAATGTTCAGCTCAGGCAATCCGGCTGCCAGGATCGAGCATTACAGTGTAATATGGAGGTCTGAGGCTGATATGCGCGGCCCGGAAAAGGCCGCAAGCGGCGGAAGCGCCACGGCAGGACGATAAAAATGTTGCGTGAACACAAAGCCCATTGTATCAATACAATAAAATGCCACTTGGCCTTTGTACGATAGGTTGTGAACATGGCTGATACAGCATTGTCCGGGAAAGCGGAAATGGAGGGCGAGGAGCGCGCCCCGGTGCGCGAGGTGTCCGTGCCGGCGGTGGTGCGGGCGGCGGCGATGCTGCGGCTGCTGAGCAATGCGGCGGCACCGCTCGGGGTCAACCAGATCGCGCGGGAGCTGGATATCATCCCCAGCACCTGCCTGCATATCCTGCGCGCGCTTACCGCCGAGGGGTTGGTGGCGGTGGATCTGGCGACCAAGCGCTACCGGCTGGGGTTGGAGATTCTCAACCTGGCGAAGGTGGCACTGCGGGGCAGTATCTCGGACCAGGCGCAGCCTTACCTGGATGAGATCGTGCGCCAGTATATGGTGACCGCCTTTGCTGTCAGTATTTCCGCACCGGAACATTATATCGTCACCGCGAAATCCAACTCGCCGCATGCCATCCGCCTGCAGGTGGATCTGGGGAGCCGGTTTCCGGCCTTGGTGAGTGCCACGGGGCGCTGCGTGGCGGCCTACTCCAACCTGCCGCCGCGCGCGTTAAAAGCGCAGTTCGAGCGGCTGCGCTGGCACCGCGCGCCGAGCTTCGAGGAATGGCAGGCGCAGGTGGCCAATGTGCCGGCCCAGGGCTATGCGGTGGATGACGGCAATTATATCAACGGCGTGTACATCGCCGCCTCGCCCATTCTCGGGCCTGAGGGCGAGTTCCGCCATGCGCTGGTGGTGCTGTGCATCCGGCAAGGCTGGAGCGAGGCGGATTTGCAGGCGCTGGCGGAGACGGTGCGGCACAGTGCGGCACAGGTGGCGGAGGGGCTCAGATTGTCTGTGCGGGCAAAAGCGAAGTAATTGCACGTCTGCCGTGCCTGTCTGCCGTGCCTGTAAGCATCCTGATTTGAGCGGCCGATTTGAGCGGACAAATTTTATTTGCGCAACACCCGGTGTATCTGCACAATTTTGTAAACTTGCGCGGAGAGGGAGGATTGTTGTAGAGTTTTGCGGCCCCATTGGAAACTGAAAACAGGACCGATGACGGTTTTATGTCCGGCGGCACAAGCGGGCGATGATCATGCCTAGGAGGATGTCTTGAACAAGAGTGTCAATCTCGAGATTCAACAGAGCGCGCTCAGCGATCAGGATCTGGCGGCGCCGTTGACCTACCCGGTCGAGGCCTTCATCTCGCGTGACTATGCCGAGGCCGAGAAAGAGAAACTCTGGCCGAAAATCTGGCAGATGGCCGGACGGGTCGAGGAAATCCCGGAGCCTGGCAATTTTTTCTCCTATGAAATCGGCGATGATTCGATCCTGATCCTGCGCACCGCGGCTAATGAGATCAAAGCCTTTTACAACGTCTGCCCGCATCGTGGCCGGCGCCTTGTGGATGTGCCGGCCGGCTCCAATGGCGCGCGTGGCACCAGGGCGAAGTTCGTCTGCGGTTTTCATGGCTGGAATTTCAACCTTGAAGGCAAGAACACCTATGTGCATGAGCCGCAGGATTGGAGCCCGTGCCTGACCGAGGAACAGACCGCGCTGTCGCCGGTGAAGGTGGACCAGTGGGGCGGCTGGCTGTTCATCAATATGGACCCGAATGCGGTGCCGCTGGCCGAGTATCTGGAATCCGCCGCCAGCATTCTGAACCCGTTCCAGTTCGACAAGATGCGCTATAAATGGCGGCAATTTGTGGTTTTCGACTGCAACTGGAAAACCGCGCTCGAAGCCTTCATGGAACCGTACCATGTGGCCGGCACGCATACGCAGCTCCTCACGCATGGCGATTACTATGCCTATAGCGCGCCGTTCGGCCTGCATGGGGTGAGCGGGTTCGACCAGCGCGACCCGGATTTGAAGATGAAGCAGAGCAGCACGATCACCCGTGCCGGCAAGGGGGCGGATCCGCGTATCTCCACCTATAATCTGCAGAACGAGATTTACACCACCGTGAATTATGCCAGCACCACCGAGACGCTGGTGAATGCGGCCAAGCGGCTGGTGGACGAGCTGCCCGAGGGCACGCCGGCGCCGGATGTTATCAAGCATTGGTTGGCTTCGGCCAGGGCCGATGACGCCGCGCGCGGCGTGGACTGGCCGGTGATTACGCCCGACCAGATGGCGCTGGCCGGGCTCGCCTGGCATGTGTTCCCGAATATGGCGATACTGCAGGGCGTCACCTTCGCGCTTTGCTACCGCGCCCGCCCTTATGGCGATGATCCGAGCAAGTGCATTTTCGAATCCTACGCGATAGAGCGTTTTCCCGAAGGGCAGGAGCCGAAGACCGAGTGGGTTTATGCCGAGGCCACGGCCGAGAAATGGGGCGCGGTTCTGGCGCAGGATTTCGGCAATATGGCCGAGGTGCAGCGGGGCATGAAGTCGCGCGGGTTCCGTGGCACTTTGCCCAATCCGCATCAGGAGCAGAAGGTTACGAATTTTCATCGTAACCTGGCACGTTATATGGGCACGGGCGCGCCTGTTAAGCTTTAAGGAAGGTCTACTTTTTGTGAACAAAAAGTAGCAAAAAAACTTTGCTCTTGGGGGCATGGGCTGTAGCGGCGCTACAGCCCATGCCCCCGAGAGCAAAGTTTTTGGTGTCGCTTTTTTCAAAAAGCGACTGCTTGAATTTACCAAGAGGAACAAGAAGAATGACGACAAGAGTAGCATTGGTGACCGGCGCTGCATCGGGCATCGGCAAGGCATGTGCGATACGCCTGGCGCGTGAGGGCAAGGCGGTGGGCGTGCTCGATTTGAACCTGGAAGGCTGCCAGGCGGTGGTGGATGAGATTACCGCGGCCGGCGGCAAGGCGATTGCGCTGCAGGGCAGCATCGTGGACCGCGCCCAGGTGGGTGCGGCGGTGGAGAAACTGCGCGCGGCGTTTGGGCCGGTGACCATCGTGGTGAACAATGCCGGCATTTCCAACTTCATCCCCTTCGAGGAGCTGACCGATAAGGATTGGGATGTGATGTTCGAGGTCAACACCAAGGGCACGTTCGTGGTCACGCAGACCGTACTGCCGGACATGAAGGCGCAAGGCTGGGGCCGGGTGATCAACATCTCCTCCTCCTCCGCGCAGACCGGCAGCAAGGAGCAGGTGCATTATTCGGCCTCCAAGGGTGCCGTCATCGCCATGACCAAGTCGCTGGCCATCGCCCTGGGGCCGTATGGGATCACCGTTAACAACATCCCGCCTGGTGCGGTGATGCAGACCATCATGTCCGAGGCGAACAGGCACCGGTTCCAGATTCCCATGGAGCAACTGCTCCAGATCATCCCCGTCGGCCGTACCGGCGTGCCGGATGACATCGCCAATGCCTGCGCCTGGCTGGCGTCCGAGGATAGCAGCTACGTGAGCGGCCAGACGATTGGTGTGAATGGCGGCCGCGTCGTTTCTTAATTAATAAAAGTTTTTGGTGCAGCTTTTTTCAAAAAGCTGCATCTTTTTCTTAAAACAGGGAGAAAACCAAAATGGCAGCCTATGTGATTATTCTCCGCGAAGAGCCGGTGCAGGATGAGGCGGCGATGGCCGAGTATCTGCGCCTGATCAGCCTGAACCCGCCGGACCCGAAGCTGAAGGTGCATGTGCTGTATGGGCCGAGCGAGGCGGTGCTGGGCGCGCATGCCGATGGCGTGGTGGTGCTGGAATTCCCCACCATGGAAGATGCCAAGGCCTGGTACAACAGCCCGGAATATACGAAAGCGCGGGCGCACCGGCATAAGAGTGCCAAGCATCGCGAAATCTTCGTCGAAGGTTTCAGTATGCCGGCCCATCCCTGAATGCCGGCCTATGTGATTTTCGTGCGGGACACGCCGATCCGGGACGGGGCCGAGATGGCTGAGTACCAGCGGCTGGCGATACTGGGAATGGCGTCGGGGGAGCATAAGGTGATCTCCCGTGTCGGCCCCGGGCCTATCGAGGCGTTTGAGGGTGAGGCGCCCACGGGTGTGGTGATGCTGGAGTTTGCGACGATGGAAGAGGCACGGGCCTGGTACCACAGCCCTGGTTATCAGGCGGCGGTGCCGCACCGGCAGGCGGCGACCGACTACCGGGTGTTTCTCGTCGAAGGGCGTTAGGATTGCAGGGCTGACCGCGCGCTAGCTTGCGTTGCGGCATTGATCTCGCGGCGCCAGCTAGGCAGAACGGGGCAAATGGTTTTCTAGGAGAGCACTTAATGGCTGAAGCTTATATCGTCGCGGCCAAGCGCACGGCCGGCGGGCGCCGCAATGGCCGGCTGCTGGGTGTGCATCCGGCGGATCTGGGGGCGGCGAGCGTGAATGCCGTGCTGGACTTTACCGGGATAGACCCGGCGGCGGTGGAGGATGTGATCGTCGGCTGCGTGACGCAGGCGGGCGAGCAGGCTTCGCATATCGGCCGGCATGTGGTGCTGGCGAGCCGGCTGCCGCAGAGCGTGCCGGCGGTGACGATTGACCGGCAATGCGGCTCCTCGCAACAGGCGGTGCATTTCGCGGCGCAGGCGGTGCTCTCGGGCACGCAGGATATCGTGCTGGCGGCGGGTGTGGAGTCGATGAGCCGTACGCCGATGCGGCTGGCGCATATGACCGAGCAGGGGTTTGATCAGTTGAGCCCGGCGATCCATGAGCGCTACGGTGTGACGGAATTCAGCCAGTTCACCGGTGCCGCGATGATCGCCAAGAAATGGGGGTTTACGCGCGAGCAACTGGACCGTTATGCGCTGGCCAGCCACCAGAAGGCGATTGCGGCGACCAATGCCGGGGCGTTTGGCGCGGAAATTGTGCCGGTGACGGTGACACTGCCGGATGGCACGCAGGCCGTGCACGACCGTGACGAGGGTATCCGGTTTGATGCGACATATGAGTCGATTTCCAGAGTGAAGCTGCTCGACCCGAATGGGATCATTTCCGCTGCCAACGCCAGCCAGATTTGTGATGGCTCTTCCGCCGTGCTGGTTGTCTCTGAGCGCGCGTTGAAGGAGCACGGGCTGACCCCGCTGGCGCGTATTCATAGCCTGACGGTGACCGCCGGGGACCCGGTGATGATGCTGGAAGAGCCGCTCTACGCTACGGAAAAGGCGCTGAAACGCGCTGGGTTGAGCCTTAACGACATCGACCTGTTCGAGGTGAATGAAGCCTTTGCGCCTATCCCCCTGGCCTGGCTGGAGTACCTCAAAGCCGACCCGGAAAAGCTGAACGTGAACGGCGGGGCGATTGCGCTGGGGCATCCGCTGGGGGCCTCGGGCGCGAAATTGATGGCGACGCTGGTGCATGCGCTGCGGGCGCGGGGCAAGCGCTATGGGTTGCAGACGATGTGCGAGGGTGGTGGCATCGCCAACGTGACCATTATCGAAGCGCTTTAGTTGCACCCTGCCAGGGGGCTCGCCCCCTGGCGTCCGTGTCTTGCATCAACAGGTTAAGAATTGAGCATGAAGCTGCTCTCAACCGACATCACGAAACTGGCAGTGGATGCGATCGTCAACGCCGCTAACTCATCATTGCTGGGCGGTGGTGGTGTTGATGGTGCAATCCATAGGGCAGCAGGTCCCGCGCTCGCGGATGAATGCCGGAAATTGAATGGTTGTAAGACTGGGGATGCCAAAGCGACGCCTGGATTTCGGCTCCCGGCAAAATATGTTTTTCATACCGTTGGGCCAGTCTGGCAATCCGGTAAAAACAATGAGGCCGAAAAACTAGCCTCGTGCTACCGGCGATGCATGGAATTGGCGAATGAATACGACGTCAAATCCATCGCATTTCCAGCCATCAGCTGTGGTCGATACGGATATCCGCTCGACCTGGCCGCGGCAATCGCCATTGCCACAATTAGCGAAGCAATGCTGGGCTCCTCAGTGCAGGAGATCATATTCGCCATTATCGATCCTGCTGTGGCCCAGGCTTATAGAATTGGTCTGGCAAACAGGGGCAAGTGAAACTCTTCCTTAAGGCTCGATACCTCTGGTGAGGATTTCGACCATCTGCTCGGCGATTTCGGCGGGTTGGAGGGGGCCGCCAGGTTCATGCCAGCGGGCAGTCCAGCTAAGGGCGCCGGCGAAGGTGAAGGCGGTCAGTTTTACATCGGTCACAAGGGCCGAGCCATCCGCTGCGGCATCCGCGATCAGTTTGCGCATGGCCTGGTCGATTTCCGATTTTAGTGCCCGAAACTGGGGGCGGATTTCTGGCGCCAGAATTTCGTCGCCGGTGCGGATCACGCAGCGGCTAAAATCTTCCATGATGCATTCGGCGTAGCGGCGCAGGAAGCGCTTCAGGCGGTCCATGCCGGTGCCGGGTTGGCGGGCGACCTCGTCGGCGGCTTCGCGCAGTTGTTGCAGGCCGATGCGCATGCATTCGAACAGCACCTGATCCTTGGCACCGAGGTAGTGGTAGATGAGCGGTTTGCTCACACCCAGGGAGGCGGCGACATCATCCAGCGAGGTGGCGTGGAAGCCGCGCTCGTTGAACAGGCGCACGGCGGCCAGCAGCACGGCGTCGCGTTTGGAGGCGCGGTCCACCTCGCGCTGCTGGGCGGTGCGGAAGGGGGAGGCCGCTGATTTATTCATGTGGCAGGCTTGTTCATTGTATTGACGAGTATAACGGCTCATGCCATTTACTCAAGAGTAAATAGTGTACGAGGAAGTCAGTGGTTCTCAACGAAACTCAGACTGCAATCCAGGATAGCATCCGCGACTTTGCCCAGAACGAGATCCGCCCGCATAGTGCGGCTTATGAGGCGGCCAAGGGCTATCCCCCTGCCCTGTTCATCCGCCTGGCGGAGATGGGGCTGATGGGCATGACGGCGCCGGAGGAAGATGGCGGGGCCGGGGCTGATTATGTGTCCTATGCGCTGTCGCTGATCGAGCTGGGGGCGGCGGATGGTGCGCTGTCGACCATCGTGTCCATTCAGAACAGCCTGCTTATCAATGGGATTTTGAAGTTCGGCACGGCGGCGCAGAAGGCGCGGTTTTTGCCGGAGCTGATTTCCGGGCGGATGATCGGCGCGTTTGCGTTGACCGAGGCGGATGCCGGGTCTGATGCGGCGGCGATTTCCACCCGTGCGGTGAAAATAGACGGCGGCTGGAAGCTCAATGGCGCCAAGCAGTTCATTACCTCCGGCAAGATCGGTGGGGTGACGATGGTTTATGCTGTCACCGATCCGGCAGCGGGGAAGAAGGGGATTTCGGGCTTTCTCGTGCCCACTGATAGCCCTGGTTATATCGTGGACAAGGTTGAGCATAAGCTTGGCCAGGCGGCGTCCGATACCTGCGCGATCCGGTTTGAGGATTTGTTCGTGGCCGAAGACTTGCTGTTCGGGCCTGAGGGGAAAGGCTACAGTCTGGCGCTCTCCAATCTGGAGGTTGGGCGGATTGGGATTGCGGCGCAGTGCATCGGCATGGCGCAGGCAGCACTTGAGATTGCGGTGGGCTATGCCAAGGATCGCAAATCGATGGGCAAGGCGATTATCGAGCATCAGGCTGTTGGGTTCCGGCTGGCTGATCTGGCTGCGAAGTTGGAGGCCGCGAAGCAACTGGTGCTGCATGCGGCTTCGCTGAAGGATGCGGCGCTGCCGTGCCTTAAAGAGGCTTCCATGGCCAAGCTTGTGGCATCCGAGACGGCGGAGCTGGTTGTTTCCGGTGCCATTCAGACGCTCGGCGGCTATGGCTATCTGGAAGAATTCGGTCTCGCCAAGATTTATCGCGATGTGCGGGTGTGCCAGATTTATGAGGGCACGTCCGACATCCAGCGCATGGTCATCGCGCGCGCGCTTTAGTTTTTCCTTACAGGAGTTAGTTCCATGTCCGATGCTGTTGTCATTGCCTCTTACGCCCGCACCCCGATGGCCGGGTTCCAGGGCGCGTTCAGCTCTGTGAAATCCTCCGACCTCGGCGCCGCCGCGATCAAGGCCGCCGTGGAGCGCGCTGGGGTTTCGCCGGATGCGGTGGAGCGGGTTTATATGGGCTGCGTGTTGCCGGCGGGGCTAGGCCAGGCACCGGCGCGCCAGGCGGCGTTGGGTGCCGGGCTGCCGATTTCGGCCGAGGCCACGACGCTGAACAAGATGTGCGGCTCGGGCATGCAGGCGGCCATCATGGCGCATGACGCGCTGGTGGCGGGCTCGGCGGATGTGATTGTGGCGGGCGGCATGGAGAGCATGACCAATGCGCCGTATCTGCTGACCAAGCACCGCGGCGGGGCGCGGATTGGGCATGATGCGATTAAGGATTCCATGATGCTGGATGGGCTGGAAGATGCCTATACCCAGGGCAAGCCGATGGGCGCGTTTGCCCAGGATACGGCGAATGAATATCAGATAGGCCGCACCGAGCAGGACGAGTATGCGCTGCGCTCGCTGCAGCGGGCGAAGGATGCGATTTCCTCCGGCGCGTTCGAGAAGGAGATTACGGCCGTGACGGTGTCCGGCCGGGGTGGCGATGTTTCGATTGCGGTTGATGAGCAGCCGGGCAATGCCAAGCCGGAGAAAATCCCTGGGCTGAAGCCGGCTTTTGCCAAGGATGGCACGATTACGGCGGCCAGCTCCGCTTCGATTTCCGATGGTGCGGCGGCTTTGGTGATGACGCGTGAGTCCGTGGCCGCGAAACTGGGGTTGAAGACGGTGGCGCGTGTGGTTGGGCATGCGGCGCATGCACATGAGCCGTCCAAGTTTGTTACGGCGCCGGTGTTTGCCATTCGCAAGCTGCTGGCCAAGACCGGCTGGTCCGTGGCCGATGTCGATCTGTTCGAGGTGAACGAGGCGTTTGCGGTTGTGGCGATGATCGCCGCCAAGGAGCTGGATATTCCGGCCGAGAAGCTCAACGTGAATGGCGGGGCGACCGCACTTGGCCACCCGATCGGCGCGTCCGGTGCGCGGATTATCGCGACGTTGATTGCGGCTCTGGAGACCCGTGGGGGCAAGCGCGGCATTGCGGCACTTTGTATTGGCGGTGGCGAGGCCACGGCTTTCGCGGTCGAGCTGGTTTAAGGGGCGCAAAAATGGAACTCAAAAATGTTGCGGCCATCGTTACAGGTGGCGCCTCGGGGCTTGGTGGTGCCACGGCGGAGCTGCTGGCGGCACAGGCCGCGAAAGTGGCGATTTTTGACCTGAATGAAGAATTGGGCAACGCCCATGCGGCAAAGATCGGCGGTGCTTTTTTCAAGGTCAATGTCACTGACGATGCCTCCGTTGCCGATGCCATTGCAGGTGCTGAAAAGGCGCATGGGATTGCGCGGGTGCTGGTGAATTGCGCCGGTATCGCGATTGGGGCGAAGACCGTGGGGCGCGAATTTGCGCCGCATGCGCTGGACCAGTTCCGCAAAGTGATCGAGATCAACCTCATCGGCACGTTCAACACGATTGCCAAATTCTCAGCACGCGCCGCGACGCTGGAACCCTTGGGTGAGGAGCGCGGCGTGATCATCAACACGGCTTCCGCTGCTGCTTATGACGGGCAGATCGGTCAGGCGGCCTATGCGGCTTCCAAGGGCGGCGTGGTCGCGCTCACTTTGCCGGTGGCGCGCGATCTGGCGCAGTATGGTATCCGCGTGATGACCATCGCGCCTGGGATTTTCTGGACACCGATGATGAGCTCTATGCCGCCGGCCGTGCAGGAAGCTTTGGGCAAACAAGTCCCCTTCCCCAGCCGCATGGGCAAGCCTGAGGAATATGCGTTGCTGGTGCAGAGCATCATCGCCAACCCGATGCTCAATGGCGAGGTTATTCGCCTGGACGGCGCCATCCGGATGCCACCCAAATGAGCGAAGACGCGCCCCTGATTTTTGCGCGCGAGAACGGGATCGCGCGGCTCACGCTGAACCGGCCGAAGGTGGGTAACTCCATCGACGTGCCGCTGGCCCGCGCGTTGATGGAAGCGGCGATTGAATGCGATGAGGATGAGAGCATTCGTGTTGTTACCCTCACCGGCGCCGGGCGGCTGTTCTGCGCCGGGGGCGATGTGGCGGGGTTCGCCAATGCCGGGGATCGTTTTTCGGCTTTGTTGAAGGAGCTGACGGCGTATATCCATAGTGCGGTCTCGCGGTTTTCGCGCATGGGCAAGCCGCTGGTCACCATTATCAATGGGCCTGCCGCCGGGGCTGGGTTTAATCTCTCGCTGCTGGGGGATATCGCCATCGCCGCGCAATCCGCGCATTTTACCACGGCCTATACGGGCATCGGGCTGACGCCTGACGGTGGCGCCACCTGGCTGCTGCCGCGGTTGGTGGGCTTGCGCAAGGCGCAGGAGATTATCCTCCTGAACAAGCGCGTATCGGCTGCGGAAGCGGCGGAAATTGGGATGATCACGCGCGTGGTGCCCGATGAGGAGCTGGCGGCCGAGGCCGAGGCGATTGCCGTGAAACTGGCCGATGGCGCCACACGCGCTCTGGGGCGCACACGCAATCTGCTGCTGGAGGGGTTCAGCACCTCGCTGGAAGCACAGTTGGAGCAGGAGGCGCGCAATATCGCCGCCGCCGGGCGCGATGCGGAAAGCAAGGAGGGCGTCGCCGCGTTCCTTAACAAGCGCAAAGCGGATTTTCGGACCCCGTAACGGAGGAGTAAAAAAATGGCTTATGAAACCCTTCTCGTCGAGACCCATGGCGCCGTCACACTGCTGCGGCTCAACCGCCCGCAGGCGTTGAACGCGCTCAACAGCCAGGTGCTGGCGGATCTCATTGCCGCGTTTGCCGCCTATGATGCCGATGCCAGCCAGCTTTGCCTGGTGCTCACGGGAAGTGAAAAAGCGTTTGCCGCCGGGGCGGATATCAAGGAAATGCAGGCGAAAGGTTTCGCCGCGATGTTCGGCGAGAATTTCTTCGCCGGCTTCGAACGCGTGACCGCGACACGCAAGCCGTGGATCGCGGCCGTGTCCGGCTTCGCACTCGGCGGCGGGTGCGAGCTGGCGATGATGGCGGATTTCATCATTGCAGCGGAGACCGCGAAGTTTGGCCAGCCGGAGATAAAGCTGGGCGTGGCACCCGGCATGGGCGGCTCGCAGCGCTTAACCCGCGCCGTAGGCAAGGCGAAGGCCATGCAGATGTGCCTGACCGGGCGGCTGATGGATGCCGCCGAGGCCGAGCGCGCCAGTCTGGTTGCCCAGGTGGTGCCGGCCGAAAACCTGGTGGAAGAAGCGCTGAAACAGGCGGCCGCGATTGCCGCCATGCCGCCGCTCGCCGCCATCGCCAATAAGGAAATGGTGAACACCGCGTTTGAGACCGGGCTTGCCACCGGCATTCTGTTCGAGCGCCGCCTGTTCAACGGGCTATGCGCCACCGCCGATAAGCAGGAAGGCATGGCCGCCTTCACCGAGAAACGCAAAGGCAATTGGCAGGGCGCGTAATAGCACCTCACTTAAAAAAGGCGCGCCTAGGCGCGCCGGCGACAGGAGAATTTCATGGCTTTGAAGACGCGCTTTACCGAACTGGTCGGCATCGAACATCCCATCGTGCAGGGCGGCATGATGTGGGTCGGCCGCGCTGAGCTTGCCGCCGCCGTATCCAATGCTGGGGGCCTCGGCATTATCACCGCACTTACGCAGCCGACGCCCGATGCGTTGCGCGAAGAGATCGAACGCACCCGCAGCCTGACGGATAAGCCCTTCGCGGTGAACCTGACCATCCTGCCCTCGGTCAACCCGCCGCCCTATGCCGAATACCGCAAGGCGATCATCGAGAGCGGCATCAAGATTGTGGAAACCGCCGGCCATAAGCCGCAGGAACATGTCGATGAGTTCAAGGCACATGGCATTCTGGTCGTGCATAAATGCACCGCCGTGCGCCACGCGCTCTCCGCCGAACGCATGGGCGTGGACGCCATCTCCATCGACGGCTTTGAATGCGCGGGCCACCCCGGCGAAGACGACATCCCCGGGCTGATCCTGATCCCCGCCGCCGCCGATAGAGTGAAAATCCCGATGATCGCCTCCGGCGGCTTCGGCGATGGGCGTGGCCTCGTGGCTGCCCTGGCACTCGGTGCCGAAGGCATCAACATGGGCACACGCTTCTGCGCCACCGTGGAAGCGCCGATCCATGACAACGTGAAGCAACTGATCGTGCAAAACGACGAGCGCGGCACCAACCTCATCTTCCGCAAACTGCACAACACCGCGCGCGTAGGTAAAAACAGCGTGTCCGACAAGGTGGTCGAACTCCTCTCCGCCCCCGACGCCACCTTCCAGAACGTCGCCCACCTCGTGCGCGGCATCCAAGGCCGCGAACTCCTGGAGACCGGCAACCTGGACGCCGGCCTGGTCTGGGCCGGCCAGGTGCAAGGCCTGATCCACGACATCCCCACCTGCGCCGAACTGATCAGCCGCATCATGACCGAAGCCGAAGCCATCATCACCGGCCGCCTGGCGCGGTTCGTGGCTTGAAGGAAAAAGGCCAGGGCTCTGCCCTGGACCCGCTGGGGCCTGAGGCCCCAGACCCCCATTAGCTTTTAAGGGTTATGAGAGAGGGGGGCTAATTCGCCTCATGGACCTGGGAACATACCCACAGGTCCATGAGGCGAATTAGCCCCCTCTCTCATAACCCTTAAGTTACGGGATCCAAGGGCCTTTCGGCCCTTGGCGGGTCCAGGGCAGAGCCCTGGCCTTTTTCCTTCAAGCCACGATCTTCAGTGCCCGGAGGCCGTCGATTTGGGTTTGGGTTAGGCTGAGGTTGGTGCGCAGGATTTCGTCGGTGTGTTGGCCGAGGATGGGCGGGGCTGTGGGGGTTGGTTGGGGGCTGCCCGGGAATTTTATGGGGCGGCTTGTGATGGGGATGGTGCCGAGGCTGGCGTGTTCTGTGTTTACCACCATTTCGCGGGCTACGGCTTGCGGCTGGGAGAGGGCTTCGGTGATGCCGAGGATGGGGGCGTGCGGGACTTCGTATTGGGTGAGCAGCTCGACGAGATGGGCGACTTTGTGCTGGCTGGTGAAGGCGGAGATGGTTTCATTCACCTGGGCGCGGTTGTCGCGGCGTTTTTGGATGATGTTGAAGCGCTCGTCATCGGTCAGGTCCGGCCGGCCGATGGCCTCGCAGATGCGTTTCCAGAAACCGTTGGTGAGGCAGGCGATGATGATGGAGCCGTCCTGTGCCGGGTAGATACCGTAGGGGACCAGGTTGGGGTGTTCGGAGCCTTGGGGGAGTGGGTCTTTTTCCGTGAACCAGGCGAGCTGGGGGAGGTAGGCGAGCATGTTGATCATGCCGTCCATGAGGCTGACATCGATGAGGCGGCCGCGCCCCGTTATGGTACGCTCGTACAGGGCGGCCAGGATGCCCATGGGGCCGTTGACGCCGCCGACGAGGTCGCCGAGCGGGACGCCGAGCTTGGTGGGGGCGCGGCCGGCTTCGCCGTTTACACTTAAAGCGCCTGACATGGCTTGCAGCACGATGTCGAAGGAGGGGCGGTCGCGCAGCGGGCCGGTCATGCCGTAGCCGGAAATGGCGCAGTAGATGAGGCGCGGGTTGATGGCGGAGAGGGCCTCAAAGCCGAGGCCGAGGCGGTCCATCACGCCGGGGCGGTAGTTTTCGATCAGCACGTCGCATTGCGCGGCGAGGTCTTTCACCAAAGCCACGCCCTCGGCGGATTTCAGGTCGATGACGATGCTTTTTTTGCCGCGGTTGATGGCGAGGAAGTAGTGGCTTTCGCCCTCACGGAAGGGCGGGAAGAGGCGGGTGTCGTCGCCGGTGCCGGGGGGTTCGAGCTTCCATACCTCGGCGCCGAGATCGGCCAGAGCCAGGGAGGCAGCGGGACCGGCGAGCACGCGCGTAAAATCCAGCACGCGGATGCCTTGGAGGGGGCCAGCCCAGTCCGTCGTCTCAGTCATTTACGCTCTATCCCTAAATTTTCATTTTATGTGGCCGAAACTGGACCACTGAACGGTAGGGCGGGCAAGGCCAAAAACAGGCGGCGGTGCGGGTTACATGGCGATTTCGCGTAAGACCTCGCCAATTTTCTTGCCGTCTTCGAAATAGCCCAGGCCGTAATCGCCTTTTATGGTGGTGCGCTGGGTCTGGCGTTCCCATTTGGGGTCGCAGCCTTCCACCGCGTGCAGCAGGCGCCAGTTGTCCCAGATCAGCAGGTCGGTCGGCTTCCAATCGTGCCAGTAGGATTTCTGGTCCGCCTTGCGGTTCAGTTCCTGGCAGATCTCTTCGAACAAAGCTTCGCCTTCGGCATCTTCGTGGTGTTCGAGGCCAACGGACATCCACGGGCCGATGTGCAGGACCTTGGCGCCATCCTTGCGGGTCCATACGGCGGGGTGCATGGCGCGGGGGAAGGTTCGGGATTCCTGCACCACTTTCAGCTCATCCGGCTTGTCGCCGAAGCTTTTAAATGTGCGGCCGAAGCGCATCTGCGTCAGCCGCACATCGAGCGTGTAGATGACATTGAGTTTCTCGATCTTTTCGCGCAGTTCGGGCGAAAAATCCTCGTAGATCTGGATGCCATCGGCAAAGCCGGTGCGTCCGCCCTCACCTGCCGGCGCGTTGATGACGGCGCGCAGTACGCCGGCGCGGTTCAGCTCGTCATTATAGCAATGGTCGAAATGCCCGGGCGAGAAACGGGCCAGGAGCTTGCCGTTGATCTCGACCAGGCCGGATTTATCGGCGCCGATTTCGCGCGGCATGGAATGCATGTCGATCACGCCGGGTATTATGTCGCCATCGACGCGGGGCGTGCTCTTGGTGGGATGGTCTTTCAGCGCACCGAAAACATTGCTGACGGTGACATGCATCTTCTGCGAGGGTTCCACGCCTTCGAAGACGATCAGCCCGCGGTCTTCGAAAACCTCGTTGAGCTGGGCGCGCACCACGGGATCGGCGAGTGTTTCGTAGGTTACGCCTTCGACGATCGCGCCGAAGCTCAGACATCCCTCAGGTCACGGATTTTTATGCCTGCCATTGTTCCCTCCTTCATAACCCCTGCCGGATGTCCGGCATGGGTTGCGTGAATGGTCTCAAATCTTCTTTGCCAGCTCCAGAATTTGCGGCACGAGTTTCGGCCAGTTGACGAACAGCCCCTTGCCGGCATCCATGGTGCGCTCGTTCCATTCCGCATCGCCCCAGGGCGGCTCCTGCAGCGATGAACCGGGGATCATCGTCGCCAGCGCCTCGCTGGTCTCGCGCGTGTGGTACAAATCGGACACGCCGCTGCGCAGTATGGTCACGGGGAATTTGAAGGCGGCCAGCCCGTCCGGATCCAGGCCGGGCACGGGGGCGTCGGTCTTGGGGAAGAACGAGTCGGCCCAGCGCTGCATGGTGGCGATGAAAATGGTCGGGTCCTGCGCCAGGATGCGGTCGCGATTGCCGGGGTTGCGGCGGATCTGCTCTTCCCATTCCGGGAGGCCGGCCACCGCCTGCATGCCGCCGATGACGGCCGAGACGGCGTTGGCGGCGTTATAATGCGCGGCCAGTGAGGCCAGGCTGATCGGGCCGCCGGAAATCCACAGCAGGAACAGGCCGGAGACGACATCCGGATGGCGGGTTGCCGTGAGCAATGTGACGCGCGAGCCGGCCGAACCGCCGACCAGCAATGTGGGGCCGAAATTCAGCGCTTTGAGCAGCCCGGCGTAGGTGTCCGCGTTCAGGATGGATTCGCTCTCGGCATCGAAGCTGATGTCGGATTCGCCGCAATTGGGACGGTCCCAGATGAGGGTTTTGTAGCCATGCCCAGCCAGCTCCACCGCCAGCTCACGCACGCCGGGGGTTTCCTTGGCGAAGCGGCCGCCGGGCGTGATGGCAATGGTCTTGTCGCCCGTGCCGATGATTTCGTAGGCAATGCTGAGCCCGTTGACGACGACCTTGGCCATATTATTTCCTCGATTTCCTGATTCAGTCTTGCGTATAACTGGGCCCGGAGGCCGTCAAGCGGCCCGGCATCGCCACCGGGATATCCTGGCTAACAGGCGTAAAAAGGCCAGGGCGCCGCCGTCGTGCGCAGCACGCCTTTGGCGTGACGGCCCCAGACCCCCATTAGCTTTTAAGAATTGAAAAAGGCCTGCCTCCCCGGTGTTTCAAACACCTCGGAGGCAGGCCCTTTTCAATTCTTAAGTTACGGGATCCAAGGGCCTTTCGGCCCTTGGCGGGTCGTCACGCCGGAGGCGTGCTGCGCACGACGGCAGAGCCCTGGCCTTTTTTTATGCCTGTTTGGCCACGGCCAGCATCTGGCGCACGGCGCGGGGCAGTTGGCGCTGGGATTTGGCGCGGGGGTAGGGCATTTCCGCGATTGGGGTGGCGGGGGCGGTGCGCTCGTCCCAGTTGTGGAAATGCATGCGGTCGATGTTGTCGACGAAGCTTTCGGCCTGCACGCCTTCGGCCAGCAGAAGCTCGTGGGTGGCGAGTTCCACGTGATAGTAGGTGAACTGCGCCGGTACGTCATATTCGCGCAGGATGGTGACATCATTCACCAGCGCGCTGGCCTGGGCCAGAATGCCGCCGATGAACACGGCATGGTCGGGCGAGAGCAGCAGGTCGCGGACCGGCAGGGAGTTGCCCAGCGCGCCGGCGGTGATGCGCACCGGCAGGCTGCGCTGTTTATCGGCAAAGCGCGTGGCGATGTGGCTTTGGCCGATCCAGCGCACCGGCAGCGGGCCGTTGGCTGTGAGCACCAGATCGCCGGGACGCAAGGCTTCCACCGCCGTGGTGCCGTCCGGCGTGGCGATGCCGGTGCCGGGGTAGAAGCACAGGGTCAGCTCCGTTTTGCCATCCGTGGCTTCGGTGACCTGCACGATGTCGGTGCTGTAATCACCATCGACCTGCAGGCTGAACAGCGTGGTGCCGCCTGCATCGTTGACCACCAGCTCGCCGCCGGTGATCGTGCCGGTCAGGCCTGCCTCAAAGGCAAGCGTCTCGGCGATGATCGTGCCGCCGCCCACGATGGTGGTATCGGTGGCCGTGCCGCCGCTGAGGAGGAGGGTGCCGCCGCTGTTGATCAGATTGAACGCCGCGGTGCCGCCTGTGAAGAGGATCTCGGTGCCGCCATTATCCACCGTGGTGGAGGTAACGCCGCCATACACATCCAGCTCGCCGCCGGCGGTAAGGGTGGTGCCGGTGGCGGTGGCACCGGCGGAGACGATCTGCACGCTCGGATCGCCTACATTGGTGTCGATGGCCGCACCGCCGGAGGAGATGATCTGCGTGCTGTCCTGCTCGATGAACGCGCCGGTGACGGTGCCGCCATTGGCGACGATCTGCGTGCCGCCATTGATGATTGTGGTGCCGCTGGCAGCACCACCGGAGGAGATGATCTCCTTGCCGCCGGTTGAGACAACGCCGCCGGTCTCGGTGCCGCCGTTGACCACCAGCGTGCCGCCGGATTGTACCGTGGTATCGGTAACTGTGCCGCCGGACCCGACCACGATCTCGGTGCCGTTGCCGAGTGTGCTACCCGTCACCGTGCCGCTGGTCACCACGCTGGCATCGGAGACCAGCGCCACGCCGCCGCCGGATATAGTCTGCAGCGCGAATTCACTGGTGCCGGCAAAGGTGAAGCTCTCGCTGACCGAACCGCTGGTGATGGTCTCGATGAAATTGCCGTTCGCGGCGGTGGAGCCGGTGAGCACGCCGGTGGCGAAACCGACCAGTTCGATGACGTCTCCCGCGCCGAAATTCTCGATGGTGGCGAGGTCACCGGCGCCGGCGCTGATGACGGCACCCGAGACCAGCAGCGTGCCGCTGGCGAAATCCAGCGTGCCGGTGAGGTTGGCTTTCGGCGATTCGAACGCGATGGTGCCGCCGGCCAAAGTGAGGTCCAGCCCGGTGGCGTTGCCGTTGATGGCGAACAGGCCGCCGGAGAGGATGGTCGAATTCTCCAGCGTGTTGGTTTTGAAGAAGAGATCGACTTCGCCGCCGTTGAAGATGGTCTCGAAATCCAAAATGGTGCCGGTGGCGCCATTGGCGTTGAGAATCTGCTGCAGGCCGTAGACCTTGTCGCCGGTGGCGCTGTTGGGGCCGATCAGCGTCTCGGTGCCGCCGAGCAATATGGTGGCGCCGGTCTCGATGCCGCCGGAGGCGATGTTGATGCTGCCGCCGGAGGAGATGATGGCGCCGGTATCCGTGCCGGTGATGTTCGCCGTGCCGCCCTTGAGCACGGTGGCGGAGGCCGCCGTGCCGCCGGAGAGTACATCCAGCGTGAAGCCGGAGGTGACGGTAAAGCCGGTGGAGGTCTGGCCGTTGGAGACGACGGCCGAGGTGGGGAGCATTGTGGCCAGGGTCTCACCGCCCGCGCCTGAGGCAAGGGTGAAATAGCCCGCGGTGTAGCTGGTGCCGGCGAAGGTAAAGCTCTCGCTCACCCCGCCGCTGGTCACCGTCTCGATGGTGTTGCCGCCGGCAGTGCTGGAGGTAAGTGTGGCACCGGTGGTGATGGCGGTGATGTCGATGACATCACCTGAGACGAAGCCGGAGATGACCGCGCTCAGCGATGCGCCGCTCTCGACGGTGAGCGTGGCTGCATCGCCCAGAGCGAGCGTGCCGCCCAGCGTGGCGCTGCTGTCCAGCAGCAGCGCGCCGGTCTCGACAATGATGTTGCTGACATTGGCACCGGCGTTCACTTCCAGCGTGCCGGTGGTGATTGTCTCGCCGCTCACCGTGGCGCCGGAGGCGATGGTCTCGCTGCCCGCGATCACATCGTTCGAGGCAATGCCGCTGATGTCGGCCGTGCCGCCGGCGAGGATGGTATCGGCCGTGACCGTGCCGCCGGCATCGACCAGCAAAGTGGCGCCGGAAGCGATTGTGATATCGGCGCCGAACTGGCCCGCCGTGACCTCTTCCGTGCCGGTAGCGACCGTGCTGGCGCCGATGGTGATTTCCACGCCGCCATTGCCGTCATCGGCCAGAGTGACAACGCCCGGCACATATTGCCCGGCCAGAGTGAAGGACTGGCTGACGCCGCCGCTCGTGACGGTTTCCACCGTATTGCCGCCGATAACCGCCGAGGTGAGCACGGAGGCCGTGCCCAGTTGCTCCAGATCGATGACATCGCTCAGGCCGAAGCCGGTGATGATTCCGGTGATGCTGGTGCCGGCGACCAGCTCCGCGATCTCGCCGCTGCCGGCGAAATTGGCACCGGCGATGGAGGCGCCTCCCTCATCGAGTGTCGCAACGCCGCCGGAGAGGGTCAGGCCGGTGACGGCGCCGGAGATCTCCACCACGCCATTTACCTCGGCGGTGATGGCGATGGCGGTGCCGCCGGCTGCCACTTCCAGCGTGGCGCCGTAATACACAATCTCGTTGCTCACGCTGCCGGAGACGATCTGCGTGCCGTAGACATTATCGCCGGTGGCGGTGCCGTATACGGTCTCGCCGCCATCGGCGACGATCAGGCTGCCGGTATCGGCGCCCGAGATGGTGGCGGTGCCGCCGGAGAGGATGACCGCACCGGTGATGCTGCCGCCCGCCAGCACGTTCAGCGTGCTGCCGGTGGAGATTGTGAGGCCGGCGCTGGTGACGCCACTCGTGACGGTGACATGCGTGGGGGCCGAAGGTGCCTGCGCGATGCCACGGACGTTGGTGTCCGGCGATGCGGTGGTGACGATTGTGAAGGCAGCACCTGTGTTGCTGGTGGCGTCCACCGTATCGGTGATGGTGTAGACATAGGTCTGGTCGAGATCGCCGATGGTCGAGTTGGTGGCGTAGAATGTGACCGTGCCATTGGCGTTCAACACACCGGTCAGGCCGATGAGCCCGGTGGTGCCGGCGGTGTCGCCACTGACCGAGCCGTTTTCAACCAGGTTGAGCCCGGCGGAAAGTGTGTAGGCGAGCTGCCATTGGCCGGTGGTGGTGTCGAGCGTCCATTTCTGCAAGCCGCCATCGCCGATGGTACCGGCTTTGGGCTGGCCGCCATCGGCCACGTAGAGGGTGGTGGCGTTGGCGAAGAAAAATTGCTCGGGGCTGAGCGCCACGGCGGTGCCGACGGCACCGGCATTGACGCTGTTGGCCTGCGCCGCGGTGAGGCTGACGGAGATGTCGATGCCGGAGAGGATGCTGGGTGTGGTGGCGCCGTTTACGGGCAGCGCGCCGAAGGTCTCGATATTCGATGTGCCTTCGGAGCTGTTCTGCGAGACGTAGAGCTGGCCGTTGTAAATCTCGATGTCGCGCGTGTCTGTGCTGCTGTCTATGGCGGTGGCGGCGGAGGCGCCGTCATTGGCCACGAACACACCTTGTGTGCCATCCTTCGCGCCCTGGCCTGAGATGTAGAACACCTGGCCATCGACGGTGGCAACCGAGCGCGGGTTGTTGGTGTTGAAAATATTGTAGAGTGCCGTGCTGGTATCGACCGTGCCGGTGCTGGAAATATCGGCGATGACGCGCGCCACCGGGGTGGCGGTGGTGCTGCTTTCCAGGCTTGTGGTCTGCGCCAGGGCGGCCGTGCCGTAGGTGTTGATGCCGCCGCTGACTTCAGCCGCGTTATAGGTGGCGGCATTGACGTTATAGCCGGCGATGACGAGGGATTGGCCATCGCCGCTAAGCTGCAGAATGCCCTCGGAGGAAGAGCCGTATTCGCCGGAGATGCCGTATTCCAGAATGCCGTTCAGAGTGGAATTGCTGTCCGACAGCACCATCTCGCCGACCAACTGGCCGCTGGTGGTGAATTCCTCAAGCGCGATGGGGGCGGCCTGGTTGTCGCCGTAATCGCCGCTGTCGTTATCGTCACCGATCACGCCGACGACGATGTCGCCTGCGGTGAAGCTGGTGAGAATGGGGATTTCGGTCAGCGTCTCGCCAGTGCCGGCGGCGTCCTTGCCGAGCGCATAGATATTGCCCGTGCCGGCCATGGTTACGGTGAGATCCGCAGCCCCTTCGCCCGTGCCGCCGGAGATGGTGAGTATCGTGTTGCCGGCGGCGGTGGTGCTGGTGATGATGGCACCCGTGCCGATGGCGGCGAGGTCGATGGTATCATTGGTGCCAAAGCCGGTGATGAGGCCGGCGGGGCTGGTCAGCCCATCCTCCCGCAGCGTGGCCGCACCGGCGAAGGTGATGCCGCCGCTCAGGCTGGAGGTGGTGCCGGAGAGTTCCAGTACGCCGCCGTTGAGCAGGATGTTGGAGAAGCCGCCGTTCGCGGCAATGGTGACCGCGCCGGTGCTGCCTATGGTCTCGCCGCTGGCGGTGCCGCTGACGGTCTGGGTGCCGAAGACGGTGTCGCCAGTGGCACTGCCGCCGGTGGCGACGGTTTCAGCGCCGCCCAAAGCGATGCTGCTGCCCTGGTCGGTGCCGGAGATGAGCGCCGTGCCGCCCGCGAGGATCTGGCCGGACACTTCCGTGCCGGTGGCGAGCACTTTCAGCTCATAACCGGCGCTGACGGTATCGCCCGTGCTGACCGTGCCGGCGCCGACGGTGATGACCGGGCTGACGATGCTGAACGAATCGCCACCGCTGATGCTGCCACCGCTGATGCTGAGCAGGGAAAAAATACTGCCGGCGGCATTGGCGAAGGTGAAGCTCTCGGTGGCGCTGCCCTCAGTGGAGCCGCCGGTGATGCTGACCACGGCGTTGGCGCCGGAGGTGGCGCTGGTGAGCGTGGCGCCGGTGCCGATGGCGGAGAGGTCGATGACATCGCCCGTGCCGAAGCCGGTGATGAGCGCGCCGACACCGGAACCAGTGGCAATGAGAACGGTTTCCTCAAGCGTGGACTGGCCGGTGAAGCTCAGGCCGCCGGTGAGGCTGGCGGTGCTGCTGGCGAGGTTAAGCGTGCCGCCGTTCAGGGTGAGGTTGCTGGCGGAACCGGAGATGATCTCGGTGCCGAGGATGACATCCGCGCTGGCCGAACCGGTGACGATTTCGGTGCCGCCCAGTGCGATTCTGTTGCCTGTATCGCTGCCGCTCACGGTTTCCGTGCCGGAGATGATGTCGCCCGAAGCCGTGCCGGTGATGGTGGCGCTGCCGCCCAGGAACACGGTACTGCCCGAATCGCTGCCCGCGACGATGGCGCTGCCGCCGGAGAGGATCTGCGCGCCCGTGACGCTGCCGCCCGCCAGTACATCCAGCGTGTAGCCGGCGTTAATGATGGCACCGGTCGAGGTGGTGCCGCTGGCCACGGTGATGACGGGGTTGAGGGTGATGGCATCGCCGCCGCCCGCGATCGCGCTCATCTGCAGATTCAGATTCGTGCCGGCGAAGGTGAAGCTTTCCGTGAGTGCACCTTCCGCCGAGCCGCCCGATACGCTGAGCACCGTGGTGCTGCCGCCAATGGTGTTGGTGGTCAGCGTCGCTCCTGTACCGATGGCGGTGAGCTCGATCACGTCATTGGCGTTGAAGCCGGTGATCGTGCCGATTGCGCCAAAACCGGCGCTGATGATGGCGGATTCGATAAACGTGCCCGCGCCGGCGAAGCTGATGGCGCCGCTGATGTTGGATTTTTTCGACTCGAGCAGGACCGTGCCGCCACTGAGGACAAGGCCCGTGACCGGGGCATTGGCGCTGAGCGCCAGCGTGCCGCCATTTTGCACCGTGACATTATTGGCGATGCCGCCGGTGGCAAAGAGGTCCAACGTGCCGAACACGACAGCATCGGTGCTCACGCCGGTGGGCTGTATCTCCGCCACGCCGCCGAGCGCGATGGTGGTGCCGGTGTCGTTGCCCGCAAGATCGGCCAACCCGCCTGAAAGCACCTGCAGGTTCGTGGCGCTGCCGCCCGCAAGAACGTCGAGGACAAGACCGCTACCGACGTTATAATCCGCCGCCGCCGTCTGGCCGGAGGCGATGGTGGTGACGGCCGCGGCGAGGGCGATATCGCTGCCCGCGCCATCCGCATCCTCGATCAAGGTGAAAGCGGTACCCGTGCCGGCAAGGGTGAAGGCCTGCGTCACGAATGTGCCGGAGGTAACAAATTCCGTGCTGCCGCCCGCCACGGTCAGCACCGTATTGCCGCTCGCGCTGACGGAGGTGAGCGAACCGCCATTGCCGATGGCGGTCAGATCGATGAAATCACCCAGGCCAAAGCCGCTGATGACCGCCTGATCGCCCGCCGTGCCGGAAACGACGGAGGTTTCCTGCAGACTGCCCGCGCCGGTGAAGGTGAGTGAACCTGTGACTTTGGCCCCTTTCGACTCCAACACCACCGACCCGCCATCGCTGATGGTGATGCCGCTGGCCACGGAATCGCCCCCGCTGATGAGGAGCGTGCCGCCGGAAATCAGCTCGTTGCTGATGTTGCCGCCGGCCAGAAGCTGCGTACCGCCGATGGTGTCGAGCGTGGCGGAGCCGGTAACCGTTTCCACGCCGCCGAGGGCGATGACGCTGCCACTGTCCACACCGGAAATCGTTGCGCTGGCGCCGGAGAGAATATCCGCGGAGATGACCGTGCCGGTGGCCTGAACGGTAAGGCTGTTGCCACTGGTAATGACCAGATCGGATGCCGTCGTACCGCTCGCAACAATCGTCGTGGCCATGTGCAATCACCCCGTTAAGAATCTGTTAAGTTCGGGGGTGTGTAGTGGACGGCGGCGGGCGCGGCGAATGACAGTTTGATGACGAAGACGCAGGTTTGGCCGGGTACTGGCCTAACGCCGGATTGGTTGCACATTCGTCCTGAAAACAGACATGAAACGTCATCGAACTGACATATTTCGGTCTGTAACGAGGCCCGGCTGTGCGGTCAGGCGGCCTGGGTGAGACCGGGAATGCGCTTGATCGTTTCGATAACATGCTGACCCGTGATCAGCCTGGTGCATTCGAATTGCTGCGCCGTGCCGGCATGGCGCGGGCACCAGAGATAATCGTGGTGGTCGAAACGCACCCGCACGTCGTTCCAGCAACTGTTGCAGGTGTGCCAGTTGATGACGCGGTAGGGGGTGTGGAATTCATTGGTGGGATGGGTGAAGCCCGAGATCAGCACCACTGGCGTGCCGGCCGCCCAGGCCAGCCAGGAGAGCCCCGAGGACAGGCCGATGAAGGCGGCGGCGTGTTTGAGGTAACGCGCGCGTTCGGCCAGCGGAATATCGCCCGTGAAATCCTCCGACCCATGCGGGATGTGGTTCCAGCTCAGGCCGGAACCCGCGACGCGTTTCTGGTCGATGCACAGCACACGGTAGCCGCGCTCCTTGAGGAAGGCGATAACCTGGTGCCAGCCCTCGGGGTTGTTCCAATGCTTGCACTGGGTCGAGCTTTGCACCGCGATGCAGACGTAAGGCTCGGCGATGGGGCGGGATTCGTCGGGCAGGACCAGACGCGGGGCGATCTCCTCGGGCGCGACGCCGAGAATATAGGCGGCGGTTTTGTGCAAGCCCACCTGGCGGAAATCCGTCGGCTGCCAGACATTGGCGGCATCGTCGAAAAACAGGCCGAGGCTGTAGGTGGCGTAGGATGTCTCCGCGATTTTCCGCGCCGCCACCTCGTCATGGTCGAGCAGCGTCAAATCCGGATAGGCCGGGGCGAGGAGATCGCGCATCAGCGGTGAGAGGGCGCAGGTGACTTTGGCGCCGTATTTATCCGCGAAGCTCTGCGCGTAGGGGAACCAGGCCATGATGTCGCCCAGCGTGCCGATGGGGAACTGGATGAGCACCTCGCGGCCGCGCGCGTCATACTCATGGGTGAAGACGCTCTCCTCGCCCTCCCAGACCTCGATGCCGAAACGCACGAAGAAGCGCTTGGACGAGCTGACGAAGGCACCCTCGTTTTTCGATTCGAAGAGGGTGTTGCCGGTGTCGAGATCGCGTAAGCGAACGCGCCAGTTGCGGCCTGGGGGCAGCGCGACGCGGGCGCCGAAATTGAAATCATAGCGGATATCGAGCGGGCCGGCCTGCGTCGGCGCCGCGGCGGCGGCCGGGTAGGCTATGTGTGTCGTCACCGTCTCGGCCGGGGTTACCGGGGTTGCCGGCTCAGCAGCGGCGGGGGCGGCGGCGGTATTGTCCAGCATGCGATCGGTCTCCGGGCTATTCGCTTCCTATTGCCTGAACAGGGCGCGGCGCCAAGTGCTGATTAGGCCAGGTGCTGATTAGGCCAGGTGCTGATTACCCCGCTTTGACCCAGCCTGTGTCCTCCTGCTTCCAATAGGTCAGGCCGTGACCTGCCGCTTTGGCCTCGCGCCAGCGGGTACGGGCGGCCAGCACGGCCTCTTCGTCATTGCCGTCGAACAGGTCGAACACGCGGGTGAAAATGGCGGGGTCGGCCATGGCGCCGCCGATGCGGAACAGGAAATTGGCGCCGGCCGGGTTGGCGGTGCCGTCCAGGGTCAGGAAGATGGGTTGCCATTCCGGGTGCGCGGTGGCGGCGGTGCCGTGCGGCAGCCAGTCCGGGGTTTGGCTTTGCCAGAGGGCGGCATCGAACTGCTGCAATTGGGCGGGTTCGGCGCAAACCACCAGCGCGCGTTCGTTCAGGCCCAGGGTACGGCCCAGCAGGGCCGGCAGAGCGGCGAAGAAATCTGTGCGGGTAAGGTGGTAGAAGCCGATATCCGCCATCAGAACGCCAAACGCGCCCTGAGCTGCGCCGCGATGGCGCGGAAGGCGGCGGCGATATCGCCATCGGGCGCGGCGGCGGTGATGGGGGCGCCGGCATCGCCGCTTTCACGGATGGCGAGTTGGAGGGGAATTTCGCCCAGGAAGGGCACGGCCAGGCGCTCGGCCTCGGCGCGGGCGCCGCCATGGCCGAAAATCTCGGCCCGGTGGCCGCAATTGGGGCAGCAGAAAAAGGACATGTTCTCGATGATGCCCAGCACCGGCACATTCACCTGCTCGAACATTTTTATCCCCCGCCGCGCGTCCAGCAGCGAGATATCCTGTGGCGTGGAGACGATGACGGCGCCGTGCGGGCGGGCCTTTTGCGCCAGGGTAAGCTGGGCATCGCCGGTGCCGGGGGGCATGTCCACCACCAGCACGTCGAGCTCACCCCAATCCACCTGGCCCAGCATCTGGTTGATCGCCCCCATCACCATCGGGCCGCGCCAGACCAAGGCTTTGTCCTCGGGCACCATGAAGCCCATGGACATCAGCTTGAGCCCGAAGGCGGTAAGCGGCTGAATGCGCCCGCCGCGCACCTCCGGCTGGGCCGATTCCCCCAGCATGCGCGGCACGGACGGACCGTAGATATCCGCATCCAGCAGCCCGACAATGAGGCCGGATTGGGCCAGGGCCACGGCGAGGTTGACCGCGACGGTGGATTTGCCGACGCCGCCCTTGCCGGACGCCACCGCGATGATCTTCTTCACCCCCGGCAGCAGGTTTTCAACCGGCGGGGCGGCGGGCTTGGCGTGTGCGGTGAAGATGACGGTGGCGGATTTAACACCCGGCAGATCGCGCAAAGCGGCCTCGATATCGCGCCTGAGCGGCTCCAGCCCCGCCGCCTCATCGCGCGTGGCGGTCAGGCTCACCTGCACCAGCCCGTCCTGCACATGCACGCCGTCGAGACGGTTTTCCACCCTGAAAGGCGCCAGGGCAGCGCGGATATCGGATTCATTCATGCCGCAGACATAGACCAGCCTCTTGCGAAGATCATCCCCGCACCGCAAACTTTAGCCATGCGCTCATTCACCCGCCTAGCTGCCCTGCTCCTCTTCGCCGCCGCCGGTACCGCGCGGGCAGCGGACCTGCCGCCCGGCATGGCCAATCTGGCGGCACAGGTGCTGCCGGCGGTGGTGAGTATCGCGGCACTGGCCCCGGCCGGGAACACGCCGCCGAAGAGCGATGGTGATGATAATGGCGACGGTGACGGTAGCGGGGGCGGGGGCGGGGGCGATGACAGCGCCTTGCGCACCTCCCAGGATGCTTCCAGCACGGTGATCCCGCCGCCGAAAACCATTGAATCCCTGGGCTCGGGCTTCGTGTTCGACCCCGCCGGCTATATTCTCACCAACAACCATGTGGTGGACGGCGCCAATGCCGTCACCGTCACCTTCGCCGACGGTACGGTGTATAATGCCACCATTGCCGGGCGCGATAAGGATGGCGACCTCGCGGTGCTGAAGGTGGATGCCGGACATCCCCTGCCCTTCGTGAAATTCGGCGATTCGGCGAAAATGCGGGTGGGGGATTGGGTGATGGCCATCGGCAACCCGTTCGGCCTGGCGGGCAGCACCTCCGCCGGTATCGTGAGCGCGCTGCACCGGCAGATTGGCGATACCACCTATGATGATTTCATCCAGACCGATGCGGCGATCAACCGCGGCAATTCCGGCGGGCCGTTGTTCAACATGGCCGGCGAGGTCATCGGGGTGAATTCGGCCATCGAGGCGCCGAGCGGCAATTCCGACGGGGTGGGGTTTTCCATCCCCGCCGCCATGGCCCAGCCGGTGGCGCTGGCGCTGGCGCATAAGGGCGTGATGCAGCGCGGCTGGCTCGGGGTTTCCACCGAGGAGGTGACACCGCCGATCCAGGCGGCGATGGATCTGGCCAGTAGCAATGGCGCGCTGGTGGGGGAAGTGTCGCCGCAGGGGCCGAGTACGGGCGTGCTGAAAACCGGCGATGTGCTGGTCGGGCTGGATGGCGTGGCTGTGGACAGCCCGCATGCTTTGTTCATCCGCACGGCGGAGATCCCCGTGGGACGCAATGTTGTGGTGCGCTTCTACCGCGACGGCGGGATAGGCCAGGCCAATGTGACGATGACCACGCCGCCGGCGCCGCTGGATGAGAGCATCGCCGTGCCCACGCCGCCCGTGCCGGCGCCGGTGATATTGAGCGCCCTCGGGCTGGGGCTGGCGGGCAAGCCGGCCCAAAGCGGCGTTGTCAGCGGGGTGGCGGTGATCTCCGCCACTGGCCCGGCGGCGAAGGCCGGGATCGTGGCGGGGGATGTGATCGAGCAGGTAAACAGGCAGGCTGTTGCCACCGCTGCCGATGTGCAGGCGCAAATAAAGGCGCTGGGTGCGCAGCCGCCCGTGTTTCTCGTCAGCGGCAATACGGCGGATGGCAATAATCCCGGCCCGCGCTGGGTTCCGGTGCCGGCCGGCTAGCCTATTGCGGCAGCCAGACGAAGCTGGAAATCGCCTCGGCCAAAGCAAGGTCCTTCTGGGTAAGGCCGCCGGCATCATGGCTTGAGAGGGTGATGTCGACCTTGTTGTAGCTGTTGGACCAATCCGGATGGTGGTCCGCCTTTTCCGCCAGCAGGGCCACGCGGGTCATGAAAGAAAAGGCTTCCGTGAAATCCTTGAATTTGAAGCTCTGGCTGATGGATTTCTGGTCCGCCGCCAGGGCCCATTTGCCGGGGAGGGTTTTGAGGTCGGATTTGTCGAGTAATTTGGCCATGGTGTTTCTCCTTTGTGTTTGAGATGGGGGCGATGCTGGGGATGGCAAATGAAAACTTGTGGTAGGAGCTGGTAATGACTAGTTATCTGACTAGTCATTTGGAGGTGGCCATGGCAACCACATGGAAAGTGCAGGACGCGAAGGCACGGTTTTCCGAAATGCTGGAGACCTGCGTGGCCGAGGGGCCGCAACTGGTGTCCAAACGCGGTGAGGTTACCGCCGTGCTGGTGCCGATTAAGGAATGGGAGCGGCTGCAGGCGGGGAAGAAGCCTACCCTGAAGGAGTTGCTGCTGTCCGATGATTATTTCCGTGGCGAGATGGAAATCCCGCCGCGCGGGATGCTGAAGCATCGCAAGCCGCCGGAATTCTGATGTATCTGCTGGATACGAATGTGGTGTCCGAGCTGCGGCGGCCACGGCCGCATGGCGCGGTGGTGGCGTGGGTTGCCGCCACGCCAAATGAGGAGATGTTTTTATCTGCCGTGACGCTGGGGGAGATTCAGTACGGCATAGAGGCGCTGCGGCCGCGCGATGCGGAAAAAGCAGCGGAACTGGAGGGCTGGGCCGATGGTTTGGCGGCACGGCCAAATATACTGCCAATGAGCGTGGAGGCTTTCCGGCTATGGGCCAGGCTGATGCAGGGGCGGCCAGATGAGCTTTATGAGGATGCGATGCTGGCGGCGACGGCGATGGTGCATGGGCTGACGGTGGTGACGCGCAATGAGCGGGATTTTGTGGGGCTGGGCGTGGAGGTTGTAAACCCGTTTAGTTTTGCGGGTTAGGCTGAACCGGGATTCTTCAGACGGTATAGAACGTGGCGGCGCAGGTTATGGCCGGGGGCAAGATTGGGGTGATCGAAATCATCCGCTTCGTCACGTGCCATGCTGAGTTTTTCCATAACCCGGCGTGAGCGGATGTTGGCGGGGACTGTGAAGGCTACGATCTCGGCCAAGCCTAACGCGGAGAAGCCGAAGTTCAACGCGGCGGTTGCGGCCTCGGTGGCGTAGCCTTGGCCCCAGTATTCCGGAAGGATGCGCCAGCCGATTTCCACGCATGGCGTAAAATGCGCGGACCAGCCCGGTATTTCGAGGCCGGTGAAACCGATGAAGGGGGCGATGCCCGGCAGCTCGATGGCCCAGAAGCTGAAGCCGCGTTCCACCATATTGCGCCGGATACGCTCTGCTTCGGCGTCGCTCTGTGCAGCGGTAAGCGTGCCGGGGAAAAACTCCCTCACACGCGGATCGGCATTGAGCGCGCGATAGGCCGGCAGATCCTCATCCCGCCACGGACGCAGCATCAGCCGCGCCGTGGCGGGAGGAGAGATTAACCCAGGCACCACGCCAGAATCGCCTTTTGCGCATGCAGCCGGTTTTCGGCCTCGTCGAACACCACGGAGGTGGGGCCGTCGATGACCTCGGCTGCCACCTCCTCGCCGCGATGCGCCGGGAGGCAGTGCTGGAAGATGGCACCCGGGGCGGCTTGGGCCATCAGCGCCGGGGTCACCTGGTAGGGGGCGAAGGCGGCGGCGCGGGCGGCGGCCTGGTCTTCGGAATCGGACATGGAGAGCCAGGTGTCGGTGACGACGCAGGCCGCACCCTCGACCGCATCTTCCGGGTCGATGCCGAGTTTAACGTCCGCCTTCTCGGCGCGAGCCCATTCCAGCACTTCCGCGCGCGGCCAGTAGCCGGCGGGGCAGGCGAGATGGAGGGTAAAATTGAAGCGGGCGGCGGCCTCGATGAAAGAGGCGGCGACGTTGTTGCCATCGCCGACCCAGGCGATTTTCTGCCCCGCGATGGGGCCGCGATGTTCCTCGAAAGTGAGGATATCGGCCATGATCTGGCAGGGGTGGGAGAGATCCGTGAGCCCGTTGATGACGGGCACGCTGGCATAGCGGGCCAGCTCGTGCAGTTTGGCCGAGCTGTCGGTGCGGAGCATAATACCGTCCACGAAGCGGGAGAGCACATGGGCGGTGTCGGCTATTGTCTCGCCGCGGCCGATCTGCATGTCGCGCGGGGAGAGCACGATGGCATCGCCGCCCAACTCCTTCACCGCGACCTCGAAAGAGACGCGGGTGCGGGTCGAGGGTTTCTCGAAGATCATCGCCAGGGTTTTGCCGGCCAGCGGCTTTTTGCCCGAACGGCGGGTGCGTTTGAAGGCCGTAGCCGAATCCAACAAGGCGCGCAGTTCGGCGCCCGAAAAATCACGGATATCGAGAAAATGCCGGGGCGCGCCGGCGCGCAATTCTACCACTGCACTCATGTTATTTCGCCAAAGCCTGGGTATTGGCCGGGGCGAGGCGCCGGGCCGTTTTGTCGAGAAGATCGAGCGCTGCATCAACCTCGGCGCGGCCGATGATGAGCGGCGGGGCCAGGCGCAACACGTTATCGCCGGCGGCAACCGTGAGCAGGCCCTCCGCCAGCGCGGCATTCTGCGCTTCGCCATTGGGCACGGCGCATTTCAGGCCCAGCAGCAGGCCGAGGCCGCGCACGTCCAGGAACACATCCGGGTGGCTTGCGGCCAGGGTTTCGAGGCCGGCGCGCAGATACGCGGCGGTGTCGTTCACCTGATCGAGGAAACCGTCGGCCAGCAGCACGTCCAACACCGCATTGCCGGCGGCGCAGGCGAGCGGGCCGCCGCCATAGGTGGTGCCGTGGCTGCCGGGCACCAAGGCTTTGGCCAGTTGCTCGCGCGCCAGCACCGCCGCCATGGGGAAGCCGCCGCCGATGCCCTTGGCCGAGGAGAGGATGTCCGGCGTGACGCCGAACCATTCATGGGCGAAGAGCTTGCCGCTGCGGCCCATGCCGGTTTGCACTTCGTCGAAGCCGAGGAACAGGCCGAACTCATCGCAAGCGGCGCGCAGGCCTTGCAGGAATTGCTGGTCCGCCGGGCGTACACCGCCCTCCCCTTGCACGGGCTCGACCAGAATGCCGGCGGTCTCCGCCGTGATGGCGGCGCGCAGGGCATTGAGGTTGTTGAAGGGGACGTGGTCGAACCCCTCCACCGGCTTGCCGAAGCCAGCCAGGTATTTCGGGTTACCCGTGGCGGAAATCATCGCCAAAGTGCGGCCGTGGAAGGCGCCTTCGAAGCAGATGATGCGGGTGCGCTCCGGATGGCCGGCATCGGACTGACCCTTGCGGATGGCTTTCACCAGCCCTTCATTGGCCTCGGCGCCGGAATTGCAGAAGAACACGCTGTCCGCGAAGCTGGCCGCCACGTAGCGCGCGGCCAGGCGCTCGGCCTGCGGCACACGGTACAAATTGGACACATGGATGAGCTTGCCCGCCTGCTCGGCTATGGCAGCGGACAAATGTTTGTGACCATGGCCCAACGAGGATGTGGCGATACCGGCGCCAAAATCGAGATAACGGCGCCCTGCCTCGTCGAACAGCCAGGCGCCCTGGCCGTGCGAAAATGCAATATCGGCCCGATTGTAATTCGGCATTAGCGCGGAGATCATGAATATGCTTTCAAAGCGCGGATAGAAAGCCCGGAATAAAGCGCATATGCAGGAAAAAAGTCAATTCACCCCTCGTTTGGCACTTATTGTGGCCGTTTGTGCCCTGCCGTCGCTATGCGAGGCCTATGCGATTCTCTGGGGCGAGCGCCAGGGGTTTACCGGCAAGGCACTGCGCGACGGGCTGGATTTCTGGGCCGGCGGGTTCCTGCTCCTGCACCACCAGACGCCGATTTTGTTCGACCACATGGCGTATCAGACGTTCCTGCAGGGGCTGTATGGCAAATTGCCGTATCATCTATGGAGCTACCCGCCGAGCTATGGGCTGATCGCCGCGGCCTTCGGCTGGCTGCCACCCTGGGGTGCGGTGCTCAGTTTCGATGCCGCCAGCCTGGCGCTGCTGGCGTTTGTGCTCCGGCTGGCGGGCAAGGGCTGGTGGTTTGTGGTGGCCGTGCTGGTGGCGCCGGCGGGGTTGGAGAGTGTGCTGGAGCACCAGAATGCGGCGCTGATGACCAGTTTGCTGGGCGGCGGGATTTTGCTCCTGGAGCGGCGCCCGCGCCTGGCCGGGGCGTTGATCGGGCTGGCGACGATAAAACCGCAACTGGGGCTGGTGCTGCCGTTGAACCTGCTCCGGCGCTCGCCTTTGGCCTTTGCCTGGGCGGCACTGGCGGCGGTGCTGCTGGCAGGCGCTGCTTTGCTGGCCTTCGGGGCGCCGGCCTGGGTGGGGTTTTTGACCTTCACCAGCCCGGCCATGAGCAATGTGCTGCTCACCGGCCAGCCGAAGGAGTTTGCCGGCGGGCTGATCAGCGCCTTTGCGCTGGTAAAGCCGTTTACCGGCATACATGCGGCACTTGCGGCACAGGCGGTGGTGAGTATCGCCTGCGTGGTGGCGGGGCTTTTTACCCGCAAGCCGGCGGCACTGCTGGTGCTCTCGGCTTTGGCCAGCCCTTATCTGCATGATTATGACCTGCTGGGGGCGGCACTGGCCGTGGCACTGCTGATGCAGGACCGGCTGGCGCGCGGGTTTTTGCCGGGTGAGCCGATCTTGTTCTTCCTGGTCTGGTTCGGGCCCGGATTGCTGCCCTGGATGCCGCAATACGCGCATCTGGCGCCGGTGCTGCTGGCCCTGCTCTTGGCAAGCGCTACGCGCCGTGATGGTGTGGCGCCATGCGACTCCTTACCGGCTCCGCCCGGCTCGCCGGTGTTATCGGCTGGCCGGTCGCCCATTCCCGCTCCCCCCGAATCCACGGCACCTGGCTGAACCGCCACGGGCTGGACGGCGCCTATGTGCCGTTGCCCGTGGCGCCCGAGAATTTTGCTGACGCCGTGCGCGGCCTGGCCAAGGCCGGGTTTGCCGGGGCGAACGTGACGATCCCGCATAAGGAGGCGGCATTCGCCGTGTGCGATGTGGTGGAGGATTTTGCCCGCCGCGCCGGGGCTGTGAATACGCTGGTGTTTACCCCGCGCGGCATCGAGGGGCGCAATACGGATGGTTACGGGTTTGTCGCCAATCTGCGCGCGCATGGGGTGGTGCCGGCGGTGGGGCCGGCGCTGATTCTGGGGGCCGGCGGGGCGGCACGGGCGATTGCGGCGGCACTGGTGGACGAGGGGGCGCGGGTGGTGATCTGCAACCGCTCCATGGAACGCTCTCTTTCCGTGGCTGGCGCCTTGCCGGGCGTAAAGGTTTTGCAGTGGAAAAAGCGCGAGGACGCCGTGCAACAGGCGTCACTGCTGGTGAATACGACCTCGCTGGGGATGGTGGGGAACCCGCCGCTGGAGATGAGCCTGAAAAATGCCCCACCCTGGCTGGCGGTGGCGGATATTGTGTATGCGCCGCTGAAAACCCCGCTGCTGGCCGAGGCCACCGCGCGCGGCCTGAGGATTGTGGAAGGGCTGGGCATGCTGCTGCACCAGGCCGTGCCGGGGTTTGAAGCCTGGTTTGGGGTGACGCCGGTGGTGGATGAGGAATTATACCGGATTGTTGCCGGATGATGATCCTGGGGCTCACCGGCGGGATCGGCATGGGCAAATCCACCGTGGCGGGGATGTTCGCGGAGCATGGGATTCCGGGTTTCAATGCCGATGAGGCGGTGCACCGGCTGCAAGCGAAGGATGGTGCTGCCATTCCCGCGATCGATGCGGCTTTTCCCGGCGTGGTGCATGACGGCGTGCTGGACCGCGCTGCTTTGCGCTCCCACGTGCTGGCAGATGGCACGGAGATGAAGAAGCTTGAGGCCATCATCCATCCGCTGGTGCGCGGCGGCCAGAGCGGTTTTATGGAAGCGGCACGGCGGGAGCAGAAACGCGCCGTGCTGCTGGATGTGCCGCTGCTGTTCGAGGGCAATGCCGCGGACAAAATGGACAAAACCATTGTTGTGTCCTGCCCGCGCGCGCTGCAGATCGAGCGCGTACTGGGACGGGGTTTGCCGCTGGCGGATATCGAGGCGATTATCGCCCGGCAGATGCCGGATGCGGAAAAACGCCGCCGCGCGGATTATGTGATAGAGACCGGCGGCACACTGGCGCAGACGCAGGCGCAGGTGACGCGCATCATCGGGGAGCTGGGGTTATGAGCCGGTCTGTTTTGTTTGATACCGAAACCACCGGGCTGGACCCGTTGACCGGCGACCGCGTGATCGAGATCGCGGCGATTGAATTGTTCAATGACCTGCCCACGGGAAATCAGTTTTACGCGCTGCTGGACCCGGAGCGGGATATTCCGATGGAGAGCACGCGAGTGCACGGCATTACCAGCGCGCATGTGGAGGGCAAACCGAAATTCGCCGCGGTGGCGGACCAGATGCTGGAATTTTTCGGCGATGCGCCGCTGGTGGCGCATAACGCCCCGTTCGACTTCGGCTTCATCGATGCCGAGCTGGCACGGGTGGGCAAGCCGAAACTGGCGCGCACGCGCATGGTCGATACGCTGGTGATGGCGAAAGCCCGCTTTCCCGGCATGCCCAACAGCCTGGATGCGCTGTGCCGCCGTTTTGAAGTCGATCTGTCCGCACGTACCACACATAATGCACTGCTGGACTGCAAACTTCTGGCCGAGGTGTATATCGAGCTGACCGGCGGGCGGCAGCGCGGGCTGACGCTGGAGACGGAGCAGACGATAAGTTTTGCGCAGTATGATGCGCCGGTGGGCCGGATTGTGCGCTTGATAGAGGTGGACGAGGAGCAGAAGGCCGCGCATGCGGTGTTTGTTGCGAAACTGAAGGAACCGGTTTGGCTGAAGAAGTGAAGCCGTAGCGATTTCCGTCAGAACGCGCCGGCCAATGGATTAGCAGTGCCTGACTAAAGTGTTTTCTCTCGGAATTTTGCTCTCAGCGGTGCATAGACGCCGAGAACAAAGATAATATCTTGCGCAGCAAAAATAATGATTTCCGCGGGTTTTGGGTGACCAACGACACCAAGAAGAATATCGATGCTCACATAAGTGATGCTTGCATGCAAAAACTCTCTGGATTGCAGGCTTTTGAATTTATTTACAAATATGCTGCCAAGACCAGAACCGGCGGCAAAGAAGCAAGGGGCCGAAATCGACATCGGGTCCGCCGGTGTAAAATAATACACCGCCACCAGGACCAACAGGGCGGTTGGCATGCTGACCAAAAAGAATAAACCAACGGCCTTCCAGACATTCTTGTTTGTTAGCATTTCGTCTCCAGATTTTTTGCTGAGCCGTCACGCAAGGGCGGCTTTGATACCATCCAGCGCCAGAAACCCCATGGCGTTGCGGGCCTCGATGGTGGCGGAGCCGATATGCGGCAGCAGCACCGCGTTTTCCAGAGCGAGATAGCCGGGCGGGATTTCGGGCTCATTGGCGAACACGTCCAGCCCGGCTGCGGCAATGTGGCCGGTGCGTAGAGCGGCAATCAGCGCATCGTCATCGATGGTGGTGCCACGGCCGGTGTTGACGATGATGGCGCCGGGTTTGAGGAGGGCGATGCGCGCGGCGTTGAGCCAGTGGAAAGTCTCCTTGCCGCCGGGGGCGTTGATGGAGAGGAAATCCAGCGCGGCGAGGAAGCTGGCGTCGTCCTCATGGTAGATCGCACCTTGCTCCAGCTCGGGGGCCAGACGGGTTCGGTTGCGGTAATGCACCTGCATGTTTAGCCCGCGCGCCATTTGCGCCAGTGCCCGGCCGATGCGGCCCATGCCGAGAATGCCTAGCGTTTTGCCGCTAACGCCGCGCCCAAGATGGAAGGTGGGGGCGAGGCCCGGCCACTGCCCGGCGCGTAATATGCGTTCGCCCTCACCGGCGCGGCGGGCGGCCATGAGCATGAGGGTAAGCGAGAGTTCCGCCGTGGCGGTTGTGAGCACATCCGGCGTGTGGCAGATTTTTATCCCCCGCGCCGCCGCGGCATCGAGGTCGATATGCTCCAACCCGACGCTGAATGTGCCGATGACTTTGACGGCGTCCGGCAGCGCGTTGATGAGGGCAGCATCGAATTTATCGGCGGGGATGCAAAGGATCGCGTTCACACCTGCGATGTTGTCGAGGATGTGACGCGGTTCGAAGCGGCCTTGCAGGCGCAGCTCGCGGACCTCGTGCTCAGCCTGCGCGCGGGCCAGCACCTCCGGCGGCATCTCTCGTGTTATAAGCAGCATACTGGCGCCCTCCTCATCGGGCGCCAGTATAGCAAAGTTCAGGCCACCCTGAAATTCTTGAACTGCCAGGGGTCGGAATCCACATCCTCGGCGAAGAGTTTTCCGCGCTCCAGCAGCGGCGTCCAATCGGAGTAGGCGCCGCGCATGGTGCCGAGGTAGGGCGTGGTGATCTCCAATATGCGGGCGTGGTCGATCTCATCGGCCTCCACCACCCCGGCGCGCGGGTTTTCCATGGCCCAGATAACGCCGGCCAGCACGGCCGCCGTGACCTGCAACGAGGTGGCGTTGTTATAGGGGCAAAGCGCGCGGGCGTCCTCGATGGAAAGCTGCGAGCCGTACCAATAGGCACCCTTGGCATGGCCCATCAGCAGCACGCCCAGCTCGTCTATGCCGCTGATGATCTCGTCCTGCATCAGGCGCTGGCTCTCCTGCATCTCCCAGTTTTTGCCGGCGAGTTCGTGCACGGAGAGCACGGCGTCGTCACACGGGTGGTAGGCGTAATGCACGGTGGGGCGGTACACGGCCGCACCATTTTCTGTGAGCGTAAAATAATCGGCGATGGAGATGGCCTCGTTATGCGTAATGAGGAAGCCGTGGAACGGGCCTTCATTGGGCGTCCATGTGCGCACGCGGGTGGAGGCGCCAGGGCGGTTGAGGTAGATCGCGGCATCGCAGCCGAAATCATGGCGCAATCCATCTTCGGGCAGCGCTTTCTCGTGCGTGCCCCAGCCGAGTTCGGCCGGCTGGCAGCCTTCACCGACAAAGCCGTCGATGGACCAGGTGTTGACGAATTCGCCGCGCTGCTTTGGGATGTTGGCGATCTGCGTGTCGCGCTCGGCGATATGGATGACTTTTACCCCGAGGCTCTGGGCAAGCTTGCCCCATGCGGCGCGATCCGCCGGGATTGCGGTTGCGACACCGGTATCGGCGGCGAGGTTGAGCAGAGCCTGCTTGACGAAATGCGAGACCAGGCCGGGGTTGGCGCCATGCGCGGAAACGGCGGTGGGGGCGTCATCCTTTGTGCGCAATGCCATGGCACTCTCACGCAACGCATAGTTGGACCGCAGTGAGGGGCTGAGCGAGAGGTCGGTATAGCCACCGGCCCAGGGCTCGACACAGGTATCCAGATACAGAACGTCCAGCTCACGGCACAGCGTGACCAGCGCCACGGAGGAGATGTCGACGGAGAGGTTGAGCAGGAAATCACCGGGGTTCAGGCGCGCGCTCAGCACCTCGCGGTAGTTTTCGCGGGTGACGGGCAGAATTTCCTCAGCGATACCGTATTGCGCCGCGACCTTGCTGCCGCGCGTGTCTGAGGTGAGGATGGAGATTTTGTCGTGCGGCATGTCGATATGGCGCAGCAGGAGCGGCAGCACGCCCTGGCCGATGCTGCCGCAGCCCAGCATGAGCAGACGGCCGGAAAAGCGCACATGCTTGGTCGCGATGTCTTGTGGCATCGTGGGATACTCCTGTGATGAGGATAAAGCCTTCCCAGGGCTGAGGCTGAACCTCAACCCTGGACGCAGCAATTTAAAGAAACTGTCTTAGAGGCTGTTCCATAAGTCTACTCTGGCGGCCGTCAAGCGGCGATTTTCTGCGCTCCGGTGCTCACGTACTTAAGTACGCTCCGCGAGCCTGCCCCCGCGAAAGCGGGGGGTGCTCAAAAATCACCGCTTGACGACTCGCCAGAGCGACTTCTGAAACAACCTCCTATGCGGCGAGGCTGGAGGGTTCCGGCTCGTAGCCGGCGGTATCCATCATGGCGCGGTCGGAGACTTCCACCAGCGCGGCACGGTCGAAACCGTTGAAGGCGGTGCGCAGGCAGGTGCCATAGGCGCCGAGCTGGCCGATCTCGATCCAATCGCCCTCCGCCACATCCTCCGGCAGGATGAAGGGGCCGTTCATCACATCCAGCGAATCGCAGCTCGGGCCGAAGAAGCCGAAAGCCTGGTCGGGCGCGCCGGCGGAATGGCCTGCGCGCAGCAGGCGGGTGGGGAAGCAGAATTTCAGCGCCCCGGCATCGGCCAGCGCACCGTACACGCCGTCGTTAATATACAGCATGTTGCCGCGGCGCAGTTGCACCTGCACCACCACGGAGCCACCACCGGCAACCAGCGCGCGGCCGGGCTCGGCCCAGAGTTTCAGCCCGGGCATGTCCAGCCGGTCGTAGGCGGCGTCGATCTCGGCCATGAAGGCGCCGAGCGGGGGCGGGTCCATGTCCGGATAGGCAACGGGGAAGCCGCCGCCGACATCCAGTACATCGACCCGCACACCGGCGGCACGGATGACCTCACCAGCGAGGGCGATGGCGTCGCGCCAGGCCAGCGGGTCCAGGCATTGCGAGCCGGCGTGGAAGGCCACACCAAGGCGGCTGGCCAGCGGGCGGGCGGCGCGCAGCAGCGCGACGGCGGTTTCGAAATCCGCGCCGAATTTTTTGGAGAGATTGATCACCGCCCCGGTTTCGGGCAGCGCGATGCGCACGAACAGGCCAGGGCGGGCGGAGTCCGTGCTGATCTCCTGGTTGATCTTCTCCAACTCGCCGAAGCTATCCAGCACAAAGTCGCGCACGCCGTGCACCGCCCAGGCCTCGCGGATGGCGGGGCGGGATTTGACCGGGTGCATGAAATGGATCTGCGCACCGGGGAACAGGCGGCGGACCAGAGTGACCTCGGAGATGGAGGCGCAGTCGAAATGGCGGATGCCGCCTTCCCACAAAGCGCGCAGCACGGCGGGTTCCGGGTTGCATTTCACGGCATAGAGCACGTCGCCATTGAAAGCGGCGGTGAAGGACTGGGCGGCGGCGGCGATGACATCCGGGCGGATGCAATGCAGCGGCTCGGACGGGCGCAATGTTTGCACCATGCCCGCCACTGTGGGCAGGGCCTGGCTATCCGCACGGAGCGAGACATGGCGGTGCAGCGGGCCAATGGCCGCGCGGTTTTCGATCAGGCTCATGGAGAAACATCCTTAGCATTTCGCCGGCAAGTGGATTCTAACCTGCCGATTGTTCAGAAAACAACACAAATCACGAGTGCACACCGTTAGGTGCGCGCCGTGGTCAGGCGGAGATGCGCGGACTTCGCATCGTTATGAACCGTATATGCAACATCAAGCGTCTCCTAATTGATCCCGGCCCTCGCGGACCGGCTTTGACCTAACCAGGATGCGTCTCGTCGTTGCTGTACCCGGATTTACGGGTTCGCGGCACGTGCGATGCATCAAGCTTCCCCACCTTTGCTATTGCAGAGGGGGCGAAGCGGAAGCGGGATATATGGTAAATTGTTCAGGTGTAGTTATGCTATTTTAGCATAACCCTTAGGTGCAGGGGGCACCCAACTTGGACGGTGTCGCCAATTTTGGCTTTTGTTTTCCATTTCTGTTCAGGCACTTGATCGTCGGCTCTCGGCTTTAGGCAATGGCGCGGGCATGTGTGTCGTGCAGGCTGCCATGGCCACGGTGGTTGGTCTCGGCGGGTGCGGCATCCTGGCGGTGGTCGATGACCATATAGCCGCGGCCCCAATTGGTCTCGATGAAATCATCCACGCCGAGGGCCTGGAGCTTCTTGCGGATTTTGCAGATGAACACGTCGATGATCTTCGGGTTCGGCTCATCCAGCCCGCCGTAGAGATGGTCAAGGATCGCCTCCTTGCTCAGCACCACGCCTTTGCGGAGCGCCAAAATTTCGGCGATCTGGTATTCCTTCTTCGTCAACGTGACCGGCTTGCCCTTTGCGTAGATCTTTTTGGCATTCATGTTGATCTCGACCGAGCCGATGCGCAGAGCGTTTTCCTGGAAGCCGCGCGAGCGGCGGATCAGGTTCTGCACCTTCATGAATATCTCTTCGTGCGACAGCGCGTCCACGATGAGGTCGTCGGCGCCGGCCTGCAGCACGCGCAGCCTTGCGGCTTCGTTCATGGAACGCGCCACGGCGACGATGGGGGCGCGGACGCGGGCCATGCGCAGCTTGCGGATGATGTCCAGATCGCCCAGCCGTTCCTCCGACAAGCGCAGCAGGATCACGTCGTAATCGTAGAATTTGACCAGATCGAGCGCCTCTTCCGGGTCGTTCGTTTCATCGACGATGGCAAGGCGGGAACGAAGAAACGCCGTCAGTAGATCTTTTTTATTTGAAATCGTCTCAAAAGATAGGATTTTCATATCGCCCTCCTGAATGTTGAGTAAAACTACAACCCAGAAGCGAACATGTCAATAATATTGTTTAACATACTCGTTAAGCGTGTTAAATTTTAGATGATATTAATAAATTCGGACCACATCGAGTCGCAAGGCAGCCGCCCGCTGCCGGAAAACCGTGTGAAAACAGATTCGTGCGGGAGAGAGTGGGGTTTGCGGCCATGCCGCGCGGCGAGAGGGCCGGAGGTAATTTACGACCCGAAATTAACTAAGTCTCTACCATTACGGCTTGTTTAGATATTGTATCGTAACAAAAATTAACGAAATTTTTCAAATAAGTTTCCGGGCGGCTGATTGCCGCCCGGAAGGAACCGAAACGCCAGCTATAACGCGAGCTATCTGGCCTTTAACAGATCGCGAATTTCCGTCAGCAGAATCTCGGTCGGGGGGACGGCTGCGGCTGCGGGGGCCGGGGCCTTGTGCACTTTCTCGATCAGCCGGACCAGCCAGAAGATGACCGCGGCGACGATGAGGAAGTTGAGGATCGCGTTGAGGAACAGGCCGTAATTGATCGTCACATCGCCGGCCTTCTGCGCTTCCGCCAGCGTTACCGCGGCCGCGCCCTTGAGGACGATGAAATGATTGGAGAAATCCACCCCGCCGGTGGCAAGACCTATGAGAGGGGTGATGACATCCTTCACCAGGCTGGTGACGATGCCGGTGAAGGATGCGCCAATGATCACGCCCACCGCCAGGTCGACGACATTGCCGCGCAGGATGAAGGCCTTGAAGTCATCCAGCCAGCCGGGCGGCTTGGCCGAGAGTTTCAGCAGATCGGACATAAATGCCTCCTTATTGTGTGGCTGGAGTGTAAGAGACCGTTCCAGAAGCCACTCTGGCGGCCGTCCAGCGGTGTTTTTCCGCGCTTCCGGTGCTCGTCGCGTCCGTTAAGTACGCCCCGCAAGCCTACCCCCAGAAAGCGGGGGATTCTCGAAAATCACCACTATACGACTCGACCTGTGTGACTTCTGAAATGGTCTCTAAAGCCGAACGGTGGTTTCGCCAAGGCGATTCGGCGGCTGGTTAATCGGCGGGAAACCCCTTGCCCGGCGCGGCACGGTTTGGAACAAGGGCGGGGCAAGAGGACCAACATAATATGCGTAACAGGATTATGGCCCGCGGGCTCACTTTGCTATTGGCCGGGCTTCTGGCGGGTTGCGGCTCGGGCACCGGGCGGACATCGGGCACTGCCGCCGGCGGGGCGGCCACGGGGGCTGTCATCGGCATCATCGGCGGGCCGGTGGGCGTGGTGGTGGGGGCCGGGATTGGCGCCGGTGTGGGGGCGCTGAGTGGGGCGAATACCACGCCGAAGCAGGTTAACCTCGGCAATGCGCCCTGGCAGAAGCCCGGCCAGTAGGCGGCTGGCTTTCCTCCGCTGTTATATGTGCTAAAGGCCCAGGCCCATGCGCCAGTACCTTGAATTCGAAAAACCCGTCGCCGAGTTGGAAGCCAAAATCGAGGAGCTGCGGCTGATGACCGCGCCCGGCGAGATCAATATCGCCGAGGAGGTGGCCCGGCTCTCCGCCAAGGCGGATGCCCAGTTGAAGGCGATTTATGGCCGGCTGACCCCCTGGCAGAAGACGCAGGTGGCGCGCCATGCCGAGCGGCCGAAGGCGTTAAGTGTGATCAAGGCCCTTATCGAGGATTTCGTGCCGATGGCCGGCGACCGCGCTTTTGCCAATGACGCGGCGATTATCGGCGGGATGGGGGTTTTCCGCGGCACGGCGGTGATGGTGATCGGCACCGAGAAGGGGACCGATACCGAGACAAGGATAAAACATAATTTCGGCATGGCGAAGCCCGAGGGCTACCGCAAGGCCAGGCGGCTGATGGAGCTGGCCGGGCGGTTCAACATGCCGATTCTGACGTTTGTGGACACCTCCGGCGCGTTTCCGGGCATCGAGGCCGAGGCGCGCGGCCAGGCCGAGGCGATTGCGCGCGGGATCGAGGCCTGCCTCTCCGCCCCGGTGCCGTTGATCGCGACGATCATCGGCGAGGGCGGCTCCGGCGGGGCGATTGCGCTGGCGGCCGGTAATGCGGTGCTGATGTATGAGCATGCCATCTACTCCGTGATATCGCCTGAGGGCTGCGCCTCGATTCTGTGGCGCGATGCGGCCCAGGCTCCTGTTGCAGCCGAGGCGATGCGGATTACCGCCCAGGATTTGAAGAAACTGGGGCTCATCGACGAGATTGTGGCCGAGCCGCTGGGCGGCGCGCACCGCAGCCCGGATGTGGCGCTGACAGCGCTGGGCGATGCGGTGGAGAAGCAACTGGCGCCGCTGAAGGGGCTGGCGCCCGAGGCGTTGAAAGCGAAACGGCGGGATAAGTTTTTGGCGATGGGGAAGATCGGGCTGTAAGACGCCCATCCGACGCGATGCTGGGTTGAGCCGGGCCAACGGCAAATCACTTGCCTACAGGGATAAAACCCCTTATTTCCCAAAGCATGGCTTTCGCCCCCACCCTTTCTGGGCTGCTCCTTCGACTTATCCGCCCCTGAGCGCATAGGTCGTCTACACGCGCGTCGAGCGCGTCACCGCTCAGGGGAATGCCTACAAACCACCACAACGGCATTTTAAACGGAACAAAGTCATGACCATAAATCACCCGAATTTCGGCGCGCTGGACCCTTCCCGCGTCATTATCTTTGACACCACTTTGCGCGATGGCGAGCAATCGCCGGGCTTTTCGATGAATATCGACGAGAAAGTGCGTATGGCCGAGGCGCTGAGTGCTTTGGGGGTGGATGTGCTGGAAGCGGGCTTCCCCGCTGCCTCCCCCGGCGATTTCGAGGCGGTGAGCCGCATTGCCCGCGAGACCAGGGGCATGGTGATCACCGGGCTGGCGCGCTCCTCGGCCAATGATATTACCCGCGCCGGCGAGGCGATCCGCCAGGCTGAGCGCAAGCGCATCCATACGTTTATCAGCACCTCGCCGCTGCATATGAAGTATAAGCTGCGCATGGAGCCGGAGACGGTGCTGGAGGCCGTGATCTCCTCCGTGGCGCTGGCGCGGCAGTTCACCGATGACGTGGAATGGTCGGCCGAGGATGGCACGCGCACGGATATCGAGTTCCTGTTCCGCTGCGTTGAGGCTGCCATTAAGGCCGGGGCGACCACCATCAATATCCCCGATACGGTGGGTTATGCCGTGCCGGATGATATGACGCGGATTTTCACCGCCGTGCGCGAGAACGTGCCCGGGGCGGATCAGGTGATCCTGTCCGTGCATTGCCATAACGACCTGGGGCTGGGTGTGGCCAATACGCTGGCCGGCGTGCGGGCGGGGGCACGGCAGATTGAGTGCACCATAAACGGCATCGGCGAGCGCGCGGGCAATGCGGCGCTGGAAGAGATCGTAATGGCCATCCGCACCCGGCCGGATGCCAACCCGTTTACCCATGGCATCGAGACCACGAAGATTTTGCGGACCTCCAAGCTGCTGGCCAGCATTACGGGGTTTGATGTGCAGCCGAATAAGGCGATCGTGGGCCGGAATGCGTTTGCGCATGAATCCGGCATCCACCAGGACGGCATGCTGAAGAACGCCGCCACCTATGAGATCATGACGCCCGAAAGTGTCGGCTGGCAGAAGACCTCGCTGGTGATGGGCAAACACTCCGGCCGCGCCGCCTTCCGCGACAAATTGAACGCGCTGGGCTATGGCGATGTCGGCGATAACGCGCTGAACGACGCCTTCCGCCGCTTCAAGGATTTGGCCGACCGCAAGAAGATCGTCTACGACGAAGACATCTCCGCGCTGGTCGATGACGAGGTCGTGCGCGACCATCAGGTGATCAAATTCATCTCCATGGATGTATGGGGCGGCTCCAAAACCAAACCGCGCGCCCTGCTGGAGCTGGAAGTGAACGGCGAGATTAAAACCGCCGATGAAACCGGCGACGGACCCGTGGACGCCGCCTTCAAAGCCATCCGCAGCATCTTCCCCCACCAGGCCGAATTGCTGCTGTTCTCCGTCGGCGCCGTAACCGAAGGCACCGACGCCCAGGCCCGCTGCACCGTGCGCCTGCAGGAAGACGGCAAAATGGTAGACGGCCAAGGCGCCGACACCGACACCATCGTGGCGGCCGTCCGCGCCTATGTCCACGCCCTGAACAAGCTGATAACCAAACGCGCCCGCACTGAGCCCGAGGCACTTTCGGCTTAAGGGAAAAAGGCCAGGGGCTCCGCCCCTGGACCCCGCTGGGGCCGTCGTGCGAAGCACGCCTTCGGCGTGACGGCCCCAGACCCCTAGACTTTAAGGATATGAGAGAGGGGTAATGCGCCCCCACGGACCTGTGAACATTGTTCACGGACCTGTGGGGCGCATTACCCCTCTCTCATATCCTTTTAAAAAGCTAATGGGGTCTGGGCCTCAGGCCCAGTGGGGGTCGTCACGCCGGAGGTGTGCTTCGCACGACGGGGCGAAGCCCCTCGCCTTTTCCCCTTAAGCCAAAATCCCCTTGTGCCCAGGGTGGCGTTTGATTACATAGCGGGCATCGTCAAAGGGATTGCCTTGGTGCTTCGGGCCTGGGTGATCCGCTGCAAAGGAGCGAAAATAAATGAGTAAAGTGATCGGTATCGACCTCGGTACCACCAATTCTTGCGTCGCCGTTATGGAAGGCAAGGACGTTAAGGTTATTGAAAATGCGGAAGGCGCGCGTACCACCCCTTCGATGGTGGCATTTGCGGATTCCGGTGAGCGGCTGGTGGGCCAGAGCGCCAAGCGCCAGGCTGTTACCAACCCTACCAATACTTTGTTTGCCGTGAAGCGCCTGATTGGCCGCCGGTATGAAGACCCGACGGTGACCAAGGATAAGGACCTTGTGCCTTATACCATCGCCAAGGGCGATAATGGTGACGCCTGGGTTGAGGCGCGTGGCCAGAAATATTCGCCGAGCCAGGTAAGCTCCTACATCCTCACCAAGATGAAAGAGACCGCCGAGGCTTATCTGGGCGAGACCGTGACTCAGGCCGTGATTACCGTGCCGGCCTATTTTAACGATGCCCAGCGCCAGGCGACCAAGGATGCCGGCAAGATCGCGGGCCTTGAGGTGCTGCGTATCATCAACGAGCCGACGGCGGCTGCCCTTGCCTATGGCATGGACAAGAAGAATGCCGGCACCATCGCGGTGTACGATCTCGGCGGCGGCACGTTTGACGTGTCGGTGCTTGAGCTTGGCGACGGCGTGTTCGAGGTGAAGTCCACCAATGGTGACACGTTCCTCGGCGGTGAGGATTTTGACGCGCGGGTGATCGATTACCTCGCGGACGAGTTCAAGAAGGACCAGGGCATTGACCTGCGTAAGGACAAGCTGGCCCTGCAGCGGCTGAAGGAAGCGGCTGAGAAGGCGAAGATCGAACTTTCCGCTTCGAAAGAGACGGAAATCAACCTGCCGTTCATCACGGCGGACGCTTCTGGGCCGAAGCATCTCGTGCTGAAGCTGAGCCGCGCCAAGCTGGAAAGCCTGGTGGATGATCTGATCGAGCGTACCCTCGCCCCCTGCCGCGCCGCGTTGAAGGATGCCGGCGTGACCGCTGCCGAGATCAACGAGGTCATTCTCGTTGGCGGCATGACGCGTATGCCGAAGGTCATCGAGGCGGTTAAGAACTTCTTTGGCAAAGAGCCGGCGCGCAATGTGAACCCGGATGAGGTTGTCGCCATTGGCGCCGGCATTCAGGGCGCGGTGCTCAAGGGCGATGTTAAGGACGTGCTGCTGCTGGACGTCACCCCGCTGTCGCTGGGCATTGAGACTCTGGGCGGGGTGTTCACCCGCCTCATCGACCGCAACACCACCATCCCGACCAAGAAGAGCCAGACCTTCTCCACCGCGGATGATGGCCAGACGGCCGTGACCATCAAAGTGTTCCAGGGCGAGCGCGAGATGGCGGTGGACAACAAGCTGCTGGGCAATTTCGATCTTTCCGGCATCCCGGCCGCCCCGCGCGGCGTGCCGCAGATCGAGGTGACCTTCGACATCGATGCCAACGGCATTGTGGCGGTGCAGGCCAAGGACAAGGCGACCGGCAAGGAGACGCAGATCCGTATCCAGGCCTCCGGTGGTCTGTCCGATGCCGATATCGAGCGCATGGTGCGTGAAGCCGAGGAGAATTCGGCGGCCGATAAGGTGCGGCGCGAGGCGGTGGAGAGCCGCAACCATGCCGAGGGGCTGATCAACCAGCTTGAGAAGACGCTGAAGGAAGCCGAAGGCAAGGTGGATGCGGCCGATAAGGCGGAAGCCGAAGCGGCGATCGCCGCTACCCGCAGCGCGCTGGAAGGCGGCGATGTGGAGGCGGTGAAGGCTTCGGCCGACAAGCTCACCCAGGTTTCCATGAAGATCGGCGAGGCGCTGTACAAGGCGCAGGGTGAAGCCGGCCCGGCGGCCGAAGGCGCCCCAACGGATGAAAAGGTCGTGGACGCCGATTTCGAGGATGTCGACGACCAGAACAAATCTGCTTGACAGAAGGTTTGTAATTGATTCTGAAAATCCCGGGGCTTGCTCCGGGATTTTCGCGTTTTCGATGTTTTCGCAAGGAATATAGAGCCGGATGGCTAAACAGGATTATTACGCCACTCTGGGCGTCGTGCGCGGTGCCAGCGCCGAGGACATGAAGAAGGCGTATCGCAAGCTGGCGATGCAGTACCATCCCGACCGCAACCCTGGCGATGCGGCGGCGGAGAGTAAATTCAAGGAAATCAACGAGGCCTATGATGTCCTGAAGGACGACCAGAAGCGCTCGGCCTACGACCGTTTCGGCCATGCCGCGTTTGAGAATGGCGGCCCGGGGGCTGGCGGCGGCGGTCAGGCCGGCGGGTTCGGCTTCGAGGGCGGGCTTGGCGATATTTTCGAGCAGATGTTCGGCCAGACAAGGCGCGGCGGCAGCAGCGCGCAGAATGGCGCCGATATCAAGGTCTCGGTTGAGGTTGAACTGAAGGACGCCTTTGCCGGCACCAAGGCCAGCGTGCGTGTGGCCAGCCGCATGACCTGCGATGCCTGCACCGGCACCGGCTCGGCCGATAAGGGCGCCGGCTCCGATAGTTGCGGCACCTGCAACGGTGCGGGCCGTGTACGGGCACAGCAGGGGTTCTTCCTGGTGGAGCGCACCTGCCCCACCTGCGGCGGCTCCGGCCGTGTGGTGCGTAACCCGTGCCGTATATGTGCCGGCGCCGGCACAGTGCCGCGCGAAAAAACCTTGGCCGTGCAGATCCCGGCGGGGGTTGAGGATGGCACGCGCATCCGGCTTTCCGGCGAAGGCGAGGCCGGTTTGCGCGGCGCGGCGCCGGGCGATCTATATGTGCATGTTACCGTGCGGACGCATGAGATTTTCCAGCGCGATGGCGCCAATATTTTCTGCCGTGTGCCGCTGCGCATGACCCAGGCTTCGCTGGGCGGCGAGATCGACGTGCCGACCATCGACGGTTCCGCCTCGCGGGTGAAAATCCCCGCCGGCACGCAATCGGGCGACCAGTTCCGGCTGCGCGGCAAGGGCTTCTCGGTGCTGCGCAGCACCCAGCGCGGCGATATGTATATTCAGGTGGCCGTGGAAACCCCGCAAAGCCTGACCAAGCGCCAGCGCGAGCTGCTGGAGGAATTCGAGAGTGAATCCACCAACCATAAAACGGGCAGCCCGGAGCATGAGGGGTTCTTCGCCAAGGTGAAGGATTTTTTTGACGGAAGGCCGTGATCCTGATTTTGCCGTAATTTTGCGCTAGCAGGCAATTCGATACGAAATGTAAGACCACCCCGCCGCGCGTTGCAGCCAGGCGGGGTGGAGCTTACATCTAATGCGGGTCACGCCTGTTCAGGAGTTAGCGATGACAAAAAAATATCTCAGCCCAAGGTTGGGCTTCGGGTTGGCGTCGATGCTGGCGTTGAGCGCCTGTACCGTGGCACCGCCCAGCGGGCCGTCCGTGGTGGCAATGCCCGGCCAGGGCAAGAGCTGGGCGCAGTTCCAGCAGGATGATGCGTATTGCAAGGGCTACGCCCAGAACCAGATGCCCGATGCCGCACAGACGGCGCAGGCCTCGCAGCAGAATTCCGCCGGTACGGCGGTGGCGGGTACGTTGATAGGTGCCGCGGCCGGTGCGGCTTTGGGCGCGCTGGGCGGCAATGCCGGGGCGGGTGCCGCCGTGGGTGCGGGTGTGGGGTTGGCCGGCGGGGCGTCGGTTGCGGGAAATCAGTCTCAGGCTGCTGCGGATTCACTGCAGTCCCGCTATGACGTGGCCTATGCGCAGTGCATGGTGGGGCATGGTGAGTCGATTCAACAACCTGGTGGGCCGGCTTATGCCCCGCCGCCAGCCTATTACGCGGCTCCCCCGCCACCGCCCCCAGGCTATTACCAGCAGCCTTATTGAGCCGCCGGATATAATCCCAGCGGCGGAGGAGCGGCTCGCCGCACCTGTGCGCCGGCCTGGGTGGTTGCCCTGGGCCTGCGGCGCGGCGCTGGCGCTGCATGCGCTGGCGCTGGTGCTGGCCTTGTTCGTGCACGAAAAACCGCTGCCTGAGGATCAGTCGGCGCAGCAGAGCGTGTCGGTTACGCTGGATAATAATAGCGGGGCGGCGCAGAGTACCGCGCCGCCTGCCCCCATTCAGGGCCCGTCCCAGCCGGCGCAGGCGCCAACCATACCGCCGCCGCCGCCGCCACCGCCGCAGACGCAGCCCGAGGTGAATCTGGACGTGCCGGAGAACCTGTTGGCGACGCTGCCCCCTCCCCCGCCGCATCCGCAGCCGCAGGCCCGCCCGCAGCCAAGGCCGCATCCGGCCCTGCCGCAGCATTCCGTGATGATGCTGAACGGCATGTCCTACGGCCGGCCCTCACCCCAGCTCCCAACACCCCCGGCACCGCCGGGCATGAACATGTCCATGCCGCAGAGCGACGCCCAGGCGGTGATGGGGCAGGATTTCACTGTCCAAGGCGATGTCGGCTCGGATTGGATGGCGGGGTTGAGCAAATGGGTGAACGCGCATGCCTATTACCCGGCGGCCGCGGTGGCGCAGAACCAGCAGGGCAATGCGGAGGTGGTGTTCGATGTGGACAGGCAGGGCCATGTCTCCCATTTGCGCCTGGTTACCAGCTCGGGCTCAACCTTCCTCGACCAGGCCTGGTACGGCATCTTCCAGGGGGCGACACTGCCTCCATTCCCGCCCAATACCAAATCCGACCATGTCACGGTTGACTACACCATCCATTACATACTGGGCGGCCCATAAACCTTGCCGCGACTCGGGGCTGCCGGGTGAAGGAGCAGGATGGATATGAATGCGTTGGGGGTGGTGCGGAGCCTTACCGGCAAGAGCTGGGTGTGGCGTCCGGCGGTTGAGGAGCGGATAGGCCAGGGGCTGGCGCAGCAGCTCGACCTGCCGGAGCTGATGGGCAGGCTGCTGGCCGCGCGCGGCGTGAGTGTGGCCGATGCCCCGGTGTTTCTGGACCCCACTTTGCGGGCACTTCTGCCTGATCCCTCCAGCATCATCGATATGGATGTGGCAGCCACGCGCCTGGCCGATGCGGTGATGGCGGGCGAGCCCATCGGCGTGTTTGGCGATTACGATGTGGATGGCGCCTGTAGTGCGGCCCTGCTTGTCTCGCTGCTGCGGGTGTTGGGTTGCACCGTGTACCACCATGTGCCGGACCGGATTCTGGAAGGCTATGGGCCGAACAGCGAAGCATTACGTGCCATGGCCGAGCGCGGGGCGCGGGTGCTGGTGTGCGTGGATTGCGGCACCTCCGGACATGAGGCTTTCGCGCCGCTGCATAACATGGCGGATATCGTGGTGTTCGATCATCATAAATCCGAGGGAGCGCCGCCGCCCATCCGCGCGCTGGTGAACCCCAACCGGCTGGATTGCGGTTCTGGCTTGCGCGATATCTGCGCCGCCGCCGTTACCTTTATCGCCTGCGTGGCGTTGCTGCGCACCTTGCGCCAGCGTGGGTTTTTTGCCGCCCGGGCTGAACCGGATCTGCGCGAGTATCTGGACCTCGTGGCGCTGGCGACGGTGTGCGACGTGATGCCCCTGACAGGGCTGAACCGCGCCTTTGTGATCCAAGGGCTGCGGGTGATGGCCAGGCGCGCCCGGCCGGGCCTCGCCGCCCTGCTGGAGGTGGCCAAACTGGCGGAAGCGCCGACGGCGATGAATTGCGGTTTTGCCCTGGGACCACGCATAAACGCCGCCGGGCGCATTGCCGAGGCCGATATGGGGCTGCGGCTGCTGCTGACCGAGGATGCCGGCATGGCCGCGGCGCTGGCACAGACGCTGGATGAGGTGAACAAGCAGCGCCAATTGGTGGAGGCGGCGGTGACCGCCGAGGCTCTGACCCTGGCCGAAGCCCAAATGGACGCCGGCCACGGCGTGCTGCTGCTGGCGCGGGAAGGCTGGCACACCGGCGTGGTCGGCATCGCCGCCGGGCGGGTAAAAGAGAAATTCAACCGGCCGGCCTTGGTGGCCGGCATCACCAATGGTGTGGCGAAAGGCTCGGGCCGCTCCGTGCCCGGCATAGACCTCGGCGCCGCGATCATCGCGGCACGCCAGGCCGGGCATCTCACGACCGGCGGCGGCCATGCCATGGCGGCCGGCTTCTCTCTGCCGCAAGAGGGCTTGAGCGCCTTCCACGCCTTCATGAATGAGCGCCTGGCCCAGGCCGGAGACTTGCCCCTGAGCGCCGAGCTGACGTTGGACGGCGTGCTCGGCATAGCCGGGGCGGATGCCGCACTGGCGCAGCTCGTGGCGCGGCTGGGGCCGTTCGGCAACGGCAATGCCGAACCGCTGTTCGTGCTGCCGCGCGCCCGTGTGGTGCGCTCCGACCGCATCGGCAAGGATGGCGGCACCATCCGCGCCATGCTGGAAGGCGAAGGCGGCGGAAGGCTGAAGGCACTGCTGTTCCGCGCCAAGGAAGGCCCACTGGCCGAAGCCCTGGACCGTACCGGCGGCGCCCCTCTGCACCTGGCCGGGCATTTACGCGCGGAAAGCTGGCAAGGCCGTGTTTCCGCAGGCTTCTTCATCACCGACGCCGCCCCCGCCTGAACCTCGGCCTTGACGTAAGCAGCGGCACATCGTAGCAGCACCCCCACCTCTTGTCCCGTTCGTCTAGAGGCCTAGGACGCTGCCCTCTCACGGCGGTAACAGGGGTTCGAATCCCCTACGGGACGCCAAGGTTTTCAATGACTTACATGAAACCATAAGTTTTTTGTCCAATATATGGCCAATATACATCATTGGACTTGCGTGGCTCTTTGTAGCCAAACATGGACGGAATGCTTCGACGACGCTGGGGCGATTCTACGCGCGGCAATTCCGACTATTAATGATGTAGCGTTTGGAAGACGCTAATTGAAGCTGTATTAAACAGCCTTGAAACTGCACCGCTTTCAATTAGCGTATTTCACCAGCGTATTTCACCAGCGTATTTTCAGTCGCGTATTTGCAAATGCGGTATTGAGTTGTTAATCAAATCATACTATATGGGTATAACCAGACAGTAACTCGCCTGGTTATATTTGTCGTCAGGCTCCGCTATTTGTATCGAGAGATTGACGACCTACAAAAGGGCTCCTGCGGGAGCCCTTTCTACGTTTTGGGGCACGATGGCTAGTGTTGGGGTATTCGTCGATGCTGGGTATTTGTTTGCCCAAGGATCGGCAGCAGTTACGGGCTCCCAAAAACCGCGGGCAACTCTGACTTTGAATGAGACGGCCGTAGTATCGGAGCTCTCGTCTATCGCCCAGGCTAAATCTGGCGGCCTCCAATTGCTGCGCATATATTGGTACGATGCGTCGCGTTCCAACCAAGGCTTGAGCATAGATCTACCCGGCTCGCCTATACCGATCATATAAAGCTGCGGCTGGGGTTTATGAACAGCCAAAAGCAGCAAAAGGGCGTCGATTCCTTGATCGTTACAGACTTAATCGAACTTGCGCGCAATCACGCAATGACCGATGCTTTGCTCTATCGGGTGATGAAGACGTGCGTATAGGCGTGCAAATAGCCCAAAGTTTTGGTGTGCGAGTGCATCTGCTTGGCATTATCCCTTGCCGGGGATCACAGTCCCCGCAGCTAATGCAAGAGGCCGATACAACGACGGAATGGGACGCGGCAACCGTTGCAAAATTCTTGGCGGTATCGCCAATCTCACTCGGTCTGGGCGGGCAAAGCCCCTCAGCTGTATCGCCAGCAGCAGCAAATGCAACGCCGCCAACCCCTACGAGCCCTGCGCAAAGCACTGCGGCGCCCGTAGTTTCATTTGATACGGTCATAGGTGGTGCGTTCGCAATGTTAGATGCAGCTGCCATCAGTGGGATCAAAGCATTCTGGTTAACGTCTAGGGCTTTACCTCCTGAAGTTGACGGCAAGCTCCTTGCAAAATGTCGCGCCGAGATTGGACGTGATTTGGAAGTCGCTGAAAAACGCACCGTTAGAAGAAAAATGTGCGCGCTTGTCCAAGCCACTCCATAGTTCGAAGGAAATGAACGAGTCGGCCCGGCTTATCACCCCACGCCACGACCGTCAGACTATCAGCGTTCATCCAATGAGCGAAGCCATGCTAGGGCTTCGCCGTAAAACTCCCGCACCAACACTAGCGTGTCCTTCAATTCGTATTTCAATTCGAGTGATTCGGGGCCTGGTGTTGCCGGGAAGCTTTGAAGCCGGAAATAAGCTGCAAATACCTTTGCCTGAGCCTCCGCAATCAAAGGCATGAGGTCGCTGAATGAGCGTGGGTTTGGGTAATGGGGGAGCGGAACAAGCGCGTATCCACTAAGCGCGGCCATTTCCGCGGCCAGGATTGGCTTGCCGGCTGCCATATCCAAGTCGATAGCAACGTCGACTGGCACAAACCACGGATGGTTATCATCACAATATTGAGCGATTGCCGCCCGCTTGACTCGCGTGAATTTACTAGGGTCAGGACTCATTCTTTGAGATAGAATGCGACGGCTGCTGCGATGCAGATTGCCGAGAAGAATGTGTGGGCGCATCGGTCGTATCTTGTGGCAACACGGCGCCAGTCCTTGAGTTTAGCGAA
>JAMFRO010000059.1 GCA_026224825.1 bacterium | reverse complement strand
CGCTGTCGCAGATCACCAGCAGAATCAAGCTGGGATTTGGCGTTTCATTGATGCCGCATGAGTTCATTCATCCTGCGCGCGTGGCTGAAAAAGTGGCGACAGTTGATCTGCTGTCCGGCGGGCGCGTACAATGGGGCATCGGGCGTTCCACGCCGATGGAGCAGCTGGCCTTCGGCGTTGATATACCGCGTTCGAAAGACAAGATGCTTGCCGCGGCGCGTAGCGTTGTCGGCATGTGGGCTTCCGAATATTATCAGGAACATTCGGAGTTTTTGGATTTTCCGAAACGCATGGTGACACCGAAACCTTGGCAGGATCCGCATCCGCCGGTGTGGATGGCGACGGCCTCTGAAGGCAGTGCGGTGATGGCGGGCGAGAATGGCTGCGGTCTCTTGTGTTTCAGCATCATGCAACCCTTAAGCAAACTACAGCCGTTGATCGAGAAATATCGTGACGCGCAGACGCGGGCCAAGCCGCTGACCAGCGTGCATACCAATAAGGTTGGCATCTACACGCTCGTGCATTGCGCGGAATCGCGTGCGGATTTCGAGAAAAACCGGCTCTGGGAGTCGATGTGGTGGTGGTACAAAGGGCTGGCTGAATTCCATCTCAAATGGGAGATGGCACATCTGACGCCGGCGCAGCAGGCGCAGGCGTTTCCGCTGCTCGACAAGCAGGCGCGCGGGAATTTCGATATCACCCAGTTCGATAAGGAAGATATGGTGATCATCGGTACGCCTGATGAGTGCCTGGAGAAATTCCTGAAATATGATGCGCTCGGTGTGGACCAGCTGCTGTGCTATCTGAATTTCGGCTATTTGCCGCAGGAGTCGGTCATGAAGTGTATTGAGCTGCTCGGCAAATTTGTCATTCCGGAGTTGAGCAAGCGCGGCGCTACTCAATCCGCCGGAGCGCTGGCCGGTGCGATCCGGACTGCTGAAGAAGCAAGTTCGTGAGCGGCGGGGGAGAAAAAATGCAATCCTTGTTTGGGCTCGAAGGAAAAAGGATATTGGTACTCGGCGGCGGCCAGGGCATGGGCGAGGCGACGGTACGGCTGCTGGCTTCACTCGGCTGCCACGTAGCGATTGCCGACCGCGAGCTGGACCGGGCTGAGCGTGTGGCGGCAGAGGTGGGCGGTCTAGTTAAAACGCTGCCGATTGCGGTGGATGTGCTCGATGACGCGGCCCTGGTCGCGGCCGTCGGCCGAGCCGAGCGGGAGCTTGGGCCCCTGGACGGGATGGCGACGGTGATCGGCATGGCCGGCTGGGGTTCGCTGCTTGAGATGGAGTATGAGGCGTGGGATGCCGACCATCGCCGAAACCTGCGGTATTTTTTCGTCGCGGCGCAGGCCGTGGCGCGTCTGTTGAAGGCGCGCGGCGCGCCTGGGTCGATCGTATGTGTCAGTTCGATCGATGGCGCCCGCTCGGCACCTTTCCATGCCTCCTATGGCGCGGCCAAGGCCGGGCTGATGAACCTCGTTAAAACCATGGCGGTGGAATGGTCGGCCTATGGCATACGCGCGAATGTGGTGGCGCCTGGCGCCATCATCACCCCGCGTATTCCTCATCTGGGCGATGCCGAGGCCGGGGCGTTTGAGCGTGTTCCCATGCTGCGTCGGGGCACGGTGGATGAGATCGCCAAGGCGATCGTGTTTATGCTGTCAGATATGGCGAGTTACATCACGGGGCAGACATTGGCGGTAGATGGCGGGCTGCTGGCTGCCTATCCGATTGAGATGAAGGAACGCGAGGCCAGGAAAGGAGTGATCGGTGGGGTCTGAACTGCCCAGCCCGGAGCGGCACGGCGAGCAGCCGCGGCCGCCGCTGGTGGAGCGCCGTACGGCCATGGCAGGCGCCGTGGCGGCGGGGATATGGCGCGTTGAGCCTGCGCCCGAGGAAATCACGCTGGGTGGCGTGCGCGTGCTGGTGTTCCGTCCGTCCGGCGTGCCGTACGGGGCGGTGCTGCATATGCATGGCGGGGCCTTCCGTATCGGCTGCCCGGAACAGGTTGCTGGTTTTGCCCAGGCGCTTGCTGCGCGATGCAATGTCACGGTT
>JAMFRO010000006.1 GCA_026224825.1 bacterium | reverse complement strand
TTCTGCACAGACTTCACCAATGCCCTGACCAGCACCGGTGATCACAGCCACCTTACCCTGAAGCATGCCGATAGACGGCTGCAGCGAACTTATCACATAACTCTCCCAATTTTTCCTGCGGCTTTGCGGCCTGCGCAGAGTTTTCATATTGCAAAATAATATTACCTATATCGATAACACGATACATGGGCGCTTTTGTCAAGCTTCTTCCACAATTTCACGGCCCATAGCGACTCGTTCGAGCCATCATAACCACTCTCCTGTCATGCTTGACTTATTCCCTCGCCAAATTTATCGTCATTTCACTGTATATTTTTATATTGCAAAAGCTCAATCGCCATTCGGGTGCGTTATTCCAGTGTCGGGGGCTTCGGCTTATCACAATGCCTGCGGTTCGGTTGCGGAACGCAAAGCAACGAGCGTAACGAGGAATAAATGCTGCAAAAGCGCACGATTACGACAGACCGACCATTCCGCTCCAAGGAGCTTTCCCCCGGGGTTTTTTTTGAGAGCTTTTATCCCGGTGGCATTAATGGCCCCAACGGTGAACTTCACCTGCCGACCCCAGGCGGCCAATCCTGGACAGACCTGCTACTGCTAGGCACCAAAGAAGATGCATTTCAACTCATGCTGCCGGACATTCGCATGCCTTCGAACCAATACTGGCCTCTTCATTGGCACGACTGCTGGACAGCCGTACTCGTCGTCGAAGGAGAATGCTGTATCGGTGACTGGTGGATGAAACCAGGTGATATATTTATCACCGAACCGTCAATCGAATACGGTCCTTTGCTCATCGGGCCGAAGGGTTGCCGCCTGTTCGAAATCTTCGCCCAAGCCCACCTCTCGCCTGGCGGCTATGCGCCTGAGTATCACGACCATCCCACGCTCAGACTCTCACCCGGCAGGCTGTTCCTGGAAAGGTCGGAGCTGAATAAGCGGAACGATGGGCGCCAGGTTCTGCCTTGCAACGGTGTGGACGGTATCACGAAAACCCGCCTCGCCCCCGGCGCCATCTGGAATCTCGGCCAGGCAGATGACGCCAATCGTGGTGTGATGAAGGACACGCGCCTTACCCCGGGTGAACGCATCGATGCCCAAAGCTATGGCGACTGGCACGCTCTATTGGTGATGGATGGCTCACTGACCATCGGCGGCGAAGTGCTGGTGCGTGACGACTATCTGCGTATCCGTCCCAATGCCTTGGTTGGCGAAATCGAAGCCGGGCAAGATGGCGTTCAATTACTTGAAGTGGCACGCACCACTCGAAGCCTTGTGCCGCTGACAATGGCCTGACCGATGGTTTCAACAATAGCCCGAATCTGCGATGACCGGCGTATTTGACAATCGGCTCGCCATAACAGAGCTGATCCACCGCTACGCCTATATTGTCCGCATGAGGCAAGGTGAACTATGTGGAGAGCTATTCACTAAAACCGCCACATACGAATTGCGTGAAATCGACGCAGCAGATCGAAATGCACAATCCAAAAGACGCTGGTTGTTGACAGGAAGAGAGGCGATCCGCGACTATATCGGCCGGTCGACACAGTCAGACATTCGCATCTGTCCCATGATCCACAACATCATGATACAAATATCGGGCGACTCGGCGCGCAGCAACTGCATCATGTCGTCACGGACTTGGCCGATGGGGCATGAAACCTTTGGACAATACGATGATGACTATCGGTACGACGGCGACATTTGGCGGTTCCAATCCCGCGTCTACACGGTTTTCGCCTCTCCTTGTGCGGATCCGCAATGAACTGGTCCCTCTCAGAATTCCTCAATCTCATCGAACTTCGTAGCCAAAGTTGGTGTATGGTGGATCTCGGCCATGCATCCGGCATACGACTGCCACATAGCGAGACGATCTTCTTTCATGTCATTCTAGAGGGCTCTGCCAGGCTCATCGGCATCGAGGGAGAAGCTTTGGGATTGAACAAGCATGACATCGCCATTGTCCTATCGGGCGATGCGCATGCCGTACGCAACGACGGCCAAGGTGAAACACGCTCGATCGAACTCCTGAGCGATGGCCTGTATGTCGACGTCCCGCCAACGATCGTTCTAGGAGACAGCCCGGCCGAAACCAGACTGCTATGCGGGCGGCTGAAGGTTCGTTGGCCGAGCGGCAGCAGCCCGCGGGGGTTGCCGGCTCTGTTCACACTTCGCGCCGGGCAGAGCCTTGTCGATTTTGAAAGGATCATGAGTTCAACGACGCGTCCGGGTACAGCGGCGCTCCTTACACGAATCGCAAGCATGCTTTTCACACAGTCATTCCGTGATCATCCCAGGTGCCAGGCTATGTTTCAGGATGCCAGCCTATTTAGCCCTGTGTCGCGAGCGCAGCGGATTATCACGAAGCACCCGTTTCAGCCATGGACTGTAGAAGCCTTAGCGAAGAAGGTCGGCATGGGAAGGTCAAACTTCGCCTCTCAATTCGCAACCCAGACAGGCAAGACGCCGATGGATATGCTCGTCGAAGAGCGGATGAAGCATGCCGTCCAGTTCTTGGAGATGACGGACCTCAAGATTGCTGAGATCAGCGAGCGTATCGGCTATCGCTCGGAAGCAGCCTTCAGCCGGCGTTTTACGGACTATTTTGGCACCACCCCGGGGAAGCTACGCAAGCAATTTCGTCATGAGCACTGATTCTAGTTAGTGCGCTGTCAACCATCAGGACGAATGCAACAGTCCGAATCGCAACAACTCGTTGAGACGAAGCAGATGCCGAGCAGCACCCTCGACATTGTAGACGGGAAGATCCGCCATAACAAAGCCGTGTGCCACTCCGGCATAGGTCTCAATGATGTGATCCGTCCCCGCTTCTCGGAGCGCCTTCGCTAGTCGTCCCTCCTCCTCCGCACCGAACGAAGGATCTATGCCTGCCACACCAATGTAAATGCGTGCCTTAACGCCCGCGAGCCGCCGATGAGGGCTATCCCCCTCCTCCGGTGCCAACGTACTTGCGTGAAATGATGCAACAACCGCGACATTTGCGCTGAGCGTCGCGGCCGTGAGCGCATAACGCCCACCCATGCAGTAGCCAATTGCAGCCAGCGGTACGCCGTCATCCAACTGTCCCTGGCAATAAGCGAGCAAAGCCGCAACATCTTCATCCACGGCTTGTTGAGTCAATGTCCCCAACAATATCCCCAACCGCTGCCTGTCTTCGCCACCGCTGAACAATGATTGGGGATCGAGCGAACGATACGGGCGGTGTTCATAAAATAGGTCCGGCAATAATACGCGATAACCCTGGGCCGCCACAGACTCGGCAACGCTGAACAAAGCATTCCTCGGTCCGAAGGCATCCATAAACATGAGAACAATAGGCAAATCGCGATCGTTCTGATCCCCAAACACGTGGATAGGGCATGCGCCTCTTGAAAATTCGACCTCGACATCTGCCCTCATAGCTCTTCTCCGTATGCAGTTAGCAGATGCCCCTGTGCCAAAGCATCGGCCGATGCAATTATTATATTCACGGCATCCTATCCTTCCCGCCGCCGCAATCCATGCAGTTTGCCCCAAATAAACAACTCCATTCTCCAAAATCATTGGGATGTCGTTGACGCGTTGTACTTTCTACTAAAGCTGATCGTCGAATAGATCAGCCCAGGGTAACGAAGAGACATGATTTCATCGCAAGAGAGCGGAATACGTCAAATCTCCGACGGTCTGCCACGCCGACAACGAATCGCAGCCATTGTTGCCATCTCGCTGGGCAGCATGGTCACAAGCGTCGACAATGGCAGTGTCAGCCTCGCGTTGCCGACGCTCGCACATGACCTCCACGTCAAACCTTCGGACGCAGTCATGGTCGTCACCGTTTTTCAGCTCATTCTTATCATGACAGTCCTCCCGCTCGCCGCATTAGGAGACCGGATCGGCCATCGGAGAGTTTATCAGAGTGGGCTATGTTTATTCATGTCCGCGACGATGCTATGCCTCTTCGCCCGCAGCCTTCCTCAACTTTTGGCCGTGCGGGCATTGCAGGGCCTTGGAGCAGCCGCCACTTTCAGCGTCAGCGCCGCGCTTATCCGTTCCATCTATCCCAGGTCGCTCCTCGGGCGCGGCCTCGCGCTCAACACCATCGTGGCATCTACGTCCGCATCCATGGCTCCCACGCTAGGCGGGCTGATCCTGTCTGTCGCGAGTTGGCCATGGCTTTTCGCGGCCACTATACCGATCGCCGCCGCATCCCTGTTGGCGGGCAGAAAATCTCTGCCGGCCTCCCCCCGAACGAGCCAGCGCTACGACCTCTACGGTGCACTACTTTGCGCGGCCATGTTCGGGTTTGGCACCGGCGCGATAGAAGGTGCCGTACATGGCGCACCCACTATATTGTATACCCCAACGGCCTTCTTCGCCGCCATACTCGCTGCGATTTTCGTGCACCGGGAAATACGAAAATCAGACCCAATATTGCCTGTTGACCTGCTCGGGCGCAAATTAGTCGCGTGGGCCTCGAGTGGCGCGCTCCTTGCCAATCTTGCAGCGATGAGCTTGCTTCTAATGCTGCCTTTCCGCCTTCAACAAGCCTATGGCTATTCGCCACGTGAAACCGGGCTTCTGCTTGCCAGCTGGCCGGTTGCCATGATGATCGTGGCTCCGGCTGCCGGTATGTTGTCCGATAGGATTATGCCGAGCTGGCTGTGCATGACCGGTATGATGATCGCTAGCCTTGGGATGATTACACTTGCCTGCTTGCCAGCCGTCAGCCCCGGCCATTTTGGCCTGATGTGGCGGATTGCCCTGACGGCAACAGGGTTCGGCCTGTATTATTCGCCGAACGCACGTCAACTCATCGGGTCAGTACCAGCCAAGCGGGCCGCCGCGGCTGGCGCTCTGTCTCAGACGACACGCATGGCCGGGCAGGTTCTAGGGTCAACCATCGCCGCGGCCCTGTTGGCCCTCCATGCTAGCACGGGACCGGCATCGCCCATGCTCGGGGCAGTATTTGCCCTGGCCGCGCTGGGATTCAGCGCCGCTACGTTGAAAGCGGTGCGGACCCAGCCGGTTGAAATGTGATCTGGTCAATGACTTCCTGTTCGCGCTCGGTCACCTTGATCACGCGCTTCTCAAGCAGCAATGCAATCGTTGCTTGGTCATAGCCCAACTCCCCGAGCACGGCGCTTGTATGCTCGCCGAGTCCCTCGTAGGGCTTGCCATCAGCGCAGGGTGTGTCAGAAAATTTTACAACCGGGGCATGGCGCCAATAGCGGCCATTCTGCTCGTGCTGGATGAACTCCGGGCTTTGAGTCCGCGTCATAAAGCGCATACCCCGCACATGCGAGTCGGTGTGCAGAAAGCGGAGATGTGACATCGCGTCCGCCCGGACACAGGCGACATCCGCCGCGAGCAGCACATCCTCCCATTCATCCGCAGCACGCATCCTGAATACGACTTCCAGCTCGGCGCCGAGTTCATCCTTATGGCGGATTCGGTCCTCCCAGCCAATATAACGAGGATCGTCACGAATATCCTCACGGCCGATTGCTTTGCATAAAGCCTGAAACTCGCCGTCGAATTGCGCCGCCAGGAACACCCAACCGTCCGCAGTCTCATATAGCCGATAGGTTGCTTCCAAACCGAGTTGACCCTTGCCGGGCACAAGCCGCACCGGCTTGCCGAAATAATCGAATGCATCATCGGAATTGCAGTAGACATTCGAGTTCATCATCGAGGTTTCGAGATACTGACCCTTGCCTGTGAACAGGCGAGCGGCAAGCCCAAGCAACATACCAGTTGCAACACCGCTGCCTGAGATCGGATCTGGCGACTGGTCGCCCTTCGGACGATTACCCTCGCCAGATTGGAACACCGAATTGCCGGAAAACGCACCCATGGTCGGATTGAAAGCTGCGCGCAACGCGTCAGGCCCGGCCGAGCCATACGAGCCGGCGTAGAGATAGACGAGATCAGGCTTGATCTTCTTCAACGTCGCATAGTCGATGCCCAAACGCTCCGGCACACCGGGACGGTAATTATGCATCACGATATCGGCCCGCGCCACCAGTTCGTAGAAAACCTTTAAACCTTCCGCCGATTTGAGGTTGAGCGCGACATTCTCCTTGCCCTGGAAAGCCCGGATCATATTGTCGTTGGTGATCATCTTCCGGTAGGGGTCGCCGGTCAGCGGTTCTACCTTGATAACGCGCGCGCCCAAGTCTGCCAGCAGGGCCCCGGCAAAGGGGGCAGCGAGCCAGCTTGCCGCTTCAATCACGGTAATGCCTTCCAATGGACGCCGGGGATTCCCCCCCGTGGATGTAATCATCGGCGGCGCCCACGGCAGCGTGCCCAGCACCTCCGCAGTATGTTCGCCCGGTAGCGGCGCTGGCCGCGTGATACGGGCAGGATAATCGGCGATTTTTGCAAAAGGCCCGACCTGCTTCATACGGCCCACACGTGGATCATCGAGTTCGATCACATGCCCGTTGGCGCGGAATTGCTCGTGCGCGAGCGCCTCCTGCGTCGTCTGCATGATCTCGCCGGCGCAGTCGGGGTTGCGCCGGTATATATCGCGCCATTCCGCCGCGGTCTTTTCCTTCATGCGGGCAAAGATCATGAGGTTAAGCGCAATGCGATCTTCTGCATTCGGGAGATTCGGCGCATTGCGATAGCGCGGATCATCGCGAATCCAACTGAAGCCGATGGCATCGATCCACGCATTGAAAAGGTCCTGCTGAATATGCGAATGCATGATCCAGCGCCCATCCTTGGTCTCGGCGCATAGCTGGCTGGGAGTCGCTGTATAAGGGTCGGATTCGTGCCTGTCGGCTACCAGTTCGCCCCGGCTCGCCGCCTCCTTCGATGTTTCGCCGGGGTAGAGATCCGGCGGAATTTCCTGTCCCTCGAACAGCCGCCAGGCATTGTTGGGAGACGTGACACCGGAAAGCAGCGTTCCCTCCAGTTTCTGTCCGCGCCCGGTCATCGACCGCACACGCAATGCCGCGATCAAGGCTTGAAAACAATACATACTCGTATGGTAAGAAACATCGTTGACGGCGCGAAAAGTCGGCCTGTTCTTCTGCCAGCCGACCTGATCACGCATGCGGCCGGACTTGGCATTGACGATGCCGTCATAGGCCTTGAAATCCTTGTAGGGGCCATGCTGGCCAAAGGCAGACAATGAATAATAGATCAGCGCGGGATTGGCCGCAGCAACGATATCATAGCCGAGACCAAGCACTTCGGCCGCGCCTGGACGAAGCGTTTCGAGAAATATATCCGCGCCCTCGATCAATTGCCGGGCCTGCGCACGGCCTGCCTCACACGACCAGTCGATCGCGACACTTTTCTTGCCACGGTTCCACAACATATAGGCCGGATGTTGCCACATCGGGTCGCCATCCGGCGGCTCAAGACGAATAACCTCTGCGCCGTAATCCGCGAGGATCATAGTTGTAAGAGGCCCGGCCATGCCCTGGCTCAAGTCGATGACGCGGAGTCCCTGAAAGATCGTCGTCATATTTTCCAACTCTTCTTAGTCTCATCCACGGATTCTCATCCACGGATTGGCATGAACCTGCCCCGTCGCGCACGTCTCCGGCGTCCAAAACAACGTCTCAATCCACCAAAATGCGCCCCCCTTGGCCGGCCCCGCCGAGGAATGCCCGCCCAGAATCAGTGGCCACCCGACTCAAGACGATCAAGTAGAAGTTATGGGGTCTGGAGTTTAGATCCTTTCCACCACCCCTTCTATGCTTGCTGCAAGCGAGGCCAGGATGACCCGCGCCAAACCATATCAAGGAGATTTTCATATGGATACCGCAGTACTGAAGGATGTTGACCACGTCAGCGCGCTCGGCATCAAGCTCATCTCGGCCGACAACCATATCAACGAACCACGCAACCTTTTCATCGATCGCTTCCCGAAGCATCTGAAGGACAAGGCACCGCGCGTCATCGAAGGTAAGGATGGCGGCGAGGGCTGGAGCATCGACGGCACGGCACCGCCCAAGCGCACCTATGGCATCGAAGCCATGGCTGGCTTCGACCGTAAGGACTATCGCATCTCGGGCCTGCGCTATTCCGACCTGCGTCCGGGCAATTATGATGGTGCCGAACATCTGAAGGATATGGACATCGACGGCATCTACGCCTCGGTTACCTATCCTGCCTTCGCCGGCAGTTTCTATGTCGAGCCGAACACCGAAATCGCGATGGCCGGGACACAGGCCTATAACGACTGGATCATCGATGATTTCCAGTCCGCCGACCCCAAGCGCCTGTGCGGCCTCGCTATTTGCCCGACCGAGGTCGGGATCGAGGAAGCCGCCGCGGAAATGCGCCGCGTTGCCAAAAAGGGCGCGCGCGCCATGTTTATTCCCGGCAGCCCGACCACGCCGTATAATCACCCGACCCATTATGAACCCATCTGGCAGACGGCTGACGAGCTGGGCATGACCTTGTGCATGCACCGCAACCATGGCGGGCCGCCGGATAAGACCGACTGGGACTTCTACCAGCAGGACAAGGTGAGCATCGGCGGCATCGTCACCCGCTATTTTTCCTGCGTCCGCCCCTTCTCCTATCTGATTTTTGCCGGCGTGTTCGACCGCTATCCGAACATCAAACTGGTCGGCGCGGAGGTCGATTGCGGCTGGGTACCGTTCTGGGTTCAGACCATGGAGCATCACTGGGCGGTTCAGAAGAGCTGGTTCCCCGTCAAGCTGCAGCGCCATCCCACCGAGTTCATCGGCAAAAATATTTTCACCACCAATGTGGATGATTATTGCGGCTATGACCTCATCAAAACCGGGCTTTACCCCTGGCTGTCCGGCATGACGATGTTCTCCTCGGACTATCCGCATTCCGCCACGATCTGGCCGAACTCGCATAAGGTCGCCAACGTCATGATCGACGGTATGAAACCCGACGACGCCCGCAAGGCGCTGCAGGACAATGCCGTGGGCGTCTTCGGTTTCGACCTCACCTGACCCCTGCCCCCTATGACGGGAGGCTGGCGCAAGCCAGTCCTCCGTCATATATTTTCTGTCCAGCCACGCTTATGGAGATACGGCATCAACACCGGACAGGCCGCGATCGTTGGCGTCGGCGCAACGCCCTATTATTTCCGCGGTGAGTCAGCCCCGCAGACCATTTACGAATTGATCGGCAAAGCCGCGCTCGCCGCCGCTGCGGATGCGGGGCTCTGCATCACGGATGTGGACGGGCTCGCCTTTTACGCCAACGGATTTGAACCTGGCCTCCTCACCGAAATGCTCGGCATCCCGGAAATCAATTTTGCCGCCACGGTGGCGGCACAAGGCGGCGGTTCGGCGGGCATTTTGGATCTTGCCGCCATGGCGATCGAAACCGGCCGGGCCAAAGCCGTTCTGTGCATCGGGGCGTGCCAGCAAAGCACGCGGCGTTACGGCCTCACCTTCGCCAACCTCGTTGCAACGCCCAACGGGATATGGTCCCGTACCGCCGGGCTGACCGGCGGACCGGGCCAGACCTTCGCCCTGGTCGCGCGCCGGTACATGCATAAATTCGGCGTTCGGCGCGAAGCCTTCGCGGAGGTGGTCATGGCCTCCCGCGCCTATACCGCGAACCGGCCGGGCGCGTTGCGCCGCAAGCCGCTCAGCCTCGACGAGTATATGGCCTCGCCCATGCTGGCCGACCCGTTGTGCCGGCTGGATTTCTGCCTGGAGACGGATGGTGCGCTGGCTTTCATCGTTACCAGCGCAGAGCGCGCGCGCGATCTGGCACAGCGCCCGGTCTATATTGCGGCAAGCGCCCATGGCGGTTCGGGTGACTGGGGCCGCTCCTTCTTCTGGCTGAACATGCCAGACGCCATGTTCACCAGCGCCGGCGCGGAACATACGGCCCGCCGGCTTTACCAACAGGCGGGCATCGGCCCTGCGGACATAGATGTCGCCCTGCTCTACGACCATTTCTCACCGCTCGTGATTCTGCAGCTGGAGGATTACGGCTTCTGCCGCCGCGGCGAAGGGGGCGATTTTGTCCAAAGCGGCGCAATACGCCACAACGGCGCCATTCCCGTCAATCCACATGGCGGACATTTATCGGAAGCCTATGTCATCGGCATGACTCATATTCGGGAGGCTGTGGAACAGCTCCGCGGCACCGCGATCAACCAGATCCCCAATGCCCAATTCGCGCTCGTCACGGGTGGTCCGGCACCAATCCCTGTGAGTGGCGCCATTTTGCAGAATTGAGAGAATGAACATCGAGATCGCCACAGCACCCGATGTCAGGGATGTAGACGTACCAAAGGATGCATGGACACAGCCCTTCTGGGATGCGGCCGAACGCGGCGAACTACTGTTGCCGCGTTGTGTGAACTGCGGGCATTTTCGCTGGCCCCCAGGCCCCTTCTGTCCACGTTGCCGGTCTCAAACCGTCGCCTGGACGGCGCCCGGTGCCGGACAAATCTATTCCTTCACGATCTTGCGCGAAAAGAAAGACGACGGCTCGGTGCAGGTCATTGTCCCTGCCCTCATCGCGTTCCCCGGCGCGGATGGCGTGCGCCTCATCGCTTCCATCGCCGCCACGCCCATCGATCACATCAACATCGGCGCATCGGTCGAATTATCCTGGTCACCGGCAAAGAACGCCTCGATTCCCATATTCCGCGTCACCTGAAGTGCTATGCGCTGGCACGCTCATACTGCCCGGCCTGCAAACGGTCCGCACGCATGACATCGAGACATGCATGCATGAGGCGGTTGGCATAATCGGTCAGCACCGCACCGGTCAATTTCTGTGGAAAGCCGCCGAGGCTCATATTGTAAGTGGCCCGGCCTGTACGGTCGAAGATCGGGGCGGACAGCAGCATGACATCATATAATTCATCGGCAACGACCACGTCCGGGGGCCGGCAATGGTAGTCGTAGGAGTGAATGACGCGGTTCATCTCGCCCTTATAACCCGCCATATGGCTACCGGACGCCATCTCCGCCAGCAGAGCTGCGAGCGTTGGACCCGAGGTCTCGCGTAACTGTATCTGAAAGCCTCTTTGCCGCGTCTGCTTCAGGTCCCGGTGCAAATCTTCTTCGAACCACGGCTCTAGTGGCGATGAGCGGCGATCGATCCAGGCCTGGACCTCCTCCTGAGACCCCCACGCCAGAAAAGGCGCGCCAACCGGTGCGATGAACGGCAGCCGTTCGCCAACACGCATGCCCGCGATACGGCCTTCAGTATCCTCCAGTGATACAACAGCGAGAATTTCCTCATCGATGAAGGTGCTCACCAGAACAGCTACGCCAAGCTCTCTGTGCAGCTGATGCGCCGACTGCGTCGCCTTTGCGATAATCGGCACACTCTTCAAGGCGGCATTGCCAAGCGCTACGAGCGAGACGCCCGGTTGATAGGTTTTTTGATTGGCCGAACGCGTCAGGTAACCCCTGTCAGCCAGCACGGTGAGAACGGCATAGCAGGATGCAAGGTTGATATTCGTGGCACGCGATATTTCTGAAAGAGTGAATGCGCTTTCCGAAAACGTCGCCAAAAATTCAAGAATATCTATGCTGCGTGATGCTGAAAGTGCTGGTCTGCTCACATGGCCTCCCTGAGATCCATCCAATACTTGTCATGCTGTACAGCGCAATTTTCTACATTGCAATAACTTAGCAGCACCGACCGTAAAAACTCATCGCGAAAAAATCATATTGCCCGCTGATTGTATGTATTTTTCGTTGAAGCTGCCCAAAAAACCACCAAAACAAGACTCCACGAGTATTCTCGAATTGACGGACACTTATCGGTATGCGAAAAGATGTTTCCATTTTACAAAATAACGGCTCTCATATCATGAAAGCATGATCGGCTCTCTCGGGCACCAGCCATGACCGCGACTCCCAATACGAAACTCAGCGAAGGCCAAATTAAGGCCGTGCCGAGAAAGCCCGTCGTATTACGGCGTTGCGAGAGCACCAAGATTTCCGATGTCACCACATGCCGCGAATGATCATTCGCAAAGCCAAATACAGAAAATGAAAGGATGAGGAATGCGCGCCGCCGTCTTGCATCAATACAGCGTCCCACTGCAGATCGAGGAAGTAGACATACAGGAACCACGGCAGGACGAAGTGCTCGTGCGCATAGCAGCATCAGGTATCTGCGGCTCCGATGTTCACCTCTTCCACGGACGCCCCAATCTCGGTGATTGCCTGCCCATCGTACTCGGCCATGAAGGGGCCGGCGTTGTTGAAGCCACAGGCCCCGGTGTGACGGACCTCAAACGCGGCGACCGCGTCATCATCGCCATGGGCGGCCCCTGCGGCCATTGTGATTATTGCGGCGAGGGCCGGATGCAGTTTTGCAGCGGCAATCCGCCTCGCTCCACTTTCGGTGAGATGGCGGACGGCACCTTCCGCCTGTCGCAACGCGGCAAGACCGTGCATTCCTTCGTCGGGATCGGCTCATTCGGGGAATATGCCGTCGTTCGCCAGTCCAAGCTGGTCAAATTCGGTTTTGACGCGCCATTCGAGAGTATGTGCCTCATCTCCTGCGGCGTTACCACCGGCCTCGGCGCGGTGTTCAATTGTGCAGATGTGCGGCCAGGCGCATCGGTGCTGGTGTTCGGCTGCGGCGGCATTGGCCTCAGCATCATCCAGGGCGCGAAAATCGCGGGCGCCGCGAAGATCATCGCGGTCGATACCAACCCGCATAAGCTGGACCTGGCATCGGATTTCGGTGCCAGCCACTGCATCCTTGCTCCCGAGGATGCAAAGGAGCTGGTGGCAGTGGTGAAGAAAATCGTGCCCCGCGGCGTGGGGTATGCCTTCGACGCGGTGGGGACACGCAAGGAACGCCTTATGGAGCTCATGGCAGCGACCGATATGGGCGGGCTGACCGTAGCAGTTGGCGTCTTCTCCGGGCAGGACACTCTCCCCGTCCTCGCCGGCGACCTGTTGTTCGGGGCACGGCGGCTGACCGGTGTGCGCGGCGGCAATGGCTACCCTGGCCTCGACATACCGCGTATCCTGAACCTTTATCAGACCGGCCGGCTCAAGCTCGACCAGCTGGTCGGCGCCTCCTATGAGTTCGATGACATCGAGGCGGCATTCGCCTCCGCCTCCAAGGCCGAACATGGCCGCGTTGTCCTGCGGATGGCACCCAGCCTCCTCTGACTTACCCCAGCCAATGGGCACCAGGACGATGCAGCAGAATTTTTGGGGCCTGCGGTCATAACCGAATGGGGCAGCGCCAGTATGTTGCGGCAAATCATCCGGTGCGCCCCGCGCTGAAATCATCTCGATAAGGATATGGAAATGACCACTGCCACAACAGTCTCAATCGAGGATATTCGCTTCGAGCGCGCCTCAGGGAACATTGGCGCCTGGGTGCATGGTGTCAGCTTGAATGGTAAAAGGACAGCGCACATCGGCGAGACCTTGCGGCGCGCATTGCATGAGCACGGCGTGCTGTTCTTCCAATTCGATCATATCGTCAGCGCAGAGGAATTCGCCGCATTCGGCGAGATGTTCGGGACGTTGGAAGCCGGTTACCGCATCTCCTCGCTGGAAGATCGGCCGAAGCAGGCGGGCGACGGTGTCATGGATTCAGACCGTGTGCCCATGAAACAATACCAGACCAACCAATGGCATGCGGACGGCACATTATTCGAACTCCCGCCGCAATCGGCAATGCTGACCCCCGTGCAGCTTCCCGTTGTCGGCGGCGATACGATTTGGGCCAGCATGTATGCGGCGTGGGAGGATCTATCCGCCCATTATCAGCATCTACTCGAAGGCCTGGAAGCGCTGCACAGCGCCAAGCGCCTGCCCTGGCTTAAATCCGACGCCACCGCCATTCACCCTGCGGTGATCCGCGACTCCGTCACTGGCCGGAAGATGCTCTTCGTCAACGCCAATTATACGGAGCGGTTCCTCGGGATGAGCGAAAGAGAGAGCGAATCTCTTCTGCAAATGCTCTTCCAGCACGTCAACACACCTGAATTCCACGTGAGGCTGAAATGGGAAACGGGCCGGATCGCAGTCTGGGAAGAACGGGTGACACAACATCGCGGCGTGGCGGATTTCACGGGCAGCCGCCAAATGCGCCGCCTTACCTTTGTCGGCGATCGCCCCGTTGCTTGAATATTGCCCCGGCCCGAGGCATCACCCCGGGCCGGGTTAACCGCTTCAGAACCAAAATCTGAAGTTCAGCCGGCCCGCATGCTCTCCAGGGCATAATGATCGGCGATGCGGATGCGCTCAATATAATCCGCAAGCCCGTGCATCAGCGAATATCGCGGTGTAAATCCTAGATCATCACGCAGCCGCGCCGCGCACATCGGCACATGCGCGTTACCAGGCATTTCTGTCTCCACGACGGTAATCTGGGCCTCGGGCAGCAGCATCTTCATCGCCCGGGTGTAGTCTCCCACCGGCAGGCGCTCCGCGCCTACGTTGTAGAGATGATGTGGCAAGTTTGCCGCCGTCAAGGCGAGCCATGCGGCTTGGGCTGCGTCGGCACCATAGGTCCAATCCGCCAATATCTGGCTGTTCGGCATCGTGATCGGTACACCTCGCACGGCCTGTTCAACCCGCGCCATGTAATGCGTCTCGGCCGGGAGCGGCAGGAGTCCGGAACTGTAGGAGCCTCGCCATGCGCGCCCCAGCCCGTAAGTCGATCCATACCTCACGGTAACGATCTCGAGATTGAGGTGTTTTGTATAATGCTCCGCCATCGCTTCCGCCCAAACCTTGGAGGCACCATAAAGGCTTTGCGGATTGGGGATAAGCGATTCGTCGAGAAGGGAAGCGTCCTGTGCGCCATAGGCGGCGACCGAGCTCGCAAACAGAACCCGCTTCACGCCAGCCTCACGGGCACATTCAAACACATTCGCCGTACCGAGCGCCTGCACTTTGATATAATTGATCATCTGCCCCGTTGCCGGCGAGCCGAGAACAAAGGCAAAATGCGCGATCCGGTCTATACGGTGCTCGGCAATGATCGCGCGAACAGTGTCTGTGTCGGAAACATCGCCTTCCAATAAGGTGACCCGGTCCAGCACATCTGCGATCCGTCCCCGGTCCGCATATCTATCCAGTACCACGACATGCTTTTCACCCATCGAGAGTGCATATCTCGTCAGATAGGCCCCCAAAAAGCCCGTACCACCCGTTATTAGAAGCGGCATTTACGATCCCCCTTGGCCACGCACCCGGCAAACTAAAATGGGCCGTCGGCAGTCAATATTCACCCAATCATACAGCGCGGCAGTTACCAATCAACTGTTAGATTGAAATTTTTCGCGCATAACCCCATAGTCCATCCGATTGCAGAAATCGCCCCCAGGGGAATAGAGAAGCTTTATATCGCCGAACGGAAAGAGATCGCTGGATGACGTTAAATCAAATGCCCACGCTACGAACGCGCACCCCGCGCAAGAAGGCCGGCGGCCAGGCGCTACCTCGGCAGCAGTTCAAAGATTTGGCGGCATTTGACCGGCGCGCGCAATTGCTGGAAGTGTCCGCACAGCTCTTCTCGGAATTCGGCTTTGAGTCAACCACGATAAGGCAGATTGCCGACCGCGCAGATTTCCTTCCCGGCAGCCTGTATTATTATTTTCGCAGCAAGGAAGAAATCCTCCACGAGATCATTCAAGAACCGGTCTCCAAAACATCTCGGGACAATCTCAGGATCAGTTCACTGAACTTCGATGCCGAACATCGGCTCATCGCCAACATCATAGCACGGCTATACCGCTTCTTAAAAAATGGCGCCGCCTTCACGATCCTGCAGAATGATCGAAAATTCCTATCCGGGCATGGCGATTTCGAATACGTCGAGGCCGTGAAAAATAAATCCATTGAATTACTCCAATCGACATTGAACGATGGTATGCAAACAGGCCTTTTCCGGAAGGGCATAGACACATCACTCATGATCGGCGCGATATCCCGCATGCTAAGCTCCGCCGCCTCGCTCTTCAGGTCAGGAGACATCGTTAGCATGGACAACTCCCTTTCCTATCCTCTCGATAATGTGGTGGACTTTTATCTGGACTGTATCCTTAGAATGGTCCGCGCATCTTCACGTGTTGACGACCCAATCCCCCGTGCCATTTGTCAGGAGCTCATGGTCGGAGACTAAAACGCCGTCTACGGATTGATTCTTCTGCTCCTTTGGCTTGATGGGTTCGACACACGACCCGTTGACCCGCAAACGCCGCACACAAATGCGGCGGTACTTTATAAAACAAATGATTGATTTTTTCTGACCGTATGTCTAATTGCGGGAAACGGGAGACCGCACCACACACAGCAGGCACAGCCCACAGTACTTCGGCTCGGCGGTCCACGCCCTGGATGGAACAGCAAAATAATCCCTCCATCCGCGCGAACTCCAACTCGAATTTCCACAATTATCCCGCTGATGGCCTTGATGCGGATGTGGTCGCAATGCCGGGCTCTGTAGAGCAGTAGAGGAGAACAGAGATGATCGCTGATGATGTCTTGACCAAGATCCGGTTCGAAAAGGCCGGCGCGACGCTGGGAGCGCGCGTGCACGGTGTGCCGCTGAACCAAGCCACGACACCCGCGATAACCGCGCAATTGCGCCAAGGCCTGCATGAACATGGCGTATTGTTCTTCGAGTTCGGCGAAACGGTAAAAAGCGAACAACAGACCGCGTTCACCCGGCTCTTCGGCGAGCTGGAGGTCTATCGCTTCTCTACCTCCGACGAAAAGCCAACCGAAGAGAAGAACGCTACAGGTTGCATCGACGCGATCGCTCAGCCCATGCGGCAATACCGGACCAATATGTGGCATACGGACGGAACGCCGTTCGAACACCCTCCCCAGGCGGCGATCCTGACCGCCCTCGAGGCTCCAAAATTGGGCGGCGGTACCATGTGGTCCTGCATGTATGCGGCCTATGAAGATCTTTCTTCACATTATCAGCATCTTTTGGACGGGCTAGAGGTGCTTCACACAACGAAGCGCACGCCTTTCGTGAAACAATATGCCGAAACGGTGCATCCGGCGGTCATCCGCGATCCGGTAACCGGCAAAAGAGCGCTGTTCGTCAATTCGGTCTATTCGGAGCGTTTTCTGGGAATGAGCGACCGGGAAAGCGATAGCCTGATGCAATTCCTGTTCGAGCACGTCAACACGCCAGAATTCCACGTGAGTCTCACATGGCAACAAGGCACCGTCGCAGTATGGGAAGAGCGCGTGACGCAACATCGCGCCATCGACTCGTTCGTCGGCCCACGCAAGCTTCGGCGGATGACAGTCAGGGGTGACAGGCCGGCGGCTTAAGTTTAGCGATTCGGAATATATGAGGAAATGACCATGGCCAAAAAGAAGCTGATTATCACGTTACACGCCAATGGGCCGTCAAAGGCGACAAATCCAAACCTCGCTTACTCTCCCAGGGAGATCGCGGATCAGGTGGTGGATTGTTGGCGCCAAGGCGCTGCGGTCGTTCACTATCATATCTGCGATCCCGTTACCGGCGCGCCATCGGCAGACGTCTCTCTCTTCGCGGAGACGGAACGGCTAATAAAGCAGCAATGCGATATCATCACCTTCCCCACCCTTGGCGCTCTTTCGGCACCATCCGAGGGAAGAGTTTCGCATATTCTCGAGCTGGCAAAGGATCCCGCGACCAAGCCTGACTGCATCCCACTCGATGTCATCACCACCAATCTCGACGCCTATAACGCCGAGCAGAAAACATTCACGAGCCTCAATCGGGTCTATGCTAACACGACCGAGACGCTTCTGGACATTGTCAAACGCGTACAAGCCGTCGGCGTCACCGCGGTGCCAATGATCTGGAACATCGCCAGTGTACGCGTCATAGAAAAGCTCGTGGAAATGGGCGTTCTAAAGACGCCGCTATTCTGCGAAATCTCAGTCTATGGCGAACCCTACTTGGCGTTCGGACACCCCGCCACCGTCAAAGGTCTGAATTCCATTCTCGATTTCATCCCCGCTGATGCGCAGTGGCGCTGGACGGTAAGCGTCATCGGCGCAAATGCCTTCGCGATCCTCGCCAACGCCATCGAACTAGGCGGTGACATTGCGATCGGGCTCCACGATTATCCGTATCCCGAACTAGACCTCCCCTCAAACGCTGAACTTGTTGGGCGCGTGGCAGACATGGCTCGCTCTATGGGACGCGAGGTCGCGACAGCCGCCGAAGCCCGGGAGTTACTTGGCTTTAATTGATACCATTAACTTACTTCGCCGAAAGCACGCGCCTCGCCAAGAGATAAGGAATGGCCAACGCTTAGTTTATCAATTTTTCCCAATGAAATTTGCTCATCGACCCAATCTTGCTTATCGTTGCCTTCTGCATAACGATTTGCTCTGAGACAACCGCCCAACGATGCGGCCGTCTGGGACAATCGTTCGGTCCAGCATTTTGCCGTTTCGGACTATGCTACCGAACGCCTGATGCAGAGGATCGTATTGGCAATCAAGCGGCCCTGCGTTTAGCAAAGAGAGAAGCCGGTCGAGCACAAGGATTGACAGCGTGAAAGCACATCATGTCGGGATCTCAGTCTCCAACGTCGAGCGGGCCGTTGATTTCTACATTACCCATTTCGGCATGGAACTGGCTACGCCGATTTTTCCGTTCGGTGGAGAGATGATTGAGGACATCCAGGGGCTGCCCGGTGCGAGAGGACGGCTTGGCGTTGTTCGCAGAGGCAATTTCATGCTCGAATTGTTCGAATATGCAGCCCCGGCGCCTGCGCGCAAGAGCCCAAACTATTCGGTGGGGGACCACGGTATCTCGCACTTCGGACTGGAGGTCGAGGATCTGGAGGGCACCATCGAATGCATGCAGGCTGGCGGCGTGCGCTTTCATTCGGCCATGAAGATTTTCCCAAGCGGGATGAAGGCAACCTATGGCCGCGACCTGGACGGCAATGTCTTCGAGCTTATCGAGCAAGGCCCGGCACCCACGCCTCGGACGTCCGTCGCTGCCGAGCATGATCAAACCAAGAGTGAGACATGACCACGAGCAGCCAGCTGGTGGAAGCTGCCGCGGAAGAGGGGCTGGCGCTTGGGTAAGTGTTCGTTCGCTCCAGTGGCGCCAATGCGAATTTCACGCGGAGGGCACCGCGAAGGATATCGCAGACAAGCTGCACACAGGTTCGAGAACGGCTCTTGCGACGGTTTCAACATCCAGACTGCAGGTCTTGCCAGTCTCGCCGATGATGTTCCCAAAAGCTGAAACTGCGCCGGGGCAGCTCGTCAAAGCTGAACCTGAGGACAAAATACCCTGGGAAAGCCTCGCTATTCCAGCTCCCTATGCCGCTGCGTTACAAGACCAACGCCTCATGATAAATCCATGTTTTCGTAAGAATGATTTAAGATTTACTATTGGCCATAGGGAGATTCGAACATGGACCTCGCGGGTAAGATTGCCGTCATCTCGGGCGGTGGCGGCGGTATTGGTGCCGGCATGGGGGAAGCGTTCGTCGAGAAAGGCATGTCAGTCATTCTCGCCGATCTTGAACTCGACTATGCCCGCGCCGAGGCCAGCAGGCTCGGTGAACGGGTGACGGCTCTCGCGCTCGATGTGACACGCCTCGATAGCTGGGCTGCCCTGCGCGAAGCCGCACTCGAGCGCTTCGGCCGTGTCGATATTCTTTGCAATAACGCTGGAGTCTCCACAAGCTGGACACCCGTCGATCAGTTCGCGCCCGAAGAATTCGAGCAGGTCATGGCGATCAACCTCAGGGGTGTCTTCTATGGTGTCCAGACCTTTGCCCCAGATATGCGAGCGCGCGGCTCAGGTCACATCGTCAACACCTCTTCCATGAACGGTCTTTCACCCTACCGTGGCTTGGGGGCCTATTCGGCAAGCAAATTCGCTGTTTTCGGCCTTTCCGACGCCCTGCGGGACGAGCTCGCGCCGGATGGCGTGGGGGTTTCGACCCTGTTTCCGGGGCTGGTCCGTAGCCGCATGTCGCTGAGCCGTATCTCGGGTGTGCAGGGTGCCGGGCTGTCGCGGGAAGCGCTTGAGGCGCTCGAGGCGCGGATGATGGACCCGCATGATGTCGGCCGCGCGGTGGTACGGGCGATCGAGACGAATGCACCCTATATCATCACCCATCCCGAACATAAAGCGCATTTCGAAATGCGCTGCCAGGCGCTCCTGAAGGCGTTCGATGCAGCTGGGGCCGTTTAGCCTCGCTGCCAGATTCTTAAGAGATTGAACGCCTCAGTGGAGAGGGTAAGGAGTTTCTGGTCGAAAGCCCTTCCGACGGGAGCACGGCCGCCCGCATGCCCGGCCTTTCCGGTGGCGCAGTTCGGCGTAGCAATCGCGGCGGCGCGCCGAGCCTTTGAGAATGGCGATTGGAGCCGACGATCGATGGGAGAGCGGCAGGAGTTTCCCGACCAAATGTGCATCGACAACGTCGGCTTCGCGCCCTTCACGTAATTGTCGGGCCCTTGCCGCTTCCCTAAAGCCGGACATTCACCAGCCCTCACGCCGCGGGTGGACATGCCGTTGTTCATCCAAGCAAGCCGTAACCCGCCAAGCTGCCGAACCAAGCGTTTGCTAAATAATCCTTACGTCGATATGGTAGCGCCCTCACCGGGAGAGAGCGCTACAATGAATACGATCCCATTCCAGCCCGTGCGGCGTGATGAGGTGTCGTGGCTTGGCACGACGCCCATCCCCGCCGCGCCCTATTATGACCCCGCCTATTTTGAACTGGAGCGCGAAGCGGTGTTCAAACGCAGCTGGCTGCAAATCGGCCATGTATGCGAATTGTCGGGACCAGGGAGTTTCATCCGCCGCGAGGTCGAGGCGGCAAATGCCTCCGTGCTCATCACGCGCGGCAAGGATAATGAGATACGTGCCTTCCATAACATCTGCACGCATCGCGGCACCGAGCTCGTACAGGAGGAAAGCGGACGGCGTGCGAATTTCAGCTGCCGCTATCATCGCTGGACTTTTGGTACGGATGGCGCGCTGCTCTCAGCACCTGATTTCGAGCAGTTTAATCTTGCCAAGGCGGATTGCGGTCTGCTGCGCGTCGCGGTGGAAATCTGCGCCGGGCTGATCTTCATTAATTTCGCGCCGGATCCGACACCGCTGCGTGAGTCTCTGGGGGATCTGACGGTGCGGCTGGAAGCGCTGCCCATAAGCCTGGCCACGAATTTCACTGAATATGTCTATGAGATCGAGGCCAACTGGAAGCTGACCTATGATAATTTCCAGGAGAATTATCATCTGCGCTTCATTCATCCCCGCTCCAGCGGTGCCGGCATCGGGGCCGAGAATCCTTTTGGCTATGCCGCCGGATTTTCCTTCCATGGGCAGCATCGCAAGCAGATCATCTGGTCCAACCCCGCGCCGCCACCGCCACCCTATACGCTCTCACTGGCCTTCCGCCAGGCCCTGGCGAGTGCCGCCGCCAAAGGCCATGTGCTTACGCCAGGCCCTACCGAATATTTCGCCCTCTTCCCTAATTTCTTTCTGCTCGGCTCGGCCCTGCAGCCGTTTTCGCAGATGGTGATGCCAATCAGCGCCACGCGCTCGCGCGGCGTTATCCGCATCTACTGGATTGGCGAGGACGCCAGCGCCAGTGAACGTTTCGCCCGCGAAGCGCTGATGGCCAGTGCGCGCGATGTGCATTGCGAAGACCGCGATGTGATTCTGGCCGGGCAGAAAGGGCTGAGCAGCGGCGCGCTAAAACATATTCATTTCCAGACGCAGGAGGCGCTCTGCCGCCATTTATACCTGCAGGTGGATGCGATGGTGCAAGCCTACAAAGCGGAGGACCTGGTATGAACAGGCTTCTGCCAGAAGGCTTCGCCGAGCTGGAAGAATTTGCGCCGCACTGGGCCGGGGATTCTGCGGGCGCACGGGCGCATTTGCGCGACAGTGCCACGCCCGCGGCAGCGCTGGCATTTTACGTCGCCATGCAGCCCGTGCTTGAAGCCGCACTCGCCTTTCTGGACCGCAAGCCGCTGGCCGAACATGATGACGGCGAACAGCGGTTGATGCGCCTGTTGTTGAGCTATGCTCATGTGGCCATGGGCGTCGAGGTGCAGGGCGATGATGAGCCCGCGCACAGCAGGCTGCGCCAGCACATGCGCCTGACACGCGCGCCCGCGGATGCGGTTTAACCTCTCAGAACAAGCCGAAAACCAGGGGCGTAAAACAATGCAAAAAGCGGGATATATCGACGGTGCATTCGTCGATGGCAAAGGTGCCGAACTGGAAGTCGAGAACCCGTCCGACGGCACCGTCTTCACGCGTTTTCCCGCCTTGTCCGTGGCGCAGATCGAGTATGCCATCACCAAAGCACGCCAGGCTTTCGACACCGGCCCCTGGCGCCACACAACCATGCAAGCGCGCGCGGCACTGCTGCACAATCTCATCGACCATATGCAGGCGCAGGGCGATGCTATTAAAACGCTGCTGGTGGCGGAAACCGGTTGCCCTGCGTTTTCCTCCACCATGCAGGCACAATTTGAAACGCCGTTGCGCATGGCACGCGAAATCATCGATCTGATGGTCAGCCTGCCGGAAATGGAGGAAAACGCTTTGCCGCCGGGCGAGGCGCATAACCAGCGTGGCCAGAGTGTGGCCAGCCTGAAGCGCTACGCGCCGCTGGGTGTGGTGGCCGGTATTTCCGCCTATAATTTTCCCCTGCATACCGGGGTGTGGAAGGCCATACCGGCGCTCATCGCCGGCAATTCGGTTATCCTGCGGCCCAACCCACTCACGCCGCTCTCCTCTTTAGCTTTTGCCGAGGCAGCCGATGCAGTGGGCCTGCCGCCCGGCGTGCTCAACCTTGTGCTGGAAGCAGGCGTCGAGGGCGCGCAGCTGCTCACCACCCACCGCGCGGTCGATATGATCACATTCACCGGTTCCTCCGCCGTGGGCGCGCAGGTGGCCACCCAGGCCGCCGCCACATTTAAGCGCGTTCAGTTGGAACTCGGCGGCAAATCGGCGCAGATTTTTCTGCCCGACGCGGCCGAACGCGCCGTGCAGGCGGCCGTTTCCGTCAGCACCTCGCATGCCGGCCAGGGCTGTGTCCTGGGCACGCGCATTTTCGTGCCTGCGGCGCGCAAGGCCGAGATTGTGGAAAAAGCCGCCGCCGCGGTTGGCGCGCTAATTCAGGGCTATACGAACGCCCCTCAAACGCAGGTTGGACCGGTGATCAGCGCCAGGCAGGTGGAGCGTTGCGAGCATTTTGTAAATCTCGCCGTCCAGCATGGCGGGCGCATCGCCACCGGCGGTAAACGCCCGGCGCATCTCAACCGGGGCTTTTTCTTCGAACCCACCGTGCTCGACCTGCCGGACAACGCCAACCCGGCAGCACAGGAAGAAATTTTCGGTCCCGTCGCCGGCATCATCGGCTACCGCGATATCGACCATGCCGTGGCGATGGCCAATGATTCAAAATATGGCCTCTCCGGCTATGTTTTCGGCAATGATACGGATGAAGCCTTTGCGGTGGCCCAGCGCGTGCACAGCGGCGCGGTGCATGTCAATGGCGCACTCTCCAGCAGCTACGCACCATTCGGCGGCATCAAATCCAGCGGTATCGGCCATGAGCGCGGTATCGAAGGTATGCGGATGTTTCAACGAATGACCGTTTTTAGCGTGACGAAATAGAACCGCCAGCGGCCCCTTTTGACGTTTAATGGGGGCGGGTATCGATAGCTGTTGAGACATGATTTGAACATGCCCGAATTTAATTTACTGCCAGCGATTTTGGACCAATTTTGGTCCAATCCAAAACTCAATACGGTTAAACTCCAGGGCATACAGCTCAATCTGTATTCAATTAAATCAACAGATTAAAGCCAACGAGCCGGAAACGCCTACACATCGTATGGGTTCATTTTCGCCCTCTCACGGCAGTATTCAAAGCATCGGAGGAGGCATTCTGCTTTGCGCCCAACCCAGCCATAGCTGTAAGCGTTCGGGCTTAGGCGCGTAGCCGTGCCAGTACGGATTGAAACGGAACAGCCGCTCCCGGTAGCAAAGCAGTTTAGATGCCATTGGGTTTTACTTGGAGTATAAACGAATTACGACAAAACGCCGATGGCAGGGAGCCGTTTCAAGATGGCCGTCACGAGGATCGTTGCTAATCTCACCGCGCCGAACCCGGTCGCGCTAGCAAAGTTTTATCAGGAAGTTTTCCAACTCGACCTACCCTTTGACATGGGCTGGATCTCTTTTCTGAGCAAAGACAAAAGTCAGAAAATCGAGTTACACACGGCCTCTGAAGGTGGCTCCGGTACAGAGCTACCGGTGATTTCCATCGGCGTAGACGATCTTGACGCCACCGAGACCGCCGTTCGGGCCGCCGGGGCAGAAGTGGTTTGCTGGCCCCGTCAAAGAAAGCTGGGGGCTTCGGCGCTTCTTTTTCCGCGATCCGGCCGGTAATCTCGTGAATGTTGTAGACAGCTGAAAGCCGTAAGCAGGATAATCACCGCAACCTTTGCGGAGATTACGCCTTTTAATCTCCGCAAAGGCACCGACGTGGCGCTCTCCCCAGTATCTAGGCGGCCTCCCAAACCTGATTTAAGATGCGTGCGGCAATCTCCGCTTTGTCCTGCGGCAGGAACCGACCGTAGTGCCGCGTGACCATTTCAGGCGTATCTTGAATCGCATAACTTGCCTGCTCATACGATCCGGTCTGCTTCAAAATATGCGTTGCCAGAACATCACGAACATTGTGCGGACCATGCGGCAACAACCCCTCAATGACTCCGCGTCCAGTCCATGGATTGTAGACGCCGTAACGTTGGGTGATGAGCCTCCAAGCCTCATAGAAGGTGTGCTGATCGTAAGCTGCGTTTGCACTGGTCGTTTTCGCGGTTTTGACGAAAAAGGTGCCCGTATCTGCGGCTGGGCCAATTAGGCGTTTGCGATGCCGATCGATATAAGATTCGATTTTCTCATATAAGCCGCCAAGGTCGGGTAAAATTAACCGGAACGGTTTTGCCCCAAAGAAGGATGAGGTGGCATTTTTGAATGCTACAGATGGAATCAAAATTTCCCATCCCCGTTCCTTCGTGCTCCAACGAATCTCTCCTCGTCTCATGTCCTCAAGACGCCGTTCGGACGTCGGCAGAGCATCGCGCTTGCAGAGCAAAAGCTCACGCAGATTTTTCTGCCTCAAGCCGGTGTGCAAACCTATCCGAAGCAGGAGAAAGGACCTCACAGCCTCGGCAGTCGCACGTGGATACCGGCGCTCGTCCGGCATCCTTCGGAGAATTTCTTCGGTTATCTTCCTGTATTCCGCGACTGGACTCGGGGCTTCCAAAATCGGCAATATGGGCTCGAACGGATCGCGATGAACGCGGGCGACCCGATTGATCTCCTTGATGCGGCGCTTAGCATGCCGATGCATCCGATCGCAGGCGGCATCCCAGTCATTCCTCGCTTCGTCAATGTCGGTTTGGGATATCAAGCGCTCAATTTCCACCAAACTATCCGCTATGCGTGGCGTCTGCCTCAACCATCCCGTTTCTTCCCGCGTCAATGCTGTGACGATGGAGAGCAAGTCAGTTTCCCATCTCGTATAGAATCCTCGCCTGCGCTCACGCCATTGTAGGTACCAATCCCAGACCTGAGGAAAAATCATCATGGCGAAGGTCAGCCGAGCGGGATCGACCCCGAATCCTTGAACTTCACTCTGCTCCGGTGCGGCGAATGCGCCAAACCAAAGACCAAAATGCTCCACTTTCTGATCAGCTGTTTCGTCGCCCCAAACACCGTTTCGTTGCATACCAAAGGCGGCAAACGTCGAGGTTTTGAAACGCATCAGCTCTGTCATCTCGTTGTCTAAAGCTGTTGGGGCATGGATAATCCCCGACTCATTAGGGCTTAATTCGCGCGGACGCTTTTTCCTGGGACCTGATGTACATGTGAAACGGACCGCAAAACGCTGATTCGCGGCAGCGGCCTGATAACGTCTATATTCCGTGGAACCACTGATAATGCGCGTTCTCACCCAATCGAGAATTTCGATACGTTCTGTGCGCGAACGCGCGTTGAAATCGTCAGGAAGATGCCAGGCGAGCCGCTTCCGCTCAGATGGCGAGAAAGACTCGAAATCATGCCCCGTAGGGGCTTGTGCCGCGTGGCTGGTCTTACCGTTGAAATACCCCTCCGGCAGCCGATAGCGCCGTTCGATTCGGCGCAAAATTTCGAGGCTGACGACCGATCGGGGAGCTTTGGTACCACGGACCCAGCTCATCAACGTCGTTTGATCGAAGCCGTCTTCGGGGCGAACTACCGCTTTATAGAGATGGTAAATGCTATCCCCGTGCCGCCGGGCATGCAACTGCAATGCTGCGCTTAAGTCCTCCGGTTCGTCCCATACCGTCGTTGTAGGCTCCGGAAACTCAACCATAGCTTTCGGGACGCGACCACGGCGCTTCACTTCAAACGCAAACTTCGTTGATTGGACTGTGTGGGTGGCAGTAACTTCAGTTGGGCGGAGCTTGCATGCCGCCACAGCTCTCGTTACCGCATCGAAAATCGGTTGAATGTGTCGACGGCTTGACGAAAGATGCTCGGCGGCAATCGCAACCTCCTGGGCAATCCCCAGAAAATCCAACCGAGTTCCCCGATAAGGCGGGTATTTTGCTGTGTCGAGGAGCCCAATTAAATACTCTTTGAGCGACGCCAATTCGTCACGCGTAAAAATAGACGAGAGCCGACGAGCGCAAAACTCGGTTATTTTCTACGGAGTTAGTTCGTAATTCTTTGATTTCATTTGGAATCTTCCGGTTAGTCGTGGGCCCCCGCGACTACCGAAATTTTGAAATGAGGGGAAGGACTTAATCCTCATACCCGCTGAGATTGGCACCATGCAAAGACGGGCCCAATGGCAAATTTTTGTTATCGAACATCGGCGGCGCACACCGAACCGCTATGCAACCGCCTGTCTAAGCCAAGGCGGAACTTGCCTGCCCTACTCAACCCGGTTGGTTGCAATGTGGTTGCAACGCTCAAGGAGCAATGCCGACCTGGCATAGATCTCATTGCAACCGATTGATTTTATTCACGAAATTGGCGGACCCGACGCGATTCGAACGCGTGACCTTTGCCTTCGGAGGCAAACGGTTAGCGATTTCCACTCTCCCTCAGACCATCAAGATAATCGCTCCACCACTGGGCCATTTCGACTCGCTCAGCCCAATAAGCCGATTGGTTGTATATGCGTCGTATAATACCAGGAACCATGTGGGCTAAGGCGCGCTCAATCGCGTCCGGGTTCCATTTGCCTGATTCGTTTAGTAGCGAGGATGCCGACGTGCGGAAACCATGGGCCGTCATCTGATTCTTGGAATAGCCCATGCGCCGTAGAGCGGCATTAACCGTGTTGTCGCTGATCGGTTTTGCCCTGGTGCGCACGGATGGAAAAACGTAGCGTCCCGATCCCGACAACGTCCGCATTTCACGGAGAATGGCCACGGCTTGGCGCGACAGCGGAACCGTATGGGGCTCACGCATCTTCATTCTGGTGGTCGGTATTATCCAGACCGCCTTTTCGAAGTCGATTTCCGACCACTCCATTTGGCGAATCTCACCAGGTCGCTGGAACACGTGTGGTGTGAGCTTCAAGGCATGCATAACTGAAGGATCGCCTTGGTAATCGCCTATCGCCCTCAACAGGGCGCCGAACTCAGCCGGATCGGTGATTGCGGCAAAGTGCGTGACAGTCGGCGACGTCAGTGCTCCCTGCAGAAGTTGAGCCGGGTCACGCTCGGCCCGCGCCGTCGCTGCCGCGTAGCGAAAAACCTGGCCCGCAAAGGCGCGGAGCTGCTTGGTTGTTTCGAACCGTCCCCTCCGCTCGTGCTTTTTAAGCTCATGAAGCAATTCCTGAGGGGTAATGTCCGCGACCGGCCGCTTCCCGAAATCCGACCCCAGCAATTTTATTAGCCATCGCTGCTTTTTCAGCGTCGCGGCTGCTCGCCCCTCTCTGCCCTTTTTCTCAATCAACTCCTCAGCCACGCACGCAAAGTTATTCTTCGCGCGGATGCTCGCCTCAATCCGAGCCTGCCGCTTTGCGGCGTTGGGATCGATCGCATTGCCCATCTGCTTGCGGGCACCATCGCGCGCCGTTCTTGCCCCTGCTAGCGTGATGTCCGGGTAGGTCCCAAGCGCGAGCTTACGCTCCACCCCGTTCATGCGATATTTGATCCGCCAGAGCTTACTCCCCTTCGGGTTGACGAGGAGATAGAGCCCATAAGCATCCGACAGCTTATACGGCTTGTCCTTGGGCTTGGCATTGCGGACGGCTGTGTCGGTCAGTGCCATCTGGGGGCCTCGTATTTTGCGGGGTTCTGAAAGGCCCCAAAAAAGGCCCCCATTGTCAGCGGCTGCTGGCAAACAGGGGCGGTCACTGACAACCAGAGACTGACCTAAACTACCTGAAAATATGGGGTTTTTCAACTTCCAGCGGCCATTGCCGGACAGCAATCTGGAGCGGGTAGCGAGAATCGAACTCGCGCATCGAGCTTGGGAAGCTAGCAGGCTACCATTACATCATACCCGCCCAGTGCGCCCGTCATAGTCTGGGAAGATTGACCGCGCAAGCATGTGGACGTAGGCTAAAAACACCTCGTGATTTGTCCGGCTGGATTGCGGCGAGGCTGGTGGAAGCCAGGAGCAAAACAAACGCTAAAGAGGCTCAGGGCGCGTTTGTGCCGTGAATCCCTGTGGCTGGGCCCAATTTTTGGAGAGCCACGATGACCGACAAACCCACCCGCCCAGAAACACGATTGGCCACCGACCTGGTCCATGCCGGGCGCATCCGCACCAATCTGGATGAGAATGCCGAGGCTTTGTTCCTGACCTCGGGCTTCACCTATGAGAGTGCCGAGCTGGCCGAGGCGGTGTTCGCCAACCAGGTGCAGCATTTCCAGTATTCGCGCTTCGCCAACCCCACGGTGCAGATGCTGGAACAGCGCCTGGCCAAGATCGAGGGCGCGGAGATGTGCCGCTGCACCGCAACCGGCATGGCAGCGGTGAGTGCGGCGGTGCTGTGCGGCTTGAAAGCGGGCCAGCGCGTGGTCTCGGCCCGGGCGCTGTTCGGCTCCTGCCATTGGATTATCAGCACGTTGCTGCCGCAATACGGGATTGAGACGGTGTTCGTGGAAGGGCGCGACCCGAATGAATGGCGCGAAGCCCTCTCCCAGCCCACCGCTTTGGTCCTCCTGGAATCCCCCTCCAACCCGATGCTCGACATCGTCGACCTGCGCGCCGTAGCCGCTCTGGCGCATGAGGCTGGCGCCATCGTGGTGGTGGACAATGTGTTCGCCACCCCGCTGTTGCAAAAACCCCTGGAGCTGGGCGCCGATGTGGTGGTGTATTCCACCACCAAACACATCGACGGCCAGGGCCGCGTGCTGGGCGGCGCCGTGCTGGGGTCTAAAAAATGGATGGAAGAGGTGTTCCAGCCCTTCTTCCGCAACACCGGCCCGGCCATGTCCCCCTTCAACGCCTGGGTAACGCTGAAAGGTCTGGAAACCTTGTCGCTGCGCATGACCGCGCAAAGTGCTTCGGCCGAGACCATCGCCCGCTTCCTGGAGACGCAACCCGGGGTGAAACGCGCCCTCTACCCCACGCTCGCATCCCACCCGCAGCACAACCTGGCCATGAGCCAGATGAGCGGCGGCGGCACGCTGGTGACCTTCGAGCTGGAGGGCGGCAAGGAGGCGGCATTCAAATTCATGAATGCGATGAAAATCATCAGCATCTCCAATAACCTGGGCGACACCAAATCTCTCGCCACCCATCCGGCCACCACGACGCAGATGCGGATCGGGCCGGAGGAGCGGGCGAAATTGGGGATTACCGATGGGGTGATCCGGCTCTCCGTTGGTTTGGAAGACACGCAGGATCTGATCGAGGATCTGGCGGGCGCGCTAGCCGCAGCCGCGGCGGGCGCTTTGGCCGCAGCCGCGGCGGGTGCGCTAGCCGCATCCGCGACGGGCTCTTTAGCCGCGGCCACGGCGGATCGCTGACTCGCCAAACCGCGCGCGGAGCTTGTCGATCGCATCCTGGCGCGCGGCGCGGCGCGGGGTTTGCGTGTCGGCGAGATCGCCTTTGTCAGCCTGATCCTCGGGCACCAGCGGGGCGGCGCCTATGCCGATGAGGCGGAAGGGCGTGCCGTCGGCCTCACGGGCCAGCAGGGTGCGGGCGGTCTCGAAGATGGTCTCGGGCAGTTGCGTGGGGTTGGGCAGGCGCTGGCTGCGGGTGCGGAGCTGAAAGCTTGCGGTGCGGAGTTTCAGGACGAGGCCGGCGGCGGCGAGCTGCTCGGATTTCAGCCGGCGGCCGAGTTTTTCGCATAGGCGCCAGAGCTCGGCCTCCAGGGCGGCCAGGTCGCGCAGGTCCGTCTCAAAAGTGGTTTCGGCGCTGATGGATTTGCTGACGCGCTCCGGGTTAACCCGGCGCGTGTCCTCGCCACGGGCGCGGGCGACGAGGGAAAACCCCTCTTCGCCGAGGCTCATGGCGGTTCGGTCGTCCAGGGCGGCGAGCTGGCCGAGGGTGGTGATGCCCATGGCTTCCAACCGCCGGGCCTGGGCCGGACCGATGCCGGGGAGGATCCGCACAGGCTCGGGGGCGAGCACGGATGCCGCCTCTGTGCCAAAGGTGAAAAAGCCACGCGGTTTGCCGCGCTCGGCGGCGAGTTTGGCCAATAGCCGGTTGGGACCGAGGCCGATGGAGATGGTGATGCCCAGCTCCGCCTCCACCCGCCGGGCCAGCCGGTTGAGCACGATGGCGGGCGGGGCGTGGTGCAGGGATTGCGTACCGGCCAGGTCCAGCACCGCCTCATCAACCGATTGCATCTGCATCAGCGGGGTGAGTGCTTCCATCATGCCGCGCATCTGGCGCGAGACGGCAACGTATTTGCGCATGTCCGGCGGCACCACGATGGCCTGGGGGCAGAGCTGGCGGGCTTTGTACATCGGCATGGCCGAACGCACGCCGTAGATGCGCGCGATGTAGCAGCAGGTGGAGACCACGCCGCGCACGCCGCCACCGACGATGAGCGGCAGGTCGCGCCATTCAGGATGGTCGCGCTTTTCGATGGAGGCGTAGAACGCATCGCAATCGACATGGCCGATGGTGAGGGAGAACAGTTCTGGGTGGCTGACGATGCGCACACTGCCGCAATGCGGGCAGGGTTTGCGCGCGGTCTCGGAGTCGCAATCGCGGCAGAAAGAGGCCATTGCGCTGTTTAGCAGGGGGTTTTGCCCCCTGCACCCCTGCCAGTGTCTATAGTTCGGCGATGTAGCTGGTCAAAGCACGGCGATAATGTTCAATTTCGGGATGAGGCAAGCGAAGGATTGCCTCAAGAAGCATTTGAGACGCCTCCGCCGGCCGTTTATCCGCCAGCTCGGTAAGGGCACGGAAAGCTGACATTGCAGGATTGCCTGGGAAGGCCTCTTCACCCTGTTACAATATGTCGCGTGAAGCTTCCAGCTTACCGCGAAGGCGCAGGGTGCTTCCGAACTGGACGAACCAATGTTCCCGCTCTTGCGAGGATAGACCTTCAAGCCCCAATGCGCGTACCATTTCATACGCCTTCTCGGCATCTTCTTCGCGGCCAAGCATGTCGTAAGCATTCGCCAGATCGAAAAATGGCTTGGGGTTATTCGGCTTGTGCGCGCAGCGTTCTTGGAGAAGGCGCAGGCCATCATCTGCTGTATTTGGATTAGCGATTAAAGCCCATATGTCCTGCATTGACTTCGCGCTTTCAAGTATTTTGTCAGTCCGCACTCTTCTGGGCGAGGGCTTCCCATGGAGTCACAGCCTGTGGCCCAAATTGTAAAAGTTTTTGGTGCAGCTTTTTTCAAAAAGCTGCTGCTTCTCTTCATACGATCGAATCATCAATAACATAAGCAGAGGTCAAGCCGCCATCGACAGGATAAGCGGCGCCAGTGATGAAGCTGGCTTCATCACTGGCCAAAAACGCAACGACATTCGCGATCTCGGCAGGCTGTGCCAGCCGCCCCATGGGCAGATATTTCCGGCGCAGGAGCCAGGCTTCCTCATCGGCTAGAAACGCCTGCACCAAAGGGGTGGCGGTGGGACCTGGGCAGATGGCGACGGCACGGATTTTTTTGCGCGCGTACATCACCGCGATTTCGCGCGTCATGGAAAGCACGCCGCCTTTGGCCGCGGTGTAGGCGATTTGCGGGAAGGCGGAGCCGACGAGGGCGACGATGGAGGCGTTGTTGATGATGACGCCGCCGCCCGCCGCTTCCAGATACGGGATGCCTGCTTTGCAGCACAGGAACACCGAGGTGAGGTTGGCGGCGATGGTTTCGTTCCACACGGCGAGCGGGGTTTCGACCGGGCCGGTGTCATCGCCTGAGCAGATGCCGGCGTTGTTGAAGATGACATCGATGCCGCCGAAATTTTCCGCTCCCTGCCGGAACATGGCAGTGCAGTCGGCTTCGATGGTGAGGTCGCCGATGACAACAGCGGCTTGCCCTCCCGCCGCGCGGATGGCGGCGGCCGTGGCCTCCGCCGGGGCGGCGCGCAAATCGGCGCAGATGACGGACGCACCCTCCACACCGAATTTTTCCGCCGTGGCGCGGCCGATGCCGCTGCCAGCCCCGGTGATGAAGGCGCGCTTGCCGGCTAGACGCATGAGATGATGTCCTGAAGCTGGGCGATGAGGCCGGGTTTGCCGGGGGCGAATGTGCCATCGAAGGCGGCTGAGCCGATGGTGAAGGCGTCGGCGCCCGCCGCGCGCAGGGCGGCGATGCGGTCCGGGCAATCCACCCCGCCCGCGCAAATGAGCTTGCCCGTGCGGCTGGCGGTGCGCGCGGCGCGGACAAGGGCCAGGGGATCGGCCTCCGTGGCGCGGTAGGCGAGCAAATCCACCCCGGCGCAGCCCTGGGCGATGAAATCGGCGGTGTGGGTGGCGATTTGGGCTGCGTCGCCGCCGAGCTGGGTGGGGTGGCCGGTGGGGGTGCCGGGAAAGGGATAGTATTTTATGCCGGTGCCCTGGAGCAGGCGCAGGGTTGCCGCCGCTTGCGTGCCGCCGAGCAGATGGTCCACGCCGATGGCAGCCGCGATGCGGGCCGAGTTGAGGGCGGCCTCCGGCGAGGTGGCGACGACTTCAAGGTAGGATTGCGCACCGAGCGCTTTGATGCCGGCATTGAGGGCGCGCAAAATGGGCTCATCCGCGCCGATATCCTTGAAGCCGATATGCTTCAGCCCGAGCGGCGCGATCTGCGCCAGCACGTCCAGGCAGCCAGGGATGGTGCGGTCCTGGCGGGTGAGCATGAAGATGAAATCCATGCCCGCATCATGCTCATTGGCTTTGCGGCTGTGCAATGACCGGGGGTAACAATTTTCGGCCGCCCCCGCGCATGAAGGGGCGTTCCACCCAATGGTGCAGCAAAGCCGCTGCGGCGAGGGAGACGGCAACGCTGTTGGGCAGGAAGAGGGTGGAGAACAAAGCGGGGTTGCCATGCACCTGCGGGCCGAAGAGCAGGGCCAAAGCGCGCTGCACCGGCTCGTTGACCAGATAGAGCGGGTAGGAGATGGCGCCGAGATATTGCAGCGTGCGGCTCTCCAGTATGGCACCCCAGGGGGCGGTCTGGGCCAGGAGCAGAATGCCCCAGATGAGCGGGGGGAGGGATTTTTCCGGGCTGGCGGCCAGGCCGATGGCCCAGGCCCCGGCAATGCAGATGAGCAGGGTACGGCGCTCGCCTTTTGCCCAGGCGGCGCTGGCGAGGCCGAGGGCAAAATAGGGCGCGGCATCGGGCAGGAAGGCGCGGCTGAAGAGCGGGCCATAGGGGAGCGCGCGCCAGATTGCGCCGAGGGCGAGGAAGGCCAGGGCGCCGCAGCCAAGATGGCGCGGGGCGATGAGGCCTATCAAGAGGTAGAATTGCCACTCGGTGGAGAGACTCCAGGCCGGGCCCAGCAGGGTGACATAGGCGTAGGGGAGGATGGGCTGGGGGATGAGCCCGTGCAGGAGGGTGATGTGCGCGAGGAGATGCGGCCAGAGCGGCGTGGGGAGAGAGGCTGAGACGATATCCCGCGCCGGGGTGCCGGCCCATGGCAGGGTTTGCAGCGGGTCACCCAGCGTGGCGATGGCGATGCTGGCGGCGAGGGTGAGGAGATAGACCGGCAGCAGGCGGCGGGCGCGGGCGGTGATGAAGGGGAGAAAAGCGTTTTTGTAGCGCTGGAGGGAGAAAGCGATAACGAGACCGCTGAGGGCGAAGAAGAGGTCTACGGCCGCCTCACCATGGCGGAAGAGGGATTGCAGGAAGGCGGGGGCGATGGTGAAAGGCAAAGCATGGCCAAGCATGACGTAGACCGCCAGCAGGCCGCGTATACCATCTAAGCGTTTTAGACGCCCCATGAGTACAACTTACACGAGAATTTCGGTGGAATAAAGGGGGCGGCCGGGGTGAGGCCCGGCCCTAAATCGCAAAAGTTTTTGGTGTCGCTTTTTTCAAAAAGCGACTGCTTTTTTTACTGGGCCTTCCATTTCTTCCGCCCAGTACAAGCCATGGCCCGCCAATTCCAGCATGACGAGACGGGTATTTGCGGGGACCGGCGTAATACCGGTGGTGCAGCGGTGGCCGTTAGCGTCCAGCTTGTGCCAGCCGCTGCCAAAGGCGGTGTCATCCCGCAGCGGGAGGGTGAGGCCGTCGAGCTGAAGGCAAGTGACAGCAATACCGAGGCAGCGCTGGTCGTTACGCCGGGTGCCGGTATGGGCCGGCGTAAAAGTTCTGGATTTCAAGCGGATATCGCTGGCGTTTTCGGGGATGATGAAGAGCCGCCGCGCGGTGCCGAAGGCGAGCGGGGCGATGCGTTTGCCGTCCGCAATGATGTGCAGATCGTTCTCGGCGCTGAGGTGATGGCCGAACGCCTCCGCGCGCGCCAGCAAGGCGGTTCTGGCTGTGCGCAGCTCGTCCGGCTGGGCGAAGGGGACGCAAGGCTGGGCGCCGTATTGCGGTGAGAAGTCAGGGTAGAGGGCGAGGAAGCTGCCGCCATTGTGGAAGGCGGTGCGGTCGCCGATGTCGAGGTAGGATTCCGTGGCGAGGTTCTCAGCCCAGATGATGTCGTGGCTGGAAAGTTCGATGTGCCAGTATTCCACGGTATCGCACCGCTCCTGCGTGATGGTGGCGCCGTTGACGAGGGAGGCTGCGTGGATCAGCCGGCCGTCCACGAACAGCGCATGGCCGGGGGAGAGGCGCAAAGCCCGGGCGGGCTGATGTTCGCCGAGGGCGCCGGGCTGGATGAGGATGGGCCAGACGGATTCGGGGTTTTTATGGCGCGTAACGTCCACGCGGCGGGTGCCGATCCATTTGATGGCCTGCGTGCCGGCGAAGCGGGTGGGCAAAATGTCGCCGATGGCGAGATTTTCGACCGCGATTTCACCACGGCTGGTGAGAATGCGCGTGCCGCTGGCGAAGCACGGGATGTCGCTGGTGAGCAGGGATTCATCGGCGAAGCTCAATGTCTGGATGTTCACCAGCGTATCGGTCACACCATTGGCGGTATCATGCACCGTAACGGTGCTGCCTGAACGGGCGAGCGTGTAGGCGGTATGGCCGCCTGAGAAATAGACGATGTTCTGCCCGGTGCCGCCAGTGATGTCGTCGGCATCGGCGTTCGTTGTGATGGCATCATTGCCGTTGCCGCCGACGAAATTATCGATCGCGGTACCGTAGGCGATGCCCATGTTGTTGGTCATGCCATCGAAGCTGGAAAAATCGCCGGCGTTCAGGTTTACCGTCTCGGCTGTGGAATAACCTGAGAGATCGAGGGTGTTGTCCGTGCCGGTGTCGTAGAGGGTGCACACCGGGTTGACGTTGATGGCAAAATTGAAGAACTCGTTGATGGAGGCAGCGACGTTGCAGTTGAAACCGAAAACCTGGCCGCCATCGAGCGGGGTGCTGGTGGCAACACCGTAGAGCGCCTGAGCGGAGAGAATGTCGAGCGGCATCCAGGTGGTGGGGTCCTCGCCGTTCCATTGCGTACCGGTGACGGTGTAGTCGCTATAATATTTGGCGGTGGTGTCCCCGGGCTCGATATAGGACATCAGGCTCCAGAGCCGGGAGTCGTAGGCGCTGTACTGCTGGACCGCGCTGTCGACTGTGCCGTTATACGGGCCATCATGGCCGAAGCCCAGCGCATGGCCTTCCTCATGCACGATGGTATCGAAATCATAACCGCCGGCATCGGTGATGCTGGCAAGATCCGACCAGCCGTATTGCGTGGTATCGATGGAGATGATGGTGCCGGAGCTGGTACCATCCGCATTGAGTGAGCCGGAGCCCTGGTTGTAGAGTACGCTCGTGCCAACGGGCGGCGCATATAAAAAGCCTGATTCCTCATAGGCGCCGCTGCCGGCGGCACCTCTGGTGATCTCGATGTTTTCATTACCGGCGCTGTTGGTCTGGACGAAGGTGACATTGGCCACCGCGGACCATAAAGCGAAACCGGCGGTGAAACTGGCCTCCTCGCCGGCGGTCCAGTTCGAAGCAGGGTCGAAATAATAATACACGGTGCCGCCGGCAGTACCGGCCGCTGAGCCCGTGCTGGGGGAGGCGCCGCCCCATTTGTTGGCATAGGAATAGCTGGCGTAGGTGGCGGGGTCGTCGCCATTCCAACTGTTGAAGCTCGTGGCGGCGATTGTGCCATCGGCGTTGACGCCGGAGATGAAGGCGATTTCGCTGGCCTGGCTGGGTGACGTAGGGGGGGCAGCACTAGGGGGGGCGGTCTGTACCAGGGTTTGCTGGGTTTGGGCCGCGGTGGGGAGGCTGTCGGTACCGGTGTCCGAGACGGCCAGAGGCGGGGCTAGATCCGATGTGACACCGTGGCTGCCGGTGCTGAATTTATGTCGGTGCAGATGGGCGGCAGCTTGAGTGTCCGGCATTACGTTAACCTTTGCGGCGGATTGCAGTGCAGTTATGTTACAGACTGCAATGCACGCACACAATCGAGATTAATCCGCGTAAAGCCGAAACATGCCCGCTTTCCGCCGGCATAACGGTGCTGGCCGGGACCTGGCACAACCCTAAAGTTGCAAAAGTTTTGCTGTCGCTCTTTCAAAAGCGACTGCTTTTTTTAATGAAGCTCCGTCTCGGCCTCAACCCCCAGCATCTGCGCCAGCCGGTCCAGCCGGCGCAGCACGGCATCGCCCGCGAACACGCCATTGGCAGCGGCAAGGCCAAGGATAAGCCGGCCATCGCCCAAAGTGAGGTTGGTACCCGCGAGCAGATGCGGCGTACCGGCGGAGAGTGTGTAGGCAAGGCGCAAAGCGATGCCCAAAGTCTCGGCGCGGCGGGTGGCGTGCATGTCCAGCAACGTGCGGGCGGGGCTGAGGAAGGGGGCGTCGGGCGCGGCCTCGTAGCGCAGGGCCGTGGTGAGCGCGAGGAAGGCGCGGGCGTGGTGGTCGAGCGCCATGCCGGCCTGGCGCAGCACGCGCTGGAAGGCCTGCTCGGCGCGGTATTCCGGGTGTTCGTGGCTGCCGATGTCCGAGAGCCAGCAGGCGGCCTGGCGCAGGCGGCGCTGGGCGGGGGTTTCCGTGGGGAACAAAGGCGTGGTCCAGTCCACCAGGGCCGGGGGCAGGTTGGCGTCGCGGATGACGCCGCGGGTGAGGTCGCGCGAGGCGGCGAGGAGCGGGTCTTCGGCGCGGATGTGGGGGGGCAGCAGGCGGGTGAACCAGCCCTCGCGCAGGCCATTGGCGGAGAAGACGACGCGGGCGGCGCCGGTGGTGCGCAGCAGGCGGCGCAGGATGATGGCGGCGTAGGGCAGATCCTCGATGCGGCGGCGGGGCACGCCCGGCATGCGCTCGATGAGTTTGCGCCCGGCTTCGGAGACCACACCGGCAAGGTCGCGGGCTTCCTCGCGGCCGATGGTGTAATGGTGAACCATGTTCAAAGGGTAGCCGGTCTGGGCGATGTGGATGCGGGCCAGCGCACGGAAGGCGCCGCCGGAGACGTATAAATCCTTGCCGGCGGCTTCGGCAGCGAAGGGCACGGCGTCCAGCGCCTCGGTGACGATGGCGCGGGCTTTGATGAGGTCTTCCCCGGCACGCTCGGCCAGGCGGATGACACCGATGGGCATGGTGGTGGCGGGACCGATTTTACCGGCATCGAGCCGGACCAGCTCCAGCGAGCCGCCGCCGAGGTCGGCCAGAATGCCGTCGGCGCCGGGGATGCCGCAGAGCACGCCATCGGCCGAGAGTTCGGCCTCCTGCGCGCCGGAGAGCACTTTTATCCGCATCTCGGGCAGGCGGGCGGTGAGGTGGCGGACGAATTCGGGACCGTTTTCGGCATCGCGCACGGCTGAGGTTGCCAGAACGTCAAACGGTGTGGCGCCCATGGCGCGGGCGATGGCGGCGTAGCGGTGCAGCACGGTCTCGGCCTGGGCGGTGGCGAAATCATCGAGCTTGCCGGTGCTGGTCATGCCTTTGGCCAGGCGCAGCACGGCTTTCTCGTTAAAAATTTGCAGCGGGTTACGATTCTCGCCCTCGTAGATGACGAGGCGGACGGAGTTTGAACCGAGATCCACCACCGCGCGGCGGTTGGCCTGCGACTCGGAGGGGGCTTGGGTGAGCGAAGGAGCGATCTGGTTCATGCTTCACTGTTCCCCGGTTCGAGCAATGCTCATAGTCAAACTTCCATGACAAACATGTATTCAAACATGTGGGGCGTGTTTAGCCCAGATCGCGCGCGAGCGTGAGGGCGGCGGCGCCGTCGGCATAATAGGCTTTTCGCCGGCCGGTTTGAATGAAATTTTGTGCGGCGTAGAGGGCGCGGGCGGCGGCGTTATCCTCCGCGACTTCGAGATGGATTTTTTGCACCCCCGCCGCGCGGGCTGTGGCGATGCCCTGGGCCAGGAGGGCGGTGGCGATGCCTTGGCGGGGCATTGTGACGCCGATGGTGATGATCTCGGCTTCATCCAGGACGATGCGCAGGAGCAGGAAGCCGCCGCGTTCGTCGAGGAAGCCGTGCATGTGGGGTTGGGCTAGGAGGGTGGCGAAACTGGCTTCGTCCCAGGGCTCGGCGGGGAAGGCTTTTTCGTGGAGGGCCGCGAAGATGGGAGCAAAAACGGGGCTCATTGCGGGGCGGGGCGTAGGCCGCCGGCGGGGAGTTTGGCTTCCGGCGGGTCGATATAGGCGGGCTGGGCGGGGTGTGGGGGCAAGCCGCGCGCCGCCTGGGATTGGGCTGCAAGTGCCGTCCACACCGGGCTGATGGCTTTGGCGTTGGTGAGGAGTACATCGAAACCACGGGCGGCGAGGAGGGCGGTGGTTTCGGCGGCGGCATCACCAGCCAAGGCTATGGGGGTGCTGGGGCGAGGGATGTCCTGGTCGGCAAAGGCCTCGGCGGTGCCGTCGCGGAGCAGGAAGAGGCGGTTTTTTCGCGCGCGGATGACAACCCATAACGGGCGGTGCAGTTGCGGGAAGGCCGCTGCGTAGGCAGCATCGGCGGGGATGCCCCAGAGGGGGATGTTTGCTGCCGCCGCATAGCCTTGGGCCAGCGAGATGCTGGTGCGTAATCCGGTAAAGCTGCCGGGGCCGATGCCTACGGCGATTTGGGAGATTTTGTGGGTTTTTGTGGCTTCTTCCAGCAGGAGCGGAAGAGTCTCGATGAGGCCGGGGCGGGTTGGGGCGAAAACCTTGTGCAGGATTGTGCCGTCATCGGCCAGGACGGCGAGGCCGGCCTGGCTGCCCGAGGCGTCCAGCGCCAGCCAAGTCACGCGGTGATCCTTACGCGCGTCGTCACGCGACCAGCACCGCCTGCTCATAGGTGAGGCGCGGCAGGCGGGCGGGGAGTTCTTCGTGCTTGGGATAGCCGAGGTTGATGAGGAAATTCGATTTCCAGCTATTGGCGGAGAAGAAGGCGCGGTCGACTTTCTGGCGGTCGAAGCCGGACATGGGGCCGCAGGCCAGGCCCAGAGCGCGGGCGGCGAGGAGGAAATAGGCGCCTTGCAAAGTGGAATTGCGGAAGCCGGTTTCCTCCAGCAGGTCCGGATTGCCGGCGTACCAGCCTTTGAGGTCCGCCGCCGGATAAAGCTCGGGCAGCTTGTTGTGGAAGAACGGGTCGTAGGCCACCACGATGGTGAGGGGGGCGGCAATGGTTTTGTCGAGATTGCCCAGGCTTAAAGCGGGACGAAGCTTTTCCTTGGCTTCCGGGGTGCGGATGACGAGGAAGCGGCCGGGCGAGGAGTTGCCGGAGGTGGGGCCTAATTTCAGCAGCTCGTACACCGCCTGCAGGGTCTCGTCCGTCACCGGCGTATCGGCGAATGCCTCATGCGTACGCGCGTTGCGGAACAGCGTGTCGAGCGCTTCCTCGTCCAATGCCATTTTTGGTCCCCCTTGCCTCAGGCCGCCTGTGTAACCGAGGTAACTTCGGGAATATAGTGCTTCAGCATGTTCTCGATGCCATGTTTGAGCGTGGCGGTGGAGGAAGGGCAGCCGGCGCAGGAGCCCTGCATTTTGAGGGAGACCACACCGTCGCGAAAGCCGCGGAAGATGATGTCGCCGCCGTCGCTGGCCACGGCGGGGCGGATGCGGCTGTCGAGCAGCTCCTTGATCTGGGCGGCGATTTCGGCGTCTTCCGGCGCAAAATCCTCGGCTTCCAGGATGATGTTGTCGCGCAGGATGGGGCGGTTTTCGACCAGATGCTCCATGAGCAGGCCGAGCACCTGCGGCTTGAGCGCCTGCCACTCCACCGCACCGGATTTGGTGATGGTGACGAAATCGCCACCCAGGAAGACGCGCTCCACACCTTCCAGGCCGAAGAGGGATTCGGCGAGGGGGGAGATGAGGGCGGCGTCGGCATCGGCGAAATCGGCCGTTTTATCGCCCAGTATGTCGCGGCCGGGGAGGAATTTCAGGGTCGCCGGGTTGGGCGTGCCCTCGGTTTCGATAAACATATTTTTGGTCCTCGAGCTAAAGCGGACCGCAGAGGTCCTGATACTGCGCCTAATTTGGCTTTTTTTGGGGAGATAGCAAGGGGGCATGCTTGGCAGGGCGCTATGTTCAAGCCTGAGACGTTTTGGGTGGTGCGAAAATCAAGAATTATGGCTGCGGACTGCCGCTGCATGCCATAGGAACCCCCGTATAGCGACGTTGACAAGGGGTGCTCTGCAATGGGAAATTGCCACTATCGTTCACCGCGCCTCGCGGTGGGCCGCTGGGTACTGCCCTGCGGTAGATGGAACGTCAGGGCACCTCGCCTAGACGGCTCATCTTCCGTGGGGCGCTGTCTTTTTGGAGGCGGCCAGTGGCTCAAGACATCGAGAAGCCTATAGAGCAAACCATCGCACACTTTCGGGAATTCGGATGGATGCGCGTCCATCAAGCGTTCGACGCCGAAGCAGCCGCAGCGATGCGCGATGCCACCTGGAGCGCGCTCGCTGAGGTTGGTATTCACCGTGACCGGCCCTCGACTTGGACCGTCGAGCGACCAGTACATTTGCAGCACTTAAAGGACGATCCCGCATTTCGGGCAGTTGGCAGCGAGTCTTTGTTCGCGGTAATCGACGCTGTTCTCGAAAGCCGGGTTTACAAGCCACCTGGGAATTGGGGTGCTTTATTCCTTGCGTTCCCGAGCAATGCAGACTGGGGCATCCCGACCAGCGGTTGGCACGTCGATGCCAATTATACGAGCCCGCTTTGGCCGCCTGGCGGCTTGAAGACACACGCGCTATTTGGCGATATCATGCCACAAGGCGGCGGAACACAGATCGTTAGCGGTTCGCATCGTCTCGTGCACAAATGGTTCAAAGAAAACCGACCCCCGCCTGATGCGCGGGGCGCCGACATGCGCAAGCTTCTTCGATTGCATCCTTATATTCGCGATTTGCACACAGAAAGCAATTCGGATGGGCGCATCGCACGGTTCATGGGGCATGCGGAGGAGGTGGACGGCATTCCGTTACAGGTGATCGAGAACACCGGCGAAGCTGGTGACGTGATTCTTTTGCATCCACTCGTGCTGCATGTCGCCGCACCGAACAAATCGGCTGAACCGCGCTTTTTGCTCAGCGGCGGCGTTACGACCGACATGTGGGGTTGGGGGCCGTAGTTCGGCGCTTGTTAGCGCTGCAGCCTATTTTGCAAAAACCAAGGCTTATGCATCACTTGGGCGTTCGGCTATTACCGTTCCATGAGTGAACTGAGTCGCGTTGTTTGCCAAATTTAAAATTACTTCTGTGATTGCTCCTATGGTGGAGCTTTGATGCGCGGGATGCTAGTCGCCAGTATTAGGATTAGGGCACTTGTAATAGTGGAGATAAGGAAGATCATCAGGGCTAGACCAGTTATACTGTTTGCATATCGGATTAACCGCAACCGGCGCTGGAGCAACTACGGAAGGAATATTTAGAGGTGCGGTTGTTGGATCGCTGCCGGTACTGGAGACCGTTGAATTATCACTGATAGGACTTGCAACTGTCGAGTTATCGGAATTCGATAAATTAACCGTCGTTAAAAACTCGTTTCCAGCCTGTCCCGGATGTGTAAAAAGGGTGACAACCCAGCGATTGAATTCAGAGCCCTGAGCAGGGGCGCCAAATTGTAAAACTCCATACCCAAGAATTAAGAGCACAAGAGTGGTTTTTGGATGCTTTAATACAAACTTTAGCAGAACAAATGCAATTAAAACAAATACCGCTATTTGCCGTTTTGTAACTTGTCTGCGTTGATCGTGCTGTTCTCTCTGTAGCTTTTGCGTTTGGAGCCTTACAAGTTCATCTCGTTGCTGTTGCCTCATCTCTTCAAAAGACACCCGTCCGCCTCCATTAAAACGATCATGTTCCTCCATAAGACGTCTGAGGGAGGCATTCGCTCCCTATACGGGCCGTTCGTTACTTCGGGCCTATATAGGGCTTAGTGAATATACACGCTTCTTGTTACATAACTCAAGAATTATGCACCATTTATAAGACCATACAATATCAACGATCTGGTCGGTGCATATATCCAGAGCAAATGTCTTCTTTTCACCCCGCTCCATTTTCCTCCCTACCCCACCAGCCCGTGCAGGCGGTGGTTGATACCGGCAAGGGCTGCTTGAGCGTCCTTGTAGATGTGGAATAGTTTTTCGTAGAATTGCTGAGATTCCGGGTTTGGCGTGGTGACGTCCGCCAAGCGCACGCAGCGGGCCACCGCATCTTCCGGGCCGGTAAAAACACCAGTGCCTATGCCGGCCAGCAAAGCGGCGCCGAAAGAGGCGTCGGCGGCTTCCGTGCGCTCTATGGTTAGGCCGGTGACATCCGCGATGATCTGGCGCCAGCAGGCGCTGCGCGCACCGCCGCCCATGAGGCGGATGGTGCCGAATGAAAACCCGAGAGCGCGGGCGGCGTCCAGCAGGTCGCGGATGGAGAAGGCCAGGCCCTCGTACATGGCGCGGGCGAATTCCGGTTTGCCGTGGGTGATGGTGAGGCCGATGAAATCCGCGCGCAGAAGCGGATCCCAATAGGGGGCGCGCTCGCCTTGCAGGTAGGGGTGGAAGAGTAGGCCGTTGGCACCTGGCAGGGCGGCGGCGGCGAGGGCGTCCATCACTTCAAATCCGCCTGCGGCGGCGGGCAATTCAAAGCCGCCTGCGGCGGCGGGGCCCTCGAACCCGCCCTCGGCGAACATGAGGTCGCGCAGCCAGCGGTGGGCGGAGGCGCAACTATTGGTGCCGGTGGCGGCGTAATACAGGCCGGGGATGATGTGCGGGTAACAGGAGATGGGCGGGTGCACCTGCGGGCCTTGGGTGGCGAGATACAGCACCCCGGCGGTGGCTAGTTTTACCCCACCTATGCCGGGGGTGGTCGCACCTATGCCGAAGAATTCCACCGTGGTGTCGTTGGAGCCGCAGATGACCGGGGTGCCTGCTGCCAGACCGGTTTGGGCGGCGGCTTGCGCGGTGACGTGGCCGACGATGTGATCGGGGGCGACGATGGGGGGGAGGATTTCGGGGTTCAGGCCGATGAGGGCTGCTAGGGCCGGGGACCAGGTTTTTGTGGCGTTATCCGCCAGCAAGGCGCCGATGGCGTCTGAGAAATCCGTCTCCCAGGTGTTGGTGAGGCGGGAGCGGAGCCAGTCTTTGGCCAGATAGAGGCGTTTGACGCGGGCCATGGTGGCGGGCTCGTTCTCCTGGAGCCAGGCGAGCATGGGGAGAGTCCAGGTGGGGTTGGCGCGGTTGAGGGCGGTGGCGATGATTTGCGCGCCTGCCTTCTCGTGCAAAGCGGCGGCCTGGGGGGCGGCGCGCTGGTCGTTCCACATGATGGCGGGGCGCAGCACGGTGCCGGCTGCATCCGTGAGGACGGGGATGTGGGCGCCGGCGGAGATGCCGATGCCGGATATGGCGCTGGCGGGGAGGTTCGCGGCTTTGAGGGCGGCGGGAATGGCGGCGCAAAGGGCGGTGAACCACGCGGCCGGATCCTGCTCCGACCAACCGAAATGAGGGATGCTGGTGGTGACCGGGTGCGCGGCCTCGCCGATGATGCGGCCCTGCGCATCGATGATGGTGGCTTTGAGGCTGCCGGCGCCGAGGTCGATGCCGAGTAGATGGTTTGGCAAGTCTTTCCCCTGGTCAGGATTATGGGGGGAGGTTAGCATTTGCGCCATGCAACATACCATAGAGCTTGATCCCTCCCTCCAGGCGGCACGGCTGAGCGTGGCGGAGATACCGGTGATCGATGTGTCAGCGCTGCGCGGCGGGCTGCGGACGGAGATGGTGGCGGCGATTGGCAAGGCATGCCGGGAGATCGGGTTTTTCTATGCCGTGGGGCATGGGGTGGATGAGGGGCGGATTTCTTCCGTTTATGCCGAGGCCAAAAGGTTTTTTGATTTGGCCCCGGCTGAGAAGGAGAAGATCGCGATTGAGCATTCGGCTTGTCATCGGGGGTGGTTCCGGCTGGGGGCTGAGAATTTGGACCCGGCCAAGCAGGCGGACGGGGATTTTAAGGAGGGGCTGAAAATTGGCCGGGATTTGGCACTGAGCCATGAGCGGGTGGTGGCGGGGTTGCCGTTGCATGGGCCTAACCAATGGCCGGATCTGCCTGGGTGGCAGGCGGTGATGCAGGGGTATTACGATGAGATGGCGGCGCTGGGGCGGCTGATGATGGGGGCGTTTGCCGAGGCTTTGGGGCTGGAGCGGGCGTTTTTTGAGCCCTGGCTGGGGGTTACGATGACGACGCTGGGGGCGCTGCATTATCCGCCGCAATTGGGGCGGATTACGGAGGGGCGCATCGGGGCGGGGGCGCATACGGATTATGGGTGTCTGACGCTGCTGCATCAGGATGGCGCCGGCGGGCTGCAGGTGAAGCGGCGCGATGGGGTGTGGATTGATGCACCGCCGGTGCCGGGGAGTTTTGTGGTGAATATCGGCGATATGATGGAACGCTGGACGAATGGGGTGTTTTGCTCGACGCCGCATAGGGTGGTGAATGTTTCGGGTGGGGATAGGTATTCGCTGCCGTTTTTCTTCGATCCGGATTTTTATGCGCCTGTGGAATGTTTGCCTAGCTGTATCGGAGCGGGGGCGAGGTTTAAGCCTACGACGGCGGGGCAGCATATGCTGGATATGATTGCGGCTAGTTTTGAGTACGCACGGGGGGTAAATCGCTGACGTTAAGTGAGGATCGCCGTATTACCCACAGGGAAGCACCGAAGATGCAAACTGCCAAGCAGAAATACCAAAGAAAATTTCTACATATTTTCCTGTTTTATTTTCTCGTACTTTGGCCTGTATCCGGGCAAGCGCAGGATATCCGTCATTATACGCAAAGCGAGCTGACGGCGGACATTGGCGATCTTCATGAACTTATATTTCATCCGGGCGTCAATAATGTGAATTTTGCCGGAATCGGTTTGGAAGGCCAAATCACGGTTGCCTATTGGCCCGCCGACTCAACGGGAGCCCATTGCTTATACCTTGTGACTATCATGGACCAGACCGCGACGACCTCTCCAAGCTGGCAAATCGTGACTATCGGAAATGGTGGCGAAGAAACGATCGATGATGCACCAAATGATGGTGAGATGATTGGCAAAACCGTGCGTTTTTTCAATGCCAAGCTGAGCGGGCGTACAGTTACGCTCCTCCTAACTTCTCAAATCGATGGAGACCCTATGGAAAGCCCAGCCTCTGCAACGATTTCTGTGCAGGAGCTGAGAAGCATGGCTGACAATCCACCTTACATTTTTGAGCCAATCCTCGAATTTGAAACAAAGCAAAAATATGTAAATGCTGACGCTGCGCTCTCCGCTGAGCTTGGCATCGGCGCAAGACACCAGTAAGCGTAGGGCGGATAAGCGAAGCGTCATCCGCCGTTGCGGGCGAGAGAGTGGCGGATGGCGCTTCGCTTATCCGCCCTACACACTCTCTACAATTTTCGTCATTGCGAGCGTAGCGAAGCAATCCATCTTTCATGACGCACAACGAAAGATGGATTGCTTCGCTGCGCTCGCAATGACGGGTGGTTCGGTTACGCGCTTTCACATACAAATATCGGAATATCCCGCGTGGTTTTGGCGCGATAGTCGGCGTAGGGGGCGTAGGCGGCATCGCAGATGGGCCAGAGGGTGGGTTTTTCTTCTGGCGTGGCCAGGCGGGCGCGCAGGTGCATGGGCTTGCCGCGGTAGCGGACTTCGATGTCCGGATGTTTGACAATGTTGTTGTACCAGACCGGGTTTTTGGGAGCGCCGCCTTGGGAGGCGACGAGCAGGACGCCGGTGCCGTAGGGGACGTACATCAGGGGCGTGGTGATCTGGCGGCCGGATTTGGCGCCGCGCATGGTGACGAAGCAGACTTCATCGCCGGCCAGCGTGTTGAAGAGGCGGCCGCCGGAGGCGCGGTTTAGGAAGGCGTGGGATTTTGAGAAGAGTTTCAGGAACCAGCGTGGTGGGGTTTTGGCGGCCTGGGTCTGCTCTGACATTGCGGCACTCCTGCTGGTTGTTGCGGGGACGGATTAGCAGTTGGGGACTGGGGTTGGTGGTTTAAAGTGCCGCTGCGGCGTGGGGTGCCCGCTTTCGCGGGCATGACGGGGGCGGGCATGACGGTGTGGGTGGGTTAGGTGGGTTTGAATGTGAGGGCTACGCCGTCGATGCAGTAGCGTTGGCCCGTTGGTGGGGGGCCATCCGGAAAAACATGGCCGAGGTGGCTGCCGCAGCGGGTGCAGTGGACTTCCGTGCGGTCCATGCCGAAGGAATTATCGCCTGAGGTTTGGATGGCGTTGGGTAACGGCGCCCAGAAGCTGGGCCAGCCTTCGCCGGAATCGTATTTGGTTTTGGCGGAGAACAAAGGCAAAGCGCAGCCGGCGCAGTTGTACACGCCGGGGCGGGTTTCGGTGAGCAGAGGGGAGCTGAAGGGGGCTTCGGTGCCGGCCTGGCGGAGGATGTTGTATTGGGCGGGGGTGAGAAGCTTCTGCCATTGCGCATCGGTATGGGTGACCGTGTAGGCGAAGGCCGGGAAGGGTGCGGCGAGGGCGGTGGAGGCTGCGAGGGTGAGCAGGTGGCGTCTGTTCATGGCGGCAAAAATCCTGGGCGGAGCTGGGCGCGTAGGGCGTCCGCGGTGGTTACGGGGAGCGAGCAGGTGCCGCCACGGCAGATGAAGGCAGCGGGAGCAGTGGTGGTTTTACCATAAGCAGGATGCAGCGGGGGCATGGTTTCCATGCCTACGCGCAAGACCACTACTGCAGGGTCGGGCGCGGCGCGTGCTACCTGGGCCAGGTGTTCCGCGCCGCCGGTGATGACGATGCAGGTGGCGTTTTCCAGCGTGTCGGCGGCGGCGAGGAGGACGGGGGCGCCGCCGAGGCGGTCGGGTTTGCCACCGTAGGCTGCGAGCAGGGCTTCGGCTTTTTCCCGATATTCGACGCCGCCTGTGAGGTGGAGGAGGGTGGCGTAATTCTCGGCCATGAGGCCGATGCCCGACGGGGTGGGGCCGTCCTGCACATGGCGGGAGCGGGGGGCGAAAATATCGCTGGCGTCCGAGGCGGACATGTAGAAGGCGCCGGTGCCATCTGTGAAGAATTGCTCCGTGGCCGCCAGGATTTTCAGGCCTTGGTGCAGCCGCGTCTCGTCGCCTGTGGCCTGGTAGAGCGCGAGGGCGGCGCGGAGCATGGTGGCCTGGTCTTCCAGCAGGCCGGGGGCGGATATTTTGCCGTGGCGCATGGCGTGGGCGATGCGGCCGTCCGGCTGGCTCATGCTGGTGAGGATGGTGTCGAAAACCGATTCCGCGAGGGTGAGCCAGGCGGGTTGGGCGAAGGCGGCGCTGGCGCGGACCAAAGCGGCGATGGTGAGCGCGTTCCAATCGGCGAGGATTTTATCGTCACGGCCGGGGCGGATGCGCTGGCTGCGAATCGCCAAGAGTTTGTCGCGCAGGGGGGCGAGGCGGTCCTCGGCGCCGAAAGGGGCGGTGCGCTCGAGGATGATGTGCTCTTCCCAATTGCCGTGTTCCGGGCAGGGGTAATGGGAAGCGAAGAAGGCGGCATCATCCCCCAGGGCAGCAAAAATCTCGGCGCGGGTCCAGACGTAGAATTTGCCTTCCACACCTTCGGAATCCGCGTCCTCCGAGGCGGCGAAGGCGCCTTCGGCTGACATGTCACGGGTTAACCAGCCTACGGTTTCCCGCGCGCGGGCGGCGTAGAGCGGGTTGGGGGTGTGGGCGTGGCTGAGTGCCAGCAGGTCGAGGAGGAGGGCGTTGTCGTAGAGCATTTTCTCGAAATGCGGGATGAGCCAGGCATCATCGGTGGCGTAGCGGGCGTAGCCGCCGCCGAGATGGTCGTAAATGCCGCCCTGGGCGGTGCGGGAGAGGAGCAGGTTGACCGCCTCCCCTGCCCTGGCGTCGGCGGTGCGGAAAGCCTCCTGCCAGAGAAAGCGGTAGATGGGGGTGTTGGGGAATTTGGGGGCTGAGCCGAAGCCGCCCTGGTGCCAATCCTGCGAACGCAAATAGGCCGAGCGGATTAGATTGAGCGTGTCCGGGCCGGGCGGGCTGCCTGGAATGGTGGCGGCGTTGGCGGTGAGGGCCTCGGTGATGGCCTGGCTGGAGCGGGCAATGCCGGCCTGGTCCTCGGCCCAGGCACGGGACAGGCCGTGCAGCACCTGGGTGAAGCTGGGGCGGCCGAAGCGGGCGGTGGGGGGGAAATAGGTGCCGCCCCAGAAGGCCTCGGCCTTGGGGGTGAGCACCATGGTGAGGGGCCAGCCACCCTGCTCGCCCATGGCGTGCAGGGCGGACATGTAGATCTGGTCGATATCCGGGCGCTCTTCGCGGTCCACTTTGATGCTGACGAAATGCTCGTTCATGATGGCGGCGACGGCTTCGTCCTCGAAGCTCTCATGCGCCATGACGTGGCACCAGTGGCAGGCGGCGTAGCCGATGGAGAGCAATATAGGGCGGTTGAGACGGGCAGCGGTGGCAAGCGCTTCGGCGCCCCATATCTGCCAGTGTACCGGGTTGTGCTGGTGTTGAAGCAGATAGGGGGAGGAGGCCTCGCCCAGTTGGTTGCGCATTTTGCCTAACTCCCGATTGCGGGCTTAGATAGGACGAATTGAAGTGGAGTAACAGCTTTGGGTGAAAGACTGGGAAGTGATCCGGCGCCGTTTTTCGAGACGCATATTTTTGTGTGCGGCAACCGCCGGCCGGATGGGCATAAACGCGGGTGCTGCGCCAGCAAGGGATCTGAGAAGATCCGCGATTATATGAAGGCGCGGGTGAAGGAGCTGGGGATTAAAGGCGTGCGGGTGAACCAGTCCGGCTGTTTGGACCGGTGCGAGCTAGGGCCATGCGCGGTATTTTATACCGAGGGGGTGTGGTACCGGCTGGACTCGTTTGAGGCGGTGGATGCGGTGTTGCAGAGGCATTTGATTGAAGGTGGGCGGGTTGAGGAACTGATGCTGCCGGAGTAGACCCTGTTTTGTCCGAGGGTCGCGTGTTATGCGGCCGGGCGAGGAAATGGTCCTTTTAACCGAACAAGGAAATGTTTCTCGGTTCGGTTGAACGCCGTTTCTCCGTCCCGGCCATAGTTTGTGAAGGCACCGGGATTTTGCGGGGTCAAGGATGGGCGAAGCCCACCGCGTAGCGGCGCGTCAGCGTCCTTGATGCCGCAAAATCCCGGTGCCACGCTGGATGGTCCGGGTGGCACAACCGCACCACCCGGAACGCGGCGTTAGTATTCTTCGTCAGCCACGTAAGAGCCGATACGCTGCACCAGATCCGGGTCGCGCTTGGCGAGAATGAAGCCGTAGATGAGCGAGAGCACCAGTAGACCGAGCGCCAGATACGGATAGATGTTGAACGGATAGGGCTGCCCGGGCACCGCCAGGTAGTACAGCGGCACAAGCATCAGCGCCGAACCGATTACGGGCACGATGAGGTGCCAGAACGGGCTGAACTCACTACGATGATGGCGATACATGTACACAGGCAGAGCCAAATTGGTGAGCAGATAGGTGACGACGACCGGGATGGTGCCAAGCGTGCCGGTCTCGCCAAACAGGGTTACGGGGTCGATGGCATAGACCGTGCCGAAGACCAGAACGATGAGCAGAGCGACAACGATATAGGCCCACATGGCGACATGCGGCGTGCGGTGCTGCGGGTGGATTTTACCGAAGAACGTCGGCAGCAGACCCTCACGCGAGGAGTTGAACAAAATCCGCGCCTGGGCGTTGGTGAGGCCGATGAGGGAGGAAAAAATGCTGGTCACACCAGCAAGATAAGCGATGATGATGAAGCCGGCGGCAGAGGCCTTAAAGGCATCCACAAACGGTACGGCGGAGGCGCCGATGGCGGCGGCGTTATTGTGGAAGGCCGTCTCCGTGGCGAAGGACAGGAAGATGTAGAGCAGGCCAATGGAGACCGTGCCGGTGATGAGGGCGCGTGGCACATTGCGCCGCGGGTTTGTGGTTTCCTCAGCCAGCATCGCAGAGTTTTCCCAACCGATAAAAAGGTAGACTGCTAACGGAAAGCCAAAGCTGATGCCTTTGAGCCCGTTCGGTACGCTGGAGAGCAGGAAAGGCGCTACAGAAATGGCGCCGCGATTGACCCAGAGCATGATGACGGCGCCGACCAGGAGCAGAATCAGCTCGAAATAAAAGAAGATGGCGGCCCAGGTGGTGGACAGGCTGATGCCGCGCGACACCAGCAGGCCGACAATGCCAGTGAAGACGATGCTGAGGACCTGCCAGGGGATGTGGATGCCAAGGAACACCTGCAACGTGGTCGCCGCCCAGCCGCCGGAAATGACGACCACCGAGGAGGCCGCGATGCAATAGCCGGTGACGACGAACAGCGAGGCGGCGGCACCGGAGACCGGGCCGAAAGCCATGCCGATGAAGGTGACGAAAGAGCCGGCGGAGGGGCGGTATTTGGAAAACTGCGCCAGCGTGTTGGTGAGAAACAGGATAACCACGGTGGCCGCCAGAATGGTGAGCGGCGCGCCGACACCGGCACCGGATACCAGCAGGCCGAAGCCGAAGAAGAAACTCATGGCCGGGGCGATGTTGGCCAGGGTTGAGGCGATGATTTGGCTGAGGCCGAGGCTGTCGCGCTTCAGGCGCTCCCCGCTCCGTGTGATGGTGCTCATGCTGTTTCCCTATATTTTAGAAATATTTTGTTATTGGGTCTTGCGCCGGCTTTGCCGCGCGCAAAAGCTCCGCCTTTTAGGGCGATCCGTCAACTGGCGTTAAATTTGCGTTACAAGCGCTGCATTGCCGCCGGCAGCAGAGGTGTTGATGCTGATGACGCGCTCATGCGCCAGCCAGGCAGGGTTGTAGACGGCACCAGCGGCCAGAGCGGCGGTGGATAGGGCGTGGATGGGGATGATGGGGCCTCTTGTGATGAGGGTGGCGGCGAGGCGCTGGGTGTCGGCGGCGTCGCCCTCCAGTAGAACGGCCGAGAATTTTGCGTTGGGGGAAAATACGGCGCGGGCGTTGGCGGCGGCTATGGCTTCGCGCTGGGCGGTGCGGCCAAAATGGGTTTTTGCGCTGCAAAATACGCGGCTTGGGTGGGGTGCATAGATGTTGCGCTCACCGGCGGGGCCCGGGAGATCTGTTTGCGGCGGGCGGCAGGCAGGGGAATGGCTGAGCAGGCGGTGCAGATAGAGCGGGCCGCCGGCTTTGGGGCCGGTGCCGGAGAGCCCTTGCCCGCCGAAGGGCTGGGAGCCCACCACGGCGCCGATGATGTTGCGGTTGATGTAGATATTACCGGCATTGATGCGATGCGCGAGTTGCAGTGCGCGGGAATCGATGCGGCTGTGGATGCCGAAGGTGAGGCCATAGCCGAGCGCGTTGATGCGCTGCACGAGGTGAGGAAGTTCGGCGCGCCGATAGGTGAGGATGTGCAGGACGGGGCCGAAAACCTCTTCGCGGAGGTGTGAGAGGTCTGGGATCTCGATGAGGGTCGGGGAGATAAAGTTTTGCCCCGGTGGTGCGTCAGCCTGGGTGATGCGGCAGTTGGCGGCGCGCATTGTCTCGATATGGGAGAGGATTCTTGCGGCGGCTGCATCGCTGATGAGGGGGCCGATGTCCGTGGCGAGCTGGCTGGGGTTGCCTGACTGGAGCTCGGCCATGGCGCCGCGTAAGCGGGGCAGGATGAGGGGGGCGAGTTCGGCTTGCAGGCAGAGCAGACGCAGAGCCGAGCAGCGCTGGCCGGCGGAGTCGAAGGCGGAGGCTAGGACATCGGACATGAGCTGTTCGGGCAAAGCCGTGCTGTCCGCGATCATGGCGTTCTGGCCGCCGGTTTCGGCGATGAGGGGCACGGGCTGGCCGCCGGGGTTGCTGCGGTGGGACAGGGTTCGCTGGATGGATTTGGCGGCGGTGAGACTGCCGGTGAAGACCACGCCACGGAGCCCGTGATTTTCCACGAGGGCGGCACCGGTGCTTGCGTCGCCCTGGATGAGATGCAGGGCGGGCTGGGGGATGCCCGCGATGTGCAGCAATGTGACGGCATAGGCGGCGATGCGCGGGGTTTCCTCGGCCGGTTTGGCGAGCACGGCATTGCCTGCGGCGAAGGCGCCGGCGATCTGGCCGATGAAGATGGCGAGGGGGAAATTCCAGGGGCTGATGCAGATGACGGGGCCGAGGGGGATGTGGGTTTCCGGCGCCCAGGTTTTGATGAGGCTGGCGTAGTAGCGACAATAATCGACGGCCTCGCGGATTTCCGAGAAGGCGGCGGGGATGGTTTTGCGGCCTTCCTTGACCAGCAGAGCGAGGAGGGTGTTGCGGTGCTGCTCCAGCGTGTCGGCGGCGCGTAGCAGCAGGGTGTCGCGGGTGGCAGGTGGCGCGGGGTGGTAGTTGGCGGCGGCGATGAAGGCGGCCGCGATTGTCTCGGGCGTGGCCGTAACGATGTCCGGCCAGGGTGGGGCTGCTATGAGGGCGGTTGTGAGGCTGGTGATTGTCGGGGTGTCGGAGAGGTCCAGGCCCGTGGAGTTTTGCCGGGGCGCGAATAATTGTGAGGGCAAGGGAATGGATGGGTGCGGGGTGCCGAGCCCGGTGGCGGTTATTGGGTCTTGCAGCAGGGTTTCGAGGGGGATGGTTTGGTTGTGCAACTGGTTGAGGAAGGAGGCGTTGGCGCCGTTTTCCAGCAGGCGGCGGGAGAGATAGGCGAGCAGCCCGGCATGCAAGCCGACGGGGGCATAGATGCGGCAGGGGCGCTGCGTGCGCTGCCGGACTTGCTCGTATAAATCCTCACCCATGCCGTGCAGGCATTGGAACTCGTACGCCGCAGGGCCGGCCAGGGCGTGGATGGCGGCGATGGTGAGGGCGTTATGCGTGGCGAATTGCGGGTAGATTACGGCACCTGCATCGAGCAGTTTGCGGGCGCAGGCGAGGTAGGAGATGTCCGTATGGGCTTTGCGGGTGAAGACCGGGTAGTCTGAGAAACCGCCTGTTTGCGCCTGCTTTATTTCTGAATCCCAATAGGCGCCTTTGACGAGGCGGATCATCAGGCGGTGGCCGGTGCGCTGGGCGAGGTCTATGCAGAAATCGAGCACGGCGGGGGCACGCTTCTGGTAGGCCTGCACCGCGAAGCCGATCCCGTGCCAGCCGGATAATGTGGCGGTCTCGCAGAGGATTTTCAGCAGGTCGAGGGAGAGGTCGAGGCGGTCCGCCTCTTCGGCATCGATGGTGAGGCTGATGTTGCGGGATTTGGCGCGTTGGGCGAGGGTTGTGAGGCGTGGCAATAGTTCCGTGAGCACGCGGGTGCGCTGGGCGCGGCAGTAGCGTGGGTGCAGGGCTGAGAGTTTGATGGAGACACCTGCGTTTTCGTAGAGGCTGCGGTTGGCGCCGGCGGTGTTTATCGCGGTCTCGTAAGCGGCGTAATAATGATTCGCGTCAGCGGCGGTGAGGGCGGCTTCGCCCAGCATGTCGTAGGAGTAGCGGAAGCCGCTGGCTTCCATAGGTGCTGCGCGGGCCAGGGCCTGGGGCATGGTTTCGCCGAGGACGAAATCCGCCGCCATCTGGCCTATGGCGCGCTCGGCGGCGCGGCGGATGAGGGGGGCGGCAAGCGCCCAGGCGGGGGTGGCGGCAACTACGGCGGCAAGGCGGAGTTCCGGGTTGGCGTGCCAGTGGCGGCCTCGCAGCTTGTCGCGCAGCAAATCGTGGCGGGTGGGGGTGTCGGGTGTGCGGAGGAGGGCTTCGGCCAGTCCCATAAGCGCCTGGCCCTCCGGGCTGGAGAGCGGGTAGGCGGCAAGCATGCGGGATAATGTGTTTTGCGGCCGGGCGCGCAGGGCTTGCACCAGCGCGGTGGCGAATGCGTGGGCGCCAGGTGGCAGGGTGGCGGCAGGCAGGAGTGCCGCAACGCAATCGGCCTCCGGCAAACGATGGGCGGCCGTAATGGCACGGCGCAACGGTGCAACATCTTCAGACCCCATCATGAGTCCAAAGTGGGGACGCAAACCCATTTACAAAAGTTTTTGGTGCAGCTTTTTTCAAAAAGCTGCTGCTTTCTTACCTTCAGGCCTCAGCGATCAGCCGCCCGCTTTCCTGTACGCCCAGCGCCTGGAGCGATTTCAACGCCGCGTTCAAGCCCCGATTGAGCTGCTGCGCGCGCCTATTGGCACTGACGGATTTTTTGGCGAAGCGCGAGAGGGCCACGCGCAAAGCCTCGGCCAGGCCGGCGGCGTCTTCTTCCTCGATTTTACGCAGTTGCGCGGCGGCGGCGGCGAGGTTGGAGGCGCCAAGCCGGCCCATTGTGTCGGCTATTTCGGCAAAGGAGGGGGCGGCGGCTTTCAGGGCGGCTTCGATGGTGGCGGCGGCGTCGGAAATATCATTCGGCTTGCCGGTGAGCATCAGCGCGTCGAGCATTTGCAGCTTGCGGCTGAGCTCTTCAACAAGGTCGAGACCGTGCCGCAACACCACGGTTACAGGGGGCACATCCAGGGAGATTGGGTCGCTCGCAACGTTACGGAACTGCCCCGCAATGGTCATTATTTCGTTTCTTTCAGCACGGTGGCTATGGCCTGGGCGAGGTTTTCGGGCGAGACGTTATAGCTGCCGTTGGCAAGCTGGGCACGGATGGCGGAAACGGCCTCATGGTTGATGCCGGAATCGTTCTGCGCGGCGGTGAGCAACTGGGCGCTGGATTGCGCGGCGGCACTCAAGGTGACGGAATCCGTCTGCGGCGCGACGGTGGCTTCCGGTGTTTGCGCTGCGGCAGGCTGGGCCGCAGGCAGGCTGGCCTGGCCCGTGGCGGCATCCGGCAACGATGTCTGGCGGAAGGGCGGAATGGTATTGCTCATGCAGCTAACACGCTTTCAGATGATTTTATCATATCACGATCGAGGATCGCCAATGCCGCCTCGAAATCCTGCAAGGCGGTTGTAGCACTTTCCATATTTGTTTCCGTATTGGCGCGCAGCAGCGTAAAACGCAAGGCAGAATAAACGGTCATCAGCGCCGGACCTAGGGTAGTGCCTTCGGAAGTGTCGAGAATGCCGCTCATCACATTGAGCAGTTCATCGGCGCGGGCGATCATCGCGGCCTTTGTGCCGATGTCGTTTTCCTCGATGGCGAGGCAGGCGCGGCGGCCGTATTGGCGCAGGCCGCGCCAGCCCTGACGCAGCCAGGCAATATCCGCCATGCCGTCAAACATGGCGGCGCGGTAGGTGCTGATCAAATCGGTGCCGCTCATGTCCTAGTCCTTACGATGTGCTGCTGCTGCTGCCAAGGAAAATACCAAGATAGGTCTGGGTGATGGAGGCGTTGCTCGCATTGCTTTCCGCGATGGTATATTGCTGCGAGAGAAGCTTAAGCTGCGCCGCATTCTGTTTTTCAATCTGGGTAACTTCGGCATCGAGGGCGGTGATCAACCCATTTAGCGAAGCCGTGGCGGTGGAGATGAAGCCTGTGGTTTTAGTGGTGACGACGCCGCTGGACGAACCGCTGGAAGTGCCGATTGCACCGGTGGTGAGCCCATTCAGCGATGTGTAAAGGTCACTGACCAGATTCTGCACGGCGGTCGGGTTTTTGGCATATTCGGCGGCGAAGCTGGTGGCGTTAAAAGAGATCGTGCCCGAACCGCTGACGGAGAGCCCCACGGCGCCGGCCGACACACCGCTGGCAACCAGCCCGCTGACCGAAGAGAGCATCTCGTTTTTAAGCTCAGTGGCGGAGAAATTGCCCAAAAGCGGGCCGGCGCTGCCGCCGCTGCTGGTGCCGGTGGCCGTGGTCGTGCCCGCCGTGAATTTGGTCATCTTGGAGATGGTGGCGACGGCCGCATTCAGGGTGGTGGCGACCGCCTGCACCGAGCTGGAGAGGTTGGTGGGGGATGAGGAAACCGAGACCACCGCCGAGCCGGCACCGGCGAGCGCGATGGTGACGCCGGCAATGGCGCTGCCGAGCGTATTGGTGGAACTGGTGATGGGCACACCGTTCAGGGTGAGGGTGGCGTCGGCGGCGGTCTGGGCCACGGTCTCGCCGGTATGGGCGGAGCCGGAGCTATAGTCGAACTGGGCGAGCGCGCCGGTGCCGGAAACGGAGAAAGCGGCGGAACTGCCGGTGCCGCTGCTCTGTAGCACCAGCCTGGCGCCGGCCTTGGTGCCGATAACGCTGGCCTGCACCCCGCCGGCTTGTTTGTTGATGGCGGCGGCAACACCATTCAGAGTCAGGCTGCCTGAGCCTATGGCGATGGTCTCGTTCTTGCCGCTCACGCTGAACACCAGCGAGCCCGTGCCGCCGGAGAGCGTCGCGGCACCGGAGCCTAGCAGGCTGGAGTAAATTTCCTGCGGCTTGGCCAGCGAAATACTTGTGAGATTATAGGTGCCGGTGGCGGCGGTGTTGCTGACCGTGGCGGTGGCCTTGGAATTGTCCGAGCTGGTGACCAGCCGGCTGTTGATGCTGGAGACGTTCTTGATGTTGGAGAGCGCCTTCGACAGCGTGGAGACCGAGCCGCTGATACTGCCCCAGGCGGAGATATCGGCCTGTTCCGAGGTGACCTGAGTTTGCAGCTCCGTGACGGGCGCCTGTAGCCGCGTTTCGACAGCGGTGATTTCCGAGGATATCTGCGACGAACCGAGGGCGCTGACGCTGGTCATTTTTTACCTGCTTGGTTGTAAAGTTGGCCTGGTTGTAAAAGTTGGAAAATCCAGGCCGGGGTTGCCCCCGGCCTGGTGTAACGGGACTTACGGCAGCAGCGAGAGATAGCTCTGCTGCAACTGGGTCGAGGATTTGAGCGCGGCCACGCCGGACTGTGCCTGGATTTCCGCCTCGGTGAGCTGGTTGCTGACCGCGGGGATGTTGGCATCCTGCACCACGCCAAGGGCGGTGGTGAGGTTCTGGGTGGTGGCGTTCAAATTGTTGATGTTCGCCGTCATCGCCTGCTGCACGGCGCCGAGCTGGCCACCCTGGTTGTTCAGGCTCGCCAGCGCGTATTTCACCACGTTGATGGCGGTATTGGCGCCGCTGGTGGTGCTGACATTGATGCTGGAGAGAGCGGTCAGCGTGGAAGACGTGCTCTCACCAATGTTCGCGGCGTTCTTGACCGAGAAGGCACCGCTGGACTGCAGCTGCACCTGGCCCTGGATGGTACCGGATGCCGCGCCGGAATTCAGCACGACAGGCGTAGCGGCTGTCGTTGCCAGCGAACCGGCGGTAACAGCGGAGATGTCGATGTTCTGGCCGCTGGTCTGGCTCAGAACCAGATTACCGCTCTGGTCGAGGGAGGCGGTGATGCCGCTGGTCGAGCTTTGGCCATTGACCTGGCTGACAACCTGCGCCGCGGAGGAGGCGTTGATGGTCTGCGCCTTGCCAATGCCCGAGCTGGAGAGCGCACCGGTTGCACCGGTACCGGACTGGATGGTGAAGGAAAAGCCGGGCGTGGCGCCAGTGCCCGCGGTCAGCGCCAGGGTAACCGTGTTGGTTGCCTGAGCCTGCACGCCGGTGGTGCCGGAGACATTGTTGATCGAAGTCGCCAGAGAAGCGGCGGATTCGCTCGCAGAGGTGACCGCGACCGAGGCCGTGCCACCGGCCGGGCCGGTGATGGACACGTCGGCGGCAGCACTGGCCGATTTCGTGAAGGCGCCCAGGGTCGTGGCATTGGCCCCGGCCGTGAGTACGCCGCTGCTGGCGGTCGCGCCGGTCGCATAAACCGCGGCGTCGGATGTCGTCGCGTTCATGCCGATCGCGCTCGCATTCGTGTTGCTGATGCTGAGCGTCTGCGTCTGCCCCTCATTGGCACCGACCTGGAACTGCACACCGGAGAAAGAGCCGTTCAGCAGGTTGATGTCGTTGAACTGCGTCTGGTTCGCGATGGTGGAAACCTGACCGGAGAGCTGATTGACGACGTTCTGCAGCGATTGCGCTTCAGCCGATGTCTGCGTGCCGTTGGCGGCCTGCACGGCGATGGAGTTGAGCTGCTGCACAATGCCGATCTGCTGGGTGATGGCGCCCTGCGCCGTCTGCAGCAAAGACACACCCTGGTTGGCGTTGGAAATGGCCTGGGTGATGCCGTTGAGCTGCGAGGTGAAGCCCTGGGCGGTGATATAGCCGGCCGGGTTGTTGGAGGGGGAGTTGATCGACAGACCGCTGGAGAGCTGAGCTTCCAGGTTGTTGTTTGTCGTGGAGGTGTTCGAGATGGCGTTAAGCGCCTGCAGCGCTCCGGTGTTGGTCAGAATTGAACCTACGGCCGACATATGAAACTCCTTGAGTTTACAGCGAGGGGATTACAGCGAGTAGTACGGCTAGACGTGAGGGTCGTTTGTGATTGCCGTACCCATTAATTCGCGTGCTGGTGGAGAAGTTTGACTCGGCTGGACGGTTTTATTTGTGAAATCGGTGAAGCTGAGTTCGTCATTGCCCAGAATCATTGCAATACCAACTCAACCCCGCTGGCGGTGACCTGGGCGGAGAAGCGCCGGCCGGTGCCGGGGTTGGTGAGGAGTATGGTGTCGCCAATGCGCCCGGTCTGCTCGGCCGTGGCATCCAGCGATAGTTGCACACCGCCGCTGACGACGTTCACAGTAACGGTCTGCCCGGCCTTCACCACCACCGGGGCCTGCACGGAATCGGTGGTGACGGGCATGCCGGTGGCGAGGGACATGTTGGCCTGCGCGCCGATGAGCTGGGCGGGGTCGAAATACACCTGGCGGCCGGCGAATTGCTGCACCGGCAAAGGGGCTAGTTTGAGGTCATCGGCGGTGAGGGCGTGGCCGGCGGCAACCGGGCGGGCGGCAACGACCACATTCTCGCTCTGCGCCACGGTGACGGTGACGTAGAGGGTCCAGTTTGGGGCCGGGCAGCGCACGGCGGCCTGCTCGTAAGGGGCGTTGCCGCTCATGCTTACGGTAAGCGCCGTGCCGCAGTTTTGCATGTATTGCGCGCCGGTGACCGGGCCGAGGCTGATGCTGGCACCGGTCGGGGCGAGGGATTGAGCCGCCTGCCGCACCGCCGCCGAGACTTCATCCGCGCTCTCTCCCGCCACGGCCACGCCCGCCACGGCCACGCCAGGCAAAGCAAGGCTGGGGAGGAGTGCCACGGCGGCGGCCAGAGCGGTGCGGCGCAGGCTCATTCGGCGGCACTCCGCAGTAGGGTATGCTCCACCGCATGCAGCCAGGGCGGGGGCGCGTCCTCCAGCCCTGGAAGCGAAAGTGCGGCGGCGCGGGCGGCGCGGCCCTGCTCCAGCGTGGTCTTCAGATCCGCGATGGCGGCGCGCAGGGCCTCGGTCCAGGCCGGGGCGCGGGCAGGCAGCGGCACGGCGCCGAAGCTGGGCGGTACGTCCAGCCGCTCATCGGTGAGGATGTGGCAGCCGGCGGCGGCGGCGAGGAGTGCCGGGTAATGATCGGCATGGGTGTCGGCATTGGCCGGACGGACCAGGATCTGCGGGCCGAGCTCCGCCATCGCCTGGGCCCAGGCGAATTCCGACTCCTGCGGGGCGATGCGCGCCACCGAGCCGGCATATTTCGCGCCCTTGCGCTCGACCACGATCCAGGAGGCGCTCTCCAGCGTGTCGTTGATGAGATCGACCATCCAGGGCGGGGCAAAACCTTCGTCGAACCACAGCACGCGCGGCTTGGTGTTGAGCCCGGTGCCGAAGGTGAGCTCCCGCCAGATGCGCGGGCTCAGGGCTGGGCGCCAGAGGGCGATGGGCTGGCCCGCGGGGCTGAGGCGGCGCAGTTGCGTGACCAGCCCGGGCGAGGTGGCATAAATCTGGGCGGCCGCGGCCAGTGCGGGCAGCGCCTCCTGCTCCGGTATGGCGGTGTAGACGGCGGTGTGGGGCGGGCTGAATTCATCCGGCGCACGCAGCGGGTTGATGCGCACCCAGCCCACAGCGGCGCGGCGGCCGAGGTCGGCGGCGCCTGGCAGTTCGGGTACCCAATCGGCCTCGGTGATGCCGGCGCGGCGTAGGGCGCGCGCGGCATTGAGCACCGGGGCGCCTGTCAGCGGATCGCCGCTGACCAGCAGGCTGTGCTGATCGGCCGGCACGGCGCCGATGAGACCGTTGCGGGATTCACCGGCCAGCAGATCGCCATGCAGCGAGAGGGCGGGGTGATGGTACGGGTCGGCCCAGGGCAACGCCTGTGCCGCGGCTGTGCCGTTGCGGAACTGGCTGGCGGCATCGGGCTGCACGGTATCCGGCGGGGCGATGAACGAGACATCCGGCGTCCACACCAGTTTAGAGCCCGCTTTATCCGTACCGTTGGCGCGGAGCTGGGCGCAGAGGTCGATCCACAAGGCATCGCCCGCCAGCGCCGGGAAATTGCAGGCTTGCAGCGCATCGCTGCGCACCAGCAGGCCGGGCGGGGCGATGGCGCTGGCCTCCTGGTCCACCAGCAGCCAGCCGCCGGGGCCGGGGTCGTCGGACATGTGCCCGGCACCAAGCCGTGTGTCCGCACCGATGATGATGGGGCCCTGCACCGCCGCCTGGCGGATGTCATTGCCGGTGGAGATGAGGGTGCGGGCCCCGGCCATGACGATGGTGGGGTCGGCCAGGCGGGAACGCAGGCCCTGCACCCAGTTGGGGGCGGTGGGCTGAGCCCGGATGTCGAGAATGGCGAGATAGGGGGTTTGCACCATCGCCACGGCCTGGGCCAGGGCCTGGGACGGGGTTAGCCCAGGCGTGGGCAGCACGGCCAGCACCTTGCCCTCTAGTTCGGTGCCTTGTTGCGTGACCGCGGTGAGGTAGTTCTGCATCGGCAGGCTCAGCGCCGCACCGGCCAGGATGATCGGCCCGCTGAGCGCGCCGGCATTGAGCAAATTGGCCAACCAGCCATCGAGGGCGGGGATCTCACCGCCGTCGCAGAGGAGCAGAATACTGGTGCCAGGGTCCGTGGTGAGGCGCATGTGGTGGAACAGCCCGGCGTGCTGGCGGCTTTGCACCTCGGCGGGCAGGCCCACGCGGTCCAGATGCTGTTTGAGGGCGGCGACGGCGCGGGCGCAGAACACATCGGTCTCGATGTGGTCGCGCTGGCTTTGTGCGCTGCGGGTGAACAAAGCCTCCGGCAGGCGCGTGATTTTTGCCCCGGTTTCGGCGAGGCGGAGCTGGTAGTCATACTCCTCGGCCCCGGCGGCATGCGGGGCGAAGCCGCCGAGACGCAGCACCTCCGCGCCACGGTACCAGACCCAGTCGCCGATATAGGCGGCCTGGCGCAGGCGGGTGATGTCCCAGCCCGGCTTGTGCCGCACCCAGGCGCCGCCGGCGCGCGGCACGATCTCATCGCAATAGATCATTGCGGAATCGTGCTCACGCGCGGTGAGGGCGAAGCGCAGGCAGGCATCGGGCGCCACCGTATCGCCGGCATTGATGATGGCGACGTAATCGGCGGTGCTGGCTTCCAGGTTCAGCTCGGCGCAGGCGATGCGCGTGGCGGCCTCGGGCTCGGGCGGCACGGCGATGGTGGTAACGCCCTCGATGCTCACCTCCTCCACCGCGAGGATGCGGATGGCGGCGGGTTTCAGCCATTGCGCGTTCAGGGATTCCAGCGTGTCGTTCACCGCTGCCGCACGGCCGCGCGGGGCGACGATGATGACCGAGACGGTTGGCAGCGCGCCGGTGGCGGATTGCAAGGCGGTGAGGCGGGTGCGCGCCCCTTCATCCGTGCGCTCGGGCGGGCGCAGGGATTTGGCGGTGGCGGCGGTGGTGTGGCCCGCCGTGGTGGCGAGCGAGCCGCCGAGGGCGGGGATGACGCGGCCACGGCTGGCGCCAATCTCGGTGAGGAAGCCGACCAGATCGGCTGTTTCCACCGCGAAATCATCCCAGATGGCGGGAGCGAATTCGCGTTCGCGAATAGCGTCCCAGGCCTGCTGCACCAGGCGGCGCAGCGGGCGGCAGAGATCGGTCTGGCTCATCGCCTCGGAACGGTTGAGCTGGGTTGTGAGATAGCTCGCGGCCGCCGCCGTATTGCCGAGGTCGAGCTTGAGCGTGGTGCCGAGCCGGGCGAGTGCCGCACCTGGTTCGGCAAGCAGATCCTCGTATGTGAGCCAACTGCGCGGCAAATGGCGCGCCTGGCGCTCGGCATTGGTGATGTAGCTCATCCACAGCAGCAGCGCATGGGCGCGGGTAAGACCGTTTTTCAAACCCTGGCTGGCGGCGGCGGTCCAGGGGTCGCGGAAGATGTGCACGACATGCGGCTTGTGCCCGGCCTGACGCGCGGCGCGCTCATACAGCGGCAAAGTGCGGCATAGATGCGGGTGTTTGAGGCCCCAGATGCGGTCCTTCCGCGTGAAGCGGCGGCGCAATATATCGTCGAGCCTGGTCAGCATATTGGCGAGGTCGGCGCGCTCGGCCCAGCCCAGCGGCAGGCCGCGCACATCGGTCCAATCGACGCCGAGCTTGTTGAACAATTCGACATCGAATTCGATCAGCTCGGGGATTTCATAGAAGCCGAGCGGGTTGTGCTCGTTCGGATCGGCCTCGTTATAGAATTTGACCCCCGCACGTTGCAGGGCGCCCGAAAGTGCGGAGGTACCGCTGCGGTAATAGCCGACGATGAAGATTGCGTCCGACATGCGGCGGCTCCTTAAAGATAGTTGAACAGGCTGAGGTTCTGCACGGTGCCGAAGGTTTTCATGGCGGCCTGCAGGGCGGTCATCGTCTGGTCGAGTGCGGCGATGGCGACGGGGGTGTTGACGGCGGTGGCGTTGCTGACGTTGGTCTGCGCCTCGGTGGACTCATCGGTATTGCCGGTGCCGGTGGCGGTGATGGCCTGCAAAGTGACACCATTTTGTGCCTGGGCGGTGGTGACGCTCTGCTGGTATTGCGCGATGCCGGCCAGGCCCTGGTTGAGGATCTGGTTGGTCTGCGCCACCTGCGCTGGGGTGGTGCCGGCACTGCCCAGAGCGGTGACGATGTTCTGCAGCAAAGTGAAGACCGATTGCGTGCGCGCCGGGGCGATGGTGAAGCTGTCGCCGCTCGCAGGCGCGCCGGTGATGTTGTAATCGACGCCGGCGACCTGCACGCTTGTACCCGAGCTGCCCGATGCGGTGGAGAGCGTGCCGGAGGCGATGGTGGAGCCGCCCTGCGTGGCGGTGTAAGTACTGCCTGTGCCGAAGGTGATGGTAATGGGCGAACTGCCCTGCTGGAAGGCATTGGCCGCGGCGGCGTTGACCGTGCCCTCGGGGACGATCTGGCCGGTGCCGGTATTGGACGAGGTGGCGGTGACAGCACCTGTGCCGTCGCCCTGCAAGGCTGAGACGAAGACCGTGCCGTTGGCGATGGTGCTGGCGGTGGTGCCCTCGCCGATACTGGCCTGGGAGGATGCGCCGTCGCCGAAATAGACGACGTTGCCGGAGGCATCCTCCTGGAACGGCGCCACACCGCCGCGCGAGCCGCCGAACAGATAAGTGCCGTTGGGGGCGGTGGTGTTGCCCAGAGCCAGCAATTGCTGCGCGGCGGAATTCACCTGGCTGGAGAGCGCGTTCATATTCGCGCTGTTGGTGGTGCCGTTGAGGGCCTGCTCGACGATGCCTTGAACATTGTTCAAAAGGGAACTCATCGAGCTATAGGCGTTATTGGCCGACCCAAGCTGCACCTGGATGGAGGCCTGGGTGGTGTTGTCATTGGCCAGGCGGCTGACCTGGTCAGTGCCGAGAGCCCCTGTTTCGTAAGCTGCGGGATTCTGGTCCGGCGTCTGCACGGTCAGCCCCGTGGAAATTTGCTGCTGCAGCACGTTGATTTGCGCTTCCTGCGCTGCCAGCGAAGAGGAAAAATTGGAATAGAAGGATAGGTCCATGGGGGTCTCCTTAACCAAGCCGGTGGAATGAAAGATTGGGGGTCATGCGCGCCGCCCGCCGACGATTTTATGCGGCCGGTCGCGCTCGGCTTTTTGTTCTGCCTCCGTGGCGGCAACGCGGGCGGCGTCGCGCAATTGCCCGGCCAGTTTGCGGCGGTGGGATTTAACCTTGACCAGCTCTTCCGTGGCGTCGTTAAGCTGCGCTTGCGTTTTGGTCTCGGTGGTTTCGATCTGCGCGGCGGCATTCCGCGCCCCGGCCGCGAACTGGCTCGCCCGGCTGGCCTCCGCGGCGGCGATGGGTGCGCCATCCTGCCAGCTCGCGGCCAGGCGGTCGCGATAGGCGGCGAGCATCTGCCGCTGCTGCTGGCTCTGGGCCATGCTGGCGGCGTGGCGGCGCACGGCCTCCTGCAACTGCGCCTCGCGCGCGGCTTCCAGCATGTCCAGACGGGCGATGGTGCGTGGTTTCATGCTGTTGGCTCCGCTTGGGGCTCGGTCAGGACTTCGGCCAGTGCGGCAGCGCTGGTGGCCAGGCTCACCGCCTCATTCACATCCTGGCGCAGCAGCGCTTCCATGGCGGGGGCGCGGCGCAAGGCTTCGTCCAGCAGCCTGTCGCGCCCTGGGGCATAGGCGCCGAGGTCGATGATGTCCTGCTTCTCCGCCCGGCGCGCCCACAGGGCACGGAAGCGTCCGGCGCGTTGCAGATGGGCGGTGCTGACCAGCGCCGGCATGGGGCGGGAGAGCGAGGCGGTGATGTCGATGGGCGGGTAGATGGCGGCCTCGGTGAGGGCGCGGGAAAGCACGATGTGCCCATCCAACACCGAGCGGGCGGTGTCCGCCACCGGGTCGCCGATATGGTCGTCGCCTTCCACCAGCACGGTGTAGATGGCGGTGATGGAGCCCTGCGCGGCATCGGCATTGCCGGCGCGCTCCACATAGGCGGCGAGTGCCCCGAAGACCGAGGGCGGGTAGCCTTTGGTGGCGGGGGGCTCGCCGGCGGCCAGGCCAATTTCGCGCAGGCCCATGGCGAGGCGGGTGAGGCTGTCCACCACAAGCAAAACATGCTTGCCCTGGGCGCGAAAAAATTCGGCGACGGCGGCGGCGCGGTAGGCGCCGTGTACGCGGCCCAACGCCGTGTCATCGGCAGGGGAGGCGATGACCACACTGCGCGGCCGGGCCGGGCCGATATGGTCTTCGATGAATTCGCGGATTTCGCGGCCGCGCTCGCCGATCATGCCGACCACCACGACATCGGCCTGGGCGTGCCGGGCGATCATGCCGAGCAAAGTGGTTTTGCCGACGCCGGAACCGGCGAACAGGCCGACGCGCATGCCGCGGCCGAAGGTGGCGAGCGCGTTGATGGCGCGGATGCCGGTATCGAACGGGCGTTCGATGCGCTCGCGCGACATCGGGTTGATGGCGATGCCCATGAGCGGCCAGGGCGAGGCGACATCCGGGGCGGGCAGCGCATCCAGCGGCTGGCCGCGCGCGTCCAGCACGCGGCCGAGGAGTGCCGTGCCCATGAGCGGGGCCGGGGCACGGCTTTCGACATGGATGCGCGCGCCACGGGTGACGCCGCGCGTGCCCTGCTCGGGCATAACCAGCAGCGTGCCGGACTCGAAGCCGACCACCTCGGCGGGGAGGGAAGCGCCGTGCTCCATCTCGATGAGGCAACGTGCTCCCACGGGGGCGCGGATGCCCGAGGCATGCAGCACCTCGCCATTGGAACGCACGATGCGTCCGAAGCGGCGTACCGGATCCGTGGCCAGAGCGGGTTGCACACGCTCAGTGGCGAGGGCGCGGATGGTTTCGCTGGAGATCATGCGCCCTCCTTATTGATACCAAGTGAGGGGCTGATACCAAGTGAGGGGCTGATACCAAGTGCGGCGCGGATGGTTTCCAGCCGCCCGTGCAGCGTCGCATCCCATTCGATCTTATCGACCGGGTCGCCATCCGGGGTGACGATTTCCACGCAGGCGCCGCCGGGGGCAATTTTTTCATCCGCCACGAGCTGGGCGGAATCGGGCGGGAATTTGCCGTCGAGCTGGAGATGGTCGGCGGGGTTGAGGCGCAGCCGCAGGATCTGCCGCGCGCCACGCTCGGCCGCGGCTTCATCGAGGAGTTTGGTGACCAGGGTTTGCAACCCCCCCTGCCCCACATCCGTGCCGAGGCTGATGTGGCGGGCGAGGAGAAACGCGAGCTCGACGGAAAGCTCGGCGAGGTCTCGCTCCTTTTGCGCCAGTGGGGCGGTGAGCTGGGCGGCGGCCTCCTGCATGGCGGCGATGGCGGTCTCCAACGCCGCGGCGCGCGGCGCCATGGCGATGCGGATGGAAGCCTCGCCGGCGGCCCGCGCTTCGGCTTCGGCCGCCTCCCGCAGTTTGGAAACCTCCTGGCGCACGCGGCGGCCAATCTCGGCTTCCTGTGCCGCGATCTCCGCCGCATCCAGCGACAATACGCTTTCCACGAAGGCCTTGTTGCGGGAGATGGTGACGAAACTCATGTTTCGGCTCCATCACGATGACCGTCACGATGACCATCACGATGACCATCATGATTCACGGGCTTCATGGCCCGGCTTACAAGAATGCCGAGGAAGCCGAGCAGCGGGGTGAACAAAGCCAGAGCGGCGCGGGTGAGCAAGGCCACGGTAAAGGCGCCGCAGACCCACACACCCACGCTGGCGGTGCTGAACGCAGCTGGCTCATGCAACGCGGCCCAGCCGGTCATGGCTGCCAGAGTGAGCATGAAGGGGCTGAGGAGGGTTTTGGACTTCACTGATTTTGCCATGGTTCCTCCTATTGCACCGCGGCCGGCGCTGGTGCGTGCACGACGACGACGACGCGCCGGTTCTGGGTGCGGCCTGGGTCGGTGGTGTTATCGGCAATCGGCGCGAATTCGCCGAAACCTTCGGCCGCCAACTGGCCGCCGGGCACGCCGTTATCGGTAAAGAGCTGCACCACCGTGACCGAGCGCTCCGAGGAGAGCGACCAGTTGGAGGGGAACTGCGCCGTGGCGATGGGCTGGTTGTCGGTATAGCCCTCCACCACGATGCTGAAATCCGGCGCCAGTTGCTTCAGCCCCAAAGCCACCTGTTTGAGCAGCACCACCGCCTCGGGCTTCAGCGCTGCCTGGCCTGAGGGAAACAGCACCGAGGCATCGAGCTGGATGGTGAGGGTGAGCGGCGCGTTGGTGATGGTGACCTCGTGCTTAATGATGAGCGGCTGGAACAAGGATGAGAGTTTGAGTTGCAAATCCTGCAGGGCCTGCATGGATTTCGCCAGTTGATGCGCGACATTCTGCGGCAGTTTGGAGCCGGGCGATGTTGCCGGCGTGGGAATGGGCGAGGTCTGATGCTGCAACACGCCTTTGGAGCCGGTGGGCTTGGGTGTGGTCACCGCCGGTGGCGTGCCGTGGAAGGCTTTGATGAAGGCCAGAGCGATCTCATCCTCTTTATGGTGGTTGCGTGTGGAGGAGGCATAGAGCACGACGAACGTCGCCAGCAGCAATGTCAGCAGATCGGCATAGGAAATGACCCAGCGCTCATGATTGGGCGGTTTTTCCGGTGGTTTTTTGCGGCCGGGCGGGCCTGCATGTGAGGACATGACCTACTCCGCCGCTTGCGTGGCGCCGGCCGGCTCGTCACCGGACTCGGGCTTGGGTTTGGTTTTTTTCTCTTCAAGAAAACTCTGCAGATTTTGCCGGATAACGATGCCGGGCTTGCCCTCCGCCAGCAGCATGAAGCCCTGGATGACGACATGGCGCTCGCGCTCCAGCTCTTTCGCCAGTGCCTTCAGCCGCGCGCCCAGCGGCAAAGCGATGAGATTGGCGAAACCCACACCATAGATGGTGGCAACGAAGGCCGTGGCGATACCCTGACCGAGCTCCTCGGGATGGTCGAGACGCATCATCACATGGATGAGGCCGAGCACCGCGCCCATGACGCCGATGGTGGGGGAATAGCCGCCGAGCGCCTCCCAGACCTCCGCCGGGGTTTCCTGCATGCGCCCGGTGTTTTCCGCCATGATGCCGAGAATGGCGGCGAAATCATCGGGCGAGGTATTGTCCACGATAAGCTGCAACCCCTGGCGCTGAAACGGGTCGGCCACGGTGGGGATGATGTTCTCCAGCGCCAGCGTGCCCTGGCTGCGCGCCATGGTCGACCATTCCGCCACCTGCTCGATGAATTTGCGCAGATCTGTCTTCGGCGGCCTGGCCAGCCAGACAACGCCTTTCATGGCCAGCATGATGGCGTTGAAGCCGAAATGCACCATGGCGGCCGAGAAGGCACCGCACATCACGATGATGACGGCGGTGAGGCTGAACAGCGAGGAGAGCGGATCGGAATCCGCCAGCGCACCGCCGATGATGCAGAGAATGCCGAAAACGAGTCCGAGCAGACTGGTCATAACACCGTGTCTCCTTTATGCGCGGCGTTGATGGTGAGTGCGAGACTTTCAAGTGCCCGTTTGCGCAGACGCGAGGCGTAGCCTTCGGAGACATCCAGTATCGCCGCGATTTCGCGGTTATTCATATCGTCATAAAAATGCATGGCGAGGATTTGGTACTCCAGACGCGGCAGGGTTTTGAGAGCGGCGATCAGCAATGTCCGGTTATCGGCACTGGTGAGCAAAGTGAGCGGGTCGGCCGGTGCGGTGCCGCTTTCAATCGCGGCATGGTCTACATCCTCGGGCTCGAATAATATCTCGCCACGACGGCGCGAACCCTCGCGGCGCAACCCGTCGATCATGGCGCCGCGAATGCGCCGTGAGGCATAGGCCTGGAAGCTGACGCCATGGGCGGCATCGAAACGCTGCGTCGATTCCATCATGCCGATGGCGCCCCATTGCAGCAATTCATCCAGCTCCGCCCAGGGCATTCTGAATTTCATCAGCAATGCCATGCGTTTGATCCAGCCGCCGTAGAGTGCGGTGAGTGAAGCGGTATCAGTGGTGGCGACCGGGGCGAGTTCAGCCATTGGCCGCTCCCGCCTCGGCACTCTGCACCACCTGCAGCGGCATGGTATCGGGGATTTCCTCCAGCGCCACCACGGGGATGAGCCCGGCGGCCGCGCGCGCCACGGCGCGGCGCAAGGCCGCGGGCACGATGAGCACCGGCTTCAGCCCGCGCGCACGCATGGATTTTGCGGCCTGCTCGGCAGCCTGGCGCAGATGCTGCGCGGTCTCGGCCTCCACCTCGGCGCCGATGGCATTTTCCTTGGAAGTGCGCAGGGATTTAGCCACCAGCTCTTCGAGCTTGGGCGGCAGCACGGCGACACGGAAGGCGGCATCGGCACCCGCGATCTGACTGACGATGAAACGGCCCAGGCGCAGGCGCACGGCGGCGAGGAGCTTGTCGGGGTCTTTGGCGCCATTATCGGCGGCTTCCACCAGCGCCTCGGCGATGCGCTCGAAATCGCGGATCGGCACTTCCTCGGCCAGCAGCCCCTGCAGCACCTGGCGCACGAGGCCAACGGAGAGGTTGTTACGCAGATCCTCGGCCAGGCGCGGGGTGGTTTCGGCGAGGCGCGTGAGCAGACCCTCAACCTGCGGGCGGCCCAGCAATTCGGCGCCGTGACGTTTCAGGATTTCGGAAAAATGCGTGGCCATGGCTGAAGGTGCGTCAACCACCGTATAGCCGAGCTCCTCCGCCGCCGGGATGGCGGATTGCGGCACCCAGACGGCGGCCTGGCCGAAAGCGGGGTCTTTCACGGCGCGGCCGATGGAGAGTTTTTCCACCACCATCGGGCCCTCGATGGCGAGCCATTGGCCGGGCCACGCTTCTCCGCCGCCGATGGCCGCACCACGCAAAGTGAAGCGGTAACCATGCGCCGGGAGATCCGATGAATCGCGCACATGCACGGCGGGGACGAGGAAGCCCATGGCGCGGCCATAGCGCTGGCGCACGGCGGTAAGGCGGTTGAGCAGCCTTCCCTCACCCTGCCCGACCAACGGGGCAAGGCCGAAGCCTATGTTCATGCCTAACGGATCGACGCCGGTAACGTCGATCAGCGAATCCGTTTTTACCTCGTTATTGGGTAATGCTGTGGTTTTGCCCGTCGCATCCGCCTCGATGGCAATCTTCGCGGCGCGGTCCAGCCGCCAGGCGGAGGTACCCAAAGCCGTGGCCAGGAGCAAAAACGGGATATGCGCCATTTGCGGCACCAGCCCGATGGCGCCGGTGATGGCCGCGGCGATGGCGAGCGCCTGCGGGTATTTGGCGAGCTGGGATCTGATCTGCTCACCGATGTCTTCGCCGGTGGCGACACGGGTGACGACGAGGCCGGCGGCAACCGAAATGGTAAGCGAGGGGATTTGCGCTGCGAGGCCATCGCCGACGGTGAGGAGCGTGTAGGTACGCGCGGCATCGGCGAGCGGCAGGCCGTATTGCAGCGTGCCTATGATGAGCCCGCCCAGCATGTTGACGAGCAGAATGATCATGGCGGCGACGACATCGCCGCGCACGAATTTAGAGGCGCCGTCCATGGCACCGAAGAAATCGGCCTCGCGGCGCAAATTGTCACGCCGGCGCTCAGCGGCGGCGGGGGAGAGTATCCCGGCGTTGATCTCGGCATCGATCGCCATCTGCCGGCCAGGCAAAGAGTCCAGCATGAAGCGGGCGGAAACTTCGGCGACGCGGCTCGCACCTTTGGTGACGACGGTAAAGTTGATAATGATGAGGATGAGGAAGATGATGCCGCCGACGACGTAATTGCCACCGACCGCGAACTGGCCGAAGGATTCGATGACATGCCCGGCCGCACCCGGCCCGGTATAGCCGTTGAGAAGAATGGCGCGGGCGGTGGCGACGTTGAGCGCCAGGCGCATCAGCGTTGTGGCCAGCAGCACCGAGGGGAAGGAGGAAAACTCGGATGGCGAGGGGATGTAGAGCGAGGCGCCGAGAATGACGAGCCCGGCCGAGATGTTGAGCGCGAACAAAAATGAGATGGCCGCGGGCGGCAGTGGCACCACCAGCATGACCAGGACCAAAAGTATGACGATGGGGCCGGAGAGCTGGGTGAAGCTCAGCGCGCCGGGCGCGCGCGGCAAAGCAAGGGCATTAGCCATGCAGCAGCCTCGGGATATTGGTGAATAGATCGGTAGCGTAACTCTCCACACCGCGCAGCATGAAATTGCCGGCGGCGGTGGTGAGCATGGCGATGCCGCCGAGCTTCAGCACGAAGGGGATGGAGGCCTCACGCACCTGTGTGGCGGTTTGCAATATGCCCGCCGCCAGGCCGATGATGAGCATGGCCAACAGCACCGGACCGGCCAATTGCGCGAAGGCGAGCCAGGCGCCTGTGGAAAGGCTGGTGCTGCTCACGCCACGCCTCCGTTCTCAGCCTCCGCATCCTCCGCAAGAGCGGTGACGCGCACGCCGTAACGGTCGTTGGCAACGGCCACGACCTCGCCATAGGCGAGCTTCTGGCCATTGGCGAAAATCGCCAATGGTTCGCCCACCATCTGGTCGAGCGAAACGATCTGGCCATGCCGCAAGGCGCGCAGATCCTTCACCGTGATCTGCGTGCGGCCCAACTCCACGGTAAGTGCCACCTGCACGCGGTCCAGCACATTACGCGCGGTGATGGCAGGCGCACCGCGCGGCTGGACCTGGATGCGTTCCAGCTCCACCCGCTCCGGCTCGGCCAGTTTCTCTCCGCCGTTTGTTCGTTCTTTCTGTATAGGCATATCCATATCTCCTTGCGGACCCGATTTGACGCGGCAGCAGACATGCCCCTCCGCCTGGCCGTAATCGGCACGAAACAAATCAACCTCGCCGGACACCGCGACGGCATCCGGTGCCAATGTAAATGGTAGAATATCACCCGGCCGCAGCGCCTCGAACACGCCGAGCGGGATGATGGCGCGGGCCAGCTCGAAACGAATATCCACCGGCGTCGCCTCGGTCAGCGTCTCGATGGCGCTGGTCCACCCGGCATCCGCACCGCGCCCGCTGAGCAGGCCGGATTGGTTGGCCACCTTGGTCTCCAGCGGCTCGAACCCGGCATATGGGGCGATGAGTTTGATCGTGCCGGAACCAAGCGATGTTTCGAAAATCCCGGTGACCGCGATCATCCAATCCTGGCCATCGGCAATGGCCAGCATGCCGGTGGCATTCTCGTAACCGATGGGGGTGAGGTTGAGCTGGATCAGCGGGGCGAGGGTTTCGGTGATCGTCTCCAGAGAGAGGTCGATCATCTGCTTGCCGACCCGGGTTTCCAAAGCTGAAAGCTCGTAACGCTCGAACGGGTGCGAGGTGGTGGCGCCGCACATGGCATCGACCACCGCACCGATGAGATCACCATCGATGGCCAGCAGCATGCGGCCGCGTAAAGGTGCGAGCTCGCATATGCCGGCGAGCATCACCTCAGGCAAAGCCGACATTGCGGATTCATGGCTGATGACGTTGTTGATGCAGGACAGCAATTGCACCGAATGACGCATGCGCTGGAACAGCGTGAACGCGATCTGGCGCATGAAACGGTCGGAGAGATTCTCCATGAGCAGCGACCGCAGTTGCGGCGCGCGCAGGGAATCGAGCAGGTCGATGATTTCGACATCTTCAGTCTGTTCAAGCATAGGCGCTCAATCCGCTGGGTGATGATGTTTCTGAATCGAAACTCGTGGATGTTTGCGTGAATGATGGGGGGGATGGCGGTTGGTACCCCCCCTGCCCCGCATTCTGGTTGAACTGCCCGCCCACCTGCGCCTGGCCAAGGGTGAGGCCCGATTGCGCCAGTGCGGTGCCGAGGCTGGGCAGGTTGTTTTGGATTGCTGTAGCCGCCGCCTGGGTAGAGGGCAGGAACAGCACATTCACCTGCCCGTTCTGGCCCAATGCGACGTGCACGGAGAGATCTCCCAGCCCCGGTGGGTCGAGCCGCAAAATGGCGCCGCTTTGCCCGGATTGATGCATGGCGGTGACGGCGGCGGCGAGCCCGGCGGCGCTGGGCTGGGTGATGGGCAAGGCGGTGCTGGTGGTGGTGGGCACGGGCGGCTGTGATGCCGTGGTGTCATGCACCAGAGGTGCTGCGAAGGCAGCCGGCTGGATGGTGGTTTGTTTATCCGCGCTGTCGTCCTTGGCGGCGGCAACGGGCGGCGCGATTGTGATGTCCTCGCCACCCGCGGCCAGGCTGGCTTTGCTGCTGCCGGCGGTGCTGATACTGGCCACGGCGGCGTGGGTTACATCGCTCGCCGCCGTATGGGTTGTGGTGGGCGTTTGCGGTGTTACGGCGGGAGCCACGTTCGGCGTTACAACAGTTGTGGGTGTGGCGGCGGCCGGCACTGCGGCTTGCACCAAGGCGGCGGTGCTGAGCTGCGGCAAGGCCGGGGCTGGTGTGGCCGCGTGAGCCGATGTGGCCGTGGCTGTCGTTGCTTGCGGCGTCGCCGGTGCTGCATCATCCGGGCTGGCCGGCGCGGTTGTGGAGATTTGCGGCAGCAGCTTGGCCACAACCGGCGCAGCGGCTGCTTGCACCGTATCCGCCGCGCTGGCGGCCGGGCTGGTGCCTGACGGCGCTGTTGGCACTGCTGTGTCCAGCATGGGCTGCGTCACGGCAACAGCCACCGGTGCCGCTGTGGTTTTATCCTCTTTCGTGGATTTTTGCGCGGATGGCGCAGCGCTCTCAGTATTTGGCAGCGCTACCTTCTTGCTTGGTTGTGCCAAGGTTTTTTCTGCCGCCGCCAACACCGATGACACTTCCGCCGTGGCATCCTTCGCGCTGGGCTTCGCGGCAGCAGGCTTGTCCTGCACCGGCGTTGCAGGCGCTGCCTGCTCCCCAGCTTGAGCCAGCGCCGTCTGCCAGCTCGCCGTATCGGGCGCTGCGGCGATTGTTGCCGGCGTCGCCGCCGTGGTTACGGGCACTATGCTGTCTGTCTGCATCACACCATCTCCTCTGTCGCGCTGATGGTAATCCGGCCTTCGCCGGCCAGCCGCAGCGCAACTTCGACAATCTCCGTCTGCGCCGCCAACGCATCGGCACGGCGGATCGGCGGGCCGGAGCGCAATTCTTCTTTCAGCACCTCCACCTGCCGGGCGGAGAGATTCTGGAAGAAACGAGCGCGCAATGCCTCATCCACCAGGCGCAGCGCCGGCGCCAATTTGTCACCCGGAACTTCGCGCAGCAGAATTTGCATCGAGCGGTCGGTGAGCTTGCCTAGGTCGATGAAGGTGAAGAGATTCTCACGGATTTTCTCAGCGGTTTTGGCATCGCGCGTGTCGATGGCGCTCAGCACCACATCGGACATACCGCTCGGGAAATGATTCAGAATATCCGCCGTCTGCTTGGCGCCGCCGAGATTGGTGACGCGCCGCCCGACGCTGCCCGAGGCACTCATCAGCTCCTCCAGCATGTCGCGCAACTCCACCACCACATTCGGCGAGACAACATCGAGCGTGGAGAAACGGTAGAGCGATTCAGCCGCCAGATCCTCCGGCAGGAAGGTGAGCAGATTGGCGCCCATTTCATGCGGAATATGCGCCAGCAGAAGTGCGATGGTCTGCGGCCGTTCATGCAACATCTGCATCGCCAGCGAGCGCGCATCGGCATTGGGCGGCAGATTGAATGACGAGCGCCGTTCGGTACGGCTCAGCCGCTCCAATATCTCGCGCGCCTGCGTCTCGCCCAGAGCCGAGACCAGCACGCGGTTGAGGAATTTCATACCATCACCGCCGACGCCGGTAATGCCAAGCTCGCCGGCGAAGGTGAGCATGATATCCTCGCGCATATCCTGCGGCACCGCCTTCAATGTTGTCATGGCTATGGAGATGCGGTTGACCGCCGTCTCATCCATTTCGCGCAACACCGCCGCGGCCGTGAATTCGCCGAGTTCACGCAGCACCATCGCCGCGCGTTCCGGCCCGCTCAACCCGGGGGCCGGGAGTTGTTTCTGGATTTCACTCATTGTCTTCCGCCCAATTCTGCAGCAGCCGCGCAACACCTGGAATGTTTTCGGCCGCCTGTTCACGTAGATCTGAGAAGTCGCGCGGGGGCAGCACCACCGGCATCGGCCGCGGCTGTACCGGCAGGAAGGATTGCAGATTGACCCCGGCGAGACGCCGGCCCGCCGGTACGGCGAAGCCGAACAGCAAGGCGGCGGCAGCCATCATCTCCAGCACGGCCTGGGCCAACGGCGGCGCCGCGGCGATGAGCGGTGCCGACACCAACTGCCCTGGCGGCTGCTGGAACGATGCCGCCAGCACGTTGACGCTGACATTGGGATAAGCGAAGGCGCCGGCGATGGCGGTTTTCACCTGATCCATGGTCACCCCGCCGCTCAACGCTGCCTTGTTGAGCACCACCGAGACCGCAACGGATTTCACCGCCCAATCCGGATTGGTGATATCCGCATCGCTTTCATCCATGGCGTAGGTCTGGTCTGTGTTCGAGCTGCTCTGCTTGGGCTGCGGTGTTGTGCTGCCCTTCCCGGCGCCGGCTGTGGTAGCAGGCGGCGTGGGCGTGGCTGTGGTGGCCTGCGGCGGCTCGTTGGAGAGTGCACCGGGAATGCCGATCGCCATGCTGCTGCCATCCATCTGCATGGATTGCGTGAGCAGTTGATGCGAGATGAGGTGGCCCGGACCATAGGTGATCTGATGGATATGTTCCTGGGTAAAATCCAGATTGGCGGATACATCTGTCTGGAAATTACCCGCACCCACCAGCGGGATCAGCAAGGTGGCAACACGCGCCGCCGCCACCGCCTCGATCTCGGCCGTGGTCTGCAATTGCGTGCCGGTGTTCATGGCACCGCCGGCCGGGAACACGGTGACACCGCCGGTGGTTTCCACCGTCACCTCATTCGCGGTCAGCCCCGGCACGGCACCGGCGATGAGGTTGGCAATCGCCTGACCCTGCGCCTGCGCCGCCGCCGCATCGGCCTCGATGACGACCGAAGCCGCCGGCTTGGGTTGGTCGGCGAGGAACGGGGTTTCCTGCGGCAGTGCCAGGAAAATCTGCGCGCTATGGATGCCGTTCATGCTCTGGATGGATTGCTGCAGCGATAATTGCAACGCCTGCTGCGCCATCGTCGATTGCGCCAGATCGGAGGCGGTCATCGGCGCATCTTCAAGCTGCGACCAGGCGGTTTGCACATCGGAACCAGGCACCTGCGCCCCACCCAATTGCAGCCGTGCCTGTGCCAGTTGCGGTGCCGGCACCATGATGATGTTGCCCGCCGCCTGCAATTGATAAGGAATGCCGAGTTTTTGCAGTTGCGCGATCACCTTGCCGCCATCGGCCGGGGACAATCCTTCATCGAGTACCGCATAAGGCGGGCCCGACAGTTCCAGCCACAGCGCCACGGCGAGCGAGGCCAGTATGGCGGCCCCGGCCACCCAGAATAGTTTAGGCAGGGCCGCCAGAGCTTGCGATAGCCGGGCCATGAATTGACGCCAGTCAGGCATGGTCAGAACTGCATATTCATGACGGATTGATAGGCGGAGACGAGTTCGTTACGAACTCCGACGGTCGCGTTCCAGGCCACTCCCGCACGGTCGCTGGCGACCAAAGCCTTCGCCAACGTGGCGCCCGGGATGCCCGCGGAAAAGCCCGCCTCCGCCGCACTGGCCTGGCCCTGCGTCGTGCTGACGGTTTGCAGCGCCAGATTCAGCGTATCGAGAAATCCCGGCTGCGGCGTGCTGGACGAAGCGGTGGAGGTGAACGCTGCACCGGCCGGTGCCGCCGCGGCGTTCAACGCCGAAATCGCGAGTGCATTCACCACGATACCGTCACTCCCATGTCATGCCTCAACATCTCACGGCGCATGTCACGGCCTCCCCTCATTTGCATGGAGATATTCATATTCATCTAACATTCACCTCTTAACGAAACTCTAATCCCTCTTTGGCATTCACCGGCACGAGGCGCCCTTTGGGCCGCCGGCTGGTGAGTGCCATGTGTGAGAACAGGAGATAGAGCGTACGGACTAATGGTTTCTTAAAAACGCACCCGCAGGTGCCCGTTGTTAACAGAAACCCGTAAAATATTTTCACGACGACTATATTGATCGTCTCTTGGTTTCGCATCTTATTATGGGCAGCCCCGGCAATCTTCACGGCCTATATAGAGTGACAGGGCTAAACCAGTTTTCAGGCCAACCCGCGTTTGTTGGAGCCGCGCCAAAACGGCGCATGAGTTTTTTGGAGAGATGCCATCCGTGCCCCGGTCTTAACCGCGTTTCAACACTTTCCGGGCACGATGAGTTATCCCGTGCGCAAATCAGCCGAATGGAGCCCTTTATCGATGCCAACAATTCTTGTCCTCGACGACTCAGCCACAATGGTCATGAGTCTGTCGCATATCCTTAAAGGTGCCGGCTACGACGTCGAAACCGGCATGAACGGCCGCGAAGGCATCACCAAGCTGACCGACGGCATCAAACCATCGGTCATCCTGACCGATCTCAACATGCCCGAGCTCGACGGCATCGGCTTCATCAAGGAGGCGCGCAAGATCTCGTCCACGCGCTTCACACCCATCATTGTGCTCACCACGGAATCCGGTGGGCGCAAGCGCGATGAGGCACGGGCGGCCGGGGCTTCCGGCTGGCTTACCAAGCCGGCGGAGCCAAACCAGCTCCTGTCCGTCGTTAAACAGTTATGCCCAACACGCTGAGGGTCACCACAATGGGTGAAACGGTCGAAGCCAACGAACGGATTGTCTGCGCCATATTGGCCGAGCAGGTTGCGGCCCTGCGTGAACGCATGGATGGCACCGCAGCATTCGACCTGCTCTGGCGCACCTCCGCTCTGCTGTCCTGGCTGTCCGGCCTGCTCGGCGATGTCTCCGCGCATTCCACCTATTCCACCCATGCCAATCCGGTGCTGGAACGCGAGCGCGCCGAGGCGATTACCGAGATCGCCGAGATCAAGCGGGCTTTGGACGATCTGGCATTTCTCCAGGCTCAGCGCCAGGATTTCGCCAAGCAGATCGCCGATTGCGTGGTCACGGCACTTGAGCGCATGGCGGTGGCGGAAATGCCGCCGGGCACGAGCTTCTCTTCCGCGGATCTCGCCGCTTTATATGTCAGCGCTGACCAGCGTAAATTGCATGAGGATGTACTGCGCCGCATCAGCCCGGCCTGACCCCTCCGCCAATGTAGTTTATTTTCGATCGCCAGCAACCAGGCCAGAGCAATCTGTGCCTGGCTTTTGCGTTTGGGCAAGCCCGCCCCGCTGCCGCATGATCGCCGGGGCGTATAAATTCGTGGGCTGACCAAAAAATTTTTCTGAAAATATCGCTAACACATCGTTAAGTTTCATGAGAAACCACAGGATTTAAGCGGGTTAGCAGGGGTAAACTTGCCAAAAGCTTGCGAGAGCATAGAAGGACCGCGCATTTTCGCATGTTTATTCACGTTTTCATTTACGTCTTTTTAAGAACGGCACCCTACAAAGCGAACGCAAGACGATGGTCACCTCTGGACCGCCAGTTTTTGGAAAGGGTTCTGCGCATGCAGGTTGGTCTCATGGATTTTTATGCGGGTGTGCTCAATGCACGCCAGGAGCGCGCCGGGCTGATTGCCGACAACGTCGCCAATGCCGACACGCCGAATTACAAGGCCACGGATATTTCTTTCAACGATGCGCTGTCGGCACAGCTTGGCTTGCCCTCCACCACCGGTGCGGATGGCGATGCGCCACAATACCGGACCGATGGTGTGGTGGCGTTGAACGGCAATGATGTGTCGCTGGACACCGAGCGCGTGAATGCCGCCTCCAATGCCGAGGCGACGCAGGCGGCGACGGTGTTTCTGCATCAATCCACGACGGATCTGGTGACCGCATTGCGGCCCAACCCCGGCGGCATTTAACGGAGGCGCGTGATGAGCAGTTCCGATATTTTCTCCATCGCCGGCAGCGCGCTGAATGCGCAGGATATGCGCATGGCGGCGATCGCGGCCAATCTCGCCAATGTGGATTCGGTGACCAAACCGGGTGAGGAGCCCTACCGGGCGCATGAGCTGGTGTTTCAGGCGACACCACAGGCGGATGGGGATGATGGCGCCGATGCGGCGGAACCCGGTGTGCAGGTGGTGGATACGGTGCAGAGCAATGCAGCACCCGCGCGCAATTACGAGCCCGGCAATCCTTATGCCGATGCTTCCGGTTACGTAACCGGATCGAATGTCAGCCAGGTCGATGAAATGGTGAACATGATCGACAGTTCCAATGCCTATTCCGCCTCGGTGGCCATGATGCAGCAGGCCAGCCGGCTCGACCAGCAGATGATCTCCAGCTTTCAGGTGACATGATGACAAATCTCGCTAGCCCCACCGCCGCAACTGCCGCCACCAGCGCCGCCTCGGTTGCCGCCTCCACCACCGCGACGAAAACCGCGAGCTCCGGCTCAGGCTCGGCCGCCAGCCTTACCCAGGCGAATTTTTTGCAGTTGCTTACAGCACAGTTGAAATATCAATCGCCCACCAACCCGGCCGATCCGACGCAGATGGCCTCCGAATTCGCCGCCATCTCCACGGTGGAGGGCATCAACGGGCTGAACACCAAGCTCAGCGCGTTGTCCACCAGCACCGGGGCGGCACAAATGGCGCAGGCAGCGTCCCTGGTCGGCAAGCAGGTGGCGGTGAGCGGTAACACGCTCACTCCGGGGAGCAATGGCGATGCCACCGGGGCGTTCAGCCTGGCCGGGGCATCTTCCAGCACAACCGTAACGGTTACCAACCCGGACGGCAGCATTGCCGATACGATGGCGCTCGGCCCGCTTTCCGCCGGGCAGCAGAGTTTCAACTATACGGGCGGCACCGCCGGCACGGATTACAGCTATAACGTCACGGCCACCGATAGTTCGGGCGCGCCGGTCACCGTCACGCCGTACAGCGTCTATACGGTGCAGGGCGTCAATCTCAGCGGCAGCGTTCCGACATTGAACGTCGCCGGATCCGCGACCGCACTTCCCGTCACCTCCGTTACCACTGTCCTTGGAGCATCCTCATGACTCTTCAAACTGCCCTATCCGGCCTGCTCGGCGCGCAAACCGGCCTCAATACCGTCTCGAACGATCTCGCCAATGCCAGCACCACGGCATTCAAGAGCCAGACATCGCTGTTCGAGGATGTGTATCCCGCCGATGCGGGTAATACGCCGGGCATCGGCACAGCAACGGAGGGCATTTCCTCCGATCTGACGCAGGGCAATCTCACCGCCACCGGCAATCCGCTCGATGCCGCGATCCAGGGCAATGGCTATTTTCTCGTCAGCAACGCCGGCACGCAGCAATACACGCGCGATGGCGCGTTTCAGCTCGGCTCCAACGGCCAGTTGGAAACAATCAACAAGGCATCCGTGCTCGGCTATGGCGCCACGGGCGGCACTCTGGGGCCGATCACCGTCAATACCGGTGCCGTGCCGGCCCAGGCGAGCAGCACGCTCGGCATGTCGTTGAACCTGAACTCCGGCGATGCGCAAATTCCCTCCACCACGGCATTTTCCGAGACAGATCCTACCACCTATAGCGAGACGACTTCCGTGGTGAGCTATGATTCGCTGGGCAATGCCAACCGCGTCCAGCTCTATCTGGTGCAGAACCAGCCGGCGGTCGCTGGCACCACGCCGACATGGACCGTCTATGCCCAGCCGCAACTGGCAAACGGCACGGATGTGGGCACAGCGACCACACTGACCACGCTTGGCTTCTCCAGCGCCGGTGCCCTCACCTCCGGCGGCACGCCGACCATGCCCGTGAGCTGGGGCAATGGCGCTGCCGCCTCCAACCTCGCATTCAACTTCACCGGCACCAGCTTCGCCGCACAGAGCTTCGGTGTCGCAGGCCTTACGAATGACGGTTACGCACCCGGCACATATAGCGGCACCAGCATCAATAGTTCCGGCAATATCATCTCAACCTATACCAACGGCGAGACGGTGAATAACGGCACGCTGGCATTGGCCAATTTCATCAATCCTGAAGGGCTGACATCGGAGAGCGGCAATCTCTATTCCGCCAGCACCACCTCCGGCCAACCGGTGGTGGACGCCGCCGGCAGCGGCCTCGCCGGTTCCACCACGCTCTCCGGCGGCAATCTCGAATCCTCCAACGCTTCCACCTCCTCGCTGCTGGTGTCGCTCATCCAGTATCAGCAGGCCTATCAGGCCAACACCTCCGTTATCCAGACGGAACAGCAGGATGCGCAGCGGCTGGTGCAGATCTAACCGATGCAGACTGATTCTCTCTTCACCGGCATGGCCGGGCTGCAATCCATCACGCAAAGAATGCAGGCGGTGGCAAGCAACCTGGCCAATACGCAAACACCTGGCTATGCCGCGGTGCAGGCGATGACGCAGGCCGATTTTTACGAGGGCAGCAATGCCCCCGCCGGGGCGGATGCGACGGCGCTGAATGCCGGGCCGGATCTGACGCAAGGGGCGCCCAACCGTACGGGCGACCCGATGGATGTCGCCCTTTCCGGCGATGCCTGGCTGCAGGTGCAGACGGCGGATGGCAATGCGCTGACCCGCAATGGCTCGCTCGCCATTTCCTCAGCCGGCATACTGACGGATGCAGCCGGCAATCCGGTGATCAGCACGAGCGGCCAGCCGATCAGCCTGCCGCCGCTGACCAAACTGGAAATCGGTTCGGATGGCACGGTCTCCGGTGTGGCGGCAGCCAACCCCAGCGGGCCGTCGCAGCAATATGGGCAGATCGCGCTGGTGGCCACGCCGTCCGGTACGCTCACCGCACTCTCCGGCACGCTCTACGCACCACCTTCCGGGGCGGCACTCACCCCAGCCACGGGCGGCGCGCTGCATCAGGGCTTCCTCAACGACAGCAACGTCGACCCGACACAGAGCATGGTCGAGATGATCGATGACAGCCGCTCGTACCAATTGCAAACAGATATGATGAAGACGCAAGGCACGTCCTCGCAGGATCTGAACACGCTGGTGGCGCAGGGGTGATACGATTTGATGCCGCGAGCACGAAACTGCGCGACAACGGCGCGCGCCATGACGGAGCAAACAAATGAATTTAGCACTTGATACGCTTGCGACCGGGCTTTCCGCCAGCCAGACGATGATGGATACGATCGCCGATAATCTCGCCAATGTGAACACCACAGGGTTCAAATCGGAGACGCCGGAATTCCAGACATTGCTGTATCAGGATGGCATTCAGCCCGGTGCGAATTCCACCGGGCAGACGGTGTATCCCTCCGGGCTGGAGCTGGGCACCGGGGTGAAGGTGGCCTCCATCAAGGAGACGCTGACGCAGGGCACGCTGACCAGCACGGGCAATCCGCTCGATCTGGCCATTAACGGCAGCGGCTATTTCCAGGTGCTGCTGCCCTCCGGCCAGACCGTGTACACGCGTGACGGCTCATTCCAAACCAATGCCTCGGGGCAGCTCGTCACCTCCGCGGGCTATCAAGTGGTGCCGAACGTTACGATACCGGCGAACGCGACCTCGGAGACGATCGGCACGGACGGCACCGTGTCCGTCACTTTACCGGGCTCGTCCAATGCGACGCAGATCGGGCAGATCCAACTGGCGAGTTTCGTCAACCCGCAAGGGCTGCAACCGCTGGGCGGAAATCTCTACGGGCAGACCACCTCTTCAGGCACCGCCGTCGCGGGGGCGCCGCAGAGCAATGGGCTGGGCTCGGTCAATCAGAACTATCTGGAGGCCTCGAATGTGGATGTGGTGGAGGCCATGGTGAATATGATTTCCGCTGAGCGCGCCTACCAGCTTGGCACACAGGCGGCGAGTGCCGTGGATAATCAACTCAACTATCTGGCCCAGGCCGCCGCCGGCGCATGAGGCTCCTGGCCATATCTGCTGTGCTGCTGCTGGCGGGCTGCGTTACCAAGGCGCCGGGGCCGCCGGCCTTGGTGCAGGCGGCCGCATTCCCCGTGAATGTGGAGACGCCCGTGCAGTCGGAAAACGGCTCGGTGTTTCTCGCGTCCTCCTCGGGTTCGCTCTACGAGCCCAGGCGGGATTGGCGGGTGGGTGATCTTGTCACCATCGACATCGTGACCAGCTCCGTGGCCAATAATACCGATAATGCGGCGCTGAAGCGCACCGGCACGATCAATGATTCCATGACCAGCTTCATGGGTGTGCCGATGAGTTTCGGCCATATCAACGGCGCTAGTCTCTCACCCAATATAGGTGCCACATCCGACCAGGAATATGCCGGCGCGGGCTCGGCCATTGCCGCCAATAATATTTCCGGCCAGGTGGAGGCCGTTATCACCCAGGTGGATGCCAATAACACCCTGGCGCTGTCCGGGCGCACCAATGTCAACATCAACGGCAATGTCGTGTCCATTGTGGTGACAGGCTATGCCAGCCCGGATGATATCGCCGCCAACACCACCATCAGCTCCAACCAGGTGGCGGATATGAATGTGCAATATGTCGGCGATGGACCGATCAATGCCGCGCATCAGGTGCCGTGGCTACAACAAATCTTGAGCAAGGTTTCGCCATTCTGATGAGATATTCTGGAAACATTCTGTATGGCGTTGTGCTGGCGGCTTCGCTGAGTGGTGCGGCACAAGCCGATAGCACCACCATCGGCCAGCTTGTGAGCGTGGCGGGCGCGCCGAGCAACCAGCTCTATGGCTATGGGCTGGTCGTCGGCCTGCCGGGCACGGGCGACCAGACGACGCAGGTGCCGTATACGCAACAATCCATTCTCAACATGCTGCGCAACATGGGCATCTCGCTGCCAAACGTCACCACCATGCAGCCCAACGACGTCGCCTCGGTAATGGTCACGGCCGAGGTGCCGGCCTTTGCCCATGCCGGGCAGCATGCGGATGTCACCGTCTCGGCCGTGGGCAATGCCGCCTCGCTGGCGGGCGGCGTGCTGCTGCCGACACCGTTGCGGGGCGGCAATGGTACCATCTACGCCCAGGCGCAGGGGCCGCTGCTGGTGAGCGGGTTTGCAGCCAGCGCCGGCGGCAATACCTCCACCGTGAATGTGCCGACCGTGGGCTCGCTGCCCGGCGGCGCCATTCTTGCCGCCACCATTCCCGCGGCCTTCAGCATCAACGGCGGCTCGGCTTTGCTGCTGAACACGCCGAGCTATGAGACCGCGCAGCAGATTACCGATGTGATCAACGCGGCCTATGGCGGCAATACCGCAAGTGCGATCTCACCCGGCGAAGTGGATCTGACCGCCAATGGCCAGGACCCGATGCGCTTCATCTCCGGCGTGCTGGGCCTGCCCATCACCCCGCCGCAGCAGGCGCCCACCATCATCGTGGATGCGCAGAGCGGTACCATCGTGATGAATGCCGGGGTGACGCTTGGGCCCGCCGTGGTCAGCCATGGCGATCTGACCGTGAACATCCAAACCCAAAATCAGGTGAGCCAGCCTGGACCGTTCAGCAATGGCCAGACAGTGGGCGTGCAGAATACGGTGGTGAGTGCCAAGCAGGGCAAGAGCCAGGTGATCGCTCTGCCCAAGGCGGCGACATTGCAGGATGTGGCGGCGGCGCTGAATGCGGTGGGGGCAACACCATCGGACCTCATCGCCATCATCCAGGCGCTGAAACAGGCCGGCGCCATCAACGGCACGATCAAGGTGATATGATGGTGATGCCGGTGACAGCGCAGGGGGCCTCGGCCGAAAAGACGCAGGCCACGGTGCAGCACATGGCCGGCATGCTGTGGGACCAGATGCTGGAGGCGATGAACGCCAACGGCATGAGTGCGGATACGCTCGGCACAGGCGGCGATAATTTTCAGAGCATGTTCCTGTGGAATCTGGCGCAGAATGATTTCGGCAAATATGATTCCGGGCTGATTGCCGCTGCAACCCGCCAGATCGGCGGGGCCACCGCACAGGCCCCGGAAGCCACGGCGCCGGAAACCGCCACACCGCTGGCGAAAATACTACCCTCCTCCACGCTCCAGCCGATAGAGGCGCCAAGCGTGGCACCAAGTGTGGCACCAGCGGTCGCGGCGGTGTCCGGCGATCTGGTGTCTCAGGCCAAATCCTTCGCCAAGACCATCTGGCCGCAGGTGACCGCAGCGGCACAGACGCTCGGCGTGCCCGCCGTGGCGGTGCTGGCGCAAACAGCCCTTGAAACCGGCTGGGGTGTTGCCGCCCCCGGTAATAATCTGTTTGGGGTTAAAGCCGTGGACGGCCAGGCCGGGAGTGCGCGCGCCACGCATGAGGTGGTGGATGGCGTGCTGACGCCGCAGACCGCGAATTTCCGCGATTACAGCAGCACCGGTGCTGCCGTGAATGATTATGTCGGGCTGATTCAATCCGGCTACCAGAATGCCACCGGCCAGAGCACGGTGGCGGGTTTTGCCCAGGCCCTGCAGGCCGGCGGCTACGCAACAGACCAGAATTACGCGGCGAAAATCGTGAACATCGCCCAGTCACCGCTTATGGCGCAGGTCCTGCAGGCCATAGGCGGGAGTTCTTCGCAGGCAAACAGCACAGGTGGACCATGAGCGGCATTTCCAACGCTATCAATACAGCACTTTCCGGTTTGCAGCTTTTCGAAGCCGGGATTTCCACAGTCTCCAACAACCTCGCCAATGCCACCACCAGCGGCTATGCGGCGGAGAGTGTGGACGCCCTCACCGCGGTGGGTGCGGCGAGCCAGCCGGGGGATGGTGTGCAATCCGCAACGATAACCCGCGCCGCCTCCGGCTTTGCCGCGGCGCAATTGCGCAATGCCAATACCGCCAACGCCGCCGCCACGGCGCAGTCCACCTCGCTCACCACCATCTCCAATGCGCTGACGAATAACGGCGACATCCAGACCTCCATCAACCAGTTCTTCCAGGACATCAGCACGCTGGCGGCCAACCCCACCAGTGCCGCGCAACGCCAGACCGTGCTGGCCGATGCGCAGACCGTGACCAGCTCCTTCCAGAGTGCCACCAGCGTGATCAACAACACCATCGCGGGTGCCACCACGACAGTAACGCAGAGTGTCACCGCGGCGAATAATGTGCTGACACAGCTTGGCGTCATCAATAAAAGCCTGGTGGGCGCGCCGAACCAGCCGGGCCTGCTCGACCAGCAGCAGGCGGCCCTCAACACATTGTCGCAACTGCTCCCGGTGAGCGTGCTGCCGCAACCCAATGGTTCCGTGATAATCGCCAGCGGCGGCACCGTGCTGCTGGACCAGAGCGGGGCGCAAGCCTTGGCCGCCGACACCACCACCACCCCACCCACGGTGACCGCCGGCACCAACGCCACGCCGGTAACCCTGACCAATGCCGATGGCACGCTGGGCGGGGCGATCGGCACCATCCAAACCGGCCAGGCCGCCTTGCAAAGCCTGGGCAGCATCGCAGCGGTTTTTGCAACGCAGGTAAATACCGCGCAGGCCGAGGGGCTGACGCCGACCGGCGCCTCGGGCCAAGCTCTGTTCTCCGTACCCGCCCCCATTGTGGCCCCCGCCGCCAGCAACACCGGCAGTGCCACCATCACCGCACAAATTGCCAATGCGGCGGCGCTGCCGGTGGATGGCGGGCCATTTACACTGAGCTATGACGGCACAAACTGGAGTGCCAAGGACCAGGCCAGCGGCACGAGTTATGCCGTGTCCGGCACACCGCCCACATTTGCAGGTATTGCCTTTGCCGTCACCGGCACGGCCGCGGCGGGGGACAGTTTTACCGTGAACCCGGCCCCCAATGCCTCCACGGGCATTGCGGTGGTGGCGGTGAACACCAATGACATTGCGGCAGCGGACCCTTACGTTGGCACGGCCGGCACATTGCAGAGCGATGGTTCCATTTCCGATACAAACGCCGGCAGCATCACCACTGGCACGGATAGTGTAACGAGCACGCCCGCCACAGGTGCGGCGGTGATTCCCGCCAGCTATTACGGGCAGGATCTGCAGGTCAATTTCACCTCCGCCACCGCCTATACCGTGTCCACCACCGCCGCCCCCGGCACCGCCATTGCCAGCGGCACGCTCAGCGGCAATGGCGGCAATCTCGCTGTCGCCTATCCTTCAGGTGCGGCCTCGGGGCAATATTGGCAATTGCCCATCTCCGGCACGCCTGTGGCGGGCGATGTGCTGACGCTGACCCCCGGCGGGCCTTCCAGCGGCAGCAATGCCCAGCGCCTGGCCACATTATGGACCACGCCCGGCACCACCACCTCCGACACGCTGGAGCAGGCGGTCATCGGCCTCTCCACCGGGCTGGGCGCCAATGCGCAGGCGGCACAGCAACTCGCCACCGCCACCACCGGGCAGGTGACCACCACCACCGCCAATCTGCAAACCGTGGCGGGGGTGGATACCGACCAGCAGGCGGTGATCCTCACCCAGTACAGCCAGGCCTATCAGGCCGCGGCCCAGGCCATCTCGGCCGCGCACACCATGTTCGAGTCCCTGCTGACATCTGTTTAAGGCCAACTCATGAAAAAAATCATTCTGATTGCCGTCGTGGCGATTGTTCTGCTCGGTGGCGGCATCGGCGGTGCATTCTTCTACCTCTCCGCACATCATGAAATTGAGGCGCATAAACCGCCGCCACCACCCAAGCCGATCTATTTCGCCCAGCTCGCCGATCTCGTCGTCACCGTGCCGGCGGATACAGGGGATTCCACCTCCGCCTATGTTCAAATTACACTGCAATTCTCCAGCCTGGACCCCGATGCCGTGACGGATTTCGGCAATCTGCAGCCCATCGTCAAATCCCAGATCATCAGCCTGCTGATGACAAAAACCGCGAAATCGCTGATGGACCCGTCCACCCATGACGACCTCACAAAAACCTGCCTCGGCATCGCCAATCAGGTGCTGAACAAATCAGCCGATTACACCCCGCCCAACCCGTTCACCGCCGCCTATATCACCAATCTGGTCGAGCAGAATTAGTGGACAGCAGTAGTATTTCAGCGGCCGCCTCCACCATTGCCTCACTGCTGGCCATTCTGTTCGTGCTGGCGGGGGCAGCGTTTTTACTCCGGCGGCTGCGCGCAAAGCTGCCGGGAGGGATTGCAAAAATGCAAGGGCCTATCAACATTATCGCCAATCGGCAGCTCGGCGGGCAGCATTCGCTTATCATCGCGGAGGCGGAAGGCGTAAAATTTCTCATCGGTGTCAGCCGGAACGGCATGACCGCCATCGGCAGGTTGAACGCGCATGACTGACCCCACCCTCACTTTGGTCCAATCGCTCGCCGGCAATGGCGGTTCCAGCTATTCGCTCGATGTGCAGAGCCTGCTGGTCATCACCTCTCTGGCGTTTCTGCCGGGGCTGCTGCTGCTCACCACATCCTTCACCCGCATCATCATCGTGCTCTCGGTGCTGCGCCAGGCGCTGGGGCTGCAAACCACACCGCCCAACATGGTACTGGCAGCACTGGCTTTGGCGCTCACCATGTTCGTGATGCGCGGTGTGGTGCAACAGGAGCAGGACAACGCCCTCAACCCATACCTGAGCGGACAGATCACCTTCAACCAAGCCATCACCGCCGCCATTCCGCCTGAGCAGAATTTCATGCTGGCACAGACACGTAAAGAACCGATGCATCTGTTCGTGGATTTAAGCGGCGGGCATTACGCCACACCGAAAGATGTTCCACTCACCGTGCTGGTGCCGGCCTTCGCCACATCCGAGCTGGAGACGGCGTTCCAGATTTCCTTTCTCATCTACATCCCCTTCGTGCTCATCGATCTCGCGGTCGCCTCCATCCTCATGTCGCTCGGCATGATCATGGTCTCGCCCACGCTTATTTCGTTACCGTTAAAACTTCTGGTGTTTGTCTCCATCCACGGCTGGGTACTGGTGCTGGGTACGTTGGCGAATAGTTTCGTGCAGAGCGGCTAGCATGCCACTCTATCTCCGCCTGCTGCACATCGCCTTCGCCACGGAATTATCCGTTCTCACCCCCATCATTTTGCTGTTACTGGCGGTGGGGTTCGTCACCTCCTTCATCCAGGCGGCATTCCAGATCGAAGACGCAACTTTTGCACTACTGCCGAAAACCATAGCCATGGTCTTCATCGCTTTGGCCGGCGGGTTCGGGCTGGTGGCCGGGTTCGAACAACTGGCCACGCAATTCATCATGCATGCCCCCGGGCTGGTACAACAATCATGGTACTGAACGAAACCACCGTGCTGCTCTGGCTCGGCCATTTCCTCTGGCCCTTCCTGCGCATCACCGGGCTGTTCCTCACCGCACCTCTGTATGGCTCAGCGCTCATCCCCAGCCAGGTGAAGGCGCTGCTGGCCGCCGCCTTCGCCGCATCACTCGCTTTGTGGCTGCCCAATCTGCCGCCCTTCCCGGCGGATCCACCAGCCGCCATCTATGCCGGCATCACACAAATCGCCTATGGCGCACTGCTCGGCATGACCATGCAGATCGTCATCGCCGCCATTTCCAGCGCCGGTGAAATCGCAGGCCTCGCCATGGGGCTTTCCTTCGCCGAGCTGCAATTCCGGCAATCGGGAGGTGCCACGCCGGTGCTGTACGACATCATGGTCTGGGCCGGGCTGCTCGGCTTCATGGCGGCGGGCGGCCCGGTGTGGATGTTCGCGGCCCTGGCGCACTCCTTTGTCAACGGCATCGGCGTGGCCCCGCTCACCTCATGGGTTTCTCTGGCCAACCTCGGCGGCACCTTGTTCAGCACCGCCGTGGCGCTGGCACTCCCTGTGCTGGCGGTCTCGCTCGCGGTGAACTTCACCGTAGGCCTCGCCACCGTCTTCGCCCCCAGCCTCAACCTGCTCAGCATCGGCTTTCCGCTGCTCATCCTCACCGGGCTCTGGGTCATGCTGGCCAGCCTGCCCGCCATCGGCCCGGCAGCACAGCATCTCACCAATACCTGCATCGAGGCGCTCAACCCGCTGCTGCCGCATGTCTGAATCATCCGGCGACAAGAAACACGCGCCAACCGAACGCCGCCTGCGCGAGGCCGCCGAGCGCGGCGATGTCGGCCGCTCCACCGAGCTGCCGAAAGCCGCCGTGGTGGTGCTGATGACATTATTCGCGCTCAGCTCGGCCGCCGGCGTCGGCTCGCGGCTTCTGGGCAATTTCGCCACCATGCTGGCCAATGCCGGCACCGCCGCACCCGCCGCCGCCATGGGCTGGAGTTCCGCATTGGTACTCAGCCTGTTTCCGGTGCTGGCCCTCGTCGCCGCCATTTCGCTCGCCTCCACCTTGGCCACCGGCGGGTTCATCTTCTCGCTCTCGCTGCTCAAACTGGATTTCTCTAAAATCATGCCCCAGGCCGGGCTGAGCCAGCTCTTCTCCCAACACGGCCTATCGGAGACAGGAAAATCTCTGCTCAAATTCGCCGCCATCGGCGGGGCGGGCGCCTTCGCCATCTGGGCCCGGCAATCGGATTTCGCCGCACTGGCAACACTCCCCTATCCCGGCTTCGCACCCGTCATAACGCTCACTCTGGGCATCGTCGGTACCATCTGCCTGGTGCTGGTGGTGCTGGCGGGCGGCGACGCCGGCTTACAATTCTGGCTGCACCGGCAAAAACTGCGCATGTCCGACAATGAAATCCGCGAGGAGATGAAAGACGCCGCCGGCAACCCGCATGTTAAATCGCGCCAGCGCATGCTCGCGCGCAAAATGGCCCGCGCCCGGCAGATGAGCAAAATCCCGGAGGCCTCGGTCATCGTCACCAACCCCACCCATTACGCCTGCGCCATACGCTACCGCCGCGGCTCGGACAGAGCGCCGATGCTGCTGGCCAAAGGCGTTGGCATGCTGGCCGAAGAAATCATCGCCACCGGCCGCGGCCTGGGCATTCCCATAGTCGAAGCCCCACCACTAGCCCGCGCCGTGTACCGCCACGTGGAACCAGGCGACCACGTCCCCGTCGCCCTCTACCGCGCCTGCGCCGAGGTACTGGCCTACGTATGGAAAATGCAACGCTGGCGCTCCCAGGGCGGCGCCCGGCCCAAGCCGCCGCCGGTACGGGACGGGGAGATTGAGATTTCGAGATGGCTCTGAGAATTAAAAAAGGCCAGGGCTCTGCCGTCGTGCGAAGCACGCCTCCGGCGTGACGACCCGCCAAGGGCCGAAAGGCCCTTGGATCCCGTAACTTAAGGGTTTGAAAGGGGCCTGCCACCCAGTCGCCACAAACG
>JAMFRO010000058.1 GCA_026224825.1 bacterium | reverse complement strand
CCACAGCGCAGGCCTCGGCGCTGACCACCACGCAGATAAAGGGGCTGACCAGCACCGATATCGGCGCGTTGACCACCGGCGCTGTCTCAGTGCTGGGCACAGCGGACCTCGCAGCACTCAGCTCCGCGCAGCTCGCAGGCCTCGGCACAAAGGTCAGCGCGTTGGTCTCCACGAACCTGACAGCGCTGACAACCTCGGCATTGGCCGGCCTCACCTCGGCGCAGGTTTCGGCCTTGGGGGTGAATGTTCTGGGGCTTCAGCCGGCGCAGTTCGCGGGGCTGACCTCCTCGGCCATAGCGGGCCTGACCACGGCGACGATTACGGCGCTGACGGCGGGCGATGTGACCTCGCTCACCACCGCGGCGATTGCCGGCCTCTCCGCGGTCGAGGTTTCGGCCCTCACCGCGGTGCAGATCAGCAACTTCACCTCGGCGCAGATCCACGCTTTGACCACCACTGCAATCACTGAGCTGAGCGTTGGGCAAATCGGGTATTTCACCTCGGCGCAGGATCAGTACTTCACCAATGCCCAGCTTGGCGTGATGAGCACGGCGCAGATCAACGCGCTGTAATCCGCAGAGCCGTACATTGGCGCGGGGAGGCTTTGGCCTCCCCGCGCTTTTTTTGTTTGAGCGGCAGGCTGTAACCAAAGCCTTAAGGTTGGTGGGGCAAGGTTCGGTATCTTTATAATCTGACGTGAGTGTTCCAAAATGGTAAGCACCGAGACCTCGACTGCAAATTTGGCGCCAGAGAGAGAAGCGGAGACAGAAGCAGGGTTAGACCTGGCATTGGCCACGGGAGTGCCCTGGCCGCAATTAGGCGGGGTCGCGTTTGGCGTGATTCTATCCGCCATAGATCGCGCCCGGCCTGGCCCCGGGGCAGAGCGGGAAACTGCTCTCTACACCGCTTGGCTGGGTGCCAACCCGCAAGCGCCTCTGGCCTGGGCGGGGTGGTTCAATTGCGGCATCGTTCTGGCGCAAAATGGCGACCTTCCTAACGCCATCACGGCTTATCAAAACGCGCTGGCGTTACGGCCGGACCTGCATTGCGCCGCAATCAATCTTGGTTTGTTGCATGAATCTCGCGGCCAGCCAGAGCAGGCCCTGGCCGTCTGGCACCAGGCATTGCAACCGGCGGAGGTGCGGATTGCCTTGCAAATCCAGCAGGGGCGCTTGCTGGAAAAAACCGGCCGGTATGAGGAGGCGGAGCAGATGCTGCGCGCCGCCCTCATCAGCGCCCCCGAACAGCCGGATGTGCTGCATCACTGGGTGCATCTGCGCCAGAAAACATGCCTGTGGCCGGTGGCCTTGCCGGAGAACCCGGCTTTAGGGATGGATGCGGTTCTGCAAGGCTCGGGCCCGTTTGGCATCATGGCGCTGAGCGACGATATTGCGCTGCAACGCCATGCCGCCGCCACCTGGGTTGCCCGCAAGACCGAGGCCGCACCCGAGCATCTGGCCCCCGCCGCACCCTATGCGCATAAGCGGATACGCATCGGCTATATGTCCTCGGATTTCTGCCGCCATGCGATGAGCTATCTCATCACCGAACTCTTTGAGCGCCACGACCGCGCGCGCTTTGAAGTTTATGGATATTGCTCAAGCCTTGAGGATGGCAGCGCGCTGCGCCAGCGTGTTCTGGCCTCGTTTGACCATGTCCGCCCGATCCGTGATCTTTCGGACGAAGACGCCGCGAGGCTGATCCGCGCCGATGAAATCGACGTGCTGATCGACCTCAACGGCATTACCGATGGCAGCCGCCTGGCCGTGCTGCGCTGGCGCCCGGCACCAATCCAGGCGAGCTATCTTGGCTTTGTCGGCCCCATTCCGTTGCCGGAGCTGGACTATCTGCTCTGCGACGAGATTGTCATTCCGCCTGAATACGCTGCCGCCTATCACACAGCACCGCTCGCCGTGGCGCGGATCTACCAGGCCAATGACAGCCAGCGCAGCATTGGCGGCGCACTCACCCGCGCCGCGCTGGGGCTGCCGGAAGATGCTTTTATATTCTGCTGCTTCTCCAAGCATTACAAAATAACGCAGGAAATGTTCACTGCCTGGCTGGAGATTTTGCGCCACACCAGCAATAGCGTGTTGTGGCTGGCGCAGGACAACCCGTACTCCCAGGCGAATCTGCTCGCCACCGCCAAGGCGGCGGGCATTGCGCCGGAGCGGCTGATCTTCTCTGAACGCGCCGACCCGGATTCTTATATGTGCAGGCTCAGCCTGGCAGATTTGTTTCTCGATACCTTCCCGTATAATGCCGGCACGGTGGCCAGCGATGCTATTCGCATGCAGCTACCGCTGATCACTTTATGCGGCCGCGCCTTTGCCTCACGCATGGCCACCAGCATGCTGCATGCGCTGGGGGCGGAGCAGGGCGTTGCCACAAGCTTTCAGGACTACGCCGCAAACGCCATCCGCCTGGCCACGCAACCAACGGATTACGCCGCCTACAAGGCCCTGTTCACCATCGAATCCTGGAGCCGGACGATCGGCAATATTGCACGCTTCACCACGGAATTTGAAAATTGCTGGGAGCGTGTCGTCGCTGTCCGCCGCGCCCAGCCCAACGGAGAAACCAGAATGCCACCAGATCAGATCGTGCTTCATGTGGGGTGTGGCGTAGCCGGGCCGGAAAAATTGCCCGCTCTGTTCCGCCAGGGTGGCTGGCGGGAATGGCGGCTGGATATCGACCCCGGTGTGACGCCGGATTTCATTGCCAGCCTGACCGATATGCGGGTGGTCGGCGATGGTGGCGTGGATGCTGTGTATTCCTCGCATAATGTCGAGCATCTCTACCCGCATGAGGTGCAGCCGGCCCTGCGGGAAATGCGCCGGGTGCTTAAGCCCGAGGGCTTCTGCCTGATCAAGCTGCCGGATATGCAGGAGGTGGCTGTTGCCGTGGCCGAAGGGCGGTTGGAAGAGCCGCTTTATATCTCGCCTATGGGGCCGATCTCGCCGCTGGATATCATGTACGGCCATCGCGCTTCGATGACCGATGGCAATTTGTTCATGGCGCACCGCACCGGCTTCACCCAGGCCACGCTGGGGGCGGCGCTGATCGAGGCCGGGTTCGCCTCCGCCATGGTGCAGCGCGAGCCGGGCTTCTATTGCCTCACCGCGATTGCCTTCCGCGTCCTGCCCTCAGCGGAGCGCCAGCAGGAGGCGCAGGCGGCACTGCTGAAGCGCGGCGAACCGGCCATGCTCTATGTCCAGAATTCTCCTGCCCAAACCGCGTTCGCCCTGGCTCAGCGCTGCCTAGCTCAGGGCCAGACGCAGGAGGCCATAGACGCCTATTGCAAGGCCATCGCCCTGCAGCCGGATTTCCCCGATGCCTATGTCAATCTCGGCGTGCTGGTGCTCTCACTCGGCCAGCGCCAGGAGGCAATCGCGCTGTTCCGCCGGGCCATTGAGCTTAACCCGCACCATGCCCTGGCGCATGGCAATCTGGGCAAGGCCCTGCATGATGACGGCCAGTTGGATGCGGCGGTGGAGGCCTATCGCGCTGCCCTGGCGTTGCACCCCGGCAGCACCGAAACGCTGATGAATTTTGGCGCTGCATTGCTCGACCGGCAGGATTGGTCCGGGGCGGAAACGCTGACGCGCCAGGCTCTGGCGCTGCGGCCGGATTCGGTGCTGGCCCTGGCCAATCTCGGCACCGCTTTGCTGCGCCAGGGGCTCCATGATGATGCCCTGGGCGCCTGCCTTCAGGCAGTTGCCCTACGCCCGCAAGGGGCGGAAGTGCAGGCCAGCCTGGGCGGCGCCCTGCTGGAGCTGGGCGGCTGGCAACTGGCGGCGGAGCTGTGCAGCGCCGCCATAGCGCTCAACCCGTTTCTGCCCTCGGCCCATTTCAACCTCAGCCATGCCCTGAAAACATTGAACCGGCCGGAGGAGGCAGCCCAAGCGGCCCGTGCGGCCATCGCCCTGTGCCCGGAGAATGCCGAATATCATTTCCACCTCGCCCATATATTGCTGTTGCAGGGCGATCTGCCGGCCGGCTGGGCAGCGTATGAATGGCGCTGGAAGCTGCCGGAATTCGCCTGGGCGCGGAGCCTGAAGCTAGCCTCGCGGCAATGGGCGGGGGAAGATCTCAGCGGCAAGACAATCCTGATCTATACCGAGCAGGGGCTGGGCGATATCATCCAGTTTGCCCGCTATCTGCCCCTATTAAATTCGGCGCGGCTCGCGGCCAGGGCCGTGCAGGTGGTGGTGGCGGCGCATCCGCCGGTGCGGCGGCTACTGGAAAGCATTAAGGGCATCAGCGTGGTGTCCTTGCACGACCCTCTGCCGCCCCACGATGTTCATTGCCCGCTGCTCAGTCTGCCCGGCCTGTTCGGCACCACCCTGGCCACCATTCCGGCCGCCGTGCCGTATTTGCACCCGGACGCCAAGGCGCGCGCACGCTGGGCGCGGCGGCTGAGTGGTGCAAGGCTGGGCGGCGCAAGGCTGCGGGTCGGCATTGTCTGGGCGGGCAACCCGGCCGTGCAGCGCGACCGTTTCCGCTCGCCCGGCCTGGCCAGCGTGCTGCCATTGTTCAACGTGCCGGGGGTGGATTTTTACATCCTGCAAATGGGCCCCGGCCGTGCGGCATTGGCGGAACAAACCCTGCCGCCGAATGTGGTGGATCTGGGCGATGAGATCAGCAACCTGACCGACACGGCGGCGATCATGCCCGCGCTGGACCTGGTGATCAGCTCCTGCACCAGCCCATTGCACCTTGCCGGCGCGCTGGGCGTGCAGGCCTGGGCAATGCTGCCTTTCGCGCCGCACTTCCCCTGGCTGCTCGGGTGCCAGGACTCGCTCTGGTACCCCAGCCTGCGCCTATACCGGCAGGATGCGCCAGGGCGGGACTGGGCCGGGCTGGTGACGCGCATGGCGGCGGATCTCGCTATGCTGGCGCATGACAAGGCCGCGCTGGCAGGGCAGCAGGTGGAGGAAATGGTATAAGACGGGCCATCCCCCGCTTCACCATGTTTGAATCGGTTTTCCGGGGTACTTTATCCAGGTGACAAGCTCGGCCTCCCGCATGCACCTGGATGTGCGCTACTGCAATCGTGGTCTGGAAAGGCTGACCGTCAGGTCAGCACAGAAAGCTTGATGCGCTAACGGGCCGCGTCTGGAAGGCCCGTTAGCGGCTTAGCGTGCGGTTACGGACAATCGTGCGGCGCCCCCTATGAGGCATCAGCGTCATGCCTCCATTTCGGCAAAGGCTTCCATCATCGCCTTCTTGGCACTTTGTGCCGCGGGAAAACCGGCGTAGGGGACGCTGGAGTAGAAAATCTCTTCAAGTTCGATACGAGACAAGCCATTTTTCATGCCCATCTTCGTATGGTATTTGATTTCGTCGTGCTGACGCAACGCGATGAGCATGCCTAACACCACGCAACTGCGCAATTTTCGTTCCAGGCCAGGACGGCACCAGACTGAGCCGAACGCAAATTCCAGCGTCCAGCGGGATTGTTCTATACCAAAGTCGCTCCCGCTCTCCACCTGGGCGTGAACACCGGAGGCGGCATCCTCGCCGTAAATTTCGCCAAACAGTTTTAATCCGTTTTCATAAGTGTTGTCAGTCATCGACCTAAAGCTCCTTGCAATTGATGCCTACTGTTTCATGGGGGGTTGCAGCCGATTGTCTGCTGGTCGCCAAGTGCGGCACTTCACCTTTGACGCCGACCGGGACGCGCTGGAGCACGCGCTTGCCGGCACTATGAAGTGCGCCACGTGCGTGCCCATGGATTGCGCCACGATGTTTACAGGCTCGTCCATATGCGCCAGCACCATCGCCACCAGATCGTCGATTCCGTTTACGTCCGGCCGGGCTGGTTCGTTACCGCGCCCCGGCCAGGCGAGGAAGACGCTGTCCAATTGCGTAAGATCGGCCGCCGGCCTCCAGAATGCGGCACTTGCGCCGACGCCGGGTAGGAACAGGATCTTGGTCATTTGCTTGGCTTAAGCCGGGCGCAGCGGTTGGGTCATGCGCATGACCAGGCCTGGGTCTCGCCCGGCCCGCAACAATGCCGCCAGAGTCTGCAGCCAGGGTGTGATGTGGTCGAGATAATGCATATAGCCCTCGCACAGATAGTTCAGCCCCGGCTCGCCGGTTTTGGTGGTGAGGAAGCGGTGTTTCGGGCAGCCGCCCCAGCATAGTTGCAAATTGGGGCAGGTGCGGCACTGGCCCGGCAGGGTCTCCGATTTGGCCTTACCGAATGCCTGCTGGCGGGTGGAGTTGATCATGGCCGGGAGAGAGTCCGCGGTGAGGTTGCCGAGCTTGTAATCCGGATAGGTGAAATGATCGCAGGAATAGACATCGCCATTATGCTCGACGATCAGCGCGCGGCCGCAATCGCGCTGATGCACGCAGACCACGCCCGGCTTGTTCATCAGCCCGGCCAGTGACCATTCGAAATTCATGATGAAGACGCGGCCGACATCGGTGCGGCGCCATTCATCGAACACTGCGTTGAGAAACTGCCCCCAGGCCTTCGGTGGGACGGTGAAGGAGGCCAACGCGGCGGCGCTTGCGCCGGGTCCTTCCAGGTCGAAGCCTTGGGCGGCGTAGTCCTTGTCTGCCAGGCGCTCGACCACGGGGGTGAACTGGAGGAATTCGACGCCGTGCTGTTTGAGGAAGTTGTAGACGGTAAGCGGATGCTGCGCGGAATGGGCATCGACGCAGGCGAGCACGTTGTAATTCACGCCAAAGCGCTGCAGGCGCTCTAACGCCGCCATGACCAGGTGGTGTGACGGCGCGCCTGAGCGGTAGCGGCGGTAGCGGTCGTGGATCTCGGCCGGGCCGTCCAGGCTCAAGCCGACGAGGAAGCCGTTATCGCTTAAGAATTTCGCCCAGTCATCGTCGATGAGCGTGCCGTTGGTCTGAAAGCTGTTTTCGATCTTACGGCCATTGCCGTATTGACGCTGCAGCGCCAGAGCGTGCTCGTAGAACGGGATGCCGAGCAGCGTGGGTTCGCCGCCTTGCCAGGGGAACAGCACCCCCTGGCCTGCCGGTGTGGCGGCGATGGTGCTGCGAATATAGGCCTCCAGCACCTCCGGCGGCATGCGCCGGGTCTCGCGTTTGGGGAACAGCGCCTCTTTTTCCAGATAGAAGCAATAGGTGCAGTCCAGATTGCAGGCCGGGCCTGAGGGCTTGGCCATGAGGTGGAAGCTGCCGGCGCCGGGCGTGGGGTCCATGCTGGTCATGTGTTGCTTTTACAGATGAACGCCAGCGGACGCCACGCCCGGCTGGTCAGTCGCCCTTCTGCTGCAGCGCGCTGGCTGAGAACAGATAGGGCGCGATGAGTTTTGGCGGAAAGGAATCAAATGTGACCTTGTTGATGCTGCCGGTGAAGACGCCCTGGTTGCTGTAATCCGTGGTCACCTGCGCGCCGGTGTCGCGGCCGACGTCGATGGCCTCCGTCAGCCCGCCCAATGTGCTTGGCGCATGGTCGATTTTTTCCTGGGCGATCTGTACGCCGTTATCCAGAATCGTCAGCGTGCTCTTGCGCAGCAGATTGGTGGTGAGGTCGTATTCCAGATGATGTTCACCCGGCGCCAGCGGCTTTGCCGCCAGCACGCGCTGCTGCTGGCCTGGCTCGTTGGAGGCCGCGGCATAGGCCGCGGGCACACCGTCCTTGAGGTAGAAACTCCAGCCGCCGAATTCCGACCCGCCGGCCAGGATGACGCCATCCGCCCCGCCCGGCGGCACGGTGATGTCGGCCTTGAGGGTGAAGGGGAAGAAGAAGAACGGCAGCGCGCTCTCACCGGGCAGATGCACGCCGGTGCCCCAGAAGACGTAATGGGTACGGAACGGTGAGCCGCCGGCCTTGGCCAATGCCGAGACACGCCCCAGCGCCCCGCCATCCTGAATGGGATAGACGTTATTGGCGATGGCCTGCTGGTTGAACAGCGCCTGCAACGCTTTGAGTTTGTCCGGATACTGGGCGGCGACATCATGCGCCTGGCTCGGGTCTTTCGTCAGGTCGTACAGCTCCCATTGGTAACTGTCCGGGTTGCTGTTGGAGCGCAGCAGCCCGACCTGCCAGGGCATGTTCTTCGGCGTGGTATTGGCCAGCCAGCCATCCTGGTAGATGCCGCGATTACCGAACATCTCGTAATACTGCACATGATGCGGTGATGGCGCGCTGGGGTTGGCGAAACTATAGTCCATGCTCACCCCATCCATCGGGATTTGCGGAATGCCGTTGACGGCTTTGGGCAGTTGCAGATGCGCCACCGCCAGCAAAGTGGGGGCGATGTCGATGACATGGTGATACTGGGTGCGGATGCTGCCGGGGTCGATGATATGGCCGGGCCAGGAGATCACCACGCCATCGCGCGTGCCGCCGAGATGCGAGGCGATCTGCTTGAACCACGGGAAAGGCGAATCCAGCGCCATGGCCCAGCCGATCGGGTACAGCTCCTCGGTATCCGGCCCGCCCATGATGTTCAGATGCTGGGCCAGGTAATCGTCGATATCCTTTTCGCTGGCGCCGTTGCCGACCAGATTATGCACCTCGTCGATGGTGCCATTGGGGCCGCCCTCGGCAGAGGCGCCGTTATCGCCCTCAATCCAGATGACGATGGTGTTGTTGCCGAGGCCCATGCGGTTGATCTCGGCCAGCACACGCCCGGTCTGGTCGTCCTGATACGCCACCTCGGCGGCATAGACCTCCATATAACGCTCATCCACCGCCTTCTGGTTGGCGGTCAGGCTGTTCCATTCGGGCACAGGCGGTGGGCGCGGGGCGAGATCGGTATAGGACGGCAGGATGCCCTCTGCTTTCTGTCGCTGCAGCGTCTGTTCGCGCACCGCATCCCAACCCTGGTCGAACTGGCCGTGGAACCGCGCGATCCAATCCGCCGGGGCCTGGTGCGGCGCATGGGCGGAGCCGGTGGCGTAATACAGGAAAAACGGCTTGCCCGGCGCCGCGGCCTGCTGCTGATGCAGCCATTCGATGGCGTGGTTGGCGAGGTCATTGTCCAGAATATAATTCGCAGGCGCATGTGAGAGATCCACCGGCGTGGTGTCGGCATAAAGCTCGGGGTGGAACTGGTCGGTATCGCCTTCGAGAAAGCCGTAGAAATGATCGAAGCCGATGCCGGTCGGCCAGTCCTCATAGGGGCCTGCGGCCAGATCGCTGGTGGGCACGTTGTGGTACTTGCCGAACAGCGCCGTGGTGTAGCCATTGTCGCGCAATATTTCGGCGATGCTGGCCTCGTTATTGGGAAAATGCATGTCATAGCCCGGATAGGGCGATTCCGCCTCCACCACCGTGCCGAAGCCGGCATGCTGGTGGTTGCGGCCGGTGAGCAGAGCGGCGCGGGTGGAGGTACAGATGGCAGTGACGCCGAACTCCGTATAGCGCAGCCCGTCCTTGGCCAGCGCATCGTAATTGGGAGTGGGGATGGGGCCGCCGAATGTGGAATCGGCACCGAAGCCAACATCGTCATTGAGGATGACCACGATATTTGGCGCGCCTGCGGGCGGCGTTACCGGGGTTGGCAGATAGGTATCCGAATCACCCGTCGTAGGGGCGAGCTGACCGGCGAATTTGGTGGTGGGGTAGGGAATGGCGGGGCCATTGGCGGACGTGCCCTGAAAGGGCTGGGCCCGGACCGGGGTGATGGCGGAGCTGGTGAGCAGCAGGGCTGCAAGTGCGGCTTTGGTGCGTAGCAAGGTCATGAAGATGTTTCCGAAGCCTGTTATATGTTTGGGATGGGGCAGCGCTGCCGCTGCCCCATCCGGGTTAGAATTTGCCGGCGAGGGTGACGCCGCCGCTGACCGGGTCGCCGACCTGGGCGATGATCAGATTATAAGTGGGAAGGCTTATCAACAATCATCCGCTTCCCGTTTCGGGATGCAAACCCCATAGCCGCGCCCTGTATGCGGGGAGGAATATGCTAATTAAATAACATTTTGTCCATAGAGTTTATGGTGAAATAACAAATTTGCTGTCCAATTTTATTGTTTTCAGAATTATCGTTTCGGAATTACGATTTCCAGAGGGACATCGTTCACAGGCGAGATTGATTGAAGCCTGAAGCGATAGACGTAAGCCACAAAAACAAGAAACCCCGCCAAAATGACGGGGTTTCTCGGCAGGCTTGGGGGCGCAATGGCCTGCGCCCTGTTTGCGTTACTCGGCGGCCAATATTTCCGGCGGCCGTGATGTCTTGAGCAGGCGGCTCATTGCGCCATCGATACCGACAGGTGCGACGCCGGCAATGGTGACGCGGCGCAGATGGCGGGGCTGCGGACCAAAATCCGCAATGGCGCGGTGCTGCGTGGCGCGATTATCCCAGATCGCCACATCGCCGGCACGCCAGTGCCAGCGCACGGTGTTTTCAGGACGTGTGATGTAGTCCTGTAAAGTGCTGAACACCCGGCTGGAATCCACAGCGTTCAGCCCGACGAAACTCTTCACGAAATGCCCGACGAGAAGGTTACGCTCGCCGGTTTCCGGATGCACATGCACAACCGGATGCTCGGTTTCATACACCGTGGATGCAAAACTTGACTGGTGTTTTGCAACCTTATCGGCGGACGCGCCGGCAAATGTTGTGGCATAATCGTAGAGATTGGTGTGAATGGCTCTCAGATCGTTCACCAAAGCCTTCAGCGGCGCCGGGAGTTCTTCGTAAGCGGTCGCGGTGTTGGCCCAAAGCGTATCACCGCCGGCCTCCGGCACATCTATGGCACGCAGGATCGAGGCTTCCGGATAGGCCGGCACGAAGGTGACATCGGTATGCCAACTGGCGGCGGCATATCCCTCCCGCGAATTGAGCTCCAGTAGGTAGCGCGAGCCTTCCGCCACCGGCACGGTGGGGTGTGCCACCGGCGTGCCGAGGATGGCGGCAAACGCCTCCTGCTTTGTATCATCCAGATCAACCTGGTCACGGAAGAAGATCACCTTATGCCGGGCCAAGGCAGCGCGAATGGCGGCAATGGTGGCGGGGGTGAGATCGCCCGACAGCTTTATGCCTTTGATCTCGGCGCCGATGCGGCCGGCGACGGGAACGACGTTTAATGGCGTTGACACGTCAGGCTTGTTTACAAATATCTGCTGTATGCTGGTCATGTTTATCTCCTGTACTGGTCTTGGTTAAGTCAGAATTTTCCGGTGAGGGTGACGCCGCCGGTGATGGGGTCGCCAACCTGGCCTGCGATGAGGTTGTAGGTGGGAAACTGGCCGCTCGGGAGCTTATAGAGGTAATAATGTGAATCTGTTACGTTATGAATCCACCCCGAGAGATCCCAGCCGCCATTCGCGTCCTTGATGCCGAAATCCACATTACCAAGGCCATAGCCCGCAACATGGCCGTATTCGGAGGTGTCGGCGGCGGAGTAGAAGCCGGTTTTGAAGATGGCGTTGCCGCCGAAATACGCGATCAGATCATGCCCGCCGGCGGGCGGTAGAGGTTGGTCGTATTCGCCGCCGATGGACCCGGTCCAGTCGGACACGCCGGGGACCGGGCGGCCGGTCAGGTTGCAGGATTTCGCGGCACCACCCAGCTCGAGCGGGCACGGTGCCACGGGATTCGATTCGTAATAGGCATCATCATAAACACCTGAGGCGAACAGATACAGCCCGCTGGTCACCTGGGCTTGTGAATCGACCTCGACCCCGCGTGACCGAACCTTTGGAATGCCGGCGATATAGGTGTAAAGTGTGCCGCCATTTGTGTAGCCGACCAACGTGCTCTGGTAATGCTTGTCCTCGTCCCAGAATGCATCGCCATCGAGGATCAGGCGGTCGTTCAACAGCGTTGTCTTGATCCCAACCTCGAAATTATCGATCGATTCCGGAGAGACAACACGCGGTGCAACGGTACTTGATATAAGATTAATGCCGGCGGATTTCGAACCGTGAGAGTAGGTGAAATAGGTGAGAATATTCGTCTCGGGCTTGTAGGACAGGGTGATCAGCCCGGCGGGAAGCCCATTGGTGGTGCGCACGGTGTAAGGGGCAACATTGGGTGCGAAGCTGTTGCGCAATGCCGTAATAGTGGCAGCTTCGCCGGCCGGCAGCGATGAAATGGGCACGCCACCGCCCTGGACCTGTTTGAAATACCCGTCTTTGACTTCATAGGTGTAGCGCAATCCGCCGGTGAGATCGAACTGCGGGTTGATATGCCATGTCGCCTGGCCATAAGCGGCGAAGCTGTTGGTGTCGTATATGCCGGTGCTGCCCGGGTTAAAACCGTTCAGCGCGGCATTGTAAATCGGTGCTGCCGCCGCTGCGGTGCCGCCGGCCAGAAGCGGGCCGGCGTTGGCGCCATATTCCGTCACAGTTTGGTTATCGATGGATTGGTAGAAGTAATAAAGACCCCCGGTGTAATCGACCGGGCCGCCGAGCGGCGAGGTGACGCGAAGCTCCTGGCTGACCTGGCGTTGATAATCGTTGGTCTGCCCTTCGGTGAAAACGGATAGAGCCGAACTGTCGAGGTCGTTATGCGGGTACCAGTTCCAGTACCGCGCCGCGGTGATGGAGGTCAGCGTGTAGCCGGAAAGATTATAATCGGCCTGCAACGAAGCGCCGCCGGTTTCCATGTGGTAAAATACCGGGCTGTTGACATCGGTATTGCGCTTGAAGGGCGCGATGGCTGGCAATGTGTAACCAACAGAGGCGAATTTGGTGATATAATCTCCGCCCACCGGTGTTGTGCCCGTGATCAGATTGACGCAGCAATTTTCTTTTTGGCTGCTGTAATCGAATATCGCGCGCAAGGTGAGGTCCGGGGTGGGGTAGGCCAAAATCTGCAGGCGTACGCCCTTGTCGTCCTGGTTGCCGTAACGCTCTCCGGAGTCGAGATTGCTGATATAACCATTATGCTGCGTGCCCTGGATGGACAGGCGGAATGCCACTTTGTCGCTGCCGCCAATGGCGCTGGAGGCGCTGGCTTTGAGCTGAATATAATGCTGCGTGCCCAGTGAGATCGAGCCATCGGCTTCGGGCTTGAAGCTCGGCAGCCTGGTGGTGATGTTGACCGCACCCGCAACGGTGTTCTTGCCGAACAACGTGCCCTGCGGACCGCGCAGCACTTCGATATCCTGCAGATCCGGCAGGTCGAACACATCCTGCGCGGGGCGGGCGAGGAGCACGCCGTCGAGATAGACGCCGACGCCACCTTCCAGCCCGTCATTGGCCAGGTTCGGCACGGCGCCAAGGCCACGGATGTTGAGAGATGTATTGCGCGGGTTAAAAGCTTCTACCGTGAGGCTGGGCACCAGTTGCTGCAATTTGGTAAGATTGGAGGAGCCCACGGTCTTGATCTGCTGCGCACTCACCGTGGTGAGCGAAACCGGCACGGATTGCGCGCGCTCGGCACGGTGCCGTGCGGTGATGACAACCTGCTTCAACGCCACCGGCTGGCTTTGCAGCGCCGGCGGTGGTGGTGGCGACGCGGTTTGCGCCCAGGCCGGTATTACCCAGGCTGAGGCTGCGGCCAGGCTGGAAACGCCAAATAGCAGCGCTCCTTTGTAATTTACAGACTTCACGAAACTCTCTCCGTTGATATATTTTATTATGGAAATTTTTTAGTCGGTATTTTCAGTCTTACGTTTCAACACTTCTGAGGGCTGATGTGCCCGCTTCGTGCGTCAGGCGGCGGCGGCAAGGTCATCGAGCCAATGCAGAATTTCCGCTTTCACGGCGGCTAGCTCAGCACTGCTGCGCAGCCGTGGGCGGGGCAGGTCTATATCCAGCGCTATGTTGAGGCGGCCGGGATTAGGTGCGAGCACGATGACGCGGTCGGCAAGCAGCACGGCCTCTTCCACATCATGCGTGACCAGCAGCATGGACGTGCCCTCATGCGCCCAGATACGCAGCAACTCGGTTTGCAGCCTGGCGCGGGTGAGGCTGTCGAGCGCGGAAAATGGCTCGTCGAGGAGCAGCAGGCGCGGCCGGTTGACGAAGCCGCGCGCCAGCGCCACGCGCTGCGCCATGCCGCCGGACAACTGCCGTGGAAACGCGCCGGCGAAATCGGTCAGCCCCACCAGTTCCAGGCTGGCCAGCGCAAGCGCACGCCGCGCCGCCGCCGCATATTTGGTGCCGGCCAAAGCCAGTTCGATATTCTGCACCACGCTCAGCCATGGCAGCAGCCGGTGGTCCTGAAAGATCAATCCGCAACTGCGCGAGGCACCGTTGATCGGCACGCCATCCAGCAGAATTTGCCCCGCATCCGGCGTGTCGAGCCCGGCGATGAGCCGCAGCAAAGTGGATTTACCGCAGCCGCTGGCGCCGACCAGTGCGGTGAATTCACCGGGCCGCAGCGTGAGGTCGATGCCGCTCAGCGCTTCCACCTTGCGGCCATTAACGATGAAGCTCTTGCTCACGGCATTCAGCCGCAAAATCTCTTGGGTCATGTGCGGTGATCCTCACGCCAGCGAAGCAGATATCTTTCGACGTGGCCGAAGCTCAGGTCGAGCACGACGCCGACCAGGCCGATGGCCATCATATCGGCAATGACAACGTCGAGCGCATAGAGATCGCGCGCGCCCATGATATTGGTGCCGATGCCATTACCTGCCTCGAAAAGGAATTCCGCGCCGATGGTGGCGAGCCAGCCATAAAGCACGGCCTGATGCACGCCGCGCAAAATACCGGGACCAGCGCCTGGGAGCACCACACGCCGGATTCTCGTAATGAGGCCGAGATGATACAGCCGCACGAGTTCGAGATGGCGCGGCTCCAGGGAGAGCACGCCCTCGGCGGTGTTGAACAGCACCGGAATGGAGGCGGCAATTGCGATGAACGTGATCTTCCCGCCCTCGCCGGACCCCACCCAGACCGAGAGCAGCGGCACCCAGGTAAACAGCGGCACGGCTTTGCCGGCGTCGAGCGTGGGGCCGAAATACGCGCGCAGCAAAGCTGAGCGCCCCAGTGCCAGCCCGGCCGTCAGGCCAAACAGAATACCAAGCGCGGTGCCTTGCGCATCGCGCCACAGGCTGGCGCCCAGATCCGCCCAGAATTGCGGGTCCTGCACCTGGCTGGAGACCGCCAAGGCAACCCGCCAGGGCGAGGCCCAGACGCTGGGGTCGATAATCCCCTTGTTGGCCACAACCTGCCACACAAGCGCCAGGACCGCAGGAAAGGCCAAGCCGAGGCCCAGCGTGCCCAGGCGTGTATCGTGCCAATGCCTTGTATTCATACCGCCCCCCCAAACCGGCGGCCAATGCGCCGCTCCGCGAGGGCCAGAACGCGGTCCAGCAGAAAGCCGATAACCCCGACGACGGCCATGAGCGCCAGCATCGTATCCAGTTGGAAAAGCTGCCGGGCCATGGTGAGCTGAAAACCGATGCCATTGCTGGAGGCCAGCAGCTCCACCGCCACCAGCACCGCCCAGGCCTGCACCAAGCCCAGGCGCAGCCCGGTGAATACGGGCAGTATGGTGGCCGGAAACAATATGCGGCGCAAAGTCACCCAGGGGGAAAGCCGGTAGAGCCGCCCCAGCTCACGCCAGCCCGCCGGAATGCCGTGGATCGCCCGTTCGGTATTGATGGTCACAGGTGTCATCACTGCCTTGGCGATGATGATGAGTTTTAACGCCTCTCCAAGGCCGAACAGCACCATGAGGAAGGGAATCCAGGCCAGCAGAGGCACGCGCACGATAAACCAGAAGCTGGGTGCGATGAGTTTGCGGATAACCGGGGAAATGGCGAAGAGCAGACCAAGCGGCAGGCCTAGCGCCACGCCGAACACATAACCCAGGGCCAGCCGCCGCAGGCTGACTTCGAGTGCCGTGGTGAGTGTGCCGCTGGCGCCGGCGGCTAAAAAGGCCTGCCAGACCTGCAAGGGGGAAGGGAGGATCAGCAGTGGAATGAGTTTAAAGCTGGCGGAGGTTTGCCACAGCAGGAACAGCAACACCGGCACCGCGGCAAACCGCAAACGCCGGGGCCATGCTTGCCCTACCGCATACGGCTGGCCATTACTGCGCGCCGGCAGAACGATGACTTGTCGGTCCGCCACACCGGACATCAGCCAAGCCTCGTCGTGCCATCGGTGGCGAAATGCTGCCAATAGCCGGTTAGCCCGGTGGTGGCCAAAGCGCGTTGCAACGGCGCCGGGTTAACCCACCCCTCAACGGCAACCGGCGTGCGGATCAACCCGTATTTCGTGCAATCGGCAACCGAGCGGGCGAGCTGCGCCGTGGCGAAATCATCCCAGATTGGCGCGCTGAATTGCTTGAGCTCGAAACCATCGTAGGCCGCCTGAATATAGGCTGGCGGATAGCCGGTTTTATCAAAAATCGCGTAGAGTGCTGCGCGGTTCTGTTCCTGCGCGGTCCAATGCGCGGCCTCAACCCCCACGCGCGCCACACGATCCACCGCATCCGGATAAGCGGCGGCAAAACTGCTGGTGACGATCAACGAGGATTGCGCTGTAAGCACGGGTGTTTTCGGCCCTGAGGTGAATACGGTGTTCAGCAGTTGTGCGAGGCGCGCCGGGGGCGTGAATTCGGTGAAGGTGGCGTCGATCTGCCCTTGCGCCACGGCCTCCGCGGCGGTGAGCGGGTCGAGATTGACGATCTTGATATCGTTCTCGCTCAACCCGGCCGAGGCCAGAATACGGTCGGCGGCAAGTTGCAAGGTGGTGCCTTGGAAGTTCGCCACGGTTTTGCCCTTGAGGCCCGCCAGGCTGGTAATGCCGGATTTGCGGCTGACCAGCAGTGAGATGGGCAAGCGGTTACCGGCCACAAGAATCTGCTGCGTCAGCAGCCCTCGTGAGCGGGCGACGATTTCCGGCAAATCCCCCTGCCATGCAAAATCCAGCGCGCCCTCTGCCAGCGCCTCGTTAACAGCCGGCCCGGCACCGGAATAAAAATGCCATTCGATGGCGGTGCCATCCGGGCCGAACTCTTTCTCCAGCCGCCCCTGAACATGGATGACCGAGATATAGCTGCCCATGGAAAAGGGACGCCCGCCGAGCCCGGTCATCGGCACGCCAATACGGATTTGCTTTGGACTGGCCTCCGCTTGCGCGGGTTTGCCGGCCAGTACGCCACCAAGTAACGGAAGACCGGCGGTGAAAGCAGCGAGGCGGCGGCGGGTTAACATCTTGTCCTACTCCAAAGCGTATCCTACCAGGCCGCAGCGCAAGGGCGCTCAGCATCGGCGTCTTGTGCTACTCGCTTGGTACTGGAGCATTACTATCAATACTATCACCATTGTAAAGGTAGACTTTTAGCCGCTCCGCATTTTGGCGAATTTTTTTAAATATCCACATTACGCGCAAGGTTCTTTCTAAATATGGCGCAGAGGGGAGAATTTTTATTCTCGCAAGACGGCGCCGCTGACAGAAAAATTAGGCGGTTTTGATGATATCTCTACAGTTTTACAAAAAATAACAGCCTCTCTAAAGCCTGTATTCTCAATGCACGGTGAGATTCGCTCTGTTTAGCGGTGGTGGCGGTGGGGTTGCGAACACCGCTACAGTGCCAAGCTTGAACAGGCTGATCGCTGTTGGTGCGATGGGGACAAAGGCGAAACCGCAGATCATTTATTCTACTGAAACACTAGACAAAAATATCCCGACTGAATTAAGGACGATGCATAAGATCCGGACGAGGACGGGAAGGCGACCATGAGCGATTATTCAGCGGCATCAAAAAACGTAGCGGGGCAGTTGCCCGATCGCCCTAATTTCCTGCTCATCGTTGTCGATGACATGGGGTTTTCCGATCTCGGCGCCTTCGGCTCGGAAATCGACACGCCGCATCTCGATGCGCTCGCCTACGCAGGAATCCGCCTGACGGATTTTCACAGCGCGCCTGCCTGCGCGCCGACGCGGGCGATGCTGTTAACGGGCACGGATCATCATCTCGCCGGGATTGGCGGCATGGTGGAGACGACGCGGCCGGATTTTGAGGGCGCGCCCGGCTATGAGGGGTATCTGAACGAGCGCGTGGTGAGCATTGCCGAATTACTGAAGGAGGGCGGCTACCGCACCCTGCTCTCGGGAAAATGGCACCTCGGCGATACGCCGCAGACCTGGCCGGCCGCGCGCGGCTTTGAGCGCAGTTTTTCACTTCTACCGGCGGCGCATGATCATTTCGGGCGCGAGATTTCCAACCCGGCCTTTCCGCTGCCGATGTATGCCGAGGACAATGCCTATGTCACGACATTGCCTGAAGGGTTCTACTCCTCCGATTACTTCACCGATCGCCTGATCGGTTTTTTTGAAGAGGGCAAGCAAGCCAAGGATGAGCGGCCGTTCTTTGCTTATCTGCCGTTCTCCGCACCGCATTATCCGCTGCAGGCGCCGGATGCGGAGATTGCGAAATACCGTGGTGTTTACGATGCCGGGCCGGATGCGTTGCGGGATGCGCGGTTGCGGCGGCTGGTCGAGCTGGGCGTTATTCCGGCGGATACGGTGCCGCATCCGGTTGTGACCAAGGAGCCCGGCTGGGACGAATATAGCGATGAGCAAAAGGCGCTCTCAGCGCGGACGATGGAAATCTATGCGGCGATGGTGGACCGTGTGGACCAGAATGTCGGGCGCGTTGTGGCGTATTTGAAACAGACGGGCCAGTTCGACAATACGGTCATCGTGTTCCTCTCCGACAATGGGGCCGAGGGCGCGATTGCCGAGGCGATGCCGATCCACGGGCCGCATATCGCCAAGCGCGTGCGCGAGACCTGCGATAACAGCCTGGAAAATCTTGGCCGTCCCAACAGTTATATCTGGTACGGGCCGCGCTGGGCACAGGCGGCAACGGCACCGTCGCGGCTGGTGAAAGGCTTTACCACCGAGGGCGGGATACGTGTGCCGGCCTTCATTCATTGGCCGGCGGCCGCGCGCAAAGGCGTGTCCAGCGTGTTCTCCACCGCCATGGATATTGCGCCGAGCTTTCTCGACCTCGCCGGCATCGTGCATCCAGCGCCGCTCTATCAGGGGCGCGCGATATTGCCGCCGCGTGGCCGCTCGTTCCGGCCCTGGCTGGAGGGGCGGGCGGAGCATGTGCATCCCGGCGGCACCAGCACCGGCTGGGAGCTGTGGGGGCGCCGCGCGATAAGGCTGGACGATTGGAAAGCCGTGTATGTGCCCGATGATGACGGTGCATCCAAATGGCAGCTTTACGATCTTTCGAACGACCGCGGTGAGATCGAGGATCTGGCCGGGCAGCACCCTGAAAAACTGGCTGAACTGCTAGACCTCTGGCGCCAGTATGTCGAGGAAACCGGGGTGATCGAAACACCGCTCAGCATCTTTGATGCTGACCCAAAACATTGGTTGCCCAAGGCGAAAACAAGCGATGCATAATTGAATCTATCTACCGGATAGGAGACCATCATGAATGCCATAACGAACACGATCACAATCACCCAGGCCAGCGCGCCGCGCGAGATCACCATCAGCCGCGTCGAGGCGAATCTTGGCGCTGAGATCAGCGGACTCGACCTTACTGCACCGCTGACACCGGAGGTGGCCGAGACCATCCGCTCACTGCTATGGGCGTATCAAGTGTTGTTCTTCAGGGACACCGATCTCGACAATGCTGGCCAGGCCGCACTCGGCCGGATATTCGGCGAGCCCGAGGTGGACAGCATTGCCGAGCGCAAGGGTCACAAGCCCGAGGACATCGTGCCGATGAACACCGGGCCTTATGCCAACTCCTATTACGGAACGAGTTGGCATGCCGATGCCACCTACCGGGAGCGCCCGTATCAGGTATCGATCCTGCGCAGCGTCATTGCCCCGGAGCTGGGCGGCGATACCGTATTTTCCAGCGGCATCTCGGCCTATGAATCTCTGCCGGAGGAGGTCAAGCTGCGCATCGAAGGCCTCACGGCGATCCATCGCCCGGATGGCAAGGCAAAAAACCTTATCAAGGATGAGGTGGAGCTGCAGAATTATCTGCGCGAATATAGCGGTGCAGCGCATCCGGTCGTTATCACGCATCCGTTCAACGGTAAAAAAGTGCTCTACGTCAACGAGAGTTTTACCCATGAAATCCTGGGCCTGCCGCGTGAAGAAAGCGATGTGCTGCTCAAATATCTCACCCATCAATTTTACCGGCCGGAAAATCATGTGCGCTTCAAATGGCGCCCAGGCTCGCTCGCCATCTGGGATAATCGGGCTGTTCAGCATTATGGCGTTGCCGATTATGGCAACGCGCAGCGGCAACTCATACGCGTGGTTTCAAAAGGCGACCGCCCGGTACGATGACCGCTCGTTTAACCCTATGAACAATGGTGCCGCTGATGACTGATTCCGCCGCAAAGCGAGGCTCCGCTTTGCCCCTACCCCGAGAGTCCTTTGCCGGCATTGCCGGTGCTACCGTGGCGGATTCCGTTCTGCATCGCCAGCAGCAACCGGGGGCACCCCCAGGCGCGCCGAATATCCTTCTGGTGATGCTGGACGATGCCGGTTTCTCCAACCCCACCTCATTCGGCGGTGGTATCGAGACCCCAACATTCGACCGCATCGGCGGCAATGGCCTGTTCTACAACCGCTTCCACAACACCGGCCTGTGCTCGCCCACGCGCGCCGCTTTGCTCTCGGGCCGCAATCATCACTCGGTCGGCTTCGGCGTGGTCTCCGATATTTCGGCGGGCTACCCGGGCTATGACGCCTGGTGGCCGAAATCGGCTGCCAGCATTGCCGAAGTGCTGCGGCTTAATGGGTACGACACCGCAATTTTCGGCAAATGGCACAACACACCGGATTCCGAGGCTGGCCCCCAAGGTCCGTTCGACCATTGGCCAAATGCCATGGGCTTCAATTATTTCTACGGTTTCATCGGCGGAGAGACCAGCCAGTACCATCCGCATCTGATCGAGAACAATTCGCTCATCGAGACCCCTTCAGGCCCAGATTACCATCTCACGACCGACCTTGCGGACCACGCCATCGACTGGATCAAACGTGCCAAGTCACTGAACCCGGACAAGCCGTTTTTTGCCTATGTCGCACCCGGCAGCGTGCACGCGCCGCACCATGCGCCGCAGGAATGGGTAGAAAAATACAAAGGCAAATTCGACCAGGGCTGGGATACCTACCGCGAAGAGGTGTTCGCGCGCCAGCTCGCCGCCGGTGTTATACCAGCGAACACCAAGCTCACGCCGCGCCCGGACTCCATCGCCGCCTGGGATACCCTCTCGCCCGAGCAAAAATCGCTCTACACCCGCATGATGGAAGTCTACGCCGGCTTCGTCGAACATGCGGATCACGAGGTCGGCCGCGTACTTGCCAGCATCGAAGAGCTTGGCCTTGCCGATGACACGCTGGTGCTCTGGGTCTGGAGCGATAACGGCGCCAGCGCCGAGGGCGGGCCGGACGGCACCTATAACGAGATGCTCACATTCAACGGCGTGCCCACAAGCTTTGAGCAGCAGACCATGGCGATTCTCGCCCTAGGCGGTCCGGAGGCTTTGGGCGGCCCGGCGATGCATAATCATTATCCGGTCGGCTGGGCCTGGGCCGGCAATGCGCCGCTGCAATGGGTCAAGCAGGTGGCCTCGCATTTCGGCGGCACTCGTACGCCACTCGCCATTTCCTGGCCCAAACGCATAAGCCAGCGCGGTGAAATCCGTACACAGTTCCATCACGTTATTGATATATATCCCACAATATTGGAGCTCGCCGGCCTGGTCACCCCGCATCTCGTCAACGGCGTAGACCAGAAAGCTGTGGAGGGCGTCAGCCTGGTCTACAGCTTTGATGAGGCCGAAGCGGAAGGCACCCGCCACCAGCAATATTTCGAAATGCTCGGCTTTCGCGGCATGTACCGCGATGGCTGGATGGCTAGCGGTTTTACCGGACGGCTGCCCTGGGAGATTGCGCAGAGTTTCCGCACCCCCTGGAATCCCGAGGATGACATCTGGGAGCTGTATAATATCAACAAGGATTATTCGCAGGCGGATGATCTCGCGGCGAAATATCCCAAGAGGCTGCAGGCGCTGAAGGATTTATGGTGGGTTGAGGCCGGCCGGTATAATGTGCTGCCGCTAGGTGCGGTGGCCTCGCGCTTCATCGAGGTGATGGCCGACCGCGCCAAGCCGCGTGCCCAGATTTTTCACGGCCCAATCCAGCGCGTGCCGGAAGCCAACGCGCCGGATATCAAGGCCCGCTCGCATCGCGCCACGCTAAGCCTTGTCCTGCCGGAGGCCGGTGCGGAAGGCGTTCTCTACGCGCTGGGTGGAAACATGGGCGGTGTCAGCCTCTACATCAAAAACCGGCGCCTGCATTTCCACTATAATTTTTTCGGCGTGATCCACAGCACGATCGAGTCCAGCCAGGAGCTTCCCTTGGGCGAAGTCGAAGTATCCGTGGATTTCACGCCCGCGGAATTCGCACCGGGCACCGCGGCAACGGCGGTTCTGTTCATAGGCGCGGCGGAGGTTGGACGCACAGAGGTGCCGCATACCGTGCCGATGCGCTTTTCCGCGCACGAGACCTTCAACATCGGTGCGGATCTGTTGACGCCCGTAGCCCCCGCCTACGCCGCCCCCTTCACCTTCACCGGCCGCATCCAACGCGCGGTGTTCGATTTACGTTGAACCGCTTCACGCCAAACCAAAAGGATGATTCCCATGTCACATGTCGATGCCGGGCTCACCGGCTACAAAACGCTGCAGATCGAGCCTTACAACCCGCTCATCGGCGCGACGGTCCATGGTGTTGATCTCGCCAACGCAACCGACGAGACCCTGCGCACCGAACTGCGCCGCGCGCTCGCCGAATTCCAGGTGCTGTTCTTCCGGGCGCAATCGTTAACGCCTGAGAAGCAACTCGAAGCCGCGCGGATTTTCGGCAATCCGGACAAGGCGAAAGCCTTCTTCCCGCGCCTGGAAGGCCATACCTCCGTCGAAAAAATCGAGTCTGGCACAGGCATGTCCTATAAAAAGGTCGCCGACCAGTGGCATACGGACATCACCTGGTCCAGCAACCCGCCCACCGGGACTATATTGTTCGGGCAGACCATTCCCGCCAGCGGCGGAGACACGCTTTGGGCGAGCGCCACCCGCGCCTACGATCTGCTGAGCCCAGCTTTGCAGACCTATGTGGAAACACTGCAAGCGCTACACAGCTTCGAGCCCAGCGGCTGGCCGGACGCTTTTTTGGCGCGTGAAAATGGTGAGGCGCTGTACGCCCAGGCGCGCGCCGCCAACCAGCCGGTGCTGCACCCGGTGGTGCGCACGCATCCCATCACCGGCCGCAAGATCCTCTACGTCAACCCGGAGTTCACCACCAAAATCAAAGGCCTGGAGCGCAAGGAAAGCGATGCCCTGCTAATCTTGCTGTTCGCTCAGTTTGAGAAGCCGGAAGTACAGGCGCGGCTGCGCTGGGAGCAGAACACCGTGGCGATCTGGGACAACCGCGCCACGCAGCACCGCGCCGTGCCGGATTTCACGGGCGCCCGGCTGCTGCATCGTGTGACCTTCGGTGAAGACAATGCGTTTCCGCAAGGAGCATGAGGCCAATCGGCCGTTACGGTAGCAGGCTAGACGGCGCTCCCGGAATGTTTGATAACCGCCATAGGCGCGGGCAAGCCCACCCATCTCAGCATGTCCGGCTTGAACAAATAGAGGCGCAACATGGCCGAAGGTTCCACCACTTTTAATGTTGCCCCCCACCGCGACTGGCGGGGGGCATTTTCCGCCCTGCGCAAGCTGCTGGCGGACTCGGATGATACGACGCAGGTCTTCCGCATCATGCGCGCGCTCAACGTCGGTACGGTCAAAACGGGCTACGCGCGGCTGCTGCGCACGGCGCAAGGCGGGCGCATCGCCTACCAGCAGCGCGAACTCGCAGTCATTCTCTCCGCCCCTGCCGTCATCGCGCAGTTTGGTGAAGGCAGCGTAGGCGCCAGCTATCGCGCCTTCCTCACCAGCACGGGTTACACCGCGGAAGGCCTCGTAGAGGTCAGCCGCACCGGCAGCAACGTGCAGGAGGCTGAACACCCCTACGCCTGGTACGCCCGGCGCATGCGGGATATTCACGACATCTGGCATATCCTCACCGGCTACCGTGCCAACGACCCGCTGGGCGAGGCATGCCTCGTCGCCTTCTCCTACGCGCAGACGAAAGGGCTGGGCTGGGCTGTCATCGCCATCGGTGCCGGGTTCAAGGCGCTGCGTGTGCCAGGTGGCAAGGCTGCGGCGGCCGCCATCTGGGAAGGCTACCGCCTCGGGCGCCGGGCCGCCTGGCTGCCGGGGGAGGATTACGAAACCCTGCTCGCCGAGCCGTTGGACGAGGCCCGCCGGCGGCTGGGCATATCCACCCCCGCCGCTTACCTCGCCATCAACACGGCGGCCTGAAAGCCTCACTGCCCAGCGCATCCAGTCAGCGATCCGCAGTGGCGTTTTGCTTACTGACAAAGCCTGGTTAACCGAGATCGGCAACGATCGTCTGGGCCGCCCAGAGCGCGAGTGCGGCGAGGGTCAGGGTGGGATTGCCGGTCGCAACGGTTGGGAATACGCCGCTGCCGACGAGGAACAGGTTCGAATGATCCCATGAGCGCTGCTGGGAATCGACAACCGAATTGGTGCTGTCAGTGCCCATGCGATAGGTGCCGACGACATGCCCGGCGCCGAAGTAGCGGAAATACGCGGTGGTCGCGCCCGCTGTGCCGTCTGGGACCGGGACGTCGTTAGAATCATAGGTTATCGAGAACACCGTGGGATCCTTGCCGAGCAAGCTTGGGTCGGGCGCCAGCGTGTACTCATGCGCATCCATCGCACCGTAGATCTGCGTCGCGGTTCGTTTCGCGACGACGAAGCCCATCTTGGTATAATCGGAGAAATTATAGCGAATCCGCGGCCGTGGCAGGCCGAGCCGGTCTTTGAATGTGGGGGACAGCGTCACCGCGCAATCGTCATCCGGGGTCTGTTCCATCAGGAATCCCAGCCGGAACTGGCGCGTGAGGGCGGTGTTCAGCGCACCAACCAGCCCGCTCCCGTACAAAGGCGTTTTACCGGGGTTGAGCTGGCTGGCATTGGTGCCGAGCACGAAATCGAGCGTGGTGGTATAGGGGTCGCCGATCGGGAAATTCCAGCCTTCATTGCCGATCTCGATACGGAACGGTGCATGCTTGCTGCGGAAGGCACCGTCGCGCATGCTTTCGATTCCGCCCGTGGCCAGCGGGCCGCGATAGCCATAGACCGGATCCTTCGCCAACGCCCAGGACAGATAGATGGGATGGTCCATAAGATGCTGGCCGACATGGCCGCTGCTATTGGCGACACCGTTGGGGGTGGTGCCATTGTTGGTGGACATCAGCAGCAGCCGGGGCGTCTCGATGGCATGGGCGGCGATGACGTAGCGCGTGGCGCTGACACTGCCGTTGCGCGTGGCAGGGCCGTTGGGATCGTCATATTGCAGGTAGTTGATGCCGCTGACTTGGCCGTTGGCATCGACGATGATCTCGTTCGCCACGGTCTGGTACAATATCGACACGGTCGGGTATTGCAGCGCATCGGCCAGCGTCACCGTGGGGTCGTATTTGGCCTGGATGGGGCAGATGGGGATGCAGTTGGTGTTGCCGGCACATTGGCGGCGATTCTGGTAGGGGATGGAATTGCGCCCCGCCGGCGTGTTGCTGACGTCGAGCTTGATGTCCTCGACCGGTGGCAGGTTCGCAATCCCGGTGGCCACGGCCTGATCGACGAGTGAGCCCGGGATGGGGGGCATCGGATATTCATAGCCCGGGCCAAAGGTGATGCCGAGATAATCCTGATCGGCCACCGCCGCGGCCACGCCGATCTCGGCCTCCGCCTTGCCATACCAGGGCTCGAGGTCGTTGTAGCTGATCGGCCAGTCTTCCTCGACGCCGTACGTGGTCTTCACCCGGAAATCATTAGGCACGAAGCGCAGGCTTGTACCGAGCCAATGCCGCATGGTGCCGCCGCCGACACGCTCATAGGTGCTGGCGAAAGCGAGCGGCCCCTGCTGGTCGAGATAGGCTTGCGACGGATCCTGCCAGTTTGCGCCGAGTGTCAGCGTCGTTGGCCGCCCAACCGCCAGTGTGGAGGGGTTGCTGGGGTTCTGGATGCCTTGTGCATCAGCCACGACGATCGGTGGCGTGTAAGGCGATTCCGGCACCTTGGCCTGGGCCAAATAAAAACGTTCGAGGTATCCGGCATAGGAGCCCTGGCCGTCGAGCCCCGCTTCCAGGATTAAAACGGTCTTGCCCGCCGCCCCGAGCTGCTTGGCGATGAGGGCACCGGAGATGCCGGCGCCGATGATCACGACATCATATTGCGTGCTCATGTTTATGATCCTCCCACGAGATCGGCGAGTGCTTGCGGTGGACCGTTCCAGTAACCGAAACGCAGATCGCTATAGCCCATCGGATGGGCCTGCCCGACGCGCCAGGCCCAGCCTTGTGTATAGGCGTCGCTCGATATGACAACGAATGGGGCGGGTACGCTCTGATCCGCCTGATATGCCGCCAGACCGGCAGGTGGGTACCAGGCGCCCAGATACCACATCAGCGTAACGGCCTGGGCGATGTTAGCTGTCGCCTGGCCGGACTGCTGGAGGATGAGTTTCGCGATGGTATCCGGCGGCTGCGTGCTGTTTTGCGCATAGAGCGCCAGCAGCCCCGTGAATGCACTGCCGCCCTGCTGCGTCGCATAGGCGAGATAGGCAGCCGCGGTGCCGTGCGTGTCGAGCTGGGGATGTAGTTTATCGGCGGCAATCCCGGTCAGGATCGCGGAGAGTGCCACGAATTGGTCGAGCGGGTCCGGCGTGGATGAATTTGACACGTCGCGTGCTCCTATTGGGCTTTTTCGAGGACGAAGCTGAAATCGGATTCCTTGCCGCTGGCGCCGGTGGCATTGCCATGGCACGACATGCAGCTCGACGACGCCTGCGGCACATTGCCCTGGACGTATGTTTCCATTGTGGAATTCGCCGCGAACAGCGGGAATGGCGCACCGTTGGGATCGGTCTTGCTGGTCGGATCCGTTGGCCATTGCGTCGTGATCAGCTCGTAATTTGCCAGCACACTGCCCTGCAGTGCGGCCTGGAACTGGGGGTTCCAGAGTGCGGCGCTGCGTACGGCCTCAGCGGGGTATTTCGTGGTGCGGACAATTTGGCTATGGAAATCATTCGGAAACGGCTGAACCGAAGGGTTCCAGGGCTGCGGCGGCGGCGCATTGACCGGGCATGCCGCCGCAGCACAGCCTGGCTTGTAGAAGTTGAAATGGCCGCCGGCCGGGGTGATGTTCGGCACGTTATCGACATGCTCGAATGTGGCCCAGTTCCATTGCGGCTCGTTCGCCGTTTTATGCACGATGTGCAGGCCGACGAGGCCGAGCTGATGTGTCGCGCAGGATGCGGGAACGCCTGCCGTGGCCGGGGTGTAGACATAGCCCGTGACCGTTTCATACGTCGCCGGATTATCGCCGGGCCCAAGCACCTTCCACGCCGCCTTGGCGACGATGGCACCGACGGTGCCTTGCGTGCCGCTAACGATCGCCCCTTCCGGGAACTGCACCGTGCCGGTGAAACGCTGCTGGCCGGCTTTGCTGTAAAGCCCGTTGGTCACGATGTAATCATACATCGGCTTGTTCACGAGGATCTGGTAGCGAACGTAATTCCCGTTCTGATCGATGAGCGGGCCGGTGTTGAGCGGCTGGCCCGCAACGCTGAGCGTCGGTGTGACTGTCGTTTTGCTGAACATCTGCAAAACCGGCGCGCCGGCCGGGCCGCCGGTGCAGATGGCCGGGGGCGGTACAGAAGTGCCGAAGGGCGGCGGTGTGGCGCCGTCTGGCAGCATCAGGCTGGAGAGATCCTGCCAGCCTTCCCATCCAGGTGCCGTGCCGTTGGAGGATATGCTGAGAGCCACGAAGCTCAGCCAGGAATTGAAATCGAACGCTTGCTGTAGCGTATCGAGATTGACCTGATGCGTGCCGTCGAAGGCAACGGCGCAGGGCAGGCCGCTACGCGCGATGGCCGGGGTGACGATTGCGGGCGCGTCGGGCGGCAGTGTGATATTGCAGTCATTCACCACCGGATTGACCGGCGGCGCGGCTGCAAGCGGCTGCATGCTGGACGAGACGGCGAAATTGCCCTTCTGACCATGAGTGCCGGTGCTGAAATAGAAGACGGCCCCGAGCGCCACCACCACGGCGGCGAGTACAATGATTGATCCAAGCTTCCTCACGGCGCAACCCCCTGGTTGGAATCCGGCGTTACCATCGACGGGCGGATGAAACCGGCATGCCGCTCCAACCATTCCGACACCACGAACAGATTGCCGTTGTTCAGCAGGAAGAACTGCTTGTTCTTCTCGAGCCAGATTTTGAACACGCCGTTCAGATGTTTCTGGAATGCCGCGGCATCGTCGAAGACCGAGAGAAACACCACCTCATTGGCGGCAGGCGTCGGAAAAGACGTCAATTCCGGCGAAAAATTAGGCACGTTGACCGTATACATCGGCACGAACGGCTCCTGTGTTTTGACGATCTCGACCAGTTCGGCGAGTGCGTTGAGGGCCTCGGTGCGTTTGCCCTCGATGATGCTCCAGCGGGCGATGATTGGCAGCATAATGCTTACTCCACAAAGGTACGATTGAGCGGGGAAAGATCGAGCGGCTGGCGTCCATCTGGCTCGAAGGCAGAGGCGATGCCCTGCTGGAAATTGAAGACGCCATCGGGATCGGCCTGGTGTTTGATGGAGAGCAGGCGTTCGAAATTATCGCCGTAGTACATCCGCTTCCAATCGGTCTGCAGAGGGTCGATATAGTTGACATAGGCGCCGCTGAAATGCGGGCGCAATTCCTCGAAAAAGTTGTAGGCCCATTCGACATTGGTGCGGGTCGCGGCAATATCGTCTCTGGGCCAGACGGCCTTGATCTCAGGCATGAAACGCGCGCCGCGATGCGCGAAGGCGGTTGCATCCATTGCCACATCGGAGATGACGCCGCCGGCATGGGTCCAAACCATGAAAGTATCCTGGCTGGGCGCGCTCGTCATGAATTTATCGAGTGTGGTGACGAAGCCGGAGGTCAATCCTTTCGGCGGTACTTCGCCCGAGCGGATATAGGCGCGGCGCCCATCCACCAGCGTGCTGCGGCCCACCATCGTCTCAAACTGCGGCAGGGTCATATTGTTGATCTGCGAGAAAAATGGATCGCGCTTGAAGAGCGGGCTGAGCAGATCGATGCCGCCCGCCGCGTCGCCATTATAAACGCAGGTGAAGCCGAAGGCGGAAATGGTCTTGCCCGAGCCAGGGTCGGCATACGGGCCCCAGATGCCGTAGCAGGCGAGCTCATTGGGCAGGGTCTCAACCCATTCGTTGTAGAAACCGAGCACATCCTGGGCCTGCTCCGCCCGGTAGCGGAGCTGGGCCACCAGCATCGTCGGCGTATGTGGTTTGCGCAGTTGCAAATGCAGCGCGGTAACGATACCGAAATTGCCGCCGCCGCCGCCGCGGCATGCCCAGAATAGGGCGATATCCTCAGGGTTGGTGCTGTCGGCAGAGAGTTTGCGGATATTGCCGTCGGCATCCACGATCGTCAGCGTGATGAGGTTATCGATGCTGAGCCCATAGCTGCGCGAGGCGAAGCTGTATCCACCGCCCAGTACGAAACCCGACACGCCGACGGGCGCGCAACCGCCGCCAACCGGGATCAAGCCATCGCCGTTGGCGCTCAAGTAATCATAGATGTCGATCCAGCGTGTGCCGGCCTGAACCCTGAGTGTGTCGCCCTCCAGGCGGATGGCTTTCATCAGTGAAAAATCGATAACGATTCCACCGCTGTTAAGGCAATACCCCGCCGCACTATGGCCGCCGGCCTTCGCGGTCAGCCGGAAGCCGTGCTGGCGCGCGAATTTCAGCGTCCTGGCCACGTCGGCCACGGAGTCGACCAGCACGATCAACGCCGGCAGCAATTGCACGCGCCCATTGTCGATCTGCGTCTGCGCGCTGTAGCGCGGATCTCCTGGCGGCAGCACATAGCCGCTCAACCCGCGCTGCAGTTCGGCCGCCAGCCGTGCCAGGCTCGCATCATTTCCGGTAAACGCCATTTCCACCCCATCAAGCAGTCTGCCGTTAGCCGGGCGCAGTCCATCCCGTGCGGATAATGCATGCGGAAGAATGGACTGCGAACCTCAACCAGGCTTCGCTCATTTCGGGTATCTAACACTACCGAAAGTGAAATGGGAATAGTCAGTGCTGTATCAAGATATCGATATGATTTCTTATTCAATAATAACATAAAAGATGGTTTTTTGACGCTGATGTTCAGTTTTTTATACAATCGCCTGACCGTAATCATGTCGGTTCGGTATCTGGCGCCCGGAACAAAATATCGTTGCTGTGATGGTGCCGTGCAGCAAAATATATCGAATATAAACCACAATCCGGAACCATGAATTTATTTGTCAATCCGAAATATCAGGTGTCACGTTGATCTGCCGTAAATCAGCTCTCGGAAACAGCCCATACCGCCTTGGGTAAATACTTTTGCTGAACATCGCGTCGATCAACGCGTCGCGCGGAGCGATGGGCCCGAAGGAATGGCTATTGCCGATGGTATGGGACATGCCCTGTGCCGCACTGCGGGCTTACGGGCAGGGGTGGGCATCATGGAGCAGCCAATCCGGCAGTGCCTCGTCTCTGGAGCAGGTGCATATTCCAGAACCGGCGGGTTTTGGCACCGAGAAAACCCAGGTTGGCGGTGAGCGGCGCAAGCCTGCAGGCAGCATCCTCTCGCCAGATGCGCCAGCGGCTGCGCCGGTCTTCCGTCAGCCGTGCAGCACCCAGGCACAGCCGCAGCCCCCCTTCTCCGGCGCCATTCGTTCAGCGTTCGGTTGCGTCAGATCGTCGTTATACCATCGTAATATCTATCGATGGTACCGCCATAGGTGCCGTTCGCCCAATCCGGTGTGTCAGAGGCGGCATAGGCGGGCGCTCCCTCCAGCCGGCGTTTGTCGAGATCGATCACATAGCCGGCGTATTGCTCGTCATAGGTCAGTTTATTCCATGGCACCGGATGGTATTTTTCACCCAGGCCAAGGAAACCGCCGAAGGACATCACGGCATAGCTGATCTGGCCACTGCGCTTGTTCAGCATCACGTCATGAATCGAGCCCAGCGATTCGCCTTGCCGGTTGTAGACGCTGGTGCCATTCACCTTGCTGGCGGCAATCAGCGATGTCGTTTCTGATTTGTTGACATCCGTGGACGTCTGGGTCGCATAACTGCTCATAACCTGTTCCTCCGTTATTGTTGCCGCCCATTGCGCTGGGACATGACATATCGAGCAATGTTCTGTACACGGAGATTGGTGTAACCAGTTTACAATCGCCCTCTCGCTATATGCAATTCATCCAGTAAAATACAATTGACTTCTGATTAAGAGTTGAACAGACGCATGTTTTCTGCGCAACCGGAATTCACACGCGCGTTTTTTTCAGGGCTGCAAGATCGTATGTCAGCAGCTCGCCGATCCGGTCGATGGTGACATCGGCCGGCGGGAACGCCGCCAATTGTTTAAGGTCCGTGGCATAATGCCCCTGGCGGACGAACACGGTTGTCACGCGATCCGCCCAGATGCGTTTTATGGCATCCAGTATGCGGGGCTTGTCGTCGACCATCACATAATGCCGGGCTGGGAGATGCCGCTCCACATCCGCTAGCTCCTGTTCTTTATGGATGTAGATCAGCACATTATCGGCGAACACCGGCCAGAGCCCGGATTTTTCAATTTTACGCGGCTGAAACACAGCATCGCCATCGGATAGTATGGATGTCACGCCAACCCGCTGTGCCGCCTTCACAACCTCGATGGCGTGCGGGTAGAGGCGTTCGTGGAACTTGTAGTCGATCAGCCAGTTGGCAAGCCGTAACAGCCTGGGTTCGTGCATGGCTTCAAGCCTGCAGCGCTCCAATGTACCGAAGTAATCGACATAGCCGAGTTCGGCGCGAAGCTGTTCGAAGATCGCCCGGAAGCGATAACGCAATTCCGCGCCGTAACCGTCCAGCAGATACCGGTCCAGATCGGCCTCAACGCGGTCATTATCCAGCAAGGTGTTGTCCACGTCGAACAGGAACACGGTGTCAGCGGTTTCAGGCATGGGTTTTAAGCTTTCACATGGCATCATGAGCGGCCGCGCCTCGGGATATTGGAGCTTGGCAGTCGATCATCAAGTTCCTAAACTGGCATCTGAAAGTGAGAAATGGATGTCCACGCATACCGCGGATATAGATTGGACGCTAAAGAGCGGTGAGGATTTTCCCAAAGGCCGTTACAGCCGTGGCCATACGGTGAGTTTTGATGGTGGGGCGGTCATGCTTGCCTCCGCCTCGCCGCATGTCGTCGGCAAATGGGCCGTGGAGGCAGGTATCGACCCCGAGGAGATGCTGGTCGCGGCCCTTTCCAACTGCCACATGATGTCCTTCCTGCATGTCGCCCGGCTGGCGGGTTTTACGGTCACCGCCTATCGGGATCATGCGGAGGGTGTGCTGGAGGTCATCGCCCCCGGCAGGCACGCCATCACGAAAGTCATGCTGGCCCCCAAAATCGAATGGTCAGGTGCGGCGCCGGATGACGCAGCGCTGGACCAGTTGCACCACCAGGCGCATGAGGTTTGCTTCATCGCCAATTCAGTGAAAACAGAGGTGACATGGCGCAAGCCTGTTGCGCAGCCATGCCCGGAGGGAGACTGATGCACGCCACCCACGCTATTGATGCAGCCGCCGGACCGCCGATCAGCTTCGATGAGTTCCTCGCCGTGGACATCCGTATTGGCACCATCGTGGCGGCGGAGGTTTTCCCCGAGGCGCGCAAACCCGCGTTAAAACTCGTCATCGACTTTGGCCCGGCCATTGGGCGCAAGAAGACCAGCGCGCAGATCACCGAGCATTACACGCCGGAGGCCTTGCTCGGCCGTCAGGTCGCGGCAGTGGTGAATTTTCCGCCGCGCCAGATCGGCAAATTCATGTCCGAGGTGCTGACACTCGGCTTCGCCGACGCAGGTGGAGCGGTGGTGCTGTTCCAGCCCGACAAGCCCGTGCCGGACGGCAGCCGCCTGTTCTAACCGGCGCCGGGTTTAATCATTCGGGCGCCGGGTTTAATCGTTCGGCCGTCGGCCGTGGGTTTCGCTGGTGATGAGGGCAGCCACCGCACATAATCTCTGCGCGTAACGCTCGATTTTCTGGACACTGAGGGCGCCCGGTAGGCCGGTGATCACCAACTGAAAAATGACCTGGCCGCTGGGCGAGAACACCGGCGCCGAGATGGTGCTGATGCCGTTTGCCCCGGCATCGGCGGCATCGAAAAGCTGGATCTCGTTGGGGGAGAGATGGCCGACGAGCTCGAATACGGAGGCCCAATAGGCGGCATCGCGGATCTGGTCGACCGGCAGGACCGTGGCCTCGCGCGAATGGCCAGAACTAGGGCCGTTCGCGGCCATCGCATAGCCCCGGCGCCGAACCAGCGGAAAGGCGGCGAGAAGGTGCTGACGCACTTCCTCGCTCAGATGGGGTGTTGCCTTGCCGACATAGGATTTGATAATCTCCTCGCCGCTCCAGGCGACATGACAAATGCCCATGGGGGGCACCAGCGGCCGGCGCTCGCCCACGCGCGTCAACCCGAGATGCGATTGTGCTGTGCCCTCCTTCACCAGAACGAGAATTTCGTCATCCACCACCGTGTTGGCGCTGCACTGCACATTCAGCTCCACGGCCAGCCGGGCGATCTCGCGCCGGGCGATCTCGATGCCGCGATGCTTCTCCACCGCCGCCTGGCCGATCGCCACCATGGCCATGCCGAGCGAATAGGTCCGGTGTTTTTCATTACGAGAGAGAAAATGTGCCCCCGCCATGGTGGTCAGCACCCGGTGCGCCGAGCCGTTGCTGAGCCCGACATGCCGGGAGATTTCAGCCAAAGTAAAAGTTTCGGTGGGGTGTGCGGCCAGGAAGTTCAGCACGTCGATCACCCTGCCGGTCGGGTTTGAAGGTTCAGCCACGCGTCACGCCCTTTTATGATTCAGTTGACATGGAGGTCCAGTTGATCACATTATTCCAAAATAAGCAATATGTATTCCAATATTGGAATAATTGGTAAGGATATAGGGTCGTGGAACGGCAGAGAGAATTGGACGTCGTCGGCAAAGTCGTGGTGATCACCGGCGCCAGCCGGGGGGTCGGCAAGCAGGCCGCGCTGGATTTCGCCCGGCGCGGGGCGAATGTGGTGCTGGCGGCACGCACGGTGGAGCCGGACAGCGCACTACCTGGCACCATCGGCGAGACGCTCAAGCAGATCGAGGATCTGGGCGGCCAGGCGATTGCCGTGGCCACGGACCTCGCGCAGGAAGCGGATCTGAAGCGGCTGATCGAGGCGGCGGTGCAGCGCTTCGGCGGTGTCGATGTGCTGATCAACAATGCCGCGGCAACCACGGGCGATATCTGGGGCAAGCCCTTCCTGGAGCTGACGCGCGCGGAATGGGAATACCAGTTCGCGGTCAACACCCATGCGCCGTTTACCCTCACCCAACTGGTGGTGCCGATTATGGAGGCGCGCGGCGGCGGGCGCATCATCAACCTGTCCACCGGCAGCGGCGAGGTGTTCCGCCTGGCCGAGGAGGCGCCCAAGCTCAACGCCGTGGGCGGGTTCAGCCTCGCCGTGCCGGGCTATTATTCCAGCAAGCGCGCGCTGGACCGTTTCGGCAACTGCATGGCGCCGGAACTTCACGCCAAGAACATTTCCATCATCGGCATGCATCCGGGGCTGGTGGCGACTGAGCTGGTGGCCATACGCGTGAAGGAAAAAGGCCTTGACCCCAGCGTGGCCGTGCCGATGACGGTGCCGGCGCGCATGCTGGTGTATTTTGCCACTTGTGAAAATCCGGTGGAGTATACAGGCAGGTTGTTCTGGGCCGAGCGTGAGATGGCGGAGTTCGGCATCGAACTCGATTAACGCAGCCGGGAGGCTGTCAGGAGAAGAACAATTCACGATTGGAGGAGAGATATGCGACGCATAGACCCAAATCCCTGGAATGAATTGCGCCCTGACCAGCGCGCGGCGATACCGCGAGGAGAAATGAGCCAATGAACCTTGAAAAATACGGTCCCTGGGCGCTGGTGATCGGCGGTTCGGAAGGTGTAGGCGCCGCCTTCGCCCGGCTGCTCGCCGCGGATGGTTTCAAGCTGGTCCTGGTCGCGCGCAAACCGGCGCCGCTGGAAGAACTGGCAACGGAATTACGCAGCCAGAATAACGAGGTGCGGGTGGTCTCGGCCGATCTCAGCCAGCCCGATGTGCTGGACCAGGTCCGCGCCGTTACCGATGATCTCGAAATCGGGCTGCTCGTGTATAATGCCGGCGCCAACAACACGCGCGGATTATTCGTTGAGCTGCCCGAGGAGGTCACGCAATCGGTCATCGCCATCAACGTGTTGGGCCACGCCAATTTTGCCCGGCATTACGGTGGCCTTATGGTCAAGCGCGGCCGTGGCGGCATGATTCTCACCGGCTCCCTCGGCGGCTATCTCGGCTCGCCGACTTTGGCGGCCTATACTGCGTCCAAAAGCTTCAGCCGCATTTTCACCGAGGCGCTGTGGGCCGAATGCGCGCCTTTGGGGGTCGATGTGCTGCATCTCAACATCGGCTTCACCGCCACCCCGGCCATGGCCCGGCTGGGCCTGCCGGTGGCCTTGGCGGAAAGCCCGGAAAACGTGGCGCGTGAAGGGCTGGAGAATATCGCCAATGGTCCGGTATGGATCGTCAGCACGCCTGGTAATATCGAAAGGGTACGGCTGATCAGCAAGATCGACAACCGCGCCGAGACCGTGCGGGCGCATGCCATCGCCCCGCGCGCGCAGACCGCCCAGGCGGCGCAGAGCCACAAAAAGCTGGCCGGCTAACGATGGACCCAACGGAGACGCCGGAATGGTTCACCCGTGCCATAACGGCGCCGCGCGAAAGCCGCTTCGTCGAGGTCGCAAGCTGCGCCATTCATTATCTGCGCTGGGGCGATCCGGCCCGTCCTGGCCTCCTGCTCATCCCACCCAGCGGCGGGCATGCCCATTGGTTCGCGCATGTCGCACCACTATTGGCCGATCAGTTCAACGTTGTGGCGATCGACCTTGCCGGCTGCGGTGATTCCGGGCGGCGCGCTTCCTACACCCAGGAGAGCATGAGCGCGGAGATCATGGCGGTCTGCACGGATGCCGGCATGTTCGCGGCTACGGTGCCGCCCACGCTCATCGGCCATAGCGCCGGAGCGCAGATCGCCGTACGCGCGGCTTGCGCGCATGATGCGGCACTTCTCGGAATCATAGCGGTTGACGGTTTGCGCTATGCCGAATTGGAAAAGGACCAGGCGGTCAAAATCCTGAGCGGACCGCGCCCCGCACCCCGCCCGGCCCGCGTCTATGCCAGTCTCGATGAAGCCGCCGCCCGGTTTCGCCTGACACCGGCGCCGTTGATTCCCATCGGCAACAGCTACATCGTCGACTACATCGCGCGAAATTCCTTTCGCAAGGTGGACGGCGGATGGGCAGCGAAATACGACATGGTGCAAGCAAGCTCGATCACCCTGGGGTTCGAGCTCAAGGATGTGTTGAAGGATCTGAAATGCCGTGCCGCCGCGATCTATGCGGAACATACCCATCTCGCCGATGAAACCGTGGCGGACAGCATGACCGCGCTCAACCATGGCCGTGTGCCGGTGTTCGTCATTCCGGGCACCAGCCATTATCCCGCCATCGACAGCCCTTTCGCCTACGTGGCCGCGATTAAGGGCGTCACTTTGACATGGGTCGCTTCAGGCTGAACCGTACCCTGTCTGGCCAAGTGCTTCGCAACGCATATTAAATTCGTTTAATTAAAAAGGGTTGTGCTGGTGCATCGCTGCCGCTGAGCCCATTAGGCTAGGGATATGGCTCGGGACACGCAGCAGCGGCATAAGGACGATTGTTATGAAGGCGCCTGTTACACCGCCCCGGCTTACACCGATGTTCACCCTCACTGATATCGAACTCGATGCGCTGACGGAGCTGGTGAACATCGGTGTAAGCCGGGCCGCCAATGCCTTGCGCGAGCTCGTGGGCGAACAGGTGGGCGAACAGGTGCTGCTCTCGGTGCCGTCCTTGCGGATCATGTCCCGGGCGCTGGCCGCGAGCTTCATCGAAGCCTCTGCAGGGGCGCATCTCGTCGCCGTGCAGCAGGTGTTCGAGGGGACATTTTCCGGCCGGGCGCTGCTGATTTTCCCCGAGACCAACAGCCTTGAGCTGGTGCGGGCGGTAACCGGCGGCGGGCTGCCGCTGGAGGATATCATCGGGCTGGAACCGGAAGCTCTGGCGGAAACAGGCAATGTCATCCTGAATGGCTGTCTCGCGGTCATCGCCAATATGCTGCGGCAGACGCTTCAAATATCTCTGCCCGAAGTGTTGCACGGCAGCTCCGGCGATATTTTCGAGATTGACGGCAGCACCTCGGATGAATCCGGCGTATTGTTTCTATATATTAATTTTGTCGTCGAGCATCGGGATATCAGAGGTTATATCGCTATGCTGATGGACATGCCATCTCTGTTCACGTTGAAAACATTGCTGGGTGAACTGATCGCCAGGGCAGAGGGGTATCACGACGATCATGCAGGGGGTTGATGCATTCGGCCACGCTGTTTCCCTGAGCCAGACAGATTCCCTGAGCAAGGCGGGGATCCTCGATGCCCTCGAAATGGGGGTCGTGACTCTGGACGGCCAGGGCTGTGTGGTGGAATGGAATACATGGATGGCAGGTGCTGCCGGCCTGGCACCGCATATCGTGCGCGGCAGGCATCTTGAGGATGTGTTCGGCAGGGCCCTGAACGCGCGGCTCGCCTCCGCCATCGATGATGCGATCAATGCCGGCACCTCCAGCATTCTCACCAATTCCCTGCATGCCGCGATTCTGCCGCTGCGCACCAGGGCCGGGCGGGAGCTGGTGCATAATGTCACCGTGCGCCCCGCCCCCGGTGCCGTCGGCGGTTGCCTGATCCAGGTCTTCGACGTCACGGTTGCCGTCGAGCGGGACCGGATGCTGCGCAAGCGCCAGAACGCCCGTTACGATGCCGTGGTGGACAGCGCCCCGGATGCCATACTGACGCTGGATGCCAGAGGCATCATCCAATTCGTCAACCCGGCGGCAGCGCTGGAATTCGGCTACGAGGCCGCCGAGCTCGTGGACCGCCCGATCGTGACCTTGTTCCATGAACAGCCTGCCTGGCGCGATGCCTGGGGCGAGCTGCAGCGGGAAATCCACCCGCAGTATCCGGTTGAGCTCGCCGCCCACCGCAAGGACGGCAGCCTCAGCTATGTGGATATGTCGGCATCCGCCTGGCGCAGCGATATGCGGGTGTTCGTGACGGTGATTTTGCGCAATGCCAATGAGCGCCGCAAGGCCGAGACGGCGTTGCGCGAGCTGAACCGGGTGTTGGAACACCGCGTGGAGGAACGCACCGCGGACCGTGACCGGATGTGGCGCCTGTCATCCGATGTGATGTTGGTGTTGCGCCAAGACGGCACCATAATCGCCTGCAACCCGGCCTGGCAGAGCCTGATCGGGCCGCAGGCCGGGCCAGGACAAAACCTGGGCGATGCGGTGCTTGAGGAAGACAGGCAGGCGCTGCAGGCGGTGCTCGGCCGGGCAGCCGGTGTCCAGGCGCCGCCGCGCTTCGAGCTGCGCCTGCGTGACAATGACGCCAAAACCAGATGGGTTTCCTGGAGCGCCGTTCTGGCAGAGGATTTATGGCAGGCGGTCGGCCGCGATGTAACGGCCGAACGCGAGGCAGACGAGGCCCTGCGCCACGCCGAGGAGGCGCTGCGCCAGAGCCAGAAAATGGAGGCGATCGGCCAGCTCACCGGCGGCATCGCGCATGATTTCAATAATCTGCTCACCGGCATCATCGGCTCGCTGGACATGGTGAGGCGGCGCATCGCCGCCGAACGCTATCTCGATGTCGAGCGTTTCATCAACGCCGCCGTGGTCTCGGCCGAACGCGCGGCAGCACTCACGCACCGGCTGCTGGCCTTTGCCCGCCGCCAGCCGCTGGACCCGCAGGTGATCGACGTCAACCGGCTGATCGACGGCATGGCCGAGCTGCTGCACCGCACGCTGGGTGAGCAGATCCGGCTGGACTTTGCGCAGGAAAGCGCGCTCGGCCTGATCCGCACCGATGCGAACCAGCTTGAAAACGCGGTGCTGAACCTCGTCATCAATGCGCGGGACGCCATGCCGCATGGCGGCTCCCTGACCATCACCACCACGAATATCACCATCGGCCAGCCCTCCGGCGAGGTCGGGGCGATGAAGCCCGGGCCCTATACGCGGATTAGCGTGGCCGACACCGGCGCCGGCATGTCGGCCGAGACAGCGGCCAAGGCGTTCGACCCGTTTTTCACCACCAAGCCGATCGGCCAGGGCACCGGCCTCGGGCTTTCGATGATCTATGGCTTCGTCACGCAGAGCCGCGGCTATGTGCGCATCGAAAGCGTGGAAGGGCGCGGCACCGCCGTGCTGCTCTACCTCCCAGAATGCAGCGCCGCCGAGACGGACCAGGCAGACCAGACAGAGCAGGCAACGCCCGACGCGCCGCCGCTCGGCTCCGGCGAGACGGTCATGCTGGTCGAGGACGAACCCTCCGTACGCCTGCTGATCGGCGAAGTGCTGAGCGAACTCGGCTATACCTGCGTCGAAGTAGCCGACGGCGCCGCGGCCCTGCCCATTCTGGCCTCGCAACGGCGCATCGACCTGATGATCACCGATGTCGGCCTGCCCGGCATGAACGGCCGCCAGCTCGCCGAAATCGCCAGACAATACCGGCCAGGTTTGAAAGTACTGTTCGTAACCGGCTATGCCGAACACGCCACCATCCGCAGCGGTTTCCTCGAACCAGGCATGGAAATGGTAACCAAACCCTTCGCCCTGGACGTCCTAGCCAACAAAATCAACCAAATGTTCGCCGCGGCCTAGGGACCATTTCTGAGGCTGGGGTTGTTGCACGGAAAAGGCCAGGGCTCTGCCCTGGACCCGCCAAGGGCCGAAAGGCCCTTGGATCCCACCCGGGTCTTGGAAAGGGATGCCCTCGAGATCACGTAGTTGGACAGCCCGTGCAGGGCATCCCTTTCCAAGACCCGAAGT
>JAMFRO010000057.1 GCA_026224825.1 bacterium | reverse complement strand
CTTTGAAGAGGATGCCCTGCACGGGCTTTCCACAAGTATGCTGTGGAGGGCATCCTCTTCAAAGACCCGGGTGGGATCCAAGGGCCCTTCGGCCCTTGGCGGGTCCAGGGCAGAGCCCTGGCCTTTTCCGTGCAACACCGCGCCCTAAGCCCTAACCTCCGATTCGGCATTCGGGTCGCCTGGTGCGGTGGCCCAGGCCAGCTCTACCAGTGTCACAATCCGCCGCCCGGTGCCGTCTAGCTGGCATACGATCAGCCCTTGTTCCTCTATGTAGCTCAGTACCCGCCGTGCCCGGCCCGCCGAGCGCGTGCCATAGGCTCGGGCAATGGCTGTATCGCTGGGGCAGGGCAGTCCTGCCCGCGCAGCTCCTGCGATCATCATGAAAATCCCCTGCATATCCTCCGGCAGCACGGCGCTGCGGGCCGCCACATCCTGCCAGATGTCTTCTCCCGCCATTTCGGCGCTTATGCCGGCCCGCGCCCGCGTCAGCATCCGCCGAAACGCATTCAAATCCGGCGCCCCGCTCCCCAGCCCTTCTATCCGGCAGCGCACCAGAAAATCCTGATAAAGCACACCAATGGCCCGGAATCCCGCCTCTGGGTCCGCCAGAAGTGCGCTTAAAATCCGGTCCAGCCGCGCCCGCCTATGCGCCAGCTCCTCGGGGCTCGGCAGTGCCTCCAGCGCCTCGGCCCGGCTCTCGGCCGTGGTGGGCGAGGCCGCCATCAACTGGCTCAACAAATCCGGCGGCGGCGGCGGCGGCGCGCGGCGCTGCGGCCTTGCGGCTTCCGGCGGCGGTGCCGCCAGAATCACCGCATGCGCATCCTCCAGCATGGCACCTGGCAGCGGCGTCAGCCTCGGTATCGCCGTACGCGCATGTGTCTCCGTGTCCCCTACGCGTAAGCTCAAAGGCCGGCGCGAGAGGGCAGGGCCCAGCGCCATGAAATGCCCGCGCTCTAAATCGCGAAAAGCCTCCGCCTGGCGCCGCTCCATCCCCAGCAAATCCGCTGCCCGCGCCATATCGATATCCAGAAACGTCCGCCCCATGAGAAAATTGGAAGCCTCCGCCGCCACATTCTTGGCCAGCTTAGCCAGGCGCTGCGTCGCGATAACCCCCGCCAGCCCGCGCTTGCGCCCCCGGCACATCAAATTCGTCATCGCCCCCAGCGAGAGCTTGCGCGCCTCATCGGACACCTCCCCCGCAATGGCCGGGGCAAACAACTGCGCCTCATCCACCACCACCAGCATCGGATACCAATGGGCGCGGTCCACCTCGAACAGCCCGCCCAGAAACGCCGCTGCCCGCCGCAACTGCCCCTCGGCATCCAACCCCTCAAGGTTCAGCACGGTAGAGACCCGATGCACCCGCGCCCGCTCTCCGGCCAGTTGCAGCCCCTGCTCGGTATGCGCCTCGGCATCGATCACCAGATGCCCAAACCTCTCAGCCAGGGTCACAAAATCACCCTCAGGGTCGATGATGCTCTGCTGCACCCAGGGCGCGCTCTGCTCCAGCAGCCGGCGCAGCAGATGCGATTTGCCGGAGCCCGAATTGCCCTGCACCAGCAGCCGGGTCGCCAGCAGCTCCTCCAGGTCGAGCGTTGCCGCCCCCCCTGCCGCCGTCCGCCCCATCTCGATCGCAACCGTCATGCCCGACTCGCAGCCCCCATCAGCAGACCGGTCTATCAACCCGTCGAGCGCCTGACTAGCGAGGCTATGGTGGAATACGTTAAGACCCTATTCAGCGATAAAAAACGGAGAGAGAAACATGACGAGTCCCGCCCAGAAACTGCGCGCCTTGATCGATGCCAAAGAGCATTTCATCGCCGCTGATGCCTATAGCGCCCTGACAGCCCGCATCGTCGAGAAGGTGGGCTTCAAGGCGGCCTATCTCGGCGGCCATGCCTGCAGCGCCTTCCATTACGCCGTGCCCGATAACGGCATCTTCTCCCAGGTCGAGCAGATCGAGCAAGCCGGCCGCATCGCCGCCGCCATAGACATCCCCCTCATCGCCGATGCCGATACTTTGGGCGAGACCGTGGCCGATGCCTATCATTTCGCGCGCCGCTATACCCGCGCCGGTGTCGCCGGCATCCATGTCGAGGACGAAGTCAACCCAAAACACTCCACTTTTGAGAATGGCCTGTGCTCCACAGCCGACATGCAATTTCGCCTGGAAGCCACCGCCCGTGGCCGGGGCGGTGACGCCCTGGTCATCATCGCCCGCTGCGACGAGCTCTACACCAGCAAAGCCCGCGGCGGCGGCGGCGGTTCGATGGAACAAGCCATCGCCCGTGGCAAAGCCTATGCCGAAGCCGGCGCGGATGTCATCGTCTACCCCGGCACCACCCCGGCCGATAACGCCACACTGATCGCAGCCCTGCCCATCCCCGTCTGCGTCCTCGGCCCGGTCGTCCCCGGCACCGCCTTCGCTCTACACACCGGCTGGGGCTGGATGGGCGCCGCCCAACTGCATCTGGACCGCGCCACTGAGCTGATGGACACGGGCAAAGTCACCATGGGCACCATGTTCCCCCGCAAGCCCGAATTCATCGACCAAGCCTTCTACGACGACCTAATCGCCGAATGGGCCACCAAAACCGGCCGCAAAACCCGGTAGGGGTGTTTCATGAAAAAGGCCAGGGCAGAGCCCTGGCCTTTTTTCGTGCCCCCCCTAGAGCCGCGTCCGCCGGTAGGGTTCCTGGTGGATCGCCGTGCAAACCATCCCATCCGCCACAAAACCGCGATACATGCCGCTGGTATTGAACACCAGCACCGGCGGCCCCTCTGCCGGCACCGCCACCAGCCCGCCATCCCCGCCATGGTTCGCCAACGCGGCAATCACATCCGCCGCAGCGCGCTCCAGGCTTTGTCCGGCCAGCCGTATCCGCGCGGCAATCTCCGCCGCCGCGGTAAAGCGTATAAACACCTCACCATTGCCTGTCGTGGAAACAGCGCAGCTCGCATCATCCGCATAAGTGCCAGCACCTATCACCGGCGCATCCCCAATCCGCCCCGGCCGCTTGGCGGTATAACCCCCGGTCGAGGTCGCCGCCGCCAGCGAACCGCTTGCATCACGCGCCACCGCCCCCACAGTGCCATGCCGGTCGGCATCGGAGCGCGTATCCGCAGCCCCGCTTGCCCGCCGCGCCAGCTCCTGGTGCAAAGCCTCACGCCGCCATGCGGTCGCGAAATATTCCGGCGGCATGAATTCCAGCCCGGCATCGCGTAAATAAGCCTCCGCCCCAGCTCCGGCCATGAACACATGGCCCGACCGCTCCATGATCAGCCTTGCCGCCTCCACCGGATGGCGCGGCCCGCAAATCCCGGCCACCGCCCCGGCGGCATGGTCGCTGCCGCGCATGATGGCGGCATCCATCTCCATGGTCTCGGCCGTGGTGAACACAGCCCCATGCCCGGCATTGAACAGCGGATCATCCTCCAGCACCTTCACCGCTTCAGTCACCGCATCCAGCGCCGTTCCCCCACCGCAGAGCACAAGCCACCCCGCCCGCAACGCAGCACCCAGCCCGGCATGAAACGCATCAGCCGTCTCACCATCCAGCCCCGCCACCGGGATGGTCCCGGCGCCGCCATGAATCGCCAGTGCATGAATCGCCAGTGCCGGCACTATTCCGGGTCTTTATCCGTAAGCAGGGTCAACAGAAGCGACGGCGCGGTCGGGCTGAACAACGCGCTGCGCTTCAGCACGAACCACCCTGCCGCCAGAGCGATGGCCACCAACGGCAGCAAGGCAACGGTGAAAGTTCCATCCGGGTAATCGAACCCCATCAGCACCAGCACCCCCAGCAGGAACACCAGAGTGGCCCAGGAGGAAAACGGCGCAAACGGCATGCGGAACGCAACCGGCTGCAACTCCCCGCGCCGCACCGCCCGGCGGAACGCCATCTGGCACACCACGATAAACGCCCATGTACTGATAATCCCCAGCGACGCCACGTTAAGCACAATCTCGAACACCTGGCTCGGCACCAGATAATTCAAAATCACACCGAAGAAATACACGATAAGCGTCACCAATATCCCGCCATAAGGCACTTTCGCTTTATTCATCTTCGAAACAAAACCCGGCGCCGACCCGCCCATGGCCAGCGAGCGCAGCACCCTTCCTGTGGAATACAGCCCGGAATTGAGCGATGACAAAGCCGCCGTCAGCACCACGATGTTCATGATCGAGCCAATACCCGGCACGCCGAGCGAGCTGAAGAATGTCACGAACGGGCTGGTCCCGGCCTTATAAGCGGTCCAGGGCAGCAACAGCACCAACAGCACCACCGACCCCACATAGAACAACGCAATCCGCCACATCACACTGTTGATGGCACGCGGCAGCACCGTCTTCACATTCTGCGCCTCGCCCGCCGCGGTGCCCACCAGCTCAATCCCTGCATAGGCAAACACCACCCCCTGCACGAGCACGATGGCCGGCAGCACGCCATGCGGGAAAATCCCGCCATTATCCGCGATCAGATGCAAGCCGGTGGCATGCCCCGCGATATGATGCCCGGAGATCAGCATGACCACGCCGATGATGAGAAACAGCACCAGCGCGCCAACCTTTACCAGCGAGAACCAGAACTCCATCTCGCCGAACCAGCCCACCGCCACCATGTTCATGGCACCCACAAGAATCATGGCGATGAAGGCGAACACCCATTGCGGCACACCGGAAAACACATTCCAATATTTCATGTAAAGTGCCGCGGCGGTGGTATCCACAATGCCCGTCGTCGCCCAGTTCAGATAATACATCCACCCCGCAACAAAAGACGCGCGCTCGCCCAGAAACTCCCGCGCGTATGAGACAAAACTCCCCGATGTCGGCCGGTGCATCACCAGCTCGCCCAAGGCCCGCAGAATGAGAAAAGAGAAAATACCGCAAACGAGATAAACAATCGCCAGCGACGGCCCCGCATGCTCCAACCTGGCCCCGGCCCCGAGAAACAACCCCGTACCGATGGCCCCGCCAATGGCGATCATCTGCACCTGGCGCGGTTTCAGCCCTTTGTCATATCCTTCCTCATGCGAATCCAGCCAGGCGCGTTTTTCGGCGGCGGTTGCTTGGGTGTTGGTGTCGTCCATCTGGAGCGCCTTTCCCTGTTCAGCATGGTATGGTTTTTAAAGATGAATTGTTTTTGCGCCCGGTTACAAGAAAAATAGTCAATTTCAATAGCGTATGTTTATAAATAAACCTTCATCTTCACCGCAAAAAGCGCCCAGGCGGCCCGAATTGATTATGAACATTTCATATCCTATCTCATGCCACCGCCGCCCATGCGCGGATGGTGAACCCGTTCGGCCAATGGAAGACGCTCTCTTAAATCCTTAGCCTCGCTTTGCCGGCAAGCGGCTGGTGCGGCTATGCTGGCGTGGATGAACGATCTCCGCCGAACCTCCCCCGCCACCGCACGCAACCGCGACCCTATTCTGGCCGTGCTGCACCCCCGCCTGCCGGCCCAGGGCCTGGTCCTGGAAATCGCCGCCGGGGCAGGGGAGCATGCCGCCCACAACGCCGCCGCTCTACCCTACCTGCAATGGCAGCCCACCGACCCAGACCCGGCGGCCTTGGTAAGCATCGCCGCCTGGCGCGCCCACGCAGCCCTGCCCAACCTGCTTCCCCCGCTGCAGCTCGATGCCGCCGCGAACACATGGCCGCTCGCCAAAGCCGATGCCATCCTCAACATCAACATGCTCCACATCTCCCCCTGGGCCGCCGCCGAGGGGCTCATGCGCGGTGCCGCCCGGCTGCTGCCACCCGGCGCCAACCTCTTCCTCTACGGCCCCTATATCGAGCACGGCATCCCCACTGCCCCCTCCAACCTCGCCTTCGACCACAGCCTGAAATCCCGCAACCCGGCCTGGGGCATCCGCCATCTCGACGATGTATCGGCTCTGGCCGCCCAGCATGGCCTCACCCTGGCCGAGCGCATCGCCATGCCGGCCAACAACCTCGTCTTGATGTTCCGGAAGGGCTGAGGTAACCGCACCGAACTAGCCGCCCCCCGGAATGCGGCGTATGACGGGCCCGTCAAATCAAAATCGGCAAATCATAATCGCGGATGGAAACGACCTTGGACAATAATGCCCCCGTGGCGGATGAACGCGCGAAAAAACCCGCACGGGCCAACCTCACCGAGGGGCCGATCGCCCGTACCCTGGTGCTGTTCTCTCTGCCGATTCTGGGGACCAGCGTATTGCAATCGCTCAACGCCTCCATCAACGCCGCCTGGATCGGCCATCTCCTCGGGCCCCGCGCCCTCACCGCCAGCGCCAATGCCAGCACGCTGCTGTTCTTCCTGCTCAGCATCAGCTTCGGCCTCAGCATGGCGGCCACCATCCTCGTCGGCCAAAGCCTGGGTGCGCGGGACATGGAGCGCACCAAGCGCATCATGGGCACCTCAATCATGTTCTTCGGCATCTTCTCGGTGCTCATCGCCATATTCGGCTTTGCGGTGGCGCCGCATATCCTCCAGGCCATCCGCACCCCGGCGGATGCCGAACCGCTCGCCTCCGCCTACCTGCGCATCATCTTCATCGGCGTCCCGGCCATCTTCCTCCTCAATTTCATGGTGATGGCCCTGCGCGGTGCCGGCGACTCCCGCACGCCGTTCTACTTCATGCTCATCTCGGCGGTCCTGGATGTCGCACTCAACCCCTTGCTCATCCGCGGGCTCGGCCCCGTACCGGCACTGGGCATCGCGGGCTCGGCCTGGGCCACCACCATCGCGCAATGGTCTGCGCTCGTCCTGCTGGTTGCCTGGTTGTACAAACGCAAACACATCCTTTGCCTCGGCCGCAACGAGGCCAAATATTTCCGCATCGATGGCCCGGTACTGCGCAGCCTGCTCACCAAGGGCGTACCCATGGGGCTGCAGGTCGTGGTCGTCTCAACCTCCATGATTCTCATGATCAGCCTGGTCAATCGTTTCGGCTCGCTCTCCGTCGCGGCCTACGGCGCTTGCTTCCAACTCTGGAACTACATCCAGATGCCGGCCTTCGCCATCGGCAGCGCCGTATCCTCAATGGCAGCACAAAATGTCGGGGCAGGGCGCTGGGACCGCGTCAACCGCATCGCCATCGCCGGTGTCATCTACAGCATACTGCTCACATCAGCCCTCATCGGCGCCGTCACTTTGTCAGACAACGCCGCCTTCTCCCTCTTCCTCGGCGGCAACACCGCAGCCATCGCCATCGCCAAACACATGCACCTCATCGCCTCCTGGTCCTTCATCCTCTTCGGCGTCGGCTTCGTTCTGGCCAGCATCGTGCGCGCCACCGGTGCCGTGCTCACCCCGCTGCTCATCCTCATCGTCGCCATCTGGGGCATCCGCATCCCCGCCGCAGCCTTCCTGTCCCACAGCGGGGTAGATGGCATCCTCTGGGGCTTCCCCGCAGGCTCCCTCGCCTCGCTGGTAATGACCTTCGCCTACTACCGCTACGGCAACTGGCGCCAAGCACGGATGCTGACCGAGGGCTGAGAGACCGTTTGCAAAGCCATTCTGGCGGCCGTCTAGCGGCGATTTTCTGCGCTCCGGTGCTCACGTACTTAAGTACGCTCCGCTCCGGTGCTCAAAAATCACCGCTATACGACTCACCAGAATGGCTTTTCAAACAGTCTCTGAGGGGGCGTCGTCTTCTCCTGGTATAAAAACTACCCTTATACCAGCATAATACCGCTCTCATGGGCCAGCAGCCATTGCTTGCGCGGCAGGCCGCCGCCGTAGCCGGTTAGGGCGCCATTGGCGCCGATTACGCGGTGGCAGGGCACGATTACGCTGATCGGGTTGGCGCCGTTTGCCATGCCAACTGCGCGTGAGGCGCTTGGCTTGCCGATGCGCTGGGCCAGCGTTCCGTAATTTATGGTGGTACCCGCAGGGATTTTCCGTAACGCGGCCCAGATTTTGCGCTGAAATTCCGTGCCGCCAGTGGCGCAAGGCAAGCCATCCAGAGCATTCAATTCGCCATCGAAATACTGCGCGATGCTATCTCTAATGCTCTTGGGTGCCGCCGCCGTCCGCAGTTCCACCGCGCCATAATGCAGCCTGAGCAGGCGCATCAGCCGCGCCTCATAATCCTCAAACTCGAAAGCCCGCACGGCCCCCGCCGTATCGAAAACAAGAAAGGTCAACCCAAGCGGCGTCGCCACCCGGTCCAGATAAAACTCATCCATCATTCTTCTCCGTCAGCCGTCCATAGATGCAGCGCCGCATAAGCCCGCCACGGCCGCCATGCCTCCGCCCGCGCCAGTAATTCGGTAGCACTCGGCCGCCGCCCATCCGCATCCGCAAGTGCGCGCATCAGCCCGATATCGCCATGCGGAAACGCATCCGGCTCGCGTAGCGCGCGCATCGCGATATACTGCGCCGTCCACTCACCAATGCCCGGCAGCGCCTTCAACTTCGCAATCGCCTCATCCAGAGAGCGCCGCCCGCTCAACACCAGCGGGTCCGCCAGCACCGCGCCCGCCAGCGATGCCAGCGCCGCCGCCCGCTTGCGCGGCATACCGCCCAACTCCACCCCCGCCAGCACCGCCGGTTGCGGAAACACATGCGTCACCCCCGCAGCCAGCCCCTGCATGTCGGCGGGCAGAGCCTCGCCATAAGCGGCGGCAATTTTCCCGGCTAAAACCGTCGCTGCCGTCACGCTGATCTGCTGCCCAAGTATCGCGCGAACCGCCAGCTCAAACCCATCCCAAGCCCCCGGCACCCGCAACCCCGGCCTTGCGGCCACCAGCGGCGCCAGAGCAGAATCCTGCCCAAGCTGGGCAGCGATGGCCAATGGATCAGCCGCGAGATCAAACAACCGCCGCACCCGCGCGATAATCGCAGGCAAAGCCGGCAGGCGCGGAAAATGAATATCCACCGCCAGAAAATTGCCCGCCGCCGGCCGCACCACCAGCACCCCCCGCTCCGGCCCAATGGCAATGCTCCGCGCATAACGCCCAGCCTCAACGCTCTCCACGCCCGGAATGGCGCGCAGCCGCAAAAACCCGATCATCGCCTCCCAGTCATAAGGCGGCCGGTAAGCCAGCCGGAGCGACAAACCCCCGTTCCCCGTGGAAACCTGTGTGCTATCCCCCCGCAGCGCCCCCGGCGGCCGGCCATACAACGCCTGGAACGTCTCGTTGAACCGCCGGATACTGCCAAACCCCGCAGCCAGCGCCACCTCCGCCATCGGCAGCCGCGTCTCGTGCAACAATTGCTTGGCCAGCAGCACGCGCCGGGTCTGCGCCACGGCAACCGGCGAGGCCCCCAGATGCTGGCGGAACAACCGCCGCAACTGCCGCTCCCCCATCCCCAGCCTCTCCGCCAGCCCGCCCACATCCGCCGCATCCAGCGCCCCGGTCTCAATCAGCGCCAGTGCGCGCGATACGGTATTGGATGTCCCCCGCCACGCCGCGAAATCCGGCGATGCCTCGGGCCGGCAGCGCAAGCAAGGCCGCAACCCCGCCGCCTGCGCCGCCGCGGCCGAAGGGTAAAACACAACATTCTCCACATGCGGCGTACGCGCCGGACACACCGGGCGGCAGTAAATCCCGGTCGTCTTTACCCCGGTAAAAATCTGCCCATCAAAACGCGCATCGCGCGCCTGGATGGCCCGGTAACAGGCGGCATGGTCCAATTGCATGCCGCCATTATGGTCATCCCACGCGCGATGTCTCGCGGTTTTCGGACATGGATGTCACCCCGGATACGACAGCGCCGCCACACCCAGAATTTCTTGCTTATCATCCGGCAGAATAAACCCGGCCTGAATGGCGCTGTTGAGCGAGGCCCCAAACCGCTTCAGATACTCAGCCTTGCCGCCCGGATACAGCTTCGCCAGCTCGGCCGCGTCAAACGGCACTGCCGATCCCGACAGCATCGCCAGCGGCGAGCCCGAATTCCCCGCTCCGGACAACTGCTCCACGGGCACATCCAGCCATGGCGAGCGGATACCGCCCAGAGCATTGCCATTTTCATCCACCACCGCATGGATGGGGTCGCCGGGTTTCCCGGAGCCCGCCAATGTTATCGGCAGGCCATGCGGCGGCGCCTGGCCTGTTGCCACCCAGCGCTCCAGATGCACGATGGCAGACTCCACAACGTAATGATGCTGCGGCGCGTTATTGACGGATTTATCGAGCTTGGCACCATAAACCACATTCGTCGGCGCATAGGCAGCGGCGAGCGCGGCATAGGAGGTACTTCCCGAATCAATCGGGCCGACCTTGAACAGATACACATCGGCATGCGATGTCCCGGCCACCTCCCAGACTCGCAGATGCGCATTATCCGGCTGGCGTGCCCCATAATACCCAGGCGCCCCCGGCCCGACCACATCCGTCTCGGTCTCGAAAATCAGCGTCGGCACACGCAGATTATCCCGCATTTTCACAAAAGGTGAGGCCCCCGGTGCCGGCTTCCTCATCCAGCCGCCATCCACATCCGCGGCCCCGCCAAAGCGCGAGTAGATGAGAAACCCGTCATACACATGCGCCAGCGGGTCGATCTCATTCACATAGGTCGTGAGATAGAAGGCCGATTGCGACTCGCCCAGGCCGATCACCCGGCGCGGCACGAATTTGCCCAGCACACCGCCCGCACCAGGGCTTTTCAGCAGCGCCCCTGCCTGCGAGAATATATCATAGGAATAGGCATCCCCCGGATGGCTCAATTTGCCATAACGCTGCGGATCGCTTTTCTTCAGCCCCGGCGTGGTATTGCCGAAATGGGTGACGCCGCCCTCGATGCCGATGGCCTGCGCCGAAACCGCGACATAGGTGGCGCCACTGCGGATGATCGCGCGCCGCGCCATGCCCCATACCGGGCCGTAATCAATCCCGCCGCTCACATTCAGCCATTCCACCAGCACCGTGCCATTGCTTTTCGCCACATCGGCCGGGCGGATAACGACAATGCGCGTGACATAAGGTGCCGTGCCCCCCGGCACCGCTGCCGCGCCGGACGCCTTGTAAGATGACGCCGTGCCGGACACGATATATTCCTCGACAACATAGCCGGCGGCCGTGGCATCGAACGCGCCGAGCGACAATGCGGGCACACCCGGCAGAGGCTGCACCGCCGGCACCGCCGCATTGGCCGTGCCCGCCAGTGCAAAGGCGGCCACGGAGCCGATAGCCATCGAGCCGATTGCCGCGCGCCTCGTCATCATGATCGTTTGCATTGTTGCTCTCCCCGGTTTTTTATTATCGGGCGCAGATTAGTCTGTTTCAGCAACAATGCAAAGCGATATTATTGCCTATCTCTTCATGCTCTGCATGATCATCATCAACGCATCGCGCCGCGGCAGCGAAGTGAGTTTTTCGAGGCTGGCGCGATAATATTCGCTGCTGAAAAACAACGGCCCGTTCTGGATGTTGTCCAGCGTCGCGGCCACCACCTCGGCCGCCGGCATCACATGTTGCAACGTGGAAATATCGATCCCCTGCAGCCCAGCCGCCTCGGATTGAGTGGCCCCGGGGCAAAGTGTGAGCACATCGATGCCATCTCCCCGCAATTCCGCCCACAGCGCCTCGCCCAGCGCATTCACCAGTGCCTTGCTCGCCGCATAGGCCGCCGAATACGGCATGCCCATCAACCCCTCGATGGAGCTGGTGAAAATTATCCCGCCTCTGCCGCGGGCCTGCAGCCGGGGGATAAACCCATGCGCCAACTGGATCGGCACATTGCAGTTCACCATCAGCATATCGGCCATGGCACCGGCATCGCTGTCGGCAAACGCGCCCTTCAGCCCAAACCCGGCATTGCTGACCACCAGCCCGACATCAAGCCCGGCGCAGGCCTCCAGCATCCGCCGCGCCGCATCGGGCGCCGCCAGATCAATTTGAACGGCGTTCACGTTTACCTTATGCGCCTGCGCCAACCGCGCGGCCAGCGCCTCCAGCCGGTCTACCCGCCGGGCCACCACCACCAGGTTAAACCCCTTGGCCGCCAGCGCCTCGGCAAACGCCTGGCCGATGCCGGAAGACGCACCGGTAACAAGTGCTACCGGCCCATAGAGCTCCCGGAAATCCCCCGTCATTTGCGGCGTCACTTTTGTACCGCCGTGAACGGCCCCGAATGCCCGCTCGCGGTCACAATCCCGGTAATGCTGTCACCGCTCAGCGTCCCGGCAAAATTCACACTGAAACTCATGAACATAAAACTCGTCGGATAGCTCCAGCCGATCTGCGTCCCGGCCACGCTCCCCTTCGTCAGAACATGCTGCTTGCCCGGATGCGTGCCCGCGTTACCCCCCGGCACTTCGATGCAAACACCGCCGAAACCGCTGTCATTGGGGTCAAACCGGCAATCGAGCACAAACGCCTTGTCGTCGATCTTGCCGTTCACATGCCAGTTGCCCGCCACCTGCGCCGCCGCGGGTGCTGCGCCCAGAAGCATCGAGACCAGCACCAGGCTGGAGAAAAAAAACCTCATGGCGCCCGCACCGTGCAGGCGCCATCGATGATGAGAATATCGCCGCTATGGAATTTGGACGCATCGGAAGCCAGATACGCCGCCGGACCCTCGATATCGCTGATGTCCCCCACGCGGCCCATCGGCGTCTGGCTGGCGAAATGCTTGATGACCCCCGCCTTCACCTCTTCCGGCGCCCCTTCCATCAAACCGCTGATGAAGAAGCCCGGCGCGATCATATTCGCCCGCACCCCAATCGGCCCCAGCTCGGCGGCAATGCTCTTGATCATCGCGGCAACCGCCCCCTTGGCGGCGGCATAATGCTCCATCGCGGGTAGACCGTGGAAGATCGACAAGCTCCCGCAAGCCACGATCGAGCCGCCCGGATCACCGGCCTTGGCCCGTTCCGTCATGTGCCGTGCCGCCGCCCGCAGCGTGTAGAAGGCACCGTGCTGGTTGACGTTGATCAACTGATGATAGGTCTCGCTCGTCATCTCGGCGAAGGAAGATGCGCGCGAGGACAGCCCGGCATTGGCGAACACGCAATCCACCCGCCCCATGGCCTTCAGAGTCGCGGCAAAGGCCGCATCCACAGCGGCCTCGTCAGACACATCCACCTCCTCGGCATGGGCACGCGGCGCCCCCAGCGCGAGCAGCGCCGCCACCGCCTGGGCATTGCGGTCCGCGCGGCGGCCCCACACCACCACGTCGGCCCCCTGCTTGGCGCAGCCCTGCAGAAACCCCAGCCCGATCCCGCTATTGGCGCCGGTCGCCAGCACGACCTTCCCTGTCAGATCAAATAATCCGCGCGGCATGGTCAATCCTCCTGCTTTTGTTGGGGCCAGCATAAGCCCGGCCGCGCGCCCAAGGGAAGGGGCGCCTACCCAAAGATAAATATTTGGAAAGCCCCGCAAATGCGCCGCCGGCGCAAAAATCTGGGCTAAGGAGAGGCATGTTCGAGACCCTGCTGATCCTGCTCGCCGCCATCGTCGTCATGGTACCGCTCACCCGCTACGCCGGGCTCGGGAGTATCCTGGGCTACCTCCTCGCCGGGGTCGCCATCGGGCCCTCGGGCCTGGGGCTCGTCACCAACGTCGCGGAGATCGGCAATGTCTCCGAGCTCGGCGTCACCATGCTGCTCTTCCTCATCGGGCTGGAGCTGCGCCCGCACCGCCTGTGGATTTTGCGCAAAGCCGTATTCGGCATGGGCGCCGGGCAGATGCTCCCCACCGCCCTCATCATCGGCCTGCTCGCCTATGCCGTGGGCGTGCCCGTGGCGGATGCCGTAGTACTGGGCATCGGCCTGGCTCTATCTTCCACCGCCATCGTCCTGCCGATGTTGGGCGAGCGCAATCTCCTCCCCTCCATCGCCGGGCGCGACAGTTTCGCCGTGCTGCTGTTCCAGGACATGGCCGCCATCCCCTTGCTGGCGTTCCTGCCGGTACTGGCCGGTGGCGATATAGCGGGGCACGTCTCCTGGCTGGCCGTCGCTCGCGGTGCGTCGGTCGTGGCGGGTATTCTCATCGGTGGCGTGCTGCTGGTACGCCCCTTGTTCCGCATGGTCGGCTACGCCAAATCCCCCGAGCTCTTCACCGCCACGGCTCTGCTGCTGGTGGTGGGCACGGCGGCCCTGGCCAACTGGGCCGGCCTCTCCGCCTCGCTCGGCGCCTTCATGGCCGGTGTCATGGTCTCGGATTCCGAATACCGCCACGAGATCCAGGCCGATATCGAGCCCTTCGAAGGCCTGCTGCTCGGCTTCTTCTTCATGTCCGTCGGCATGTCCGCCGATCTCGCCCTCCTGCTGCACAAGCCGGCGGAAATCCTGGCCCTGGTCCTGGCCCTGCTGGCGATAAAATCCAGCATCGCCTTTGCCGTTAGTTTTCTACGCCGCCGCCTGCTCGGCCCCGCATTGCGTTTCGCCTTGGCGCTCCCCGAGGGCAGCGAATTCAGCTTCGTCCTCTTCGCCGCCGCCGTCGCCGCCGGCGCGCTCAACCAGACCCTGGCAGCGGAAGCCACACTCGTCGTCGCCCTCTCGATGATGGCCGCCCCCATAATCTTCGCCGGGTCGGAGCGTTTCATCATGCCCCGCCTGGAGCGCCGCGCCGCGCCTGCTTTCGATAAGATCGAAACCCAGCCAGCCCCGGTCATCATCTGCGGCTTCGGCCGCATGGGCCAGATCGTCGGCCGCCTGCTCACAATGCAACGCATCAAATTCGTCGCTTTGGATAAAAGCCAGGAGCAGGTGGACGTGGTCCGCCGCCTCGGCGTTAAAGTCTTCTACGGCGACCCGACGCGTGAAGAGGTGATGCGCGCGGCGGGTGCGGAATCTGCTGTAGTGCTGGTCATCGCCCTGGACGACATCGCCGCGGCCCTGGCCGTGGCGCAGATGGTCCGCCGCACATTCCCTCACCTGAAGGTGGTGGCCCGCGCCCGCAACCGCCGTCATGTGCATCTGCTCATGGGTGCCGGCATCGACACCATCATCCGCGAAACCTTCTTCTCGGCTCTGCGCATGACGGAATTACTGCTGGAAAAACTCGACATACCCGAAGCCCAGGCCCAGCGTGCGATAGAGTTATTCCGTCAGCACGATGAAACCCTGCTGACGGAAACCTACGCCATTGCCAATGACGACCGCAAGATGGTCCAGACCGCGAACGAAGCCAAAGACGAACTGCGCGATCTATTCGAAGCCGATCAGAGTGATTAAACCCTACTCAACACTATCCCGCACATCCGTGAGCAGCGGTACCGAGGGATAGGCCTCCTCCTCATCGGCCTCGCCTTTGGGCGGATGGATTAACGCCTCCAGCCGCGCCTTGGTCGCCGCAAATTCCGCAGAGCCAAAATGCTCAGCCCGGCGCGGCCGCTCCAGCGGCACCTCGATCATCTCCTGCACCCGCCCCGGATGGGCCGACAGCACCAGAATCCGGTCCGCCAGAAAAATTGCCTCATCGAGATCATGCGTGATGAAAATCACCGTAATATCGATCTTTTTCCATATCTCCAGCAGATACGCCTGCATCCGCGCCCGCGTCTGCGCATCCAGCGCGCTGAACGGCTCATCCATCAGCAGAATGCGCGGCTTGTTCACCAGCGCCCGGATAATCGCCACACGCTGCTTCATCCCGCCCGAAAGCTGATGCGGATAATAATCGGCGAATTTCTCCAGCCCGATCAGATACAGCCATTCATCCGCCTGTTTCTCCGCGTCAAACCGGCTGACATTATTCATGCGCAGCCCGAACATCACATTCTTGCGTACGGTAAGCCAGGGAAACAAAGTATACCCCTGAAACACCATCCCCCGCTCGCGCCCTGGCCCATTCACCGGGCAATTATCCAAGAGCACCTGGCCATCGCTCAATGTTTCCAGTCCGGCGAGAATGCGGATGAGCGTGGACTTGCCGCAGCCCGAAGGCCCGATGATGCACAGAAACTCCCGCCGATGCGTCTGGAACGATATTTCATCCAGCGCCGTCACCTGCGCCTTGCCCGCAGAGAATTTTTTGGTGAGCTTATTCACGCGCAAAATCACATCGCGCGATTTCAGCCGGTCCAGCCGCTCCCGCACGGCATCGGATTGATCGAGATATTGCATATCAGCCATTGTCATTCCGCCGCGGCGCGGTCCCAGGGAAATAGTTTACGCCCAAGTGCGGCCAGAATGAGATCCATCCCAAGCCCCAGGATCCCGATCATGGCGATGGCGGCGTACACATTGGCAAAATGCTGGTAGCGCGATTGCTGTGTGATGAAGAGTGAAATCCCAGAGGTAGCCCCGACAAGCTCAGCCACGATCAGATAGGTCCAGGCCCAGCCCAGCAACACACGCTGGTCGCGGTACAGATCCGGCAGCACGCTCGGGATCACCACTTTCGTCAGCAGCCGCAAATTCTTCGTCCCCAACGTCAGCGCCGCCTCAACCAGCGAGAAATCCGCCTTTCGCGTCGTATTCGCAATGATCAGTATCTGCTGGAACAACGTCCCAATCACGATGATCGCAATCTTCGGCCCCGCATAAATCCCCAGCACCGCCACGCAAAGCGTGCTGAAAGCCGGCGCCGGCAGATACCGGAAAAACTCCACGAACGGCTCCACCAGCCGTGCCATGCCGCTATGCGCCCCGCACAGAATCCCCAGCGGCACGCCGATGATCGAGGAAATCACAAACCCAAAGAAAATCGTCTGTATACTCTGCCACAGGCTCTGATGCAGCCACAGCCCGTTCTGATCCATCGGCGGGGTGGTGAAGGAGGTGTAAAACGCCATCAGCACATCGCCGGGGGAGGGCAGATACACAGGGTTGGCCAGTGTGCCCACAGGGGGCGCGGTAGCATTCACCTTGGCATTCGCAGTCTCGGAGGCGAACATCGCCTTCTCCACGCGCATGCCGGGCTGGAAATAATCAACATCGCCAGGATCGCTGATCAGCACGTCCGGATGCCAGATAAACGGCACATAGCTCACCGTGGACCACAGCCCTAGCGGCAGCAAAATGGAAGCAAAGGCCAGCAAAATACGCGCGCGCCGGCTTAAGCGCGCGCGCACACGAAACCACTGGCCAGGCACTGCCTGGCCAGTCTCTCCCTCGGATACCGGCCGTATCGCTGCGTCCGAAACGCTCAGCACTTAGTTACTCGCCAGCAGCGAGGCATCGATATAATCGGAAATCGTCTGCGGCGACTTATACACCCCATTGCGCACATTGAACGCATCGGCATTCGCATCCGAGCCATAGATCGAGGAAATCGCATCGCTCTTCACAAACGCCTTCTCCGCCTCTTCGCGGCTCAGGAGATGCGTGCCCTTCACATAATGCACGTAAACCGCCGGCGACACGCCATCGCGCGCGGCCATGATCTTCAACGCATCCGCATGCGTCTTCGGATCATTCACATAGGCCAGAACCCGGTACCAGACTTTCACCACTTTCGCCCAATCCTGCGGCCGCTCCTTCAGGCTTTCCGGCGACACCGCCAGCCCGTCGAAAATCAGCCCCGGTGCCTGCGCGGAGGTATAGATCGGCCGCGACCCCGGCAATTGCATCTCCGCCTGGCCGGAAATCGGCTGCCAGGCGGCAATGGCGGCAACGGAGCCGGAGGCCAGCACCTGCGGCGTGTTGTTGGTCGGCGTATTCACCAATGTCACTGCACTTATCGGTATGCCATTGCTGGTCAGCGCGTGTTCCAGCAGCAGATGATCCACCAGCCCGACCTCAACGCCCACCTTCTGCCCGGCGAGCTGCTTGATGCTGGTAATCCCCGGCTTGCCGATCACCTGATCATTGCCGCTGGAATAATCCGTGAGCAGGATCAGCACATTCTTCGCACCTCCGGCACCGATCGCCAGCCCATCGCCATTGGCGATGAAATCGCCATCGAGCTTGCCGGCGGAAAACGCATCGAGCGAGGCCGAATAATCGAACCATTGAAGATTCACATCAACCCCGGCCTCTTTGAACCAGCCCTTGTCGATGGCGATCTGCCACGGGGTCCAGCCGGGCCAGTCACTGAAGCCGATGCGCAAAGGCGTCTCAGCCTTGGCCTGCGTGCCGATGCCGGCGGAAACGGCAATGGCCAGCGCCAGAGCAACACGGGATATTTTCTTGAGTGCGATTTTCACGATGTAAAACCTCGATTGTGCGGTTGATTGTGAAGCAAGAAGAGTGCCAGGGAGGAAGTTAGAAAGAGAGGAGGTTGTCGCGCAATTTCTCATGCTCGTAGGATGTGCGCGTCAGCCCGCGCCGCTGCAGCTCGGGGATCAGCCCATCGGTAATATCCGTTACATAGCGCCGGCTCACGCGCAGCACCGGTGTGGTGATGAGAAACCCATCCCCACCCACTTCGGCCATCACCTCGCCCATACGCGCGGCCACGGACTCCGGCGTGCCGATCAGCTCGACGGATGAAACAATTCCCCCGGCTCCATCCACCACCAATTGGCGCAGGGTTTTTCCGCTGCCATATTGCTGAAACTTATCAAGCGAGCCCTGCTCGCCATTCGTTATCAGCCGTTCCGGCAAGGGTTGGTCGAGCTCATATTGAGCAAAGTCGATATCGGTAATCGCCGAAACAGACGCCAGCATATCATCGATGAAATGCGGCGCATTCAGCATCCGCGCATGCTTCTCCCGCGCCAGCGCCTCCGTCTCCGCCACTGTCGGCGTCACGCAGAACAGAATTTTTATCCCATCCGGGTCGCGCCCTGCCGCCACGGCGCGCGCGCGTATATCGTCGCGGAATTCCTTCATGCTGGCCACGCCATTGGCCACGGACACGATGGAATCCGCATGCCTTGCGGCAAAATCCCGCCCGCGCGGCGAGGCCCCGGCCTGCACATAAATCGGCCGCCCCTGCGGCGAGCGCACCGTATTCAGCGGCCCGCGCACACTGAAAAATTCGCCCTTATGGTTGATCGGATGCACCTTGCTATGGTCGGCATAAACCCCCGCCTCGCGGTCCAGCACTACCGCATCCGCATCCCAGGAGTTAAAGAGCTTGCCTACAACCTCCATATATTCTTCCGCCATCGCGTAGCGCTGCTCGCGCGAGGGCAGTTTCTCCAGCCCGAAATTCTGCGCGGCAAGATCCTCGGCACTCGTCACCACATTCCAGCCAAACCGCCCCTTGGTCAGGCTATCCACAGTCGAGGCCAGCCGCGCCAGAAGAAACGGCGGATACCCCAGCGTGGACATGGTGGCGATCACGCCCAGCCTGGACGTCGCCATGCCCATCGCCACCGCCAGCGGCACGGGGTCGTGCTTCGGCGCCATCATGCCGCTGCGCAAACCAGCCTCACGCGAGCCGCCATAGGTCTCGGACACCATCAACTTGTCCTCGATCATGATGTAATCGAAACAGGCCCGCTCAAGCGCTTTCGCCATCTCGATATAAAACTGCCCATCCCAAGGCTGCCCGCCCTGGCCGAAAGGCTCGCGCCACTCATCGGGCGTAAAATTCATGAACCAGCCAAGATGAAATTTTTTGCCGGACATCGCTATGCTTCCGATCGCGTTTGAGCCACAAATACCCCTCCGCCATGCGGGCGGATGTAATCCGTCGGCGGAGCAAAATCCCGCCTTGCCTCTTATTAAACGGTAGTTCAATTATGCCCGTCAAGCGAAACGCGCAGATAAAATGAGCGGATTTTGTATGATATGTTTTGAATTTGGCCATCTGAATTTTAAATAGGCAGCACTCTGCAAATTATCTGAGCAAGTGGAATCGGAGAAGCAAAATGGCGAGAGCCGTCGCAAAAGAGCAACCCAAACGCAAACGGCTAGACCCCGCGGTGCGCTCCGAACACATCCTCACCATCGCCCTCCAGCTCTTCGCCGAGCGCAACTACAACGCCGTCTCCATGCGCGACATCGCCGAAGCCTGCGGTATCAACGCCGGGTTGATCTATTATTATTACGAAAATAAAGACGAACTCCTCCGCCGCGCCCTCAGCCACGCCGTGGCCGAGCTGCACATGGGCTACGACATCGGCCAGCGCCAGCAGCTCAACCCCGCCCAGGAGCTCACCGCCTGGCTGCAAATGCACATACCCATCGCCCCCATGCTCATTCGTATGGCGAAAATCATGGCCGACTACGCCGTCTCCAGCCTCCGGGACGAAAAAACCGACGAACTCATCCGCGCCTTCTACGCCGCCGAACAAAACTTCCTGGAAGACTGCCTCACCCGCGGTATAGCCCAAAACCTCTTCCGCCCGCTCGATGTCGCCCGCACCGCCCGCGCCTTCAGCCTCCAGCTCGACGGCATCTTCTACGCCTCCCAAGCCCGCGGCGACAAACAAGTAGCCCAAGACATCGCCAGCTTGTGCGACATCGCCCAAGGCCCGGCGCTGATCAGAATTTAGGTTCTGAGGGCGGGGGTGTTCCACGAAAAAAGGCCAGGGCTCTGCCGTCGTGCGAAGCACGCCTCCGGCGTGACGACCCGCCAAGGGCCGAAGGGCCCTTGGATCCCATAACTTAAGGGTTTGAAAGGGGCCTGCCACCTAGTCGCCACAAACGACAGAGGCAGGCCCCTTTCAAACCCTTAAAAGCTAATGGGGGTCTGGGGCCTCAGGCCCCAGCGGGTCCAGGGCAGAGCCCCGGCCTTTTTTCGTGGAACACCCCCGCCCTCAGAACCTAATTGCTGACGTCGATCCGGGCCCAGCTCAGGTCGGGGTCGAAGGCGGTGATGTTTGCCACGGCTTTGAGGGTATCGGGCCCGAGGTCTTTTTGGAACACGATGCCATCCTGGTTGACGATGAAGGTCATGATGCCGCCGCTGCCATAGGTCACGGGCCAGGCCATGAAGGCGAAGCCGCCGGTCATTTTGCCGTTCTGAATATAATTGAGGAACCCTTCCGGCGCATCCGGCCCCTGGTATTTCAGCAGATGAAAATAATAGCCATGATACGGCGTCTGCACGCCCTTCTGCGCCGCACCAGGGTAGCCTCCATCCTCCGCTTGTTCGATGAACGGCCCCATCGGGCTATCCGGCTCGCCCGGTGCTGCATCCCAATACAGCCCGTCATGCTGGCCGGGCGTGCTGTACAGGCGCTGCGCGTAAACACCGGTGCCATTGGCCTCCTTCACACGCTCAAAATAATCCTGTTCGGCGGCCACGGCGGAGAGCAATGCCTGGATCGTCAGCAGCTCGTTGCGCCCAATCCGCCGGTCCACAATATCCTGCGCACCCGTGGTGGCATCGAACTGCCAATGCCCTCCGGCCTGCACGATGGGAATGGGCAGCGGCCAGTTGTTATTGCCCACCACGAGCGTCACGCTGCCATCGGACTGCGGCGTCAGCACATGGCTTTCAGCATAGAGCGCCAGAAATTTCTGCCGCGCCGCGGCGTCCGCCACCGGATCCCCCGAGCCCACGAGCTTCTTAGCCCCAGGCCCGAAAATTCCCAGCAACGCTTTCTGGTCGTTCGCCTGCAGCGCCTTGACCAAAGCGTCGACCGCATCCCCCGCGCTGGCAAAATTCTGCTGGGCGGCAGGTGAGGGGGCCGAAGCGGTAGCCGGGGTCTGTGCGACCGCCGCCATCGCCTGGCCAATACCCAGCCCAAGAACCGCCACCTGACTCAGCAGCACCGCCCGCAGGCGTAAAAAAATCCGTGTCTGTCTCATCACTTGTGCCTCCCGCCAGCCCGGCCGCCGCCGCCAGCCTGCGCACCACCACCGCCACTAAAATGCTGGCTCTGCGCCCCGCGGTTGCCAAATTGCGAGGCCGACCTGCCGTCCCCCATGCCGCTGAACGCCCCGCCAGCGTGAGTCCCAGCAGCCGGTCGTGTGCCCGGCGTGTTGCCCTGGCCGATCTGCGGATTGCCAGCCGGTTTGGAGAAGGCCGGCTTGTTTCCGCCCTGGCCGCCGGGCGGCTTATTCCCGCCTTGCCCCACCGGCGGCCTATTGCCGCCCTGCCCGGCCACGGGCTTGTTGCCCCCCGCGCCCGGCTGGTGCCCCGGCCCCATGCCGGCGGGCGGCCGGGCGATATTGCCCGGCACGGAAACACTGGGCCGCCCGAAGCCGTTCGCCGGCAGGCCTTGTCCTGGCCGCGGCTTGCCCACAGGCCCACCGGAGGGCGGGCGCCGCCCACCATTCGGCCGGTTGGCCTGCCAGTTGCCATTGTTTATCGGCGGCCGGTGCACATTGATATTATTGTAGCGGTTGACGTTGACGTTGACGTTGCCATTGCCATGCCCCCAGTTGGGGCTTGCCCAGCCCCACAGGCTGGCGCTGATCGCCACCCCGGCGCCAAAGGCCATGCCGTGCAGCAACGCATTGCCCATGCCATAGGCCGGCGGCGGCGGGTAATACACCGGCGGATAGGACGCGTAAGGCCAGGTGCCATAAACAACCGTCGGATTATAGACCGGCACATAAACAACGCTCGGCTGCGCCGGCGCGATAATGATCGTGGCGCCCTGAGCGCTGACAATCTGTTGCGCGGAAGACTGCAAATATCCTGCCGTCTGCGCCTGCTGGCGCAGGCGTTGCACCGAGGCCATAACATCGCTCTGCTGCACGCTCATCGCGTAGCCGAGCTGGTTGGTCCAATCCGCATTATCGCTCAACTGCCCGAGCACCTGCGGAAACGGCACCAGCGATTTCACCGACGGATCCCAGTTTTCCGCCGCCAGCGCCTTGTCCAGCGCATCGCCTGTCAGATTTTTATGCGCCGGATCCTTTACCCAGGCATCGGCCGCCTTCACCTCATCGGCATAGGACGACGCCATCAGCACCTGTGTCAGCAACTGGTCCGGATATAGCGCGATCGGCGCGAGCAGCGCATCCAACTGCTCGCTCGAATAATTCTGGTCCGTGGCGGGGCTCGTGGCGGAGGCAGGGGGGCTGGCCTGCGCCCGCACCGGCTGCGGCAGGCTGCTGACCAGCAATGCCACGCACATGGTGCCGGAAATAAGCTGCATCCCCATCCGTCGATGCCGGCGTGCGCCGCTCTTTTTTGCGACAGCCGTGTTGCTTTGCGCTTGCAAGTTGTATCTCCCGGAGCCGTTGTGCCGAGGTTTATCTCGGTTACCTGTTACTCATAACGGTAGCGCCGGCCATTCGATGCCGCAAGCAAAATATCCTCAACCTCCCTCGTGCGCGCCACCCTCGCGCGGCCTGCCCGCAAAGCCGCCGGGCCGGAATATTTCAACTCTTTACAGCCATGGCCATACAACGTAGGCCTACAAAAAAAGATATAATGTCGTTCTACGCTTAGACACGCCACCTGAATTGCCCAAGCAATACCCAGGAAAAGCCATGCCCAGGAATACGGCCGTCCTCAAAGATGTCGCCGTCGTGACAAATCTTGATCAGGAAGGATAAGCCAAATGAAGAAATCAAGCATATTCCTCAACCTATCGGTACTTGCCCTTTGCGCCGGCGCGTTTGCCATGCCGGCAAAGGCCCAGCCGGCACCAACTTCCATTCAAAAAACTGAAACATCCGTTGCCGTTGTGGAATCGGTTGATCACGCTACCCGCCAGGTTTTGCTGAGCGATTCATCGGGCAATCTGGAAACCGTGGTGGCCGGCCCGCAGGTCAGAAATCTTGACCGTGTCGCAGCCGGCGATCATGTCGTCCTCACCTTTAGTCAGGCCATCGCCGTACAGCTCACCCCGCCGGGCCAACCGCTGCCCGGCCCGGCGGCTGTCGCCGTTGCGGTCAGGGCTGCCAAGGGTGAATTACCGGCAGGTGCGGCCTATGCGGTGGTCGATCTGCATGCGCGTATCACCACGGTCGATAAAAAAACCAACACGGTCAGTTTTACCCGCGCGGATGGCAGCGCCGGAACGATTCAGGTGCAGAACCCATCCCTGCGGAAATTCGCCGCGGGTTTGAAACCGGGTGATACCGTCGAGCTGCAATATCTGCAGGCCGTGACAATCACGGTCCAGAAAACCGGCACATAAGGGGGCAAATCCCTTGGGAAAAAAGACACCGGCCGGACATCATGACATGAACGCGGCGGAGGCTGCCAAGCTGCAAGGCGCGCCCGCGTTTCTGATTGAGAGCCTGGAACATGCCAAGATCTTCGCACCCAGGGATTCTGAAGTCAGCACGCTGACGACACCGGCCGAGCCCTGGACGGCCCGTGTTGAAATCGGCAAGCAACTGCGCAAGACTGTGCCGCGTGAACTGCACGGGGCCTGGAAACCGGCGCCAAACCGGCCCGACCCCGTGGCTCTCGTCAAAGCCGGTAATGCCGGGCGCGAGGAAGATCTGATTCCACTCCGCATGGAGCGCATGGCAGCCTCTCCCTTCGCCTTCCTGCGTGGTGCCGCCACGGTCATGGCCTGGGATCTCGCGCATGGGCCCTCAACCGGGTTGAACGTGGTGATCGACGGCGATTGCCATGTGAATAATTTCGGCCTGTTCGGCACACCGCAAAATGATATCGTTTTCGATCTGAATGATTTCGATGAGGCGATGATCGCACCCTGGGAATGGGATATCAAGCGCCTCACCGCGAGCGTGAATCTGGCAGGGCGCGACAATGGTTTTTCAAAGGCAGAGCGCCGGCGGGCGGTTACGGGTTGTGTGGAAGGCTATCGCAGCGGGTTAAATGAGCTGAAAAGCCTCGGCATTCTGGAGTTATGGAATCGTGCGACCACGCCGGAGCGCATGCAACGGCCAGTTAAGGTGGATAGCAAATCCGTGGCGTTGGTGCGCAAGGCCGTACGCAAGGCGCGCGAGAGCAACAACGCCGCACTGCTCAAAACGATCACGGAACGGCGTAGCGATGGAAGGCGCCGCCTGCGGCTGGACCCGCCCGTTACCACAGCGGTCAGCGAAGCGCTGAAGGTCAAAATCACTGAAGCTCTGCATGATTATATCGGAACTTTGTCCCCGGAGCGCCAGTACATGGTCCGGCGTTACTGTATCGTGGACATCGTGCATCGCGTGGTGGGTGTCGGCAGCGTCGGCTTGCGGGCCTATCTCATTCTGCTGGTCGGCAATGGCGAGGATGACGCGCTGTTCCTGCAGATGAAGGAAGCCGGCGTGCCCGCGCATGAGAAATACCTGCCCGTTCTGCCGGATGCGTATAAACACGGCGGCCAGCGCGTGGTGTACGGCCAGCGGCTATTGCAGGCCGCTGGCGACCCGCTACTGGGCTGGACCACGATGGAAGGCCGCCCCTATTACGTGCGCCAGATGAAAAACATGAAGGGCGCCATCCCCACGGAATGGCTCTCAGGTGAGCCCTTCAACTTCTTCGTCTGGAGCTATGGCATGCTTCTGGCCCGCGCCCATGCAAGGGTGGGCGATGCCTCCGTCATCGGCGGCTATTGCGGCAAGTCGGCTGTGCTGGATGAGGCACTGGCGGATTGGGCCGAGGCCTATGGCGACCAGACGGAACTGGACCACGCCGCCTTTGTTGCGTCCCTCTAAAAAACGACGCGCTCGGCATGGGTAAACACTTCAAACCCGTCATCGCGCGCCACGGCAATCAGCGTGATCCCGGCCGCTTCCGCCTCGCGCACCGCGCGCGCGGTGGGCACTGAAATCGCGGCCAGAATACCGGTCCCAAACACCGCCGCCTTCTGGATCAGATCCAGCGAAACCCGGCTGGTCAGCAACAGCGCCCCGGCCTCCGCCGCCAGCCCACCCCGTGCCGCCGCACCTATCAACTTGTCCAACGCATTATGCCGCCCGATATCCTCGCGCAGCAGCAGCCCCTCGCGCGACGGATCAAAAAAGGCGGCGGCATGCACTGCATGAGTCGCATGGTTCAGCGCCTGCAACCGAGACATATTCCTAAACGCTCCGGCAATGGCCGCCGCCGGCAGCCTCAGGTCCGCCGTAACCTTCGGTAAAACCCTGGCTACCTCCTTCAAACTATCCAACCCGCACAACCCGCACCCCACCGGCCCGGCGATGCGCCGCCGCCTGGCCTGGAGCGCCTCCCGCAATTGCGGCGCCAGCGTCATGCGGCATTCAATCCCCTCATCCACGGTAATCGTTTCGAACTCAACAATATCCGCGGGGCTGCCGACAATCCCCTCAGAGAGCGAAAACCCAACCGCAAAATCCTGCAGATCCACCGGGCTGGCCATCATCACGGCAAAGGTCTCGCGGTCATAGCTCAACGCCACCGCCACCTCTTCCGGCACCGCCCGCTCGCCCGCCCGCACATCGCCGCGCCACACGCTGGTACCAACCTGCGCAATCGCCATCATGCCACTGCCGCCCGGGCCAACGCCAAATCCTCAGGCGTATTGATGTTCCAGAACGGATCGATGGCGCCAGTCTCAAATTCAACATTTCGAAACGAAATCTGCCCCAGCCAGCCCCGCACCCGGTACACACCCTTCGCCAGAAACGCCTCCAACTGCTCCGCCAGCGCACTCGGCCACAGCCCGACAACCGGATGCAGCTCCCCGCCACTCACAGCAACGGAAGCTTGCCCAGCCTCGCGCCCCGCATCCAGCCGCACCACAAGGTCACGCGGCAAAAACGGCGTATCCGCAGGCACAGTCACAACCGCATCCGCCCCACGCGCCCGCGCCCACAGCATTGCGGTATGGATCCCCGCCAGCGGCCCCAGCCGCCCCGGCAGCACATCGGCCAACATCGTAAGCCCGGTATGCGCGAACAGGGCAGGGGCGCTATTGCTGTTGATGGCAAGCCCGTTCACCTGCCCCCCCACCGCGCCAATGACATGATCGAGGATCGTGCCATCCCCAAAAGCCAGCAGGCATTTATCCCCCCCGCCTAAGCGCTGCGAGCGCCCGCCGGCCAGAATAACCCCCGGAATCATAACGACAACGACAATATGAATTCCACCACAACCGCCGGCTCATTCAACGGCAAAACCACCCGCCCGCCGGCATCGAGCGGGGCATCACACGCCACCGCCACAATCCCCACATCATTGGTAAAAAACGGCGGCTTCCCCAAACTCGGCCGAAACACCTCAATTTTCGGGATCGCCGCCAGCTTGAACCCCTCCACCAGCACAATATCCACCGGCGCCATCCGCCCCGCCAGCGCTTCCAGCGATACCTCTTGCCGTTCCTCGCGCAGCAGTGCCCAGCGTCCATCAGCCACCAGCATCACCTCTTCCGCCCCAGCCTCGCGGTAACGGAAACTATCCTTACCCGGCCTATCAACATCAAACCCATGATGCGTATGCTTGATCGCGGAAACCCGCAGCCCATGCCCCCGCAACAGCGGCAATATCTTCTCCACCAGCGTCGTCTTGCCGCTGCCGCTACTGCCGATAAACCCCAGTAGTTTCACGCCGCCGCCCGGGATATTTTCACCGGCACGGATTTATACGAAGGCGTCCCACTCTGCGCATCAAAATAATCCAGCGGCACCAGCACATTCGCCTCCGGATAATAAGCCGCCACGGAACCGGCTGCGATATCATAGGCAATCACGGTAAACCCGCTCAGCCGCCGCGCCGTCTGTGGCAGCACCGCCTCTATATCCACGACATCGCCATGCTCCAGCCCCTGCGCCGCCAGATCATCCCGGTTCATGAACACCACATCCCGCCTGCCGAACACACCGCGATACCGGTCGTCCAGCCCATAAATCGTGGTATTATACTGGTCATGGCTGCGAATTGTCGTCAGCCGGAAAGGTGCTGCCGCACTCACCGGCGGATCGATCTCCACCCCCGCCAGCACCAGAAACTCAGCCTTGCCCGAATCCGTCTTCCACACCCGCTCCGTCGGGGGCAGCGGCAGCCGGAACCCGCCGGGCACACGGATACGCTCATTATAATCCTTGAAATCCGGGAACACCGCCTCGATGTCATTGCGGATCAAATCATAATCCGCCACCAGCCCCGCCCAATCAACCTTGCTGCCCGGCAGCGTCGCCTTCGCCATCCCCGCCACAATCGCCGGCTCGGAGCGCAGATGTTCAGACGCCGGCGGCAATTTCCCCGCCGAGGCATGAACCATCGTCATGGAATCTTCAACCGTAATGGATTGCACACCGGTAGCCTGCACATCCAGCTCCGTCCGCCCCAAACACGGCAGCAAAATCGACTCCTTGCCGATCAGCAAATGCGACCTGTTCAATTTCGTGGCGATATGCACCGCCAGATCCAGCTTGCGCATTGCCGCGAAACATTGTTCCGGGTCCGGCATCGCCACGGCCAGGTTCCCGCCCAGCGCCACCAGCACCTTGGATTCTCCCGCCACAATCGCCTGCATCGCCGCCACCGCATCATGCCCATGCGCCCGGGGCGGGGCAAAGCCAAAGCGCTTCTCAATCCCCTCCAGCAGCGCATCGCCCGGCTTCTCGTTAATCCCCACTGTACGGTCGCCCTGCACATTGGAATGCCCGCGCAGGGGGCAAATCCCCGCCCCCGGTTTCCCGAAATTCCCGCGCAGCAGCAGCAGGTTTGCAATCTGCTGCACCGTCGCCGTGCCCTTGCTGTGTTGCGTCACCCCCATGCCATAGCTCACGATGGTGGCATTGGACTTCGCGTAAGCCGCCGCAACACTCTCAAGTGCGGCCCGGCCCAGCCCGCTGGCCGCCTCAATCTCCGCCCAACCCGTCGCCGCCAGATCCGCCGCAAATGCCGCAAACCCATTGGTATGCTCAGCGATAAACCCATGGTCCAGCGCATTCAGCGCCAGCAGCGCCTTACATATCCCCTTCAGCGCCGCCGCATCCCCGCCCACCTTCACCTGGTAGTAGGACGAAGCAATCGGCGTCGAGCCCATGCTCGCCATCTCCACGGGGTTCTGCGGGTCGGTAAACCGCTCCAGCGCCCGCTCCTTCAGCGGGTTGAACACGATAATCGGTACCCCCCGCCTGGACACCTCATGCAGCGTCCCCATCATGCGCGGATGGTTGGTCCCCGGATTATGCCCAATCGCGATGATCATCTCGCAATGGTCAAAATCATCGAGAGACACAGTGCCTTTGCCAATCCCGATGGATTTCGGCAGTCCCTGACTGGTTGCCTCATGGCACATGTTCGAGCAATCGGGAAAATTATTGGTCCCATATTCCCGCGCAAACAACTGGTATAAAAACGCCGCCTCATTGGAGGCCCGGCCCGAGGTATAAAATTCCGCCGCATTCGCACTGGGGAGCGCGCGCAGCACCGCCCCTATCCGCGCAAACGCCTCATCCCATTCCACCGGCTGGTAAGTGTCGCTGGCTGCATCATAGGCCATGGGGTGCGTCAGCCGCCCCTCGTCCTCCAGATCATGGTCCGTCCAGCCCAGCAGCTCCGCCACCGTATGGCGGCCAAAAAATTCCGGCGTCACCCGCTTCTTGGTCGCCTCCCAGGTCACCGCCTTGGCGCCATTCTCGCAAAACTGAAAGGTCGATGTATGTGCCTTATCCGGCCAGGCGCAGCCCGGGCAGTCGAACCCCGCCGGCTTATTGGTCCGGTACAGCAGCAGCGGCGCCTCGCTCAGCTCCATCTGCTCGCGCACGGCAATGGCCGTGGCCCGCAACGCCCCCCAGCCGCCGGCGGCGCTATTATAAGGTTTTACGCCTGGTACGCTGCGTTTAGATGGCATTGCGGTATCCTCCATCAGGCATTTACCCATAGATTTCACGCCCGCCCCGCCATTTCAAGAGGCGCCGCCGCCCCAATCCGCAGCCTGGCCGACTGTGCGCCAGCCTGTCGCATCATGCTGCGCTGCGGCATATTTACCGCATATATTCCGTGCTATCGCCGCGTTCAACACCTCGACCAGAGCGAAAACTGACGCTATAGCTTGCCCCGCGTCGGGAAAATGTCCTGACAAATTGCCTTCCGGCTCCAATCGGGGGGCTCAAGGATCGTCACACGCTCCCGGCAACAAACCGGGGTTTCAAGGGGAAGGGCTGTTCACGCACAGGGCTTTACGTACCAAACCAAGCCTGGAGGCTCACAGCCCCGCCACTGCCGGCGGGTGCAAGATCAAAGCAACGTACAACAAGGAGTTAACCATGACGGTTCCCGTCTATGAACGTATTCTGCAGCTCTTCGAGGCCGAGGGCATCAACACATTGTTCGGCATTCCTGACCCGAACTTCGTCCACATGTTCCTGGCCGCCGAGCGCCGCGGCTGGACCGTCGTCGCCCCGCATCACGAAGCCGCTGCCGGCTTCATGGCCGAAGCCGCCTCGCGTATGACCGGCAAGGCCGCCGTCGCCATCGGCACGCTCGGGCCGGGCATCGCCAACGCCGCCCCCGCCATCCAGTGCTGCCTGGTTGAAAACTCCCCCGTCATCTTCCTCTCCGGCCAGCGCGCCCGCATCACGGAACAGCGCGTCCGCCGCGGCCGCATCCAGTTCGTGCAGCAGACGCCGCTGTTCCAGAACTCGGTAAAATACTCGGCTTCCATCGAATTTGCCGAACAGACCGATGAGATCATCCGCGAAGGCATCCGCAAGGCCGTCAGCGGCCGCCCCGGCCCGGTCTATATCGAATTCCCCTCACATATCATTCAGGAAGAGCTCGACGTGCCGGCGCCGCTCCCCCCCGCGCGCTACCGCCTGGTCAACCAGGGTGCCGATGTGGACCGCGTGGCCGAAGCCGCCGCCCTCATCCGCGCCGCGAAAAACCCGATTCTGCTGGTCGGCCACGCCGTCCACACCACCCGCTCCGGCGAAGCCCTCAAGGAGCTCGCCCTGCTGATGAACTGCCCGGTCATCCAGACCTCCGGCGGCACCTCCTACATCAAGGGGCTGGAAGACCGCACCTTCCAATACGTCTTCTCCAACGCCTCGATCGAGGCGGTCACCGAATCCGATCTCTGCCTGGCCATCGGCACCGAGCTCGGCGAGCCCGTGCATTTCGGCCGCTGGCGCTATTGGGAGAAGAACGAAGCCATCCGCAAGTGGCTCTATGTCGAGCAGGATGCCTCCGCCATCGGCGTCAACCGCCCCATCGACGTGCCACTGGTCGGTGACCTTCGCGGCGTCATCCCGCAATTGATCGCAGCACTCAAAGACACCCCGCGCGCCCCGGCCCCGGGCCTCGCCAAATTCATGAAGGACGGCCAGGCCGAGCTCGATCATTGGGGCGAGGAGTCGCTCACCCATACCGACGGTCATGGCGATGTGGCCATCCACACCTCGCGCTTCGTCGTCGAGGCCACCAAAGCCTTCCCCGGCGATGGCATCATGATCCGTGATGGCGGCGCCACCGTGGTGTTCACCTGGACCTATTCGCAGGCCAAACCGCATGACGTGATCTGGAACCAGAATTTCGGCCATATCGGCACGGGCCTGCCCTATGCCACCGGCGCCATGCTGGCCGACCGCGCTGCCACGGGCGTTTCTCGCCCCGGCATGCTGCTGACCAGCGATTCTTCCTTCCTGTTCCACATCGGCGAATTGGAAACCGCGGTGCGCTGCAAGCTGCCGCTGGTCTGCGTCGTCGGCGTCGATAATCAATGGGGCCTGGAAGTCGGCGTCTACAAGCGCAATATCGGCCACGGCACGGAAGAGACCGGCACGCATTGGAGCAAGGACGTCCGTTTCGACAAGATCGGTGAAGGCTTCGGCTGCCACGGCGAATACGTCACCAAGGCCGAAGACATCCAGCCCGCCATCGCCCGCGCCTATGCTTCCGGCAAGGTCGGCGTCGTGCATGTCGTCATCGACCCGAAAGCCAATTCGGAAGAAATGCCGAAATACGCCGAATTCCGCACCTGGTACGCGGAAGGCCAGCAGTAAGGCTCCGTACTGAACCAAGCCCCGGGCGAGACATCGCCCGGGGCTTTTTTATGCCACGTCGCCCCCGCCAGAGCCGCTTGACAGATCAATTTATAAGAAACAAAGTTTCTTATAAGGACAGATTTAAGGTGGCCTCATGACACGTATCGCGATCATCGGCGCCGGCCCCAGCGGCCTCGCCCAACTCCGCGCCTTCGACTCAGCCGCGCGCAAGGGCGAAGAGATTCCCGAGATCGTCTGCTTCGAAAAACAGGAAGATTGGGGCGGAATCTGGAACTACACCTGGCGCACTGGCCTGGATGAGTATGGCGAGCCCGTGCACGGCTCCATGTACCGCTACCTCTGGTCCAACGGCCCCAAGGAAGCCCTGGAATTCGCCGATTACTCCTTCGAGGAACATTTCGGCCGCCCCATCCCCTCCTACCCGCCCCGCGCGGTGCTATGGGACTACATCGTCGGCCGCGTGAGCAAAGCCAACCTGCGCCGCCACATCCGCTTCAGCACCCCGGTCCGCGAGGTCACCTATGCGGATGGAAAATTCACAGTCACAGTCTGCGATCTCGCCAACGACCACACCTATTGCGAGGTCTTCGATTACGTCGTGGTCGCCTCCGGCCATTTCTCCGTCCCCAACGTCCCCTATTTCCCCGGTCTCGAAAAATTCCCCGGCCGAATCCTGCACAGCCATGATTTCCGCGACGCCGCCGAATTTGCCGGCAAGCGCGTCCTCTGCGTCGGCAGCTCCTATTCCTCGGAAGACATCGGCATCCAATGCTATAAATACGGCGCGAGTGAAGTCATCTTCTCCTACCGCACCAGCCCCATGGGTTTCGAGCTGCCGGATGCTTTCTCCGAACTGCCCCTCCTCCTAAAAGTTGAAGGCAAACTCGCGAGCTTCAAAGACGGCACCCAGCGCGAGATCGACGCCATCATCCTCTGTACCGGCTACCAGCACCATTTCCCCTTTCTGCCGGACGATCTGCGCCTGAAAACCAAAAACCGCCTCTGGCCGCTCGGTCTCTACAAAGGCGTGGTCTGGGAGCAAAACCCGCAACTCCTCTACCTCGGCATGCAGGATCAATATTACACCTTCAACATGTTCGACGCCCAGGCCTGGTACGCCCGTGACGTCATCATGGGAAAAACCCCCATACCATCACTGGAAGAAATGCAAGCCGACTCCCAATCCTGGCGCGAAAAAGAAGAAGCCAGCGACGGCGCATCCTACGACATAGACTACCAATGCGCCTACATCCGCGACCTCCTCACCCTCACCGACTACCCCGATTTCAAACACGAAATCATGGCCGAGCAATTCAAAGAGTGGAAACACCACAAGGAAGAAAACGTCCTCTCCTACCGAGACCACGCCTTCCCCTCGGTCATCACCGGCAATACCGCTCCCATCCACCACACGCCATGGATGGAAGCGCTGGACGACAGTCTGGAAGCCTTCCTGAAAAACAAGTAAAAAAAAGCCCCGGTTCTACCGGGGCTTTTTTTTAGAGACTATCCTGCTCAGGAGCGGTTCCCGAATTCAACACCGTTCCATCATCAAACGACGCCAGATAATCGATGATAAACTGCCGATACCGTGGCATCCCCTTATATTCAATAATCAACGGATGCAGATCGCGGATAACACGATGCATCCGCAAAGCCCATTTCTTCACCCGTGCCAGCTCCTCCAGCCGGATAAGATAGCCGCGTATCCCAAACAAAATCGCATTCGAGCGCGGCAGCCGCGTCAGCGTCTGCACCTCAACCCGCAAGCACATACGGTGCCCCACATTCTCCGGCGAGATTTCAGCTTTCTCAGCCCCCCACATCGGATAATTCTCAGGCGATGTATCCAGCCGCGGATTTGCCGTCAGTGTCCAGTTCAACCGCCGCACCGGCTTGCCATGCTGAAGACGCAACAAATATTGCAAGGCCCGGTCAAACACCCCAGCCTCATGCGCCAAAGGCACCGGCCCATGCCATTCATGAAAATTCATGCCAATATCAAAATTCAACGACCAATCAGCCTGCGATGTGACCATCCCGCCATCCATATACAGCGTGCCGTCCCGCTGGTCCTGTATGGAAAAATCCCCCTGCACCTGGCGCGTGATATATTCAAATGGCCCATAGGGCAGCGTCTCCCGACGCCCAAAGGTAAAATGCTCATCAATCCCGAGCGGCCGATTCACCCAATGCCATTCATCGCCATTTTTCGTCAGCGTAAAATGCTCAGGGTAATCGCTGCTCAAACTCTCCATCAGCAATTCCAGAGTATCCCACTCGGCCTCCGCCATATGCGGCAACACCTGACACCGCAACGGATCTTCCGCCAGTGTAATGGCCCTGTCCGCCATATCTCCCACATAATGCTCATCGATATCGAACACCGCATCATAGGCAGCGGTCGGCCCGCCGCGCACATGCGGCTCCACATTTACCGCATACATGTAAATATTTTCGGGGAAAGGGAAGGGGAAACGCAAAATCGCCTCATCCGAATTCCGATAGGTATAATCCCCACGGAACGTCTCAGCCGGCTTCAAGATCAGGGTCATGGCTTAAAAATCCAACGTAATTTCAGTTGTCCGCGCCCGCGAAACGCAGGTCATGATCGCATCATTAGCCGCACGTTCAGAGCTTGAGAGATAATGGTCATGATGCTCCACCACCCCCTCCAGCACCGGCAATTTACATTCCCCGCAGGCCCCGCCACGGCACAAACAAGGTGGTACCAGCCCGGCCGCCTCCATCGCATCAAGGAGTGACTCCTCAGCTCCCACATGAATGCTCTGCCCAGAGCGTCGTAGATGCACAATAAACGGCGCCCCACCCGTCGCCCCGCCAAAACTCTCCTTATGGATTTTTTGCCCCGGCCAGCCCGCATGTTCCGCCGCAGCCAATGCGAAATCCATAAAACTCTCAGGCCCGCACAGCGAAAGATGCGTATCGAGCTTCTGCGCCGCCAGCAAGGCCGCCAAATTCAATGTATTGCGCCCCGTATGCAGAGTCACCGTCTCCGGAAGCAACGCCGCGAACGCCGCTGCATCCTCAGCCTTACCGCAATGGTGCCACTCAAAACTCAACCCCGGCACATGCAAATAGGAGAGAAACGGCGTAATCCCAATTCCCGCCGAGAGCAGCAAATGCCGGCGCGAGGTACGTGATGGCGGAAACAGATTCTGCGGCGCCTGCACCTCAAGCACATCGCCCACGCGTGCATGGTCATGCAACCAGGCTGAACCGCCCCGCGAATGCTCCACCCGCCGCACAATAATTTCGTAAGAGGCAGAAGACGGCGTGGAGACAATGGAATAAGCATTCTTCCACACCCGCCCTGGCCCCGGAATTTCCAGCACCACATGCGCCCCGGCCCCCGCCACAGGCAACACGCCGGATACAGGGCTCAACGTAAAACGCCGAATACTTGGCCCCAGTACATCAATTTTACCAAGTACCAGTCTCATGAAATCAACGCCTCCGCCGCCGGAATCTCACCCGGAACCTCCGCATCAACAATCACACCCATAAACGCCGCCAGCCGGCGCGAAAAATGATCGCGCACAAACAGATGCGCGCCGCAAACAGGGCAGGGGATGATAGTGACCGCCACATCCTCAATCATCGTACGGCAATGCGTGCAATACACCCGCCGCACAAACGGCCCAGCATGATGCGTAAACACTTCTGCTCCATCCAACCCGGCACCCATAGCCACATTATAGGCGTCCCAGATAAACGCCTCGGACCCAACCGCGTAAATCCGCAGCCCTACCGTCGCTTGCGCCAGCCTCACCGCCAGTTGCGGCAACAACTCCGCCACCGAACGAAATGGCCGCAGGTTCCGCGCCGCCGGCGCCGGCACGCCGGGCGCCACCGTTTTCACGGTCCATACCAAAACATCGCCCACCGCCTCCTCAACCTCCACCGGCGCCTCAGCAAGATTGGTCACGACCAGATGCACCCTCCCGGTCACATCCAATTTAAACGGCGCATAAATCGGCCGGCTCTTAATCGTCATCCTCAACCCACCGCGATGCGTTTCAGTTTCTTCGGATCATCAAATGGTAGTGTATGCGCAATGGCCGGCACACCCGCCACGCTGAGTGGCGTCCCATGCACCGCATAAGCCACATCCACCCGCGCAATCGCCATGGATTTACCCGTCAGCGTCGAAACCATCGGGCAAGTGATGACGCCGACCTCCGTACCATCAGCGATCAATCTATCCCCCGGCGCCGCCGATTCAGAACCATCGAGCAAAACCCCAAAGATTTTAAAACGCTCCTTACCCTTTAACCGGTAATGTTCTTCGGCCCCACGGAACCCGGTCTTACCCGGGCTCACCGTAAAATCGAGCCCCAGCTCCCACAAAGTATCCCCCGGCCCTTCATGCTCAAACGGATACATCTCTGAATTATCGTAAGGATAAAACAGCAGATAACTCTCCGTCCGCAACAAATCCAGTGCTGTAAACGCACAAGGAATAATCCCCATCTCCTTGCCCTCATCCAGAATCGTATCCCAGATCAACGCCGCATCTTCCGCCTTGCAGAAAATCTCATACCCGCGCTCACCCGTATACCCCGTGCGCGAAATCGTCACAGGCTTTCCAAAAAGCGTAGTGCCCATGTGATGAAAATACTTAAGCTCGCGAATCCCCGGCACATGTTTGGCCAGATAATCCACCGCCAGCGGCCCCTGGAGCGAGAGATCAAGCAGATCATCGTCAAACAACATCGCCACATTGCGCCCGTAAGCCGCACTCGTCAGCGCCTGATGCCCCGCCCCCGAACCATGCACCACAAACCATGAATTCGGCCCGGTGCGGTATAAAATCCCATCATCTATAAACTTTCCGGCCTCATTCAAAAAACACGCATAGGCCGATTTCCCCGGCGTGATTTTTGCCACATCCCGCGTCGTCAAATAATCCAGAACCCCCGATGCATGCGGCCCATGCAGATGCACTTTCTTCAAGCCCGACACATCCATCAACCCCGCCTTGGTGCGGATCGCCACATGGTCGCCCTGCAAATCAGAGGCATAAGACCACGCCGTCGGCATACCGTTCCAGTCTTCCAAATTGGATCCAAGAGCGCGGTGGCGGGAGGCAAGTACGGCGTGGCGCCAGGAGCGGGTCATGCTTTATCTTTCATCATTTGTAGAGAAATTCTGAATCTTCGCGGGGCAGGGATGCCATCACCCCCGCACCCTGGTTTTCTCCGGGTCATAATGCGGAAACCGCACAACGCGCGCTGGCAACCGCCGCTGCTGGCCATCAAGCTTGCCAATCTCCACCGCGGTATCAATCGCCGCATAATGCGCGTCGATACGCGCCAGAGCGATGGATTGATGCAGTACCGGCGAACGCACCGCGCTGGTTACAACCCCAATCTGCGCCCGCCCGATATGCACGCAATCGCCATGATGCACGGCCTCACCGGCATCAATCACCAATCCAACCAATTTACGCAATGGATTCGTCGCCCGCCGGCGCAGCGCGTCGCGCCCGATAAAATCCTCATCCCGATCCGCCACGGCAAACCCAATGCCGGCCTCATACGGATCAGTCTCATCGGAAAATTCACGTCCCGCCAGAATCAACCCCGCCTCAATCCGCAGCATATCCAAAGCCGCCAACCCCATCGGCTGCGCCCCTGCCTCCGTCAGCGCCATCCACAGTCTCACAGCATTGCTCGGGTGTACCCAAATCTCATACCCCAGCTCTCCTGTATAACCGGTGCGCGAGATCACAAGCGGAATCCCCTCCGGCCCGCCAAGCCTCGCAATCGTAAACCGAAACCATTTCAGCTCATCAACCCGCGCCTGCGCCGGCGGCGTAAAAATCAGCGGTGCCAACACCTCACGCGAACGCGGCCCCTGCAGAGACACATTATGCAACTGGTCCGTGGAGCTGCGCACAAACGCCCGCAACCCAAGCTTGGCGGCCAGCTCACGCAGCCACACCCCGGTATAATCAGCCCCACATATGAAACGGAAATTATTCGCCCCCAACCGCATCACCGTGCCGTCATCGATCATCCCGCCATGCTCATAGCAAACTGCGGTATAAACCACCTGGCCCACACTCAACTTTCGAACATTACGTGTCAGCGCCAGCGCCAGCAGATTCTCCGCATCCGGCCCCGTCACCTCAAACTTACGCAGCAGGGAAAGATCGATAAGTGCCACATCCTCACGGCACGCCGTATATTCCGCCACCGCCCCGCCATCGGTAAAAACCTTCGGCAGCCAGAACCCGTTGCTCTCCACAAAATGCCGGGTGAGTGCAGAGGTCGCAGGGTGAAACCCGCTCTCCCTCGTCAGTCGCGGTTCAGCATCGGCCGTCATGCGCTGCGCCATCCCTTTCGAGAAGTTTTCGTTCACATCATAAACTCGCACCAGAATATCAGTCGGATTATAGCCATTCGTCGTAAATACATCATCAGCGCAGGAGGAATTGGCACAAATCAAATCCCGCATCGCCCGCAGCAGCACATAATCCCCAGGCCGCGACCAGGATTCATCCGCCGTAATCGTGCCGCAAGCCGCCACCTGCGTATTATAGAAAAAATTAACCGCCGGCCAAGCCACACGCGGAAAAATCCCATGCGGCTGCAAAACCTCATTGAAATTATCAGAACAATTCGCATGCCCCGGATACCCGGCATCATCATAAGACTTCGCACTGCAGGCAAAAGCAAACATATCATGCCGCCCACATGTATCGCGTATCACCTCAACAAACGGCAGCATCCGATCATCAAAAAATTTTGCATGCAACCCAGGCCCAGGATAAATTCGTCCGCCTAAAGTCCGCGTCGCCGTTGCATCAAGCCCATGCAGCGGTGCGCACGCATCAAACGCCAGAAAATCCGAACATTGCTGACCATCGAGGTCGATGATCTGAATATAATCCCCTGCCGCCACGGTATAAGATTCCGCCGTAGCAGCCCGCACCAGAATCTCGGCTTTCACGCGCCCCAACGGGGCCGGATAGGCCGCAACCTTCCGCGTAATTTCCAACCGCAAATCCGTCGGCGGATTCTGCTCGTGCGGCTCCATCGGCGTGCCAGGTGCGGCAACGCTCACACCGCCATCCGCCTTCGCAACAAAACCAAACACACTGCCAGGAGCAGCAGTTTCGCCAAGCACCCGCACAGCGGCCTCACCCGCCAGCGCCACATCGCAAGCCTGGCCACCCTGCTCATCAACAATGCTCACATAATCGCCAGCCTGCAACTGCAACACCAGCGACTCACCACCGCGCAGATAAACGATCTCAGGGCGTTTTCGCGCCTGCATATCATCGCCCGGCTGCACCATGGACTCCATCAACATGTTCCTATTGATAAACATAAGTTATACATAGGAACCCTTCTCTGTCAAACCTGCCGCCCAAAAAGGAAGCCGGGAGATCATCCCGGCTTCCTCAAAATCATCTCATCCCCCCAGCGTCACAGATGGAAGAACCAGTTCGACAGCAGCACCACAACCACACCGCCAGCGAGCGTAAGATAAGGCAACACCCCCGCGCGTTTCGTTGTGGTATCGCCAGAGCCGCCCACATGCAGATCTTCCAACATCTGTTCAGGGAATTTGCCCTTGTCCTGATAATAATGGCGGTAGCAGAACACCGGCAAAATCAGCGCCGCAACAATCAGCCCGGCCCATAGTGCCAACGGGTTCCACGTCTTTGCTCCCGCCCCCATGAAGGTGGCATTGACGAAAGCGAACACGGCCCCCAGCCCCAGCAGCCAGGTTGGCGCTTTATAGGGGCGGTTGGTCGAGCCTGAGTCTATCCGGTGGATCCAGCCGGCGTTCAGGTTAAGAAAGTTGAAGATAATATAACCGACATTGGAAATTGCGAGAATAAAGAAGAAGCTCGTTGCATCGGCCGAGGCTACAGCAAGGAGAAAAAGATTGAACACGAGATCCGTCCACATCGCCCGCGTCGGCGCGCCATGGTCGTTCACAAAGGTCAGATACTTCGGCAACCAGCCATCCACCGAGCCCTGATACAAAGTGCGCGAAGATCCAGCCATGGCGGTCATGATCGAGAGAATCAGCGCCAGGATCATCAACATCTGCATAATGGCGTTGATGGTATTATTCCCACCCACCATATCGGCCATCGCCTTGGCAACGCCCGAGCCGGCGGCAATTGAAGGATCCAGCATACCGGTCAGCCCCAGCGCGCCCTGGAATGTAAACGGCACCAGAACATACAGTGCGATGCACAGCAGGCCGGAGTAGAAAATCGCCTTGAACGTATCAGTCCCTGGATTGCGGAATTCCGACGTATAACACACGGCTGTTTCAAACCCATAGGACGACCAGGCGGCGATAAACATCGCCCCCAGCACCATCGTCCAGCCAGGAATATTCCAACTCCCCAGCCCCGGCGCGCCAGCGCTGGCCAGCGGCACGAGCGGTGCAAACGCCGTGGCAAAATGCACATGCCCGTTGAACAGCGGGATCACGCCGACGATCGCCATCGGAATGATGACCAGCAGCCCTACATATTTCTGCACGCTGGCGGTACCGAGAATGCCGCGATGCTGAATGGAGAACACCACCAGCATGATGATTGCACCAATGAAAAAGGTGGAGCCAAGGGAAAAACTCACCGGCCCCAGCGTATGCGCAAACAGCGTCCAGTTGGTCAGCTTTGTGGAGCCGATGGCATTGAGAATATACGAAGCGGCAATCGAGCAGCCCAGCGAGAGCACCGGCGTCCACGCCAGCCAGTTGCACCATACCGAAAGGGGCGCGATGAATTTGCTATACCGCACCCAGGCGGCCGCACCATAAACCGAGGCCCCACCTGACTTATTCGGAAACAGCCCGGCAATCTCAGCATAGGTAAATGACTGCACAAACCCCATGAAAATCGAAGCGGTCCAGATGAGAAACGCCAGATTCCCGACCATGCCGGAAATCCCGCCGATGGAGAACAGCACCAGCGCCGGCACGCCGCTCGCCACCCAGAACGCGCCCTTCCAGTCGATGGCGCGCTTCAGCGAGCCCGATTCCGTTGTCGATCCACCTATGGGCAATATCACGTCGCTCATAACAACTCCTCAGATCCGATGATGAAAAAGGGCACGCTTTGACGGTTTGGACTCATGATTTAACCGTCAAGCAAAAATAATGCCACTTAATAAACATCAAAATTGAGGCAAAGACTCACGGACGACGAGGGTGGTGGTCGTTAATTTACCTGTATTGGATTAAAATATAATCAAATACAGGCAAATTATAGGCTGTTCATGGTTCGTGTGATCGCGAAATGGCCCTACAGCCCCTCGACGAACACCACATTATAATCAGCGGCCTTCTGCCGGTACGGCAAAGCCTGCTGATAGCCGGGGCTGTCATACCAGGCTCTGGCATCCGCCATGCTGGGGAATTGCAATATTATAATCCCATCCGGCGCCGGCCCCTCGGCCGCTTCCAGCGCACCATAGACCACCAGCGGCGTCACATTATACTGCGCCCGAAAAACCGCGGCATTTTCCCGGTTCAACCGGCTGTATTCAGCCAGAGATGCGGCATCACGCACCGCCCCCAGCCGCGTCGCAATCATATAAGCAGTCATCAACCTATCTCCAAAATCAGAAGTTTTTCACGCCGCAAACGGTTCCTCGCCCTCCAGCTTGGTCCTATGCAGCATCCGCCCGCAATCCAGCGCATAAGGCGTAGCCCGATGCATCGTCCCGGTATTATCCCACATCACCGCATCGCCATCCGCCCACACGTGCCGGTAGTAAAATTCCGGCTGCGTCGCGTGGTCGCGCAAACGTATCAGCAATTCCTCGCTCTCCAGCGGGTCCATCCCCACCACATGATGCGCCGTATTGCCGATCACCAGCGATCTGCGCCCGGAGCGATGCGTCCACACCAGCGGCAGTTCATTCTTGCCGTAAGCGCGCCATTCCCGGTATTTCGCCAGGCTCGGCTGCGGGTCCACCTCAAGCTGCGACGACGCCAAGGTATGTACCGCCCGTTTGCCCGCGAGCAGCGTCTTATCGTCATCGGAGAGCGCATCATAAGCCGCATAGGTATTGCAGAAATCCGTATCCCCACCCTCAGGTGCGCGCACCTTGCTGGCCAGCAGCGAGGCCAGAATCGGCATCGGCGACATCGTCCCATCGATATGCCAGAAAAACGCCCCCTTCAGATATTCCGCAGTGGCATTCTGCCCCTTATCCAACGAGACCTTATAAATTTCCTCGCCCTTCAGCTCTTTCGCAAACTTGCCCAGCGTGGTGGTAAAAGCGATCTGCTCCGCATCCGTAAAATCGATTTTCGGAAACACCAGCACGCCGGTCTCCTCCAGCAGCCGCCGTATTTCCCCGGCATGCACGCCGCTCAGCAGCCCCGCCTTATCGGCCAAAATCTCGGTCCCGATCAGCGGTTTGATCTTGCGGTATTCCAACGTGCTATCCATCATGTTCCTCCATGGCCAGTTACCCCGGCCTGAACATCATCATAGCATCCGCGAAATCTTCCTCAAGTGCATGGAATTATCCAGCCGGCCCCTCATTCCCCGCAATCTTCATCGCCCGCTGAAAAGTCGGCCGCTCATTTATCCGCTGCAGCCAGCGCTGGATGTTCGGGTAGTCCGAAATATCCATCGCCCCAAATTTGCGCATGGTGGCGCCAAAGGGAAAATGGCACATGATCTCCGCGCCCGTGAATTTGTCACCCGCCAGCCACTCATTCCCCGCCAGCCTTTTATCAATCATGCCCAGATGCCGGCCCCGCCGCTCCCGCGCCATATCGGCAAACGGCCCGCTCTCGGTGCCCATGCGCAACGCCGTCATATATTGCATCGCCTGCGGCGCCAGCCCGCCAATCGAATAGGCCATCCAATACACATAATCCGCATAACCCTTCTCACCGGGTGCAATACGCAAGCGCCCCTGGCCATATAGCTCCAGAATATACGTCACAATCGCCAGCGATTCCGCCAGCACCACATCCCCATCCTCAATCACCGGCGCCTGGCCCACCGGATTCAGCGCCAGAAATTCCGGTGCCGCCATATAATTCGGCTGGCGCGGATAGGATTGCAGCTCGTAAGGCAGCCCCAACTCCTCCATCAGCCAGATCACCCGCTCCGATTGCGAAACGAGCAGATGGTGGATCTTAATCATGGGCATTTCTCCTGATTTTCCACCACGCTAACCCCGCGCGCCACCATGTCAATCAATGGCGTTTTCGCATGCACATTGATTATCGAAGTTTAATCCCAAGATACCCCGGAGCAGAAACCCCGCAACGGAGGCCGGCATGTCCAAAATGCGCGCAATGGTAGTTCCCGAAGTCAACGCCCCCTTCCGTCTGGAGGAGCGAGATCTGCCCGCCCCCGGCCCGCATGAGGTCCGTATCCGCGTCCAGGCCTGCGGCGTCTGCCATAGTGATTCCGTAACCGTGCAAGGCCTGTTCCCCAACATTGCCTACCCGCGCATCCCCGGCCATGAGGTCATCGGCATCATCGACGCCCTCGGCCCGGACGTTCAGGGCTGGGAACCGGGCCAGCGTGTCGGCGTGGGCTGGCATGGCGGCAATTGCGGCTATTGCGGCAACTGCCGCCGCAACATGGCCTTCGCCTGCGAGAACGTGCACGGCGCCACCGGCGTTTCCCGCGACGGCGGTTACGCCACCCACATGCTGGCCCTCAGCTCCGCTCTGGCCCGCGTGCCGGACACATTGGATTCAGTGGAAGCCGCCCCGCTGCTCTGCGCCGGCATCACCACTTTCAACGCGCTGCGCAACAGCGGTGCCAGGCCCGGCGATCTCGTCGCCATCCACGGCATCGGCGGCCTCGGCCACCTGGCCATCCAATTCGCCGCCCACCAGGGTTTCCGCACCATCGCCGTCAACCGTGGGCGCGGCAAAGAAGCGCTCGCCCGCTCCCTCGGCGCGCATGACTACATCGACAGCGCCGCCGAAGATCCCGCCGCCGCTTTGCTCGCCAAAGGTGGTGCCAAAGCCATCATCGCCACCGTCACCAACCCCCAGGCCATGGAAGCCATCATCGGCGGCCTCGGCCCCAACGGCGTCATGATGGTCATCGGCGCCGTCGGCCCCATCACCATCAACTCTTTGGACCTGCTGATGAAATCCGCCGCCGTGCGCGGCTGGTACTCCGGCACCGCGGCGGATTCCGAAGACACGCTCAATTTCAGCGAGCTAAACAACATCACCTCGATGAACGAGATTTTCCCGCTTGATCAAGCCCAAGCCGCCTATGACCACATGATGAGCGGCAAAGCCCGTTTCCGCGTCGTCCTCAAAGTGGAATAGATAAACCAAGCGCTTGCTACAAAAACCCGCGTGATGTACCCTCATCCCCAAGAAAGGGGGAGGAGCAAATGAACCAAGAACCCGCCATCGTCGGCATCGGCGCCACCCCGTACTATTTTCGCGGCGAATCCCTCCCCCAAACCAAACACGAGCTCATCGGCAAAGCCGTCATCGCCGCCGCCGATGACGCCGGTCTCCCCATCACCGCCATAGACGGCATCGCCGGCTACGCCTCAGGTGTCATCGAGCCCGGCCAGCTCACGGAAATGCTCGGGCTGCCCGAACTCAACTTCGCCGCCCTCATCGCCGCCCAGGGTGGCGGCTCCGCCGGTGTGCTGGACCTCGCGGCGCTGGCCATCCAAACCGGCCGTGCGCACACCGTGCTGTGCCTCGGCGCCTGCCAGCAATCCACCAACCGCTACGGCGTCACCTTCGCCAACATGGCCGCCACGCCGGACAATGTGTGGGCCAGCGCCGCCGGGCTCCAAGGCCCCGGCCAGACCATGGCGCTGCTCACCCGCCGTCACATGCATCTCTACGGCACGCGCCGCGAGGCCTTCGGCGAGATCGTCATCGCCTCCCGCCAGGCCGCAAGCACACGCCCTACAGCCATCCGCCGCAAACCCCTCAGCATGGACGAGTACCTGGCAGCCCCCATGCTGTCGGACCCGCTCTGCCGGCTGGATTTCTGTCTGGAAACCGATGGCGCTCTGGCCTTCATCGTCACCAGCGCCGAACGTGCCCGCGACCTCCGCCAAAAACCCGTGCACATCGCCGCCTCCGCCCATGGTGGCGCGCGCAACTGGGGCCGCGCCTTCTTCTGGCTCAATATGCCGGACGAGGATTTCGCCTCCACCGGCAGCGCCCACACCGCCCGCCGCCTTTATGCGCAAGCCGGCATCACCCCGCAGGACATAGACGTAGCTTTGCTCTACGACCATTTTTCTCCATTGGTCCTCATGCAACTTGAAGACTACGGTTTTTGTCCGCGCGGCGAAGGCGGTCCCTTCGTGGAATCAGGCGCCATCCGCTTGGGTGGCAGCATCCCGGTAAACCCGCACGGCGGCCATCTCTCAGAGGCCTATGTCATAGGCATGACCCATATCCGCGAAGCCGTGGAGCAACTCCGCGGCACCGCCATAAACCAGATACCCAATGCAAAATACGCTTTGGTCAGCGGCGGCCCAGCCCCCATCCCCCTCAGCGGCGCCATCCTCAGGAGTGCGGCATGACCGAGATCAGCGCCCGCCGCGACCTCAGCACCCTCGAAATCCCCACGGATGCCTGGACCAAACCCTTCTGGGACGCCACCGCCGAGGGCAGGCTTTTACTCCCCCAATGCGGCGCCTGCCACACCTTCCGCTGGCCACCCGGCCCGTTCTGCCCCGCCTGCCGCTCGCAGCACACGCAATGGCAACCAGCAGGGCAGGGGCTCATCTATTCCTTCACCATCATCCGCGCCAAAGACCAGCCACCCACCGTGCCGGCCCTCATAGAATTCCCCGAAGCCGGCAATATCCGCCTCATCGCCGCCATCGTTGACACATCGCTCGATGCCATCGTCATAGGTGCAAAAGTAAAACAAAACTGGGCCAAAGCGGGCGACACCAACGTCCCAGTCTTCACGATATAAAGGGAGAAAATCATGCGCCTCTGCCGCTTCACGCTCAAAAGCGACGACACAAAACAACCCCGCCTCGGCCTGCTGCAGGAGGACGGCATCCGCGATGTCACAACAGTCGCCACCTCCTTGCCCCCGCTGCACTGGCCCGTCCCCCCCGGCGATCATTTTCTCAACCACCTCCCAAAACTACGCCCGCAACTGGAAGCCCTCTCCATCTCCGCCCCCCTCATCGCGCGTGCTGATGTGAGCCTGCTCTCCCCCGTCGCCAACCCCGGCAAATTCATCTGCGGCGTCGGCAACTGGAACATCCACAAAGCCCCGCTGGGAATGCTAGGCTTCCTCCTCAAAGTCACAAGTGCTGCCGCCGGTGAAGGCGACGGCGTGCAACTCCGCTGGCCCGACCGCACCACGTTGCACGAACCCGAACTCGCCATCGTCATAGGAAAAACCTGCACCAACGTCACCGAAGCCGAAGCGCTGAACTACGTCGCCGGCTACACCTGCGCCCTGGACATGACCATGAAAGAAGAAAAAGAATTCTTCTCCTTCTGCAAATCTTTCGACACCTACGGCATGCTCGGCCCCTGCCTCGTCACCGCCGACGAAATCCCCGACCCCTCCACCCTCAGCTTCACATTCCGTATAAACAACGAACTGCGCGGCGCCCGCAACTTCTCAGACCTCACCGGCAGCCCCGCCCAACTCGTAGCCTACGCCTCCACCTCCATGACCCTCTACCCCGGCGACATCATAATGTCCGGCACAGCCGACGTAGGCCCGGTTGTCGCGGGCGATGTCATGACAATCGACATCCCGCGTATAGGCCGCATGGACGTGCCGGTAACGATCTCGCGGCTTGCTCGCTAGAGCGTGATTGCTTCAAGTGCGATCCTGCTCCAGCTATTTTTGAGAGGGCGATTCACGGTTTCGGCCGCTCAAGATGAGCGGACCTCAACCGATCGCGCTCTAGCGGTCAAAATCACACGCCTTGGTACCGGTGTGCGAATGATCGGGAACGACTAGGTCGGGCGGAAAGGGGCCCTTCAGCCCGTAGCCGTCAGCTCGCCAACGATACGGCTGTGGCCATCCTCGAGAGAAGCGATCGCGCCAGCGCTGATCTCCTCGTGCGTCAGCCAACGACGCCCTCGGGCCGTCGGTATACTTCCAAGGCGCAAGGTGGCGATTTGGCTGGCCCCGGCGGGGACTTCAGGATGCCCATCCATGCTCCCGAGAACGAGAACCACCCGAGCTCCCGACAGCCACGGCAAGAGCCCCGGAAGGTGCAGGGCGGGGTCATGAAGCCAGACGAGAGCCGCGTCCAACGGAGGTGAGTGTTCGAGCGCCGCGCCAACGACGCTCGAAAACGACGGACTGGTCCAATCTGCATCAATGGAAATGAGGCCAGAGCCCCGCCCAAAGGAGCTGGCGCGCCGCGCGACAACGACGGTCGTTTCGGAACGGACCAGCAACCACCGCGTCGCAAGGGTCAGCATGCCGGTGCCGCCGACGACGAGCGACGCTTTGAACGGGATCATCTTCCGACACTGCACCTCGGGTGCGGCGTCAGCAATGGCTCGGTTTTCGCCATACCGCTGGCGGGTACCAAGCGTGTGATTTTGATCACCAGGTTCTTGGCACACCCAAACCTGGAGCATGATCGCTTCAAGTGCGATCCTGCTCCAGGTATTTTTTAGAGGGCGATTCACGGTTTCGGCCGCTCAAGATGAGCGGACCTCAACCGATCGCGCTCTAGCCGATGAACAGCGCCAGTTCCTCGCAGGCCTGGCGTGGGATCGGGGCGGCGGTGCGTTCGGGCAGGCGGACTGCGCTCAGAACGAATTCGAGGTGGAAATCGATAACGCCATCCAGCGTGTAAGGGCCGAAAGGGCGAGACATATAGGTCTCTTCGTTTTTATACCAATCCGCGGCGGCGCTGAGCATGCGGATGATGGTGCTGATGGTGAGGTAGAAATCGACGCTCGACTTGAATAGTTTGGAATCGATGCCATCCTGCAACGTCGCGCACCAGGCGTGATAGGCCTCGCGTTTGGCTTTCACCACATAGGCGAATTCCTCCCTGTTGCGGAAGAATTTCCGTTCATTGGAGAGGATGGCGTGCACTTGCTGGTTACGCGTCATTTCGCCAAGTTCCAGCAATATCAGCGCGGTCAGCCGGTGCTCGGCATCCACCGGGGCCTGGGAAATCCGCACCACATTATCGCGCATTTTCTCCACCGTCTCCCGCACGATATCATGCAGCATCGCCTCCTTGCTGGCGAAGTGATGGTACAGGCTGCCGGAGAGGATACTCACATCATCGGCGATCTGCCGCACGGTGGTGGCTTCAAACCCGTGTTCAGCGAAGCGCTGTGTGGCGGTCTGCAGTATTTTGCCTCGCCGGTCCGCCAGGGCGGGCTTCGCCGGTGCCGCGCGCACCACCAGCGGCCGTGCCTTGGCCGTCGTCTCTCCTGGCTTCGCGTTGGTCGGCTTCACACTCATCTCGCTTTACCCTCTGGGCGCAACATACAGGGCCAGACCCCCGATTCGGCCCAGCATCTTCACCATCTAGCAAGCAATTCAGCCCGTTGCGAGCCAAACCGCCAGCTTGACCCTACACCCCGCCCAGGCTATCAAGCAAGCGCTTGCTAAAAAACATGAGAGGTTGAACATGCCAGGGACATTCGCGGGCGTCAGGGTTATCGAGCTGGCGCAATTCGTCTTCGTCCCCGCCGCCGGGGCTTTGCTCGCGGACCAGGGGGCGGAGGTTATCCATGTCGAGCTGCCCGGCAGCGGCGACCCCTACCGCACCCTCAAAATCGCCGACGGCCGCGTCACCAAATCCGCCAACCTCTCCATGGAGCTGAACAACCGCGGCAAGAAGAGCGTCAGCATCGACCTCAAATCCGCCGAGGGCCGCGAGATTTTTCTCCGCCTCATCGAAACCGCCGATGTCTTCCTCACCAGCCTGCGCCCCAAAGCCATCACGGCGCTGCAACTCGACGTCGAAGACCTGCGCGCCCGCAACCCCAAGCTCATCTACGTCCGCGGCAACGGCCTCGGCTTCAAAGGTGCTGAAACCAACAAGGCCGGCTACGACGCCTCCGCCTTCTGGGCCCGTGGCGGTTTCGCCAACGTCCTGCGCCCGCCTGGTTACGACGAGCCCCTGCGCCCCCGCCCGGCTCTGGGCGATCACGCCTCCTCCGTCGCCGTCGCCTACGGCATTGCCGGCGCTTTGTTCAAACGCGCGCAAACCGGCGAGCCATCGGTGGTGGACATCTCCCTCCTCGCCTCCGCCATGTGGATTCTCTCAGCGGACATCGTGCTGAGCCAGACCCAGGCCCCCGAGCAGATGGCCGCCACCACCGCCGCCGCCCGCTTCCCCATGACGAGCGCCTACCGCACGTCCGACGGCCGCTATATCCAGCTCATGCTGCTGGACCCCGAGCGCTACTGGCCCACCCTCTGCCGCATGCTGGCCCGCGAAGACCTGGCCGCCGACCCCCGCTTCCAGGACGTCGCCGGCCGCACCGAGCATGGTGCCGCCCTCGTCGCCGAATTCTCATCCGCCATCGGCGCAAAACCCTGGTCCCATTGGCAGCCTTTGTTCGAAATCTGGGACGCCCCCTGGGAGCTGGTCAAAACCATCCACGAAGTCGCCACCGACCCGCAGGCCCTCGCCAACGGCCAGATCTTCGAGGTGGAAGTGGAAGATGGCACCCGCATAAAACTAGCCTCCGGCCCCGTCGGTTTCGACGGCCAGTTCGCCCCGCTGGACCCGCGCCGCGCCCCCCATCTCGGCGAGCACACGGATGAGATCCTGCAAAGCCTCGGCATCCAGGATGCCGAACTGAACCGCCTGAAGGCCAGTGCCATCGTTCGCTAAGCAGGGTTCGCTAAGCAGGGTCCGCTAAACAGGCTCGATTTAATCCATAAATAAAATCGATCATTATTTAAAAAATCACAAGTATTATTTATGTATTTTCAGCCCATAAATGCCGGGGCTGGATCATCACGAAAATGTGATCTACCCTGCCTCGTACCCGGCCACGGCTTCGGCAAAAACAGGGTGGCAAAAACTGGGAGGAATAAAATGCCCGTCAATCCGCAATTCGCGCAAATCCTGCCGCGTCTCCCAGAGGCCATCGCCATGTCCCGGGCCATCGCCGAGGGCAGGCTGCCGCCCATGGCCCTGCCGCCCGGTCCGGTAACCCCGGTCGCCTATGTCGAGGACCGCGTATTACCCACCCCCGCAGGCCTCGTCCCGGTCCGCATCTATGCCCCGCGCCAGAATGCCGCCCGGCCTCTGGTGCTGTTCTTCCACGGCGGCGGCTTCGTCTCGGGCGATGTGAACACGCATGACGAGATCACCCGCCAGCTCGCTCTGGCGGCGGATTGCGTGATCGTCTCCGTCACCTACCGCCTTGCCCCCGCGCACCCTTACCCGGCAGCGCTGCAGGACTGCCTCGCCGCCCTGAACTGGGCCGTCGCCCATGCCGAGGAGTTCGGCGCCGACGCCACGCGCCTGGCCGTGGCTGGCGACAGCGCCGGCGGCAATCTCGCCGCTGTCACCGCTTTGCATGTGCGTGACGAAGGCGGCCCCGAACTCGCCGCGCAATTGCTCATCTATCCCGGCACCGACCTCGCCGCCCCGCGCGAGGGCTCGATGGCCGAGACTGGCGAGGGGTTCTACCTGGACCACGAAATCTTGGATTTCTACCACGCCAGCTATGTCGCCAAGGCCGATCCCGGCAGCCCGTATATCTCACCTTTACGCGCGCCATCCCTGGCCGATCTGCCGCCGGCTTTGGTGCTGGTGGCGGAATACGACCCGCTGCGCGACCAGGGCCTGGCCTATGCCAAGCGCCTGGCGGAAGAGGGCGTGCCGACCGAGCTGCTCAACTATGAAGGTGCGATCCACGGCTTTCTGAGTTTCCCCGTGCCGCTGGGCAAAGAGGCGATTGAGACCTGCGGCGCCTGGCTGAAAGCCCAGCTCAGCTAACGTGCATTTGCGGCGGTCCCTCTTCCATGCCGCCGACGACCGCCGCGGCTGCAAAACCAGCATCGCGCAATTGCGCCAGAACCGCCTCAACCCCCGCCGGCGCCACGGCAATAAGCAGCCCGCCGCTGGTTTGCGGGTCCGCCAGCACATCGCGCTGCCACTCTTGCACGGCAGCGCCCAGCACCACCTCATGGCCATAGCTCTCCCAGTTCCGCACCGCTGCCCCGGTGCGGTAGGGCACCTGCGCCAACGCGGCCACGCCCTCCAGCAACGGCAGATCGGCAAATTTTATCCGCGCCGTCAGCCCCGAGCCCCGGCACATTTCTAATCCATGCCCCAGCAGGCCAAACCCGGTCACATCCGTCACCGCATGCACCTCCGGGATCGCCGCCAGCGTATGCCCCACGGCATTCAGCCGCGTCGTGGAATCAACCAGCGTCGCGTATAGCGCGCGGTCCTGTTCCGGCGGCAGCTCGGCCTTTTTCAACGCCGCGCTGATCACCCCAACCCCCAGCCCTTTGCTTAGAATAAGAGCATCGCCTGGTTGCGCCCCGGTATTGCGCAGCACCCGGTCCGGGTTCACCAGCCCGATCACCGCAAGCCCGTAAATCGGCTCCGGCGCATCAATGGAGTGCCCGCCCGCCACGGGGATGCCCGCCTCGGCGCATATCGAGGCGCCGCCCGCCAATATGGCGCGCACGGTCTCATTGCTGATCTTGCCCAAAGGCATGCCCAGAATCGCCAGTGCCAGAATCGGCTTGCCGCCCATGGCATACACATCCGAGAGCGCGTTCGCCGCCGCGATCCGCCCGAAATCATACGGGTCATCGACGATCGGCATGAAGAAATCCGTGGTCGCCACCACCGCCTGGGTATCGTTGATCCGGTACACCGCCGCGTCATCCCCGGTCTCGATGCCCACCAGCAGATCCGGAAACGCCGCCGCCGCCGGCATGCCGGACAGTAGCTCGCGCAGTACGGCGGGCGAGAGCTTGCAGCCGCAGCCGCCGCCATGCGCTAATGATGTCAGCCTGACGTCCTGATCCGCCATAGTTTTGCTCCTCCGGGCGTTTTATGCTCTTGCTGTACGCATCCTTAGCATTGGATGCTGTACGCATCCCTAGCATCACACGAAAAGAACCAACAAGTTTGCCGTAGGGGAGGCCGATATATGCCGATGAGCAAAAACCTGCTCCGCGACCTGCCGCAGGTGCAGAAGCTCCTTGAATCATCCGAAGCCGATGCACTCTGCACGGAATATGGCCGCACTTGCCTCATCAATGTCCTGCGTGACGATCTCGCCGCATTACGCACGCAGATCACCGCCGGTAGCCTGACTGAAATCCCCGATAGGCAGTCCCTCCTGGCCCGTGCCGGCGCAAAATTATCCCTCCGCAGCCGGCTTGGCCTGCGCCGCGCCATTAACGCCACCGGCATCGTGCTGCACACCAATCTCGGCCGCGCCCCGCTGGCCGCCGAGGCCATCGCAGCCGTCGAGGATGTCGCGCGCGGCTATTGCAACCTCGAATTCGACCTCTCCACCGGCAAACGCGGCTCGCGCACTCATTCCCTGGAGAATTTGCTCCGCGAACTGACCGGCGCCGAAGCCGCTTTGGCCGTGAACAATGGTGCCGCCGCCATCCTCCTGGCCCTGAGCGCGCTCAGCGATGGAGGCGAAGTCATCGTCTCGCGCGGCGAACTGGTGGAAATCGGCGGCGGTTTCCGTGTGCCCGATGTCATCCGCCAGGGCGGGGCAAAACTGGTGGAGGTGGGTGCCACCAACAAAACCCGCCTGGCCGATTACCGCGCCGCCATCACCCCCGAGACCCGCGTATTGCTGAAAGTGCACCAGAGTAACTTCCGGACCATCGGCTTCACGGCGGAAACCCCCATCGGGGAACTTGCCCAGCTTGCCCGGAGCAAAAACCTGCTGGTGGTGGCAGATCTCGGCAGCGGCCTGCTGCATGAAACCCCGGGAAGCCCCGAACCAACCTTGTCCCAGGCCCTCGCGGCGGGGGCGGATCTCGTCACCTGCAGTGGCGACAAGCTTTTAGGCGGCCCGCAGGCCGGGCTCATATTGGGCAAAGAATCCGCCCTCGACCGCATCCGCACCCACCCGCTGCTGCGCGCCGTGCGGCTGGATAAAATGTCCCTCGCCGCCCTGGAAGCGACGTTGCTGCTGCATCGGGACACGCCCGAGCGCGTGCCTGTGTACGCCATGCTGCGGCAGAGCAGCGGCACCTTACAACGCCGCGCCGAATCTCTGCTCACCCTCCTCGGCATTGGCGCGTTGGAGCGCACGGAAGCCTTCGCGGGTGGCGGCTCTTTGCCTGAGGAGCGGATCGAAAGCTGGGCCGTTGCCCTAAAGCTGCCCGGCGGGGCGGATCATCTGGCCGCCGCCTTGCGCGCGCAAACCCCCGCCGTCATCGGCCGTATCAGCGAGGGCCGTTTGCTGCTCGACATGCTGGCCGTCACCGATGCCGAACTTCCCGTGTTGGCCGAAGCGCTGAAGGCGGCGCTGGGGTGAAAAACCTGGTCGTCGGCGTCATCGGCCATGTCGACCATGGTAAGACCGCGCTGGTCCGCGCCCTCACGGGGGAGGAGACCGACCGGCTGGCCGAGGAAAAAGCGCGTGGAATCTCCATCGCCCTGGGCTTCGCCAAGCTGCATACCCCAACCGCCGAAATCGACCTCATCGACATGCCCGGCCATGAGCGTTTTATCCGCACCATGATCGCCGGGGCCACCGGCATTGATGCCGTGCTGCTGGTGCTGGCCGCCAATGAGGGGATAAAACCGCAAACCATCGAGCATATCGACATCGCCGGCTTGCTCGGCCTGCGCCGTGCCGTGGTGGCCATAAGCAAGGCCGATCTGGTGCCGCCCGAAGAGGCGCAGATGGTCGCGGATGAGGCCATGGAGCTGCTCACAAAAGCCGGTTTTTTGCCCCTGCCGCCGGTGTTCACCTCGGCATTGCGCGCGCAGGGCATTGAGGAATTGCGCCATGCCCTCGCCAGCCTGGCCGGCAGCCAGGAACCCCGCCCCAGCTTCGGCCTGCCGTTCCTGCCCATCGACCGCGCCTTCTCCATCGCCGGGCATGGTCCGGTGGTCACCGGCACCTTGCGCGGCGCTGCTGTCAGCGCTGGAGACACGCTTGAGCTTTTCCCCGCCCGCAAACAGGTACGGGTGCGGGCGGTGCAGATCCACGGGCAGCGCGTGGAGGCAGCCGCCCCCGGCCAGCGCGTGGCTCTGAACCTGCGCGACATCGACATCGCCGATCTGCACCGTGGCATGGCGCTCGCCGCCCCCGGCCTCACCCCTTCGGACTGGCTGACAATCTCGCTCCGCGCCGTTTCCAGCGCCCCGCCCTTGAAGAACGGCATGCGCCTGCGCGCGCTGCTCGGCACGGATGAGTTCGACGCGAGGCTGCGCCTGCTCGACCGCGATGTGCTGGAACCCGGCGAGACCGGTTTTGCCCAACTGCATTGCGCGGAGGCGGCCGCCTTCCCCGCCCGTGAGTTTTTAATCCTGCGCCTGGCCTCCCCGGCGCAGACCGTGGCCGGGGGGCGCATCATCGCGCCCGTCACCCGCCGCCAGCGCCGCCATTCCGCGCCGCTGTTGCAGCGTCTCTCGCGCCTCTCCCGGCTGGAGCCCGAAGCGCTGGTCCTGGCCGAGGTGGAAGCGCAGGGGGCTGCCGGCACAAGCCTGACACATCTCTCGCAACTCTCCGCTCTGGCCCCCGCCCATATCGCCGCATTGCTGAAACCCCATCCGGTGTTGGTCACCAGCGCCGGGCTGGTGGCCGCCCAAGCGGATTTGCAGGCTCTGGCGGCGCGGCTCCCCCCTCTACTCGCCCCGCATGCCGACGGCCTGACCAGCGTGCAATTGCTGGCTTGCTTGCCCGGCACCGGCGCAAATGTGCTTGACGAAGCTATTTTGATCCTCCTCGCGCGTAACAGCATCGCCCGGCGCGGGAGTAAAATTCTGCTCCCCCGTGCCGAGGCCGACCAGGCCCGCGCCCAGGATGAAGCCGGGCTGGCCGCCCAGATCGCCGCCCAGCTCCGCGCCGCGGGGCTCTCCCCGCCCGACCCCAAGAGCATCATCACCAGCCTGGCAGCCTCACGCGCGGTGGACCGGCTGCTGCGTGAAGGCGTGTTGGTCCGCGCCGTAGACCGCGCAAAAGACAAGGAAATTCTCTTCCACCAGGAGTCCGTGGAGCACGCCATCCGCCTGCTCAGCCCGTTGCTGGAGCGCGCACCCGGCCTGCTGGCAACGGACGTAGGGGCGGCTTTGGGCATCTCGCGCAAATATTCCATGCCGCTGCTGGACCATCTGGACGCCATACGCTTCACCCGCCGCATCGCGGACCGGCGCATCCGTGGCAGCGCGGCGGTTTCGGCACTATTGCCCCCGGCGCAAAATGGTTAAGGGTTCGTTTGGATAACGCGCCGGAGTCCGGTGCCAGAGGTGCGAGATGGATACAGAAGTGGCGCAGACGCGCAGATTGGGGTTGGAGAATTCGCAGACGCGCGCCCGTTTTATAGACGCGGCCGAGGCGGTGCTGCGTGATGAAGGCCTGCCCGCACTCACCGCCCGCCAGGTGGCGGCGAAGGCCGGGCTTAAGACGCAGCTCCTGTACTATTACTTCCGCACCATGGATGACCTGATCCTGGCCCTGGTGCGGCGTGTGAACGAGAACCGCATGGCGCGGTTCGCGGAGGCGCTGGCCTCGCCTGAGCCCCTGCGTGCCCTGTGGCAACTTAACAGCGATCCCTCAGGTGCGGCCGTGGCCAGCGAGCTGAGCGCGATTGCCACGCATCGCGAAACCATCCGCGCCGAGATCGTCAGCTCCGCCGAGCAGTTTCGTGCCTTACAGATCGAGGCTGTGTCGGGACTGCTGGCACACCGGGCCGGCAGCCAGAAGGCCGCGGCGGGGATTGTGATGATCGCGGTGGCGCTGGCGCGTATGATCGTCTCCGAATCCGCACTGGGCCTTACCGATGGCCATACGGAAGCGCTCACCATCGTCGAGGACGCGCTGCAGTTGTTTCAAGAACCAGGTTGACCTTTGCCGCGCGGTGATGCTAATGAACTGTTCAGCATCAATCGGGCCGGCCCGCAACGCGCCAGCCGGAGCAAAAAAGGGGAACGCCATGGATATCAATATCGACACCGTTCGCGTGGACGTTATCAAGCCGGAGATCGGCGCCGTTGTGCATGTGGACCGCAATGCGATCTTTGAGCCGGCCGTGGCGCAGCGGATCATGGAGCTGCTGGAAATCCATGATGCGCTGATCTTCCCGCAGATCAATCTGAGCGACAAGGAGCAGCTCGCGTTTACCGATGCTCTGGGTGCCCGGGTAAACTTTACCACCACCGTGCCGGGCGGCGATGCCGATACGCGCGATGTGTATAAGATCACGCTGGACAAGGATAAGAATCCGGAGCCGGAATATGTGCTCGGCACCTTCTTCTGGCATATGGATGGTGCGACCATCAACATTCCGGTGCCGAAAGCCTCCGTGCTGTCCAGCCGCAAAACCTCGCCCACCGGCGGGCAGACGCAGTTCAGCAATACCTATGCCGCCTATGAGGCTTTGCCCGAGGACGAGAAGAAGGCGATTGAAAACCTGCGCGTGGTGCATAGCGTTGTCGCCGCCGTGCGCGAGGTGGCATCGCCGGACCAGCTCGAGCCGATGAAGCGCGGTGCGGCGCAGGAGCAGCCGCTGGTGTGGACGCGCAAGAATGGCCGCAAATCGCTGATGATCGGCTATTCGGCTGACTACATCGTCGGCATGTCCAAGGCGGAGGGGCGCGCTTTGCTGGCCCGGCTGCTGGAATGGGCGGCACAGCCGCGCTTCTGCTACAGCCATGACTGGAAAGAGGGCGATCTCGCCATCTGGGACAATGGCGGCGCGCTGCACCGCGTGATCCCTTACCCGGCGGATAGCGGGCGTACCATGCACCGCACCTCTATCGCCGGGCTGGAGCCGACGAACTAGAGATGCGGCCGTTGCGCAATAGTTGTGAAGTGGCGGTGATCGGCGGCGGCCTGGCTGGGCTCGCCGCTGCTTGCCATATGGCACGGCTTGGCCGGCTCGTGACGCTGTTTGAGAGCAGCTATATGTTCGGCGGGCTCGTCGCCACGGTGGATGAGGTGCATGGCCTGCCGCTCCCGGGCAAATTCTCCGGGCAGGATCTGGCCATCCATCTGCTGGAGGATGCGCGCAAGGCTGCCGTGCAGATCATCGAGGCGGGCATTGAGACGATTGAGACCGGTGCCGTGCTCCGCATTACCGATGGCGAAGGCCATGTGCACAAGCCTGAGGTGATTATCATCGCCTCCGGTGCGTCCTTGAAAAAACTCGGTGTGCCGGGCGAGGAAGAGTTTACCGGGCGTGGCGTGTCGCGCTGCGCCACTTGCGATGGCGGGTTTTTCCGTGGGCAGGATGTCGCGGTGACCGGCAGTGGCGATGCGGCGGTTGAGGAAGCTTTGGTGCTGGCGAAGATCTGCAAGCGCGTCATCATGGTCTGCCGTGGGCCGCTGAAGGCCAAGCGCGATTATATTGAGAAGATCGCCTCGCGGGATAATGTGACCTTCATCTGGGATAGCGAGATCACTGAAATTCTCGGTGAGAATGGCGTTGAGGGTTTGCGCCTGCGCAATGTAAAGACCGGCGAGAGCACGGATATCGATTGCGCCGGGCTGTTTCCCTTCATCGGCGTTACCCCCAATACCGGCTTTCTGCCGGCTTCCATGCTTGAGGCCTCGGGCCATATCAAAACCGGCGAGGGGCTCACCACATCCCATCCGCGCATTTTTGCGGCTGGTGCCGTGCGTGCCGGCTATGGTGGTAATATCGTTCAGGCCATGGCGGAGGGCGTTGGCGCCGCCGAGGCCGCGTTCCGTCAGCTTACAGTCGATCAGCTTACAGTCTAGGAGAATTTCTTCATGGCAAGCGAAACCCAATATGACGTTGTCTGGCCCAGCGGTGAGCGGCGCCAGAAAATCCAGCCTCTGGCCAAGCGGCTCGACACGCTGAACGGTAAAACCATTGCCCAGCTCTGGGATTATCTCTTCATGGGCGACGAGGTTTACGCCACGCTGGAAGAAGAGATTAAAAAAATCTATCCGGGCATGAAATGGGTGAGCTGGCGCGAGTTCGGCAACACGCACACCGTGAATGAGCGCGAGTTGCTCGCCTCTCTGCCGCAACGGTTCAAAGAATTAGGAGTCGACGCCGCCATCTCCTGCATGGCCTGTTGAGGCTCTTGTACGCCCGCCGTGCTGCGGGCCAGTGAAGCGTGTGAAAAAGCCGGTTATCCGACCTCTTCTCTAACCTGCGAGGGTTTCATGGGACAAGCCGCCGCGACTTCCGTCGGGCTCGGCATGCCGAACCTGCCTTTGGCGATGATCATGGGACATCCCGGTGCGCAGAGCAGTGAGGAGTTGCGCGGCCATGTCATCGCCGTGACGGCGAAGCAGGTGATCGATAATCTGATGACCCAGCCTGAGACCATCGAATATGACGAGGAGCCGGCGTCGCGCGACATCGTGTTCAGCGGCAGTTTCGAGGAGGTGAATGATTATTTCTACGAGCGCGAGTGGAGCGATGGGTTGCCCATCGTGCCGCCCACGGTCGAGAAGATCAACCAGTTCCTGAGCTACACCACGCGCGACCCCAACGAGATCCTCGGTGTGGTGCTGCCGGCGAGCCGGGCGGTCACCATCTGGGCCACCGCTGTGAATGGCGTGATGGCGGGCTGCAAGCCTGAGTACATGCCGATCCTCATCGCTCTGGCGGAAGCCATGGTGGACCCTGGATATGGTGTGGAACACAGCGGCAATACGCCTGGGGCGGAGACGCTCATCGTGTTGAATGGCCCCATCATCAAGGAGCTGAAGTTTAACTACGAGCAGGGCGTGCTGCGTGACGGCTTCAAGCCGAACACGGCCATCGGCCGCTTCTGGCGCCTGGGCCTGCGCAATATGGCGGGCTTCCTCTTGCACAAAACGGATAAGGGCTGCTTCGGCAACACCTTCCGTGTGGTGCTGGCGGAAAACGAGGACGCGCTGGCCACCGCCGGCTGGCCGTCCAATGCGGCGGACATGGGGTTCGAGACGGGCGACAACACCGTTACCATCTCGCGCATGACCAGCGGCAATGTCATCGTCTCCGTCACCGGCAGCACACCGGAGGAGATCATGCCATATCTCGCCGATGCGGTGGCCTCCTGCACACGCTGGGAGATCATCTTTACGGTGGGCGGCATCACCTATGGCACTTTACGCCCCGCACTCGTGCTCACCCCCATCCTGGCACAGACCATCGCGCGCGCAGGCTGGACCAAGGATGATGTGAAACAATATCTGTACGACCATGCGCGCATGACAGCAGAGCGCGTGGAAACCTATACGGAAACATGGGCGGATTTCCCGATCGGCTCGCTGAAGCATCAGGTCAATCTCGGCAAATTGCCGAAGGACTTCGCGGTATCCGACGATCCGCAACGCATGGTGCCGATCGTGTTCGACAAGGATGACTTCATGGTGCTGGTCTCGGGCGATCCGTTGCGCACCAACGCCTATACCTTCGCGCATAACGGCTATCTCGGCTTTCCCACAGCCAAGAAAATCGTGCTGCCGGCGGATTGGGAGGAACGCATCAAGAAAAAATAAGAGTGGCGGAAGCGGATGGGAATCGAACCCACCGCCCGCTATTCGCGGGCCATTGGTTTTGAAGACCAAGGAAGCCACCAGACTTCAATCGCTTCCATAACCATTTATAGACGATGTAGCAGGAGAGAGCAAAAATATGACGAAACCATTGGCCGGGCGCGTAGCCCTCGTCACCGGCGCATCATCGGGCATCGGCGAAGCCGCCGCCATCGGCCTGGCCGAAGCAGGCGCGGATGTCGCCCTCTCCGCCCGCCGCGCCGACCGGCTGGAAGCGCTGAAAACGAAGCTTGAAGCGCTGGGCGTGAAAGTCCTGGCGCTGCCCGGCGATGTGGTGGACGAGAAGGCCGCAACCGAAGCCGTTGAAAAAACCGTTGCCCATTTCGGCAAGATCGACATCCTCATCAACTCCGCCGGCATCATGCACATGGGCACCACCGAAGACACAGACCTCGCCGAATTCCGCCGCGTGATGGACGTAAATCTGCTCGGCACCGTTTACACCTGCAAAGCCGCCATCGCCCCCATGAAAGCCCAAGGCCACGGCGATATCATCAACATCTCCTCCCAGGCCGGCCGTAAAACCGGCCCCATGGTCGGCGCCTACGCAGCCTCCAAACACGCCCTAAACGCCTTCTCAGACTCCCTCCGCCAGGAAGTCGGCGGCTTCGGCATTCGCGTCTGCGTCCTCATGCCCGGCGCCACCACAACCGAAGTGCACACCAGCATCTCCAACCCCAACTTCCGCGCCGCCATCCAAAGCCACACCAGCAAAGACGGCGCGGTAGCCGCCAGCGAAATCGCCGACACCATCACCTTCATCGTCAGCCTCCCCCAACGGGTCAACATAGACCTGATCTCCGTACGCCCAACCATCGACACGTCCGCGTAATCGGGGAGTTGGGACGGAAAAGGCGAGGGGCTTCGCCCCGTCGTGCGAAGCACGCCTCCGGCGTGACGACCCCCACTGGGCCTCAGGCCCAGTGGGGGTCGAGGGGCGGAGCCCTCGCCTTTTTCGTCTCACCCCCGGCTACGCGGCATGCCGAGGCGGCGTTCGGCGATCATGCTGCGCAGGACTTCGCTGGAGCCGCCGTAGATGGAGGTGGCGGTGGAGTGGCGGTAGCCTTTTTCCACGACGCTTAGGCCGGTTGTGCCTCGTAGCAGGGTGCCTGGGGAGGCCAGGTCCAGGAGTTCTGCGGAGAGGTCTATGAAGGCTTGGGTGGAGAAGATTTTGGAGGCGGGGCCGTAGGCCAGGTCTGGTTCTTTGGCGATGCTGGTCCACAGGGCGCGGGCGGAGAGGCCTTCGCTGATGCGGGCGTGGGCGTGGGTGCGGGCGAGTGTTGCGAGGGTGCCGGGGTGTTCGAGGAAGGGCATTCCGTCGCGTTCTTCGTCTTTGGCCCATTCCGTTATGGCATTGAGCATGTCGTGGAGCTGGTAGTGGTAATGGGCGCCGCCTTGTTCTTCGCTCAGCGCCGAGGCCATGCATTTCAGCCCGCCGTTGACCTCACCAATGCGGTACAGGTCGGGCACGCGCACATCGGCGTAGAAAGTGGCGTTGGTGCGTTCGTCCATGAAGGTGTGGACGGGGTGGATTTCGATGCCGGGCAGGTTGAGCGGCACCAGGAACATGGTGAGGCCTTTGTGCTTGGGCAGGTCCGGGTCGGTGCGGGTGAGGAGCAGCACGTAGCCGGCCCATTCCGCGCCGGAGGTGAACATTTTCTGGCCGTTGATGATCCAGTCATCGCCATCGCGCACGGCGCGGGTTTTAGCGGCGAACACGTCGGAGCCGCCGGAGGGTTCGGTGTAGCCGAGGCAGGAGGTGATCTCGCCACGGCCCATGCGCAGCAGCACTTCGTCCTGCAGCGCGGGGCTGCCGAATTTCTGGATCATATTGCCGCCGAGGCCGGTGGTGCCGCGGGGCAGGCCGGCCCAGCCGATTTTGCTCCATTCGGCGTAGCTGGCGCGGGTTGAGTCCGCATCCGCCCCGCGCCCGCCCCATTTTTCCGGCCAGTGCGGGAAGATGAGCCCGGCTTTGCCCAAAGCATGGTGCACGTCCCAACTGAAGGCCTCAAAACTATGGTCGTGCAAATGGTGGCGGGCGGGGTCGATCACGGCGGTGAGTACGGCGCGGGTTTCATCGGCCAGCTCGCGGCCGGTGTCCGGGGTCTCGAAGCTTATTTCCACCAGGCCGGGGTCGGGCAGATGCGCGGCCTCGCCCAGGTACAGCCGGCGGCCGGCGCGCACCAGCTCGGACTCCGGGTTGCCCAAAGCCTGGGCCCAGGATTTGGCGCGGCGGTGGTAGAGCTGGATGTCGTACTCGTTGGTGAGGCCGTAGCCGCCGAAGGTGTGCAGCGCGTGGGCGACTGAATTGGTGGCGGTTTTGGCGGCCCACCAGAAGGCTTCGGACACGGTGGCGCCGGCGGTCTCGGTACCGTCCGCCAGATCGCGCAGCGCGCTCCAGACCAGCAGTTTCACGCCGTCCACATCGATAATGTCATTGGCCAGCGGGTGCGAGATGCCCTGGTAGGTGCCGATGGGTTGGCCGAAGGCTTCGCGCTCGGTGGCATAGGCCGAGGCCATTTTCACGGCTTCATCGGCCAGCCCGCCCAGGGCGGCGGCGGTGAGCAGTTTCCATTCCTCGATGCCGGCGCCGTAGATGGCTGCGGCATCGGCATTGCTGGCCAGCGGCAGGCGTGTGCCCTGGCCGGGGGTGAACTGGCCGAGCGCGTTGCCGCCAAGGCTGGAGGGGGCCTCCAGCGGTGCGGCGGGTAGTTCGATGGCGAGTTGGTCGCCATCCAGCACCAGCACGGCGGTGGCCACGGCGCCACCAGGCACGAGCTGGGTTTTGCCGTCTGTTACGGGTTTGAGGGCGAGGGTGAGCACGGTCTCACCGTCGCGCACCTTGTTGATCCATTCGCGCGCGGTCTCGCCGCCCACCTCACCCAGAATGCGCAGTGCCACGAGTGATTCCGCGAGTGGGGCTGCGGCCAGGCGGCGCCCGGCTTGCTCCATCATCACCGTGGCATCGAACAGGCTCATGCCGCCGCCGCCGGCTTCCTCGCTCAGGCGCATGAAGGGCGCATCCAGCGCCACCAGTCCTTTCCACAAGGCCGGATCAAACCCCACCGGCTCGGCCGCGCGCACGCGGGCGGTGGTGGATTCCGTGGCGAAGAAGCGCTCGAACATCTCCTGAACGGGCTGGCTATCTTGGGGCAGGCTGAGCAGCATCGGACGGTCCTTTTGGCTTGTTCCTGAAACTATCCCGCAACGGCAGGGCACGGGCCAGCGGCGCTCCAAGGTATCGCAGTGGCGATTGCCCACTACGTCAAACGCCCCATGGTGCGTTGCAGCAGGCGGGACCTAGTCTAACAAATCATAAACCGGCGGCATGTGCCGCCATAGCTGGGAGACTAAGGGATGGCGTTGAAACATATAGGTTTGGCTGCCGCATTACTGGCCTCCACCATGCTGGGCACGGTCCCGGCACGGGCGGATGGCACCGTAAAAGTCGGCGTGCTGCAATCCTTGAGCGGCACCATGGCGATTTCCGAAGTGCCGCTGGAAGATGCGGAGCTGCTGGCGATTTCGCAGCTCAACGCCAAGGGCGGCGTGCTCGGCAAGCAGATCGTGCCGGTGGAGGAGGACGGCGCGTCCGATCCCTCCACCTTCGCGCAGAAAGCCACCAAGCTGCTGCAGGAGGACAAGGTCGTCACCGTGTTCGGCGGCTGGACGTCCTCCTCCCGCAAAGCCATGCTGCCGGTGTTCCAGCGCCTGCACGGGCTGCTGTGGTACCCTGTGCAGTTCGAGGGCAATGAATGCTCGCCCAACATCATGTATTCCGGCGCCCAGCCGAACCAGCAGGCGCTCCCCGCGCTCACCTGGGCCGAGCAGAAGGGCTATAAGAAGATCTTCCTCATCGGTTCGGATTATGTGTATCCGCGCACGGCCAATTTGATTTTGAAAAAGCACATCGCGCATGATGGGCTGACGCTCTCAGGCGAGGAATATGTGCCGCTGGGTGGTACGGACTTCTCCTCCATCGTGGCGGAGATTCAGAAGGCCGGGCCTGACATCATCATCAACACGCTGAATGGTGACAGCAACGTCTCCTTCTTCAAGCAGATGGCCGCCGCCGGGCTGACGCCGGACAAACTGCCGGTGATGAGCTTCTCCATCGCCGAGCCGGAAGCCAAAGCCATGGGCCCGAGCCTACTGGCTGGTTCGTACACAAGCTGGAACTATTACCAGAGCCTGCCCGGCCAGACCAATGCGGATTTCGTGGCTGCCTATAAAGCCAAATACGGTGCGGATTCCGTGGTGGATGACCCGATGGTGCATGGTTATGTGGACGTAGAGGAATGGGCCGCCGCGGTGACCAAGGCCGGCACGTTCGACCCGAAAGCGGTGCGCAATGCCGCCGTGGCTCTGGGCTTTGAAGACAGCCCGCTCGGCAGCGTGAAGTTCGCCCCGAACCTCTCGATGGTGCAGACCGGCTATATCGGCGAGCTACAGCCCGATGGCCAGTTCAAGATCATCTGGACCTCACCCGGCCCGATAACCCCGCAGCCGTATGATGCGCTGACCTTCCCGGGCAAGAGCTGCGTGGCGCACACGGCATTCTAATGTTTTAAGCCGGGAGCGCGCCGCGTTCCCGGCTTTTTTTTCCCGAGGGTGTGATGCAGGAATCCGCATTTCTTCTAGGCCAGGTCTTCAACGGTGTCTCCGTTGCCTCGCTGTTCGTGCTGGCGGCTCTGGGCCTGGCGCTCAGCTTCGGCCTCATGCGCGTCATCAACATGGCGCATGGTGAGATGCTGATGCTGGGCGGGTACCTCGCCTATATGACGCTGAGCGTGGTGCCGGGGCCGCTCGGGATTCTCGTGGCCCTGCCTGTGGCTTTTCTCGGTGCGGCGCTGCTTGGCGCGGTGCTGGAATTCGCCGTCATCCACCGGCTCTCGGCCCGGCCGCTCGATACATTGCTCGCCACCTGGGGCGTGTCGCTGGTGTTGCAGCAGGCCGCGCGCAATTTGTTCGGCGCCATCGGTGTGCAGGTTATCGCCCCGACATGGCTCAACCATACTGTCACACTGCATAGCGGGCCATTCTCCGGGCTTGATCTGCCCTTTACCCGCCTCTTCATTCTGCTCGTCGCCGCCATTGTGCTTGGTGCCATCGCGCTGCTGCTGAACAAAACCCGGCTTGGCCTTTACGTCCGCGCCGTCAACCAGGACCGCCCGGTAGCCGCCGCCATGGGGGTGAATGCGCGGCTGGTGGATTTACTGGTGTTCTCGCTCGGCACCGGCGTCGCGGGGCTGGCCGGTGTTATCCTGGCATTGCTCGGCCCGGTTACGCCCACGGTCGGGCAGAGCTACATCGTGCCTGCCTTCCTCGTCGTCATCCTCGGTGGGCTAGGTTCGTTGGTCGGCACCACCATCGCCTCCCTCATCATTGGGCTTTTTACAGCGCTTATCGAGATCTTTGTCGATGTCAGCGTGGCGCAGGTTTTGCTCCTGGTCTTCGTTATCGTCTTCATCCAGTTCCGCCCGCAAGGCGTCATCACCGTGCGCTCCCGCGCCTTGGAGGGCTGACATGAAACTCTCTGCCAAACATTATGTCGGCGCCGCGGTGCTGCTGTTCGGTGCCTTCGCTCCCCTCATCATCAACCCCTACGAGTTGTCTCTTCTCGGCCGTTTTCTCGCCCTCTCCATCCTCGCCATGGGCATCATGCTCATCTGGGGCGAGGGTGGGATTCTATCGCTCGGCCAGGGCGTGTTCTTCGGCCTCGGCGGCTATGCTTTGGCCCTGCATTTAAAACTCGAAGGCCTGGACATCGCCAATGGCGACATGCCGGATTTCATGACCTGGAGCGGTGTGTCGGCGCTGCCGTATTTCTGGTATCCTTTCGCCAATCCCTGGTTCTCTCTGGCCTGTGTCGTGCTCATCCCCGGTGCCGTCGCCGCCGCCTTCTCCTGGCTGGTGTTCCGCCGTCGCATCGGGGGTGTGTATTTCGCGCTCATCACCCAGGCGCTGGCACTTGCCTTCTCCACGCTGCTCATCTCGCAGCAGGCGTACACAGGCGGCTTCAACGGCCTGACCGATTATTCCACATTCGATGGCTTCGACATCACCAGCACCGGTGCGGCGCAGGTCATCTACTGGATCACCTTCGCCTTTGTCGTTGCCGCTTACTTCACGCTCCGCTGGTTGCTCTCCACACGTTGGGGCATCATGCTGCGTGCCACGCGCGATGGCGAAAACCGCGTGCGCTTCCTTGGGCATAATCCGTTGCCGTATAAAGTCGGCGCCTTTACCATCGCGGGCATTCTCGCCGGCATTGGCGGCGCTTTGTTCACCCTCCATGCCGGCGTGGTCTCCCCGGCCCTGGTTGGCGTCGTGCCTTCGATCGAGATGGTGGTCTGGGTCGCGCTCGGCGGACGCAACGTACTCTGGGGTGCCATAGCCGGCACGCTGCTGGTCAATTTCGCAAAAGACCAGATCAGCTCCGCACTTCCTTCGCTCTGGCTCTACGGCCTGGGCGCGCTCTTCATCTTCGCGGTGAGCTTCCTGCCCGCCGGCATCGCCGGGCTGTTCAAACCGGGCTCGCCTGAAGAACGCGTGTACCGCCGCATCCTCAACCGCCGCAAGCTGGAGACCGCTGAATGAACGCGATCCCCGCTCCCATCCTCATGATGGAAAATGTCACTGTCGATTTCGATGGGTTCAAAGCTGTCAACGATGTTTCGCTCTCCCTCTCGCCGGGTGAGTTGCGCATCCTCATCGGCCCCAATGGTGCCGGAAAATCCACCATCTGCGACACCATCATCGGCCGTGTCCGCGCCACCTCCGGCCGCATCACTTTTAAAGACCACAACATCACCAATCTCGCCGAACAGGAGATCGTGCGGCTCGGCATCTGCCGCAAATTCCAAACCCCCGGCGTGCTGCCTACGCTCACCGTGATGCAGAACCTGCTGGTGGCGGCACGCAAAAACCGCGCCTGGTGGCGGGCACTCACCACAAGCGTGCCGGCGGATGAGCTGGCGAGTGCCGAGGAGATATTGGAGAAAATCGGCCTCACCGACCGGCGCGAGATCATCGCGGCGGACCTCGCGCATGGCGAGAAGCAATGGCTGGAAATCGGTATGGTGGTGGCAACCGACGCGGATCTGTTGCTGCTCGACGAACCAACCGCCGGCATGGGCCCGCAGGATACGCAGCGCACCGCAGACCTCATTCTTTCATTGCTGGGCCGCCATGCCGTGCTGGTCATCGACCATGATATGAGCTTCGTGGAAGCCCTGAACGGCTACACCACAGTGCTGCACCAGGGCCAGGTTTTGAAGGAAGGCACGGTCGCCGAAGTACGTGCCGATGCGCAGGTTGCCGCCGTTTATCTGGGAAGGGCCAAGGAATGACGCTTTTAAACCTTGAGGCTGTTTCCTCCGCCTATGGCCAGAGCAAGGTGCTGTGGGATATCGACATGAGCATCGAGCGTGGCGGTGCGGTGGCGCTGATCGGCCGCAATGGCGTGGGCAAAAGCACGCTCCTCAACACCATCGCCGGGGTGCAGAAACTCACCGGCGGCAAAATCACTTTCGATGGTGCCGATGTCTCATCCACCCCCGCGCACGGCCGCGCCCGCGCCGGCATCGGCTACGTGCCGCAGGGCCGCCATGTTTTCCCGCAGCTCTCGGTGATGGAAAATCTCACCGTCGGGCTGGCTGCCCTGAGCGGCCGTAAGGGGCTCTCGGAGAGCGGCATCGCCGCGCATATTTTCGAGCTCTTCCCCAAGCTCACGCAAATCAAAAACCGCAAGGCCGGGTTGCTCTCCGGCGGCGAGCAACAGCAGCTCGCCATCGGCCGCGCCCTGGCGGGGCAACCCAAGCTGCTGCTTCTCGATGAGCCGACGGAGGGCATCCAGCCCAACGTCGTGCAGCAGATCGAGGACGCTTTGCGTCGTGTGCGCGTTGAACTCGGTGTCACCATCGTTATCGTCGAGCAATATCTGGATTTCGCCTGGGCTTTTGCGGATCACTACCACGTCATGCAACGCGGCAAAATCATTCGCTCCGGCAGCACGGCGGAGGAGTCCGCGGAGGATATTTCGCATTTGGTGAATATTTAAGAAAAAGGCCAGCTTTTTGAAAAAAGCTGGACCAAAAACTTTTGCTCCTGGGGGCTTTCAACCTCTCTTCGTTAACGCCCCTACAGCCAAAGCGGCGGCCGAGGCACGGTTCTCCACGCCAAGCTTCGTAAACACCTGTTCCAGATGCTTGTTCACAGTCCTTGGCGAAATGCCCAGAATATCCGACACATCCTTATTTGGCTTGCCGCGCGCAATCCACAACAGCACCTCAGCCTCACGCGCACTCAACCCAAAATGCAGGTGCAAAAACTCCTCCTCTTGCCCGCCACCGGACTCGCTCAACCGGTACAGTATCTCCCCCGGCCCAATCCGCCCGATCAGTGCAAACTCCAACTGCCGCTCACCAAACTTCATCACCAGTCCTTCAGGAATCCTGAAACCAGTCAATTTCTCAACCGCACCGGCCAGCCGCGCCTCCGCCTGTGGCGTACACCACAGCAGCCCGCCAGCCTCATTTGTCGCCAGCAAAAACCCGCCCGCCGCATCCAGCGCCGCACGCGTGCGCAACGCCGCGCGGGCATTGTCCAGATGCACGCGGATGCGCGCCATCATCTCATCCAGCACCACCGGCTTGGTAACGTAATCCACGCCGCCGGCCTGTAATCCCTGCACAACATGCGCGGTATCCGATAGCCCGGTCATGAAGATCACCGGAATATGCGCGAGCGAAGCGTTCGCCTTCATCGCACGGCAGGTTGCAAACCCGTCCATCTCCGGCATCATCGCATCCAGCAATATCAAATCCGGCGTAATATGCTGCAACAATGCCAAAGCAGCGGTCCCGCCGGTGGCCACCAGCACGGTCAGCCCGGCGCCTTCCAGCGCATCGGTAAGCAATCCCAAAGTCTCCGGCGTGTCATCCACCACCAGAATGATATCGCGCGTGCTCATGCATTCAGCTCCGGCAGCGATTCCAGATATGCCGTGAGTTTCTGCATCTCAAACCCGCGCACCCAGCCGCGCAATTGCAGACAGAACGGGCCGAGCGCCGGTACTTCCCCCTCCAACGCCGCCAGTTTCGCCTCAATGCCGCGCACATAGCCGATGCGTGCCAGTTGCAGCAGCTCGGCCAGATGCGTCGCCTGCGGCAGGAGCGGAATCGGGGCAGCACTTATCGCCTGTGCCTCCTGTACCCAATCCAACCCCAGCAGCGTGCCCACGCGCTCCAGCAGCGCGCGCAGGTCTATCGGCTTGGCCAGAAACCCGTCGTAATCCGCCACCCCATGCGGCGCCGCATCGTGCAGATTGCCCGATACCATCAGTATCTTTGCGCCCGCCCCCCGCGCCCGCAACTCGGCTGCCACCTCCAGCCCGGACATACCGGGCATGGCGATGTCGAGAATCACGAGGTCCGGTGCGGCATCCTCGACCATCGCCAGACAGCCCAGCCCCTCGGCCGCCGCCAGCACGATAAAGCCCAGCGGGAGCAGCACATCCGTCACCAGCCGTACATGGTCGGCATCGTCATCGGCAATGAGAATTTTCCGCCGCACGCCGGCGTAAGCCGTAATCCGCCGCGCCGGTATTTTGCTCACCCCCGCCGGCGCATCGGAGAGCAGCAGCCGCACCCGGAACACACTGCCCTCACCAGGCGTGCTCTCCACGGAAATCTCGCCGCCCAGAATCTCGGTGAGCAGTTTGGAAATCGTCAGTCCCAGCCCCGTCCCCGGCACGGCATTGGCCGCCGGCAGATGCCCGCGTTCGAACGGCTCGAAAATCTTCTGCAGGTCCTCAGGCCGAATGCCATGCCCGGTATCAATCACCGCAAACTCCGTCACCTGGCCGCGTTTGCGCACGCGCAATGTCGCACTGCCCTGGGCGGTATATTTAAGCGCATTGGAGAGCAGGTTGATGATGATCTGCCGCAGCCGCTTTTCATCGGTATAAATAAACCGCGGCAGCGACGCCCCGCGCTCGTCACGAAACTCAATTCCCTTCGCCGCCGCCTGCAACCGGAACATATCGACGATCTGATCCAGAAACTCGCCAAAATCCACCTGGTCGCGATGCAGATGCAGCGAGCCGGTCTCGATCTGCGAAATATCCAGCAGCCCGTCGACAAGGTTGGAGAGATGCGCGGATGAGCGCCGGATCGTCCGCACCGCATCCTCCGGCCGCAACGTGCCGCCGGCTTCCAGCAATTGTGCGTAGCCAAAAATCGCATTCAGCGGCGCGCGAATTTCATGGATCACACCCACGATGTAGCGGCTCTTCGCGGTGTTGGCGGATTCCGCTGCAGCCTTGGCCTTCTGCAACGCCGCATCGGTGCGTTGGTGCGCGCCGATCTCATCCAGCAGCATGGTGGTCTGGTGCCCGGTCTCGCCCTCCGCCGCACGGCGGCTGGCATGCGCCAGCACCAGTAGCCAGGCGGCCAGGGCGGCCAGAATGAACAGAGGGAAAAACACCACCAGCAGCGTGTCCCGCACCACCGGACCCGCCATCGGCACCAGCGCGTCATACTCATAGCCGATGAGCCCGAGCAGCCCCGCAAGCAGCAGCGAGAACAGGAGCAGCAGCCCGAGAAAGGGGAAAATCCGTGCATCCACATGTGTTTTGGCCCAGCCCGCCAGACGCGGCGAGACCATATCCGCCGCCTGTGCCGAGAACCGCCCGCGCGGCTTGCACATATCATGGCAGCGCGCCTCCAGCGTGCAGCAGAGCGAGCATATGCCGCCGCCGTAGGCCGGGCAGGTGGCCATGTCCGGCCCCTCGAACACGCCTTCACACACGATGCAGCGCGTCTGCGCCACCGCCTCCGGCTTGCGTGCCAGATAGTATTTTCCGCCTGTGGCAAAAGCGATGGCGGGCGCTGCGATAAATGCCACCAGCAACCCGGCGAACGGGGCGAGCGCCCGTGCCACATCGCCGAACACGCCAAAACTCATCAGCGTGGAGACAAGCACGGAGAGCCCCATCGCGCCCAGCCCCACCGGATTGACATCGTAAAGATGCGCCCGCTTGAACTCGATCCCCGGCGGGCTCAGCCCCAGGCTTTTGTTGATCACCAGATCCGCCGCAATCGCGCCCATCCAACCCACGGCAAAATTCGCGTACAGGCCGAGAATGTTCTGGATGACGCGATAAATCCCCAACTCCATCAACAGCAGCGCCAGCGCCACATTGAACCCCACCCACACCACGCGCCCTGGGTGGCTATGCGTGAGGCGCGAGAAAAAATTCGACCAGGCGATGGAGCCGGCATAGGCGTTGGTGGTGTTGATCTTCATCTGGCAGGTGACGACGAAGAGCAGCATCAGCCCCGACGCCAGAGCCCGGTTATGAAACACCTCCATATAAGCGATACGGAACATGGTCGCAGGCTGCGCCGCCGCCCCCCAATCCACGCCGCGCTCCACGGCCAGATAGGTCAGGAAAGACCCCGCCGCCAATTTGGCACAGCCGGTAAGCACCCAGCCGGGCCCTGCAAACAGCATCGTCCCCCACCATTTTACGCGCCCGGTCTGCGCCCGTGCAGGCAGGAAACGCAGATAATCCACCTGCTCGCCGATTTGCGGCAGCAGCGAGAGCAGAATGGAGGTGGCCATGCCGAAGGGCAGGAGCGCCACGCCCGTGGCCCCGGCGCTGCCTGTAAACTGCGTCCATGCGGAAAAATCCGGCAGGCCCTCGGCGGCTAAATAAAGCAGCGGGCCAAATTGCAGCAGCAGCCATACCGGCTGGGTGAACAACTGCATCCGGCTGATCGCCTTGATGCCCAAAGCCGCGATGGGCACCACGGCCACGGCGGAGATCACATTCGCCAGCCAGAACGGCAGATGCAGCACCTGCACGATGGCGGCTGACATGATGCTGGCCTCGATGGAGAACAGGATGAAGGTGAAGGTGGCGTACACCAGCGAGGTGATGGTGGAGCCGATATAGCCGAACCCCGCCCCGCGCGTGAGCAGATCCACATCCACCCCATGGCGGGTCGCCGCCAGGCAGATGGGCAGCCCGACCAGAAACATGATAACACCCGCCGCCGCAATGGCCGCCATGGCATTGGCAAAGCCAAAGCTCAGCGTGATGCTGCCGCCGATGGCTTCACACGCCAGGAAAGACACCGCCCCCAGCGCGGTATTGCCCACGGAAAACGCCGAGCGCCGTGCCTTGCCCGCTGTGAAGCGCAAGGCAAAATCTTCCAGCGTCTGGTTGCCCACCCATTGGTTGTACTGGCGCCTCTGCCTTATGACGCGCTGCGGAACATTCATAACCCTCTATCCGGCAACATATTTTCCCCGGTCAAGGGTAATCTGCATCGGGGCTTACGTTATTTGTCCCCTTGACGGGCGGGGGGAGTGCCCGCCAGCATCGGCTTATGAATTTTGTGCCCGCAAGGCTGGATCAGATCGCAGCGCCGCAACGTGCGCGTGGCCGTCTCGATTTGGCTTTTACGCATGACGGCACCACGCGCCTTAAACGGTTTTACCAGGAGGGGTGCTTAAAGGCGCGCCTGCCGCGCGGGCCGGGGGTGGAGGCGGTGGCGTTGAATATTTCCGGTGGTATCGCCGGGGGGGATGCGCTGGAGACGGTGCTGGAGCTTGGTGCCGGTGCCGCGGTTACCTTTACCACCCAGGCCGCCGAGCGTGTCTACCGCGCGCTGGAGGCGCCCTCGCGCATTCGCACGCGCCTTACCGTGGCTGCTGGGGCAGTGCTGCATTATCTGCCGCAGGAGACCATCCTGTTCGATGGTTTTGGCCTGGACCGCGCGCTGGATATCGAGCTGACTTCGGGGGCGGCGTTTCTCGGCATTGAAAGCCTGGTCTTCGGCCGGCTCACCATGGGCGAGGTTTTGCGCGAAGGGTATTTGCGCGACCGTATTTCGCTGCGCCGCGACGGCATGCTGCTCTGGCAGGATTCCACCAGGCTGGAGGGCGATATAGCGGCACAGCTCGACCGCCCCGGTATTGCCGCCGGTGCGCGCGCCATGGCCAGTATTTTTGCGGTCGGCGCTTGCGGGCTCGACGCTTTGCGGGAGGCGCTTGCGGATGCGCATGCGGGCGCCAGCGTCATCGGCGACGTATTGCTCGCGCGTATATTGGCGCCGGATGCGGCAGCGCTGCGGCGTGTTATTGTAAAAGCCCTTGGCGTGTTGCGGCCAGGGCCGCTGCCGCGCGTGTGGCAAGGCTAGGGAGTAAAAATGAATCTGACACCGCGTGAAAAAGACAAATTGCTCATCGCCATGGCCGCCATCGTGGCGCGCAAGCGGCTGGAGCGCGGGGTAAAACTCAACTATCCCGAGGCGATCGCCCTCATCACGGATTTCGTGGTCGAAGGTGCGCGCGACGGCCGGCGCGTGGCGGATTTGATGGAGGCGGGCGCGCATGTCATCACCCGCGCCCAGGTGATGGAAGGTGTGGCGGAAATGATTCACGACGTGCAGGTGGAAGCGACCTTCCCGGATGGCACAAAACTCGTCACCGTGCACGAGCCTATCCGATGATCCCGGGCGAGGTTTTGACGCCGGAAGGCGAGATTGAGCTGAACGCGGGGCTGGAGAAAACCGTGCTGAATGTTTCCAACACGGGCGACCGCCCGATCCAGGTCGGCAGCCATTATCATTTTGCCGAGACCAACGCCGCACTGGATTTTGATCGCGCCGCAGCACATGGCAAACGGCTGGACATTGCCGCCGGCACTGCCATTCGGTTTGAACCCGGCCAGAGCCGCGAGATCACGCTGGTGCCGTATCGCGGTGCGCGCGAGATTTACGGGTTCCGTGGTCTCGTCAACGGAGGCGCGGAATAATGGCCCGCATCACCCGCGCCGCTTATGCGGATATGTTTGGCCCTACGGTGGGAGACCGCGTGCGCCTGGCCGATACCGAGCTTTTTGCCGAGGTGGAAAAGGATTTCACCATATACGGCGAGGAAGTAAAATTCGGCGGCGGCAAGGTCATTCGCGATGGCATGGGCCAGTCGCAGCTTACCAACGCGCAAGGGGCGGCGGATACGGTCATCACCAATGCGCTGATCATCGACCATTGGGGCATCGTGAAGGCTGATGTTTCGATTATTGGCGGCCGGATCGCGCGGATTGGCAAGGCCGGAAATCCCGATGTGCAGCCGGGGGTGGATATCATCATCGGGCCCGGCACGGAAATCATCGCCGGCGAGGGCAAAATTCTCACCACAGGCGGCATTGATTCGCACATCCATTTCATCTGCCCGCAGCAGATCGAGGAGGCGCTGGCCTCAGGCATCACCACCATGGTCGGCGGCGGCACTGGCCCGGCCACCGGCACCGCCGCCACCACCTGCACGCCGGGGCCGTTTCATCTCGCACGCATGCTGCAGGCGGCGGAGGCGTTTCCCGTCAACCTCGCCTTCACCGGCAAGGGCAATGCCAGCCAGCCGGCGGCGCTGGAGGAGATGATCCGCGCCGGTGCATCGTCGCTGAAACTGCATGAGGATTGGGGCACGACACCGGCTGCCATCGACAACTGCCTATCGGTGGCGGACCGCTTCGATGTACAGGTAATGCTGCATTCCGACACGCTGAACGAATCCGGTTTTGTCGAGGATACAATTGCCGCTTTCAAAGGCCGCACGATCCACGCCTTCCACACCGAAGGTGCGGGGGGCGGCCACGCACCGGACATAATCCGCGTCGCCGGCCTGCCCAATGTGCTGCCCAGCTCCACCAACCCCACGCGGCCCTATACGGTCAATACGCTGGATGAGCATCTGGACATGCTGATGGTTTGCCACCATCTCGATGCCGGCATCCCTGAGGACATCGCCTTCGCCGAATCCCGCATCCGCAAGGAGACCATAGCGGCCGAGGATATTCTGCATGATCTGGGTGCACTCTCGATGTTTTCCTCCGACAGCCAGGCCATGGGGCGTGTCGGCGAAGTTATCATCCGTACCTGGCAGACAGCGCATAAAATGAAAATCCAGCGTGGCGCGCTGCCGGGCGATGGGGCAGGGGATAATGCCCGCATCAAACGCTATATCGCCAAATACACCATCAACCCCGCCATCGCGCAGGGGCTCTCCACCCATGTCGGCTCCATAGCACCCGGCAAGCTCGCGGACCTCGTGCTCTGGTCCCCCGCCTTCTTCGGCATCAAGCCGGATCTGGTGCTGAAATCCGGCTCCATCGTCATGGCCGCCATGGGCGACCCCAACGCCTCCATCCCCACGCCGCAGCCGGTGCATTACCGCCCGATGTTCGGCGCCTATGGCCGGGCGTTGATCGAATCCTCACTCCTCTTCGTCTCCCAGGCGGCGCTGGATGACGGCATCGGCAAACGCCTCGGCCTTACCCGCCCGCTCGCCGCCGTCAGTAACACACGAGGCGGCATCGGCAAGAAATCCATGATCCATAATGACGCCACGCCGCATATCGAGGTGAACCCCGAGACCTACGAAGTCCGTGCCGATGGCGAGTTGCTGGTGTGCGAGCCGGCTGAAGTGCTGCCCATGGCGCAGCGCTACTTCCTGTTCTGATGCGCGCAACCTCCATCCTCCCCGCCGGAAAATGGCACACGGCAGCGCATAGCGTCACGCTGGATTACGACCGCCGCTACCGCCGCCGCCTGCGGTTTGTCTCGGACCAGGGCGCGGAAATCCTGCTGGATCTGCCTGAAGCCATCCACATCCGCGGCGGCGATGCGCTGGCCCTCGAAGACGGGAGCTACGTCGAGATACGCGCCGCCGATGAAGCCTTGCTGGAGATCACCGCACCCAGCGCGGATGCGCTCATCCGCCTCGCCTGGCACCTCGGCAACCGCCACCTCTCCGTGCAATTCCTGCCGCGCGCTTTACGCATTCTCGATGACCACGTCATCGCCGACATGATACGCAAACTCGGCGGCACAGCGGTACAAAAAACCGCCCCCTTCGACCCGGAAGGAGGCGCCTACCATAGCCATGGCTGACGCTTTGTTAAACCTCCTCACCTGGTTCTCACCCGCTTTCCCCACCGGCGGCTTCGCCTATTCCAGCGGGCTGGAATGGGAGGTGGAGCAAGGTACGGTGCGCAATGAGGAAACCCTCATCATCTGGCTTGAAGATTCACTAACCCTCGGCGCACTCTGGACCGATGCCGTTCTCTTCCGCCGCGCCCATGCCGGCGAGGACGTCACAAACCTCGCCCTTGCCCTCTGCCCCAGCGCCGAACGCCGGCTGGAAACCACCGCCCAAGGCAACGCCTTCGCCGCCGCCGCAACCGCCTGGGGTGGTGCTACCCCCGCCCCCTATCCGGTTGCCGGCGCACAACTCACCGCCGCGCATAACATCCCCGTAAATGACGCGCTGCTCGCCTATCTGCACGCCGCCGTCGCCAACCAAATCTCCGCCGCCGTGCGCCTCATCCCGCTCGGCCAATCCGCCGGCCTGCGCGCGCTCAAAGCTTTGGAACCCGCCATCCGCGCCACGCTCGAACAATCCCTCTTCCTGGAGCTAGGCACCGCCTCCTGGGCCGCCGACATCGCCGGGCAGAAACACGAAACCCAATACACAAGGCTATTCCGCACATGAGCGAAGCTCACTCAAATATAAGCAGCAATAACGGACCACTTCGCGTCGGCATCGGCGGCCCCGTGGGCAGCGGTAAAACAGCACTCATGGACGCCCTCTGCCGCTTCTTCCGCGACAAGATAGAAATCGCCGCCATCACCAACGATATCTACACCAAGGAAGACGCCGAATTCCTCACCCGCGCCGGCTCGCTGGCTCCGGAACGAATTCTCGGCATCGAGACCGGCGGCTGCCCGCACACCGCCATCCGCGAAGACGCCTCCATCAACCTCGCCGGCGTGGCGCAAATGGTGGCCCTCTTCCCAGCACTTGAACTCCTCCTCATAGAGAGCGGCGGCGACAACCTGGCCGCCACCTTCTCCCCCGAACTCGCCGACATCACCATCTACGTCATCGACGTTTCGGCCGGCGATAAAATCCCCCGCAAAGGCGGCCCCGGCATCACCAAAAGCGATCTTCTGGTCATCAACAAAACCGACCTCGCCCCGCTGGTCGGCGCCAGCCTGGAGGTGATGGACCGCGACTCCAAAAAAATGCGCGGCGAACGGCCGTTTGTGTTTGCTCAGGTGAAGGCTGGTAAGGGCGTTGAGGACATCGCGCAGTTCATCATTAAAGCTGGAGGATTGAAGGTAAAAGGAGCAGCTTTTTGAAAAAAGCTGCACCAAAAACTTTTGCTACTTTGGGCCGTTGCCCCGGCTAAAAAGCCGCCTCGCCAAAAATCCGTGAAGCGTCACCATTCCATTCGCCGTTATACCGCGCCAGCCAATGCTCAGCCTGGCTCGGCCCGCCTGCGGCAATCTCCCGCAACGGCGCCAGATAGACACTCTCATCCGCCCCGTGCGCATTTTTACGCGCGCGGTTGCGCAGGCCGTCCGCCGCAATCGCGAGAACCTCACGGGCCAGATCGCGCAGCGTACCCGCACCGAACTTCGTATTCACACCGGTGCGCGGCACGGCATCGCGCAATGCCAGCACATCCGCATGGCTCAACGGCTTTACCAAAGCCGCTGCGGCCTCTAACGCCGCCGCATCGTAAAACAGCCCGGTCCATAATGCGGATTGCGCCAGCATCATCTCCGGCCGCCCCGAGTCCGCCCCGCGCGTCTCGATATATTTCTTCAACCGCACATCGGGAAACGCCGTGGTGGCATGGTCGGCAAAATCGCCGATCGTCGCCCGCTCGCCCGGCAACACATCCAACTTCCCCGCCAGGAAATCCCGGAACGAGGCCCCAGCCGCATCATGGTACACACCGTTTCGATAAACGAAATACATCGGCACATCGAGCAGCCATTCGGCATAGGCCTCGAAGCCGAACCCATCCGCGAACACCGCCGCCGGAATCCCCGCCCGCGCATTGTCCGTATCGCGCCACACCTCCGCGCGGTTGGAGAGCAGCCCGTTCGGCTTGCCCTCGTAAAACGGCGAGTTGGCGAACAGCGCGGTTGCCAGCGGCTGCAGCGCCGAGCCCACACGCATTTTGCGCACCATATCGGCCTCAGAGCAGAAATCCAGGTTCACCTGCACGGTGCAGGTGCGGAACATCATATCCAACCCGCGCGTGCCCACTTTAGGCATATACGCGCGCATGATCTTGTAACGCCCCTTCGGCATCACCGGCATGGCCTCGCGCGTGTTCAGCGGGTGAAACCCGAGCGGCGCAAACCCCAGCCCGAGGCCGGGCGCCACGGCATGCACCCGCGCGATATGCGCATCCAACTCGGCTTTGGTGGCGTGCAGATCCGCCAGCATCCCGCCGGACAGCTCAAACTGCCCGCCCGGCTCCAGCGAGAGCGACGCCGCCCCCTGCTTCAGCCCGATGGTATTGCCGTTATCCAGAATCGGCGTGAAATCCTCGCGCGCCGCCACCGCATGCAGCAGCGCCGCAATGCCCCCCGGCTCATCATAGGCCGGCGGCGCAAAACCGTTCAGCCGGAAGCCAAACGCCTCATGCTCCGTGCCGATGGTAAACTGGTCAGGGGATTTGGCGCCCGACTCCAAATACGCGGCGAGGTCGCGCGTGTGCTCGACGATCCGCGAATCGGCGTCTCCCGGGTTCGACAAAGTTTAGCTCCCTGTTCAGGGCTGGGCCGCCAGAAGCAGCGCCAACCCGGCTATCGCGGCGGTCTCGGCCCGCAGGATGCGGGCGCCAAGTGACACGCGTGTCACCTGGGGTATCCGACCGATAGCTTCAAGCTCTGTTTCCGTAAAGCCGCCCTCCGGTCCGGTCATCAGCGCCACCTGCCCGGCGCCATTTCCCAGCAGGCTGCCGGTCCGCCGCTCATCGGCGATGAACAGCCGCCGCTCCGCCGGCCAATCGGCCATCAGCCGGGCCAGTTGCAGCGGCGGGCGGATCTCCGGCACCGCCAGCCGCTCGCATTGCTCCGCCGCCTCTATGGCAATGGCGCGCAGCCGGTCAAGATTAACATGGTCGGCATTGGTCCGCGCGGTGATGATCGGCTGGATCACCGACACCCCCAGCTCGGTTGCCTTCTCCACCACCATATCGGTTTTCGCCCGTTTCAGCAGAGCAAAACACAGCCAGGCATCGGGTTCCGGCGCTTGGGGGCGGGTCTGGGTCAGTGCCGTCAGCAGCACCGCTTTCTTCGAAATTTTTGTGACGTTTGCCCGCCACTCCCCGCTCACCCCATCGAACACGCGCAGCTCCTCGCCCGCCGTGGCGCGCATAACATTGGCCAGATAATGCGATTGCGCCTCGCCCAGCGCGATTTCCGCGCCAGTGGAGAGGGGGGAGGGGACATACAGGCGGATTGACGAGATGCTCATGCGAGGCAGAAATAGCACCATGAGCGGATTCACGGATATACGGCGCAACGGCTGGGTCGCCCAGCTTCCTCCCACATGGCAAAATTTCGCGCTCCTGGCCCGGGCGGACCGCCCCATCGGCATCTGGTTGCTGCTCCTCCCCGGTCTCTGGGCCATCTGCCTGGCCGCCCCCGGATTCTGGCGCGGGCTATGGCTGGCGGTGCTGTTTGCCGTGGGTTCGGCCGTCATGCGCGGCGCCGGCTGTGTGGTAAACGATCTGTGGGACCGCGATCTCGACGCGCAAGTGGAGCGAACCCGTGGGCGGCCGCTGGCGTCCGGGGCGGTAAAACCTTGGGCTGCCGTGGTGTTTCTGGTGGCCCTCTGCCTCATCGGGTTGTTGGTCTTGCTCCTCCTCCCCCGCTCAGCGCAAATCCTGGGCGTGCTCTCGCTGGCCCTGGTCGCCCTCTACCCGCTGGCCAAACGCGTCACCTGGTGGCCGCAACTCGTCCTCGGCTGCACCTTCGGCTGGGGCGCCCCCATGGGCTACGCCGCCGCCGCTGGCCACCTCGCCTGGCCGGCTTTGCCGCTCTACCTCGGCACCATCCTGTGGATTCTCGGCTACGACACCATCTACGCCCACCAGGACCGCGAGGACGACACGACTATAGGCGTAAAATCCACCGCCCGCTTGTTCGGCGCCAATACGGTTCTGCTCCTCACCGGCTGCTACGCCGGCCTGCTGTTCATGCTGGCCATCACCATGGGTCTCAGCGGCCTGCACCAGGCCGCCTACTGGCTGCTGCTACCCCCGTCGGCACTCTTGCTCTGGCAGATCATTAGGCTCGACATCAACAACCCCGCCCGCTGCCTCGCTTTGTTCAAACTCAACCGCGAAACTGGCCTGCTCATCGCGCTGGCCTTCATGGTTGGCCGCCTCTAATGGTCAAAATCTCACGCTTGGAACAAGCGTGAGATTAATTAGGAACGACCGGTCGGGTAGAAAACCATAGGGCTGCCTCAGCGCCGTTGGCGACAGAAGCAGACGTTCCGCCGATGGCGTGGATGGGCCGGGAGCGGACGGGCGGCTTTCGGAACAAGAACGCGAAAAGCTGCCGAACATTAGCCACATATCCGACCCTACGCTTGCTGCGTTAAGTATGCAGCTTTCATGCGGTCGATGACCACCATGAGCACTCGAACGGGGTCTTGGCCTAAGCTGGGAAAACCGACATGGGCTGTCCCTTTATTGGTTCCCGTATCATAACGGATCTCAACTAACTCTGCTCCGAGCGCAATCTGCGCCGGAAAGGCCACTAGGGCTGCATAAGTTGCAACTTCTCCTAATTCGATTTCGGTGGGGGCTCGACCTAAAACTTGTATGGGAGAGGATGGGACGTCGATACCACCGCCAATCCTATCGGCGGCCTTATCAATCTGCTCTTGGAAGGCCGCTTGGATAAGTAAATCCTTATCTTGTCCGAGTTGTCCTGGATATTTCCATTGGACCGGATTATCTTCGTTTAAGGGGCTATAGATATAGCCAATGCCAGCATCCTGGACGATTACGCCAACCGCCCCAACGCCATCCAGTTTGGGGGGAGAATAAGGTATCTCCACTGGGTCATTCCACTTTGCTTATCGGCCAATTGCCGTTCAGCCGAAACCTGTTGTCCAAAAGTCCAAGCGGCGGCGCCTCCGGCCATTAGATACATGTGACTGGAGGGACGGCAGAGCGCCATTATGCCAAATCCACCTACGTTATCGGAGACACGGGTGCCATTGAACAACGACTGGAACGCCGACATAAATCGAAAGCTTTCTTCAAAATCATGCGAAACCAGATTCTGTGGAATTTCTGATTCTTTTTTGATTAAGGTTGGAAGCAAATCCCTTTGACCAATACAAGTTTGTTCCAAATTAGACGACGTACGCCCATCCCAAATTCGCTTCAATGCACATTCATCGCGATGAGAAGCAATTAGGAATTCGAGTTTGCCTCCAAATTCCGAGGTAGCGGATACTAAAATTCGTTCTACATCCAGTAAGCTACCACCATCAGACAGGCACTGTTTGGCCCGTCTTATAGCATCGATACTCTGATTTGCGAGGCCAGCGTAAGCAACGGTTGTATGGGCGTCTAAGATGATTATCTTCAGCCTGCCAGGGATCACGTCATGTCTTGATCCTCCGGAATCCGAAATCATTGTGTCTGATCCGATATAGACTCTATCGCCGAAGCGCTTTGCTACCACGAAAGTCATTTATGTACTCCAGCCGCAAGGATGGGTGGAACGTAGCGCAATCCATCGCTCTGTTCCATCTCCGACCGGTTGATAAGTTCCGCCACGGTCCACCCATCCTTGCTACGAATGGCTGCTTTCGGGAAAACCTTCCGGGCCTAGGAACGCCCAAAATAGGCGCAAAGCAGCCAGTAACGCCCTCCTTAAATGTCTGCTTCTGGGATCGGCCCTCTCGAGCAGTCCATGACCAGCTTGGGTCGTATTCCGCCCTACCGCTTGCGGGGATCAAGCCTGTGTTTTGACCTCTAGCTAAACAACCCCTGATTATCCCGATACCACCCAATCGTCTTCCTCAACCCCGCCTCAAAATCCAACTCCGGCATCCAGCCCAGACTGGCCTTCGCCTTCGCCGTATCCAGCTTCATATGCTCGATTTCCGCCTTCGCGGTGGAGGCGATCACCGGCTGCAATTTGCTGCCCATCAGCGCCAGAATCCCCTGCACCAGCCGCAGCACGGTAATTTCCACGCCATGCGAAAAATTGAACGCCTGGCCTCGCAACGTCGCATCCCCAGCCAGTCTCTCCGCCAGCATCAGATGGGCCTTCGCCGCCTCCTCCACATACAAAAAATCCCGCGTAAACTGCCCATCCGAGCGCAGCACCGGCGCCTCGCCCTTCAACGCCTGGGCGATGGTGTAAGGAATAATCCGCTCGAAAGCGAAATCATACCCGCCGAAGAAATTCCCGCAGCGCGTCACCCCGATGTTCAACCCAAACAGCCGCCCGTAGCTTTGTGCCAGAAGATCCTGCGTGGCCTTGGCGATTTCGTAAGGGTGCAGCGGCTCCAGCGGCTTGTCCTCACGGAACGGCACCGGCTGATGCCCATAGGCTTTGTCGGACGACGCCACCACCACAACCGCCTCCGGCTGATACAGCCGCACCTGTTCCAGCAGCGCCGCCGTGGTATCCACACTCGCCCGCAACGCCGCCGGCGGGTCGCGCAAGGCTGCATTCACATCCACCATCGAGGCCAGATGGAACACCGCATCGAAGCGCCGCGCCTCGAACAAATCCCCTAAAAATGCCGCATCCAGCAGCGAGCCCTCGACCACCACGGCCCGCGCCGCAAACCCGGCCAGAGCGAATTGCGATTGCGGCCGCTCGCGCCGCTGCAGGCTCACCAGCCCGGCGCCCTGGTCCAGCAATTGCCGGCAGATCCAGCCGCCCAGAAACCCGGTGGCGCCCGTTACCAGCACCGTCTTGCCCTGCCAGAACCCCAATGTTTCGCTCCCCGTTTCCTTGGTTTCTATCGTCCTTCCCGGTTTCCAGTCCGTCAAGCGGCGCTTGACAATATGAGAGACCCCAAGCCGGGCTTGACGGAGTGGAACAATTCGGCAAACAACCTCGCTCTACCGGGGTGTCCGCGTGTTGCGGGCTGAGATCACACCCGATGAACCTGTCTGGGTCATGCCAGCGTAGGGAGTTTGCACCATGCAGCGCCGTTCCTTTATCGCCGCCTCCGCCGCCGTTCTGGCCACACCCGCTTTGGCCGCCCCCGCTTTGGCAGTCACGCCAACGCCGTTCACCGTCATTCTGGATTGGTTCATCAACCCGGACCACGCGCCTTTATTCGCCGCCAAATACAGCGGCGCCTTCACCCGTGCCGGGCTCGATGTCATCCTCATCGCCCCCACGGACCCGGATCTGCCGCCGCGCCTGCTCGCCGCCGGCAAGGCCGATGCGGCCCTGAGCTACCAGCCCCAGCTCTACCTGCTGGCGGATGCCGGCCTGCCCGTGCGCCGCACCGGCACGCTCATCGACAAGCCGCTGAACACCCTTACCGCGTTGAAGGCCAGCGGGATTAAAACCCTCGCCGATCTGAAGGGCAAAAAGATCGGCTATTCCGTCGCCGGCATGGAGACGGTGCAAATCGCCACCATGCTCAAATCCGTGGGGCTAAGTTTGAACGATGTTCAACTCGTCAACATCAACTTCAACCTCGTCACCTCGCTGCAGTCCAAGGAGGTCGATGCCGTCATCGGCACCTACCGCACCTATGAGGATATCCAGCTCGCCCAGGCCGGGCTCGATCCGGTTATTTTCTACCCCGAGGACCATGGCGTGCCCACCTCCGAGGAGCTGATCCTGCTCTCCGCCGTCGCGGGCCTGAAAAACCCGGCGCTGCCGCGGTTTCTCGCGGCACTCAAGGAGGGCACCGCCGCTCTGCTGGCCGATCCGGATAAAATCCTGGCGCAATTCGTGAAAGAGAACCCGACTCTTAACGATAAGCTGGACATCGCCTCCTGGCACGCTCTGCCGGGCTATTTCGCCAAAGACCCGGCGGCGCTGGATGCCGGACGCTACCTCGCCTATCGCGATTTCCTGGCCAAAGCCGGGCTCATCAAACACGCCGGCCCGCTGTCCGATTACGCGGTTCAGGTCTGACCCATGCCGCCCGGCATAGAGCTACGCGGGCTCGGCCTGCGCTATGCCGGTGCGGAAATTTTTTCCGGGCTTACCCTCACCTTGCCTGCTGCCGAATTTTCGGTGCTGCTCGGCCCGAGCGGTGCGGGTAAAACAAGCCTGCTGCGCATCATCGCCGGGCTGGAGCTGCCCGATGCGGGGGAGGTGGCCGCCACCGATAACGCGCCGCTCGCCGGCCGCGTCAGCTATATGGCGCAGCAGGATCTGCTCCTCCCCTGGGCCAGTGCGCTGAAAAACGTGATGCTCGGTGCGCGGCTGCGGGGCGAGGCGGAAGATCCAGCCCGCGCGGCGGCGTTGCTGGAACAGGTTGGGCTGCCGCACCGCGCCTCTGCCCGCCCGGCGGAGCTTTCCGGCGGCGAGCGCCAGCGCATCGCTTTGGCCCGCACCCTCTATGAGGACCGCCCCGTCATCCTGATGGACGAGCCCTTCTCCTCGCTCGATGCCATCACCCGCGTGCGCATGCAGGACCTCGCGGCCAGGCTTTTATCCGGCCGCACCGTGCTGCTCATCACCCATGACCCGTTCGAGGCCTGCCGCCTCGGCCATAGTTTTACGATTTTATCCGGCAGCCCGGCGCGCCTGAGCCCCCCCACGCGCCTGCCGGGCACGCCCCCGCGCGCGCCGGATGAGGATGGGATTCTGCATTTGCAGGGCGAGCTGCTGCGCCAACTGGCCGCGTCATGATCCGCCCTTTCATCACTGTGGCCGTGTTCATCACCGCCTGGTGGGCCATTACGGCTTTCACTTCCATCCCGCCCTTCATGCTGCCCGCTCCGGCCGCGGTAGCGCAGGCGTTATACACGCAAGCCCCCTATCTCGCCGCCAATGCCGGCGTCACTCTGGGGGAAATCCTGCTCGGCCTGGTTGTAGGCACCCTGCTCGGCGGGGTGGCGGCACTTGGCATCGCCGCATCGTCCACATTGCAACGCTGGCTCTGGCCGATATTGGTGCTCAGCCAGGCCATCCCCGTGTTCACCCTGGCCCCGTTGCTGGTGCTCTGGCTCGGCTTCGGCATCGGCTCCAAAGTGGCCATGGCGGTGTTGGTCATCTTCTTCCCCGTCACTGCCAATTTCCTGGATGGCCTGCGCCGCACCGCGCCCGGCTGGCTCGACCTGGGCCGCACCATGAACGGCTCGCCTTGGCATATACTTCTGCACCTGCGCCTGCCCGCAGCACTGCCCGCTTTCGCCTCGGGCCTGCGCGTGGCAACGGCCGTGGCCCCCATCGGCGCCATCCTGGGTGAATGGGTCGGCGCTTCCTCTGGCCTCGGTTATGTCATGATCAACGCCAATGCCCGCATCCAGACGGATCTGATGTTCGCGGCTCTGGTCATCCTCGCCGCCATGACCATCACGCTTTACGTGGCGGTCGATGCGCTGCTCCGCCGGCTGCTCACCTGGGCACCGGGCGGTTAACCTTCGATGACGTAGTCCAGTTCCTCGTTAAAAAACTCCAGCCGGAGTTTTGAGCCCTCGGCATAGCACAGCCGGGCGCGATGATACTGGCCGTTGATTTCCAGCGTGAAAAGTTCCGGGATGTCATCGATCCGCACATAGGGCTCGACAAAGGCGCCGGCGTCCGAGAGCTGCAGAATCTCGCAGCCGATCAGCCGTGGTTTTTGCCCGCCATAGCCCAGACGGCCGTGTAATTCCGCAGGCCGGTGCCTGAAATAATCCTCGCGCGAGGGCGGGCGGGGCGGTTTTATGGTGGCGGGGAGCTGGTTCATTTTCAAAATGCTATGGCTCATGGTGGTGGTGATAAAACGCTATCGTGATGATTGCGAATCACAAAGTTGCGAGGCGCAGAGCGGCTAAATCGCCACAACCCTACATGGCGTCGAGGTATTGCGTGTCTTCGAAAACGAATTCCAGCCCGACCTGCCGTCCCTCTGCCCAGCAACGCCGGGCGCGGTTGTACACGCCGCAAATCTCCACGGTGAGGATCTCAGGCAGCTCGTCGATCCGCGCGAAGGTTTCCACCCGCACGCCGGCTTGCGTCATGTCCAGCACATCGCAGCCGACCAGCCCGGGATGCATGCCGCCATAGGCCAGACGCCCCTGCACACTGGCGGGAATACGCGCGGCCTGCCGGTTCTCATTCACAGCCGTGCTGACCGGCGGCCAGATCGAATCCGGCATTACAGAGAATCTATCCATGGCGGGGTCATACGCCCTCTGCCCGGCGCGCCGCCAATCACATGGGTGCGATTTCGCCCTGATTTGCGCCAGTGTCGATCACATTGATGTGTCCTGTGGGCGACAATTTACCCGCGTTGTATGGGCAGCCCGGCACCCGCCCAGGCGGTGATCCCGCCGGCCAGATGCCCCGCCACTTTTACGCCGGCCTGGGCACAGAGTGCCGCCGCCGTGGCCGAGCGTTTACCCACGCCGCATTGCAGCACGATCTCGCCGGGCGGCAGGTCGGTGGGGTCGAATCGGGAAAGCGGGCGCAGCACTGCCCCCTCGATCCGCGCGTTGCGGTATTCGTCCGGCTCGCGGACATCGACCAGCACGACTTCAAGCCGCGCCAGCGCATCGGCCAGCTCGGCCGGGGAGAAATTACGCAATTCAGTCATTATATCAGCCTTGGACGGAGATTTTGTGATAGGCGCGGCCGTGGTAGATGAGGCCATCCCCGCTCGGGCCCAGATGGATGGCCTGTACCGCGCCGAAGATCACGCTATGCGTGCCGACATCCACCATCTGGCTCACGGTGCAGTCCAGCGCCGCCGCGGCGTGTTCCAGCACCGGGGCACCGGTGGCCAGGCGCAGCCATTCGCCATGGGTGAAGCGCTCGGCCATGGTCAGCTTGCCGGCGAATACGGGGGAGAGGGCTTCCTGGTCCGGGGTGAGGATGTTGACGCAGAAAATCCCGGCGGCTTTGAAAATCTCGTACTGGCTGCTGTTGCGGTTCATGCACACCAGAATGGTGGCCGGGTCGTCCGTCACGCTGCACACGGCGGAGGCGGTGAAGCCGTTATCGCCATCGGGGCCGTGGGTGGTGATGATGTTCACCGCGGCGCCGAGCCGGGCCATGGCCTCGCGGAAGCGCGTTTTATCGGTTGGAAAGATGTCGGTCATAGCGTTCCCACGTGCAGTAGCGATTGGCAGTAGCGATTGATGTCTGAATTATGCCAGTGGGGGAATTTGTAAAGCACCCGCGCGCCATGGCGCGCAAAGTCAACCAGCGCCGCATGGCGAGCGCAGTCAAAGTATCAGCGGGTCGTGGTCATCCTCGATGATGAATTCCAGCCCGATCTCATGGCCTTTCGACCAACTGCGGCGCGCGCGGCTGTACACCCCGTTGAACTCGACGGAGAACATCTCGGGGCAGGGCTGCAGCTTGGCAAACGTGCTCACGCGGATGCCGCCCTCGGACATGTCGAGGATTTCGCAGCCGACCAGCCCGGGCTGCAGCCCGCCATAGGCCAGACGTCCCTGGAATTGGGTGGTGGAACGGACTGTGGCACGGAGCTCGGCGCCGCTGACAAGACGGGAATGGAGCTCCGGCTCGTTATCGTATGGGCTCATGAGCAACTCCTAATGCCAATTAAGATGGTGTGGCAGAGGGGGATGTTCAACCCAAACGGGAAGCTCGCAGCGGCGGCGCGGTTGGAGCCGCGCCGCCGTGTGTTCAGGCGAGTGTGCTCAGGCGGGTACGCTGTTGCGGATCAGGTAGTCGAATGCGGAGAGCGCCGCCTTCGCCCCATCCCCCGCCGCGATGACGATCTGCTTATACGGCACAGTCGTCGCATCGCCGGCCGCGAACACGCCGGGTGCGGAGGTCTCACCACGCGCATCGATCTCGATCTCGCCGCGCGGTGTGAGTTTCAGGCTGCCCTTCAGCCATTCCGTGTTCGGCACCAGCCCGATCTGCACGAAAATCCCTTCCAGCTCGATCAGATGCGTCTCGTCCGTGGCGCGGTCCTTATAGCTGATCCCGGTCACCTTCGCGCCATCGCCATGCACCTCGGTGGAGAGGGCAAATTTGATGATGGTGGTGTTGCCCAGGCTCTCCAGCTTGCGTTGCAGCACCGCATCGGCGCGTAACTCGCTATCAAACTCGATCAGCGTGACGTGGCTCACGATCCCCGCCAGATCGATGGCCGCCTCGACACCGGAATTACCGCCGCCGATGACCGCCACGCGCTTGCCCTTGAACAACGGCCCATCGCAATGCGGGCAGTAGGCCACACCCTTGTTGCGATACTCGGCCTCGCCCGGCACGCCCATCTGGCGCCAGCGGGCACCGGGGGCGAGCACCAGGCTACGGGTTTGCAGCGTGGCGCCGTTGGCCAGCTCCAGCCCGATCAACCCGCCAGGCGCATCCGCCGGGATTACTTTTGTCGCGCGCTGGAGATTCATGATGTCCACGCCGTAGTCGCGCACATGCGTCTCAAGGTCGGCGGCAAAGCGCGGGCCTTCGGTATGCGGCACGGAGATGAAGTTCTCGATGCCCATGGTATCCAGCACCTGGCCGCCAAACCGCTCGGCCAGCACGCCGGTTTTTATGCCCTTGCGCGCCGCATACACCGCCGCCGCCGCACCGGCCGGCCCGCCGCCTGCTATCAGCACGTCAAACACATCTTTCGCATGCAGTTTCTCGGTTTCGCGCTCGGTGGCGCCGGAGTCGAGCTTGGCGATGATCTCTTCCACGCCCATGCGGCCCTGGCCGAACACCTCACCATTCAGAAACACGCTCGGCACCGCCAGCACTTTCCGTGCCTCGATCTCATGCTGATACAGCGCGCCATCTATGGCGGTGTGGCTGATGCGCGGGTTGATGACGCTGATCAAATTCAGCGACTGCACCACCTCTGGGCACACCTGGCAGGATTGGGAGAAATAGGTCTCGAATTTATACTCGCCCGGCAGTGCGCGGATCTGCTCAGCAAGCTCGTCCGAGATGCGCGGCGGATGGCCGCCGACCTGGAGCAACGCCAGGATCAGCGAGGTGAATTCATGCCCCATGGGCAGGCCGGCGAAGGCGACGGACACATCCGCGCCGATGCGCTGGATGGCAAAGGAGGGGATGCGCGCATCGACGCCATCGGTGCGGAGGCTCACCTTGTCAGACTGCGCCGCCACATCTTCCAGCAGCGCCAGCAGCTCCTGCGCTTTCGGGCTGGCATCAAGCGTCGCCACCAGCTCAACCGGTTTGGTGACATTCGCCAGATAGGTTTTCAGTTGCGCTTTAAGACCGTCGTCCAACATGATGAATCTCCGGGAAAAACCCGTGTCTTGTCGCGTATTGCCACAGAGGCAACACGTCCGGCAGGGGTAAATTGTAAAGGGGTAGGGTGGGGCCACCGCCGCGCGTACGCGGCGGTGGGTAGGTGTAGTGGTTAGATCTTGCCGACGAGGTCGAGCGACGGGGCAAGGGTCTTCTCGCCTTCGTGCCACTTGGCCGGGCAGACTTCGCCCGGGTGCGAGGCCACATACTGGGCGGCCTTCACCTTGCGCAGCAGCTCGGAAGCGTCACGGCCAATGCCACCGGCATTGATCTCGACGATCTGGATCACGCCCTCGGGGTCGACCACGAAGGTACCGCGGTCGGCAATGCCGGCCTCGGCGATCAGCACGTCGAAATTGATGCTGAGCGCATGCGTCGGGTCGCCAACCAGGAAGTAGTTGATCTTGCCGACGGCGGCGGAGGTATCGTGCCAGGCCTTGTGCGCGAAATGCGTGTCGGTGGACACGCCGTAGACTTCCACGCCCAGCTTCTGGAACTCGGCATAATTATCAGCCAGATCCTCAAGCTCGGTCGGGCAGACGAAGGTGAAATCGGCCGGGTAGAAGAAGACCACGGACCATTTGCCCTTGAGATTGGCCTCGGTAACCTCGACAAACTTGCCCTGCTTGAACGCCTGCGCCTTGAACGGTTTAACTGCGGTGTTGATCAGCGACATTATTCTCTCCTGATGTGTGACCTGAATTAGGGTTTCCCTAACCTGGGTCTTTTAGCTGGGTTGAAGCTATTAAGGAAATTGATTTTATTGGCGAGTGGTATCGGTAAATACGATCAAAATCCCCCAGGCTGGCGGCAGATTGGCGGTGCGCGGCGGGCAGGTCAATGGCCGATGGCGGTATATGCCAGGCCTATCCGCGCCCCCACATACAGGGCGGCGGCCAGCCCGGTGAGCAGCAGCGGCGCCGCGGAGGATTTTTGTCCCTCTTCCCGGCGGCGCGCACGGGGCTGCAACGGCACGGGGGCGAGGCGGGGCGTTTGGTCCCGCAGGAAATGCTGAATGGAATTGGCGATGGCTGACATGGGCTGGCTCCTGCTCGGGTGAAGCGATTGAGCCTATGTAGACCTTCTGGTTCAATTAATAAAATTGATTTTATTGTCTGTTGTAATCGTTATATACGATCAAATGCCGAAAAACGCGCACAAAAAAGCCGCGGCCAGATGGACGCGGCTCGAACCAACCCGGCGGTGTAAGCTTAGGTGCGGGCGATCACACAGAGTATGGCGATGACCAGCGCCAGCAGGATAGGCGGCATGATGCCGGCTTTTTCCACTTTCGCGTCAGGCGCACGGTAGATCTCGTCCAGGCGGCGCTCTTCCCATTCAGAATCGCTTTGTGCGCTGAAATGACGCCCACTCCGGTCTTGCAGAAACCTCAGAAACAACTCGCGCATGGTCACAATCCAGACTTTTTAAACATCCCCGCTTGGTACAAGCTTATAGTCATGGGATTTTTAGCGTGATTCGGTAGAAAAAAACAATTAATTCTACGGTCTAATAAAAAAGATGTGCCCGCCGTATCATTTTGGCCTCAGTTTTCCAAATAGAATCGGGCACGGCACAAAACATCCTGCGCCAAAGCGGCCTCCATGTCCAGGCGTCCGGCGGGCGAGGCCAGTACCAACAGGCGTTTGAAATAGGGGGCGGTTCCGGTCGCCCTGGCGCGAAATGCCGCCGCCAGGGCCGCCGCCGCCGGGCTGCGTGCCACGCAGCATGAACAACCCGGCAGATGGCCGGGTAGCCCGAGAACAAACCGTTGAACATGACCAAATTCCGGTGCGGCGAGCCCTTCCTCAACCAGCACCATGTCATCCGGTTCTGGCTGTTGCTCGAAAATCACAGGAATACGTGGGTCTTGTTGCATGAACTGGACATGGGGGTGTCACGGTGTATCTGACAAGTATGTCACGCCCCCATCTCCTCGACGCCCTCACAAATAATGTTCTCCTCTGCGACGGCGGCATGGGCTCGCGCGTCCAGGCCATCACGCTCGACACCGAGAAGGATTTCTGGGGCAGGGAGAACTGCACCGAGGTGCTGAACCTCTCGCGCCCGGATCTGGTGCGCGAAATCCACCGCGGCTATTACGCCGCCGGCTCGGACATGGTGCAGACCAATAGTTTTGGTGGCTCTCCCATAACGCTGGACGAGTTCGATCTGGGCGATAAAACCTTCGAGATCAACAAGATCGCCGGCGAGCTAGCGCGCGAGGCGGCCGAGTCCTTCGCTGACGGCCGCCATCGCTGGGTCATCGGCTCCATCGGCCCGGGCACCAAACTCCCCAGCCTCGGCAACATCGCCTACGACCCGCTGGAAGACGCGCTTTACGCCCAATGCCAGGGCCTGCTGGCGGGCGGGGTGGATGCGCTGCTCATCGAGACCTGCCAGGACACGCTGCAGATAAAAGCCGCGGTGAACGGCGCCAAGCGTGCGCGGGCCGAGGTCAACAGCAACATCCCCATCTTCGTCCAGGTTACGGTGGAGACCACCGGCACGCTGCTGGTGGGGCCCGACATCGCCGCCGCGTCCACGGTCATCCACGCGCTGGATGTGCCGCTCATCGGGCTGAACTGCGCCACGGGGCCGCAGGAGATGGCCGAGCATGTCCGCTTCCTGTCGCAAAACTGGCCCGGCATAATCTCCGTCCAGCCCAATGCCGGGCTGCCGGAGCTGGTGGACGGCAAAACCCATTACCCGCTCGGCGCCGAGGAAATGGCCGGCTGGGTCGAGCGTTTCGTCATCGAGGACGGCGTTAACCTCATCGGCGGCTGCTGCGGCACCTCCATCCCGCACATTACGGCACTGGATGCCATGCTGAAAAAGCTCGGCAACCCGCGCCCGGTGCCGGTGGCCCGCAAATTCCACTGGATTCCCTCGGTCGCCAGCCTGTATGGCGCCACGCCATTGCGGCAGGAAAACGCCTATTTCTCCATCGGCGAGCGCTGCAACGCCAATGGTTCGAAAAAATGGCGCGAGCTGCAGGAAGTCCATGATTGGGACGGCTGTGTGGCCATGGGCCGGGAACAAGTCGCGGAAGCCTCCAACGCGCTGGATATCTGCACGGCTTTCGTCGGCCGCAACGAGATGCAGGAGATGAACGCCATCATCACCCGCTTCACCTCCTCGGTGAACGCCCCGCTCGTCATCGATTCCACGGAAACCCCGGTCATCGAGGCGGCGCTGAAACTGCATGGCGGCAAGCCGATCATCAACTCGATCAATTTCGAGGATGGCGAGCACGCGGCGCATGACCGCCTCAAACTCGCCAAGAAATTCGGCGCCGGCGTCATCGCGCTCACCATCGATGAAGTCGGCATGGCCAAGGAGCCAGAGGATAAGCTGAGAATTGCCACCAGGCTGGTAGAGTTTGCCTGCGACCAATACGGGTTGGCGCATTCAGACCTGCTGATCGACCCGCTGACCTTCACCGTCGCCACCGGCAATGAGGATGACCGCAAGCTCGGCCAATGGACGCTGGAGGGGATAAAGATGATCCGGGACAAATTCCCGGACATCCAGATCATCCTCGGCCTGTCCAACATCTCCTTCGGCCTCAACCCCGCTGCCCGCGCCGTGCTCAACTCGGTGTTCCTCGACCATGCGGTGAAGGCCGGCATGACCGGCGCCATCGTGCATGTGTCCAAAATCCGCCCGCTGCATCTCATCGCGCCCGAAGAGGTGAAGGTGTGCGAGGATCTGATTTTTGACCGCCGCGAGGAGGGGTACGACCCGCTGCAGAAGCTGCTGGAGATATTCACCGACCGCAAACTCGCCGACACGACCAAGAAAAAGCGCGCTGAAACCGTCGAGGGCCGGTTGAAGGACCGCATTATCGATGGCGACCGCAAGGGGCTGGGCGACGAGCTGGACGAGGCGCTGAAAACCAACAAGCCATTGGATATCATAAATAATATCCTGCTCGATGGCATGAAGGTGGTCGGCGAACTCTTCGGCGCCGGCAAGATGCAACTTCCCTTCGTGCTGCAATCGGCCGAGACCATGAAAGCCGCCGTGGCGCATCTGGAGCCGCTGATGGAGCGCGTGGCCGGCGAGGAGAAAGGCATCATCGTGCTCGCCACGGTGAAAGGCGATGTGCATGATATCGGCAAGAACCTGGTCGATATCATCCTCACCAATAATGGCTACAAGGTCGTCAACCTCGGCATAAAAGTGCCGCTGGCCGATATGGTGGCGGCGGCCAAGGAACATCGCGCGCATGCCATCGGCATGTCCGGACTACTTGTTAAGTCCACAGTGGTAATGCGCGAAAACCTTGAGGAAATGTCCCGCCAGGGGCTCGATATCCCGGTCATGCTCGGCGGTGCGGCACTCACCCGCAACTATGTCGAGGAGGACTGCGTGGCGGCCTACGCCTCCGGCCGCGTCGCCTATGCGCGCGATGCGTTCGACGGGCTGCACTTAATGGATAAGGTCACCGGCAACGGGTTTGACGATTACCTGGCCGTGCTGCAATCCAAACGCTCCGGCAAGGCCCGCAATACCAAGCGCACGCTTGGCCAGGCAGATGCCAAGGCGTTTGCCCCGGTGGATGTGCTGGAGGTGCAGAAGCGCCGCCGCCGCCTCAACGCAAGCGAAGCCGCCCTCACACCGCCCTTCTGGGGCAGCAGAATATTGGAGACCGCGCCCAAAGCGGTGGTGCCATTCATTAACGAACGGTCGCTCTTCCAGTTCCAATGGGGTTTCCGCAAACAGGGCAAAACCCTGGAGGAATTCCTCGGCTGGGCGCGCCAGGAACTGCGCCCGGTGATGAAGCGCATGCTCGACATTTGCGAGGCAGACCAGATACTTAAGCCCCAATCCGCCTATGGCTACTGGAAAGCCGCAGGCCAGGGCAACGAGCTTATCCTGTTCGCCGAAAACGGCACCACCGAGGCCGCCCGCTTCACTTTGCCGCGCCAGCCCAAGCAGGATGGCGAATGCATCGCCGATTTCTTCCCCGATGTGGATGACGGCCGCGGTGTCATCGGCCTGCAGGTGGTCACCATGGGCCAACGCGCATCAGAAGTCGCGCGCGACTGGTTCGAGGCCAATCGCTATCAGGATTATCTATATCTCCATGGAATTTCTGTGGAAATGGCTGAGGCTTTGGCTGAATACACGCATAAGCGCATCCGCGCCGAGCTTGGCTTCGCCGCCGAGGACGACCGCGACATGGATAAGATGCTGCAACAATCCTACCGGGGCTCGCGCTACTCCTTTGGCTATCCGGCCTGCCCGAAACTCGAAGACCAGACGCAATTGCTGCAACTGCTTGGTGCCGAGCGCATCGGCATTTCCCTATCGGACGAATTCCAACTGCATCCGGAACAATCGACCAGCGCGATCGTGGTGCTCAACGCCCACGCCAAATATTTCTCTGTGTAAGTTCTATTTTTGGTGTGAATTGCGAATCGGGTAGGCTCAGCCTGCCCGGATTACATGTCATGCTGTCGGTTAATTTAATGGTAGCCATGCCGGGCCACCTCATTCTCCTTACGAAATCAGCGGTTTTGTGCATTTTAGCACAACAGAAGATTACCAATCGCGGCTACGCACTGAATCGTGATCATTGCCGGATGTTTTTTTGAGTTTGGTCATGTTACCAGAACATTCTTTAGGGTAGTTGTAAAAGTTGTAACTTCAAGGGCGAATAATAATGGATATGGAGGTCGGACAAGGACGGAGTGATCGGGACGGGGAACGCCAGCCGGGCTTTCTCGTCAGACGGCTTCACCAAATTCATTCTGCACTCTTCGCCGAGGAATCCGCAGGGCTGGACATCACCCCGCCGCAATACGGCGTGCTCTCGGTCATCGCCTTGCAGCCGGGGCTGGACCAATCGGCCATCGCCGAGGAAATAGGGGTGGACCGCGCCACCCTGGCCAGCGTAGTGGCTCGGCTCGAGGCCGCCGGCTTCGTGCGCCGTACCATCAGCAAGGCCGACCGGCGCCAGAAGCTGCTCAGCCTCACCCCGCGCGGCCGCGCCATCCTCACCCGCATGCAGGAGCCAGTGCAGCGCGCCCAGGAACGCATACTGGAGCCCCTGCCGCCCAAAGAGCGCGAACAATTCCTCAAGCTCCTGAACCGCCTCGTAGACGGCGGCAACGACCACGGCCGCGCCAAGCTGCGGCTCAAGTAAAAAGGCTGGGGCTCCGCCCCTGACCCCGCCGGGGCCTGAGGCCCCGGACCCCCATTAGTTTTTAAAAGGATATGAGAGAAGGGTAATGCGCCCCCCAAGGACCGTGAACAATGTTCACGGTCCTTGGGGGGCGCATTACCCTTCTCTCATATCCTTAAAGTCTAGGGATCTGGGGTCGTCACGCCAAAGGCGTGCTTCGCACGACGGCCCCAGCGGGGTCAGGGGCGGAGCCCCAGCCTTTTTACTTCGGGCACGGGCTCGGCGGGACCGTGAGCCGGGCCAGTTTGCCGGTCATTGCGAAGTCGCCGAAGTCCAGGACCAGGTTGTCGGCTACGCCGTTATCGAAATAGCGCATGGAGGTGCGGAAGTTGGGGGTTTCGTCGTCGCTTTTGCGGGCGAAGAAGGCGATGTCGACATCGGTGCTGGGAATGGTGTTGAGCGCCGGCCATTCGGTTTTTTCCGCCGGGTGGTGTTTCAGCACGGATACGAAGGTGGCCTGGGCGCCGGTGGTGTCGGTGCCGTCGAACAGGAGGGGCGAGATGAAGCTTTGCCCGTTGTCGCCGGCGGCGAGCAGGGCCTCGGTGTGCAGCATGGGGAACAGTGTGCCGGCGGGCAAAGTGTATTGCACCTTGGTTGGGGCGGTGTAGGTGACGATGCCGCTGCCATCGGCATTGCGTGTGGCGCTGCCGGCTTCGTCCATTTGCTCAGGCCCGTCATTGTCGCTTTCGCGGGTGGCGAAGGTGAGGTTTTTGCCGTCCTTGGTTTCCCAGGTCATGTAGTCGCTTACGCTTTTGTTCAGCGTACCGTCCACATTGCGGATGATCAGAATCATGTGCTGTGTCGTGGCCCAGCCGGTGCAGCCGTCCACCACATCGAAGCTCATCTGCCCGCTGGCCCCGGTTATGTCGTGGGTGCGCAGTTTGGTGAGAGTGAAATCGTAGAGCGCATGCTGCCCGGTGAGCCCGGAGGCGGCCCCGGAGGCAGCGAGGGCGGGCAGGGGGGTGGCTAAGGCCAGGAGGGCGAGGAGGCGTTTCATGAGGGCATAATGGCGTGTCCGCTGGCGCCGTCAAACCTTACCGTCCGCGCCGGCCTTTCTTCACCTGCGCCGGATCATACCCGCCGCCGCCGGGCCCCATCGGCACAGGGCCTTTGGGTTTGAAGCTGCGCGGTGTTGGCGGCGGCGGGGCCAGGCCCAGCTCCAGCGCCTCCAGCCGCTTAATCTCGTCGCGCAGCCGGCCGGCTTCCTCGAACTCCAGGTTGGCCGCGGCGGCGCGCATGCGGGTCTCCAGAATCCCCATCACCGTCTTCAAATCCTTGCCGACGAATTCTTCCGCGCTGCCGCCTTTGGTCGGCGCCACGGTCACGTAATCCTGCTCGAACACCGAGTGGATCACCTCACCGATGTTTTTACGCACCGACTGCGGGGTGATGCCGTTGGCCTTATTCCAGGCGGTCTGTTTGGTGCGGCGCCGGGCGGTCTCGTCCAGCGCCTGTTTCAGGCTGCGGGTCATCACATCGGCATACAGGATCACCCGCCCGTCCACATTGCGCGCGGCGCGGCCGATGGTCTGCACCAACGAGGTGACGGAGCGTAGAAACCCCTCCTTATCGGCGTCCAGAATCGCCACCAGCATGCATTCGGGAATATCCAGCCCCTCGCGGAGCAGGTTGATCCCCACCAGCACGTCATAGGCGCCGAGGCGCAGATCGCGGATGATCTCGATCCGCTCCAGCGTATCGATATCCGAATGCAGGTAGCGCACTTTCAGCCCCTGCTCGCCGAGATATTCGGAGAGATCCTCGGCCATGCGCTTGGTCAGTGTGGTTACCAGCACGCGTCCGCCCAGGGCCGCTACCTTGCGGCATTCGCCCAGCAGGTCGTCCACCTGGTGCTCCACCGGGCGTATCTCTGTCACCGGGTCCACCAGCCCGGTCGGGCGGATCACCTGCTCGGCGAACACGCCCCCGGTGCGCTCCATTTCCCACGGGCCGGGTGTGGCCGAGACAAACACCGATTGCGGCCGGAAACTCTCCCATTCCTCGAATTTCAGCGGCCGGTTGTCGAGGCAGCTCGGCAGCCGGAAACCGTAATCCGCGAGGATGGACTTGCGTGAAAAATCGCCTTTATACATGCCGCCGATTTGCGGCACGGTCACATGGCTTTCATCCACCACCAGCAGCGCGTTGGCGGGCAGGTATTCAAACAGGGTCGGCGGCGGATCGCCGGCATTGCGCCCGGATAGATAGCGCGAGTAATTTTCGATGCCCTTGCAGTGGCCGGTGGTTTCCATCATTTCGATGTCGAACGTCGTGCGTTGCAGCAACCGCTCAGCCTCCAGCAGTTTACCGCCTTCCGTCAGCTCCGCCAGCCGCTGCTTCAGCTCGATTTTGATTTTTGACACCGCCTGCGTCAGCGTTGGGCGCGGGGTGACGTAATGGCTGTTGGCATAGATCGAGATCGTATCCAGCACCGCAATCTGCTCGCCGGTCAGCGGGTCAAACTCGGCAATCTTCTCGATCTCATCACCAAACAATGTCACCCGCCAGGCGCGGTCCTCATACTGGCTGGGGAAAATATCCACGATCTCACCGCGCAGCCGGAAGCTGCCGCGCGCGAACGCCACATCATTGCGCCGGTACTGCAAATCCACCAGCGACTTGGCCAGCACATCGCGCTCGATGCGCCCGCCCCTCTCCAGCCGCACCACCATTTTGGAGTAGGTCTCCACCGAGCCGATGCCGTAGATGCAGGAGACAGAAGCAACAATCACCACATCGCCACGCTCCAGCAGCGCCTGTGTGGCGGCATGGCGCATGCGGTCGATGGTCTCGTTGATCGCGCTGTCCTTCTCTATGTAGGTATCCGAGCGCGGCACATAGGCTTCCGGCTGGTAATAGTCGTAATACGAAACAAAATATTCCACCGCATTATCGGGGAAAAAGCTCTTCATCTCGGCATAGAGCTGGGCCGCCAGCGTCTTGTTCGGCGCCAGCACCAAAGTCGGGCGTTGGATCGCCTCGATCACCTGGGCCATGGTGAAGGTCTTGCCCGAGCCGGTGACGCCGAGCAGCACCTGGTCGCGCTCATCCGCCCCAATCCCCGCCAGCAGGGTTTTTATCGCCGCCGGCTGGTCGCCCGCCGGCTCGTAATCGGAGACCACGCGCAAAGGCTTGGCTAAAGCCCGCGGCTCCGGCTTTTCGGGGATAAAAGAGACGGCTGCGGCGCGGACAAGGTTGGACATGCGCCAGTATATGGCCCGCCGGGCCGCGATTGGAAGCCACGCCCGGCCGGGTCAGGGGCGCGCCCCGGTGATCACGAATTCGTTAACGGTTTGTGGAAATAGTATTGCAATACGGTCACGATTTGTTGATACTGGACTCGTATATATAACAACTTAGGTTCAATTGGGGGGATTTCGGGTGACCACAATCACGATCGCGAGCGGCAGTAGCGTCGACCTGACCACGACACTCGCCACGGGCGAAAACATCGAATTCCTTGCCGGCGCCGGCACACTAACCATTGAATCCTCGGCCCTTGAGAACACCACCTACAGCGCATCGGGCACAACCATCACCGGCATCGGCGACGGGCTGGTCTATGGTTTCGCGCCCGGCGACAGCATCGTCGTGCGCGACCTGGCCACGGATTACGCGATTTTCGACCATGCCCCGGGCGCTGCCGCGCAGAACACCTCGGTCGCCGGCGCTCTGAGCGAGTTGCTCATCATTGAGAAAGATTTTGGCGACATCGAGGTCATCACCATCTCCGCCTCCGGCGCGGTGACAGATAATCTCAATCTGGTGGGGGATACTCCCGCTATCGGCAGCTACGCCAGCGAGATAGAGCAGGCCTTGTTCGGCACGCACGCGCAAACGGCCGATCTGTTCATCACCCTCTCCGCGGATGCCACCACAGACACCCTGGCCGATGCCACCATCACCACCGACGGCACCATTGTCATCTGCTATCTGCGCGGCACACGCATCCTCACCCCCACAGGCGAGCGCACAATCGAATCGCTGAAGCCCGGCGATCTCGTCATCTCCCATTCCGGCGGCGCCCGCCCGGTTAAATGGATCGGCGTGCAATCCTACAACGCCCGCTTCGTCGCCAGTAACCGCGAGCGTCTGCCGGTGCGCATCGCCGCCGGGGCGCTGGCCGAAAACCTGCCTCTGCGCGACCTCTACGTCTCGCCCGGCCACTCCATGCTGCTGGGCAACGTGCTGGTGCTGGCGCGCAATCTCGCCAACGGCGTCACCATCACCCAGCCCTGGCGCAATGAGGATATGCATTACTATCTCATCGAGCTGGAGACGCATGATTGCGTCATCGCGGAGGGCGTATGGGCCGAGACCTATGCCGATGCCCCCGGCCTGCGCAACCAGTTCCACAACGCGGCCGAGTTCTACGCCCGCTTCCCCGGCCACGCCGCGCCCGAGGCTCTGCGCCTTTATGCCCCGCGCCCGGAATCCGGCCCGCTTCTCACCGCGGCCCTGCAGCCCGTGCTGGCGCGCGCCAACATCACCCCCGGCCCGCTGCGCGGCTATGTGGATACCATAAACGACCGCATCGAAGGCTGGGCACTGGACGAAGCCCATCCGCACTTCCCCGTGCTGGTCGAGATCTTCGCCGGCGATACCAAAATAGGCGAGGCCCTGGCCCACGAATACCGCGCAGATCTGGCCGCCTCCGGCCTAAACAACGGATTCTGCAAATTCTCCCTCCCCCTCCCAGCAGACCTGTCCCCCACAGCCCGCACCCAACTACGCGCCACCCGCGCTGCTGACGGAGCCCCCCTGCAGCCCAGCCTCGCCACCCGCCGCGCTGCTTAGGGGCGAGGCTGAGGGCGGGGGGTTCCACGGAAAAGGCCAGGGCTCTGCCCTGGACCCGCCAAGGGCCGAAAGGCCCTTGGATCCCGTAACTTAAGGATTAAAAAAGAGGCCTGCCACCTAGCTGTTTGAAACAGCGAGGAGGCAGGCCTCTTTTTTAATCCTTAAAGCTAATGGGGGTCTGGGGCCGTCACGCCAAAGGCGTGCTTCGCACGACGGCCCCAGCGGGTCCAGGGCAGAGCCCTGGCCTTTTCCGTGGAACCCCCCGCCCTCAGGCCCCGCCCTCAAGCAGCGCGGCGGGTGGCGAGGCTGGTTTCGCTCAGCCGGACAGGGCCTCGCACTTAAGATTAAATTACCGAAATAAATCACAATGCCGTGATAATTTAGTTGTGAGACATTGTGTATCACTGATACACAGCGGCTCACTGAGCCACAGTGGATCATAATAATATAAACTGAGGAGGACCGGAATGAGCACAACCACGATAATTGGCGGCGGCAGTTACGATCTGACAACCACAATTTCAAGCGATCAAATCATAGACTACACGAATAGCCCAAGCAGCACCGGCATCCTCACGATTGAGACCGCGGCGGTCGAGTCCAGCACCTTCGCTATCGATGGGCATTCGTATGTCGACGCGGGTTTTGGTGGCTATGTTGACGGCTTCAAGACCGGTGATACCGTCACCCTGCACAATCTGGCGGCCATTCTCCCGACATTTGACGGTGATTCATCTGCCACGGATGCTGCATTATTTACCACCATCATCAGCAACCTCCCCCTCATAGGCGAATTTGTCGGCAAGGAAGTCCTTACCCTCAGCCCCACCGGTGTGGTCACTGACGACGACGGGTTTATTGCGGGCAAGGTTTTCGGGCAGGCCGTCCCGGCGGTCGTCGGCACCGATCTGACCAGTTTCGCGATCGATCTGGAGCATGCGCTGTTCGGCGGCGTGCCGCAGACCTCTACGCTCTACGTCACCATCACGCAGGACGCGAGCAACACCCTCCAAGCCGATGCGACGGTCAGCTCCAGCGGCCCGATGAACAGCGCTGTCATCCAAGGTGGCGGCAGCTATGACCTTACCACCACGCTCGCGGCCGGTGAGCCCATATTGTTCCTCAACGACCCCACGGTTAGCGGTGTGTTGAACATCGAGACCTCGGCAGTGACGACGTACCCGGGCACGACCGGCAACACCGCGGCGATCGGCGGCCATGTCGAGGGCTTCAAGAGTGGCGACACCATCATCCTGCACGATCTGGCAACCGTTTTCCCGATCTTTGACGGCGATTCATCTGCCACGGATATTGCAGAGTTTAGCACCATTTTCACCGAGATCGGCGTCATAGACCAAATTGCCGGCACGGAAGTCATTACCGTCAGCGCGGCCGGTGTGGTCACTGACAGCGACGGGCTTATTTCAGGCACGGTTCTCGGAAACCCCGTCCCGGCAGCCATCAGCGCCGATGTGGCCAGTTTCGCGCTCAGTCTGGACAACGCGCTGTTCGGCGACGGGCCGCAGACGTCCAATCTTTACGTCACCCTCGCGCCAGACGCGAGCAACACTGCGCTCGCCGATGCAACGGTCAGCACCGATGGGGAGATGGTCGTCTGCTATCTGCGCGGCACACGCATTGTCACCCATGAGGGCGAGCGCGCGATCGAAACCTTGCGCCCGGGTGATTTTGTGGCGGCGCATTCCGGCGGCTTCCGCCCTGTCAAATGGGTCGGCCTGCAATCTTTCGGTGCGCGCTTTGTGGCCCGTAACCGCGACCGCCTGCCGGTGAAGATCGAAGCCAGCGCCCTGGGCCATCATCTGCCGGAACGCGATCTCTACGTTTCGCCAGGCCATTCCCTGCTGCTGGACGGCCAGCTCGTGCTGGCGCGCGATCTGGTCAACGGCATCACCATCACCCAGCCGATGCGCGAGGCGGATACGCATTATTATCTTCTCGAACTCGATACGCATGATTGCGTCATCGCGGAAGGAGTCTGGGCCGAGACCTATGCCGATGCTCCGGGCCTGCGCAACCAGTTCCATAACGTGGCGGAATTCCACGAGCGCTTCCCCGATTATGTCCAGCCTGACGCGTTGGTACTCTATGCCCCGCGCCCGGAATGCGGTCCGGCGCTGGAAACCCGCCTGCGCCGGGTGCTCGCCCGGGCGGTGTATACGTCCGGCATCATCAGCGGCTATGTCGAACATATCGGTGAAACTATCGAAGGCTGGGCCCACGACATTTTCAACCCGGCATTTCCCGTCACGGTCGCGGTTTTCGCCGGCACCGAAAAGCTTGGTGAGACTCTGGCGCATTATCATCGTGGCGATCTGGAGGCCGCTGGGCTTGGGGCGGGGCGCTGTATGTTCTCCTTGGCGCTGCCCTCAACATTGTCCGCCGCCGCCCGTGCGCAACTACGCGTGGTCTGTGTGGCGGATAATACGGAGCTGCCGTTCACCCCCACAGCGTGTAGCAACGCGGCCTAGGGCTAGGTGCTACGCCAGCAAAAAGCGGCACCCTGGGTTTCCGGGGTGCCGCTTTTATTGTGTTCCAGGGCCGCCGGCCAAATTACGCCTTTTTATCGAACAGCGCCTTTACCTCGGTCATCGCCTCGGAGAAGCGGCCGTTGAGTTTGCTCAGCGCCTCGTTGTTGGATTTCTGGATCAGGTCGCCCAGTTCGCGGGAGTTGGAGACCGAGGTTTCGAACGCCTGGCGCAGCAGCTCGGCATGTTTGGCCGCACGGCTGCTCGGGTTGGTGGTGGCGGTCAGATCCTTCAGCGTCTCTTTCAGCTCGCTCACGGTGCTCTGGACGATTTCCAGATGCCTGCGCGCCACCGCCTGTGCGCCTTCCAGCGCCACGCGGTTGGCCTCGGTCAGCGCTTCGAGGTTGCGCTTATGTGTGGCCAGAACGGCTTCCACATCCGGCAGGTTCGGAATTTTGAGGTCGGCCAGGAATTTGGCGGGGTCGAATTCAGGGAAAGGAGAATTAGCTGGTGTGGTCGCCATGGCAGACTCCTGATTGATTTGTTGGACCGTTTCTTCTTGTAGGCCGGTCACCCCGGCTGAGATCATTCTACAGGAGGTACGGTCTCTGTGGAAGGTGGCGCCTCCGGCGCCGGGGTGGAAGACGCCGCCTCCGGGGCGGGGGGTTTAGGAGCCGTGGCGTAGCGCGAGGCAAACCCCTCGGCCCGTGCCAGCGCCTTGTCCACCGCGGCCATGGTGGCGGAGAGATCCTCGCTCTCATCGCGCGCCCAGGCCTGCAAGCCATAGGCCCATACCAGCAGCAGTCCCCGCTTTTTCAACGCCCCCCGCAGGCCGGTGGCATCCACCCCGGCGCCTTCCAGCAGCCAGCCCATGGAGCTGAGGTTGAGTGCCGCAAGTGCCGCCGCCAGGGGCGGGCAGGCGGGTAGGAATTTGACCAGCGCCAGCACGCCGGCGCGGTGCGCCTGCAAAAAGTCGTAGCGGCGGAGCAGAATGTCGAACAGCCGGTCGCGCACACTGCCATCGCGCAGCGCGCCTTTCAGCGCGGCCGCGTCGGCCTGCTCGCCAAAGGCTTTCAATATCGCGCAGGTATGGGAGAATGCGGAGCGCGCCTGCGCCAGATCCAGCCCGGCATAGCGCGCGGCGGCGGGGGCGGAAACATGGCGCCAGCCTTTCTCGGCCCCCAGCGCGAAGGCGGCATTCACCAAGGCAGTCTCAAACGCTGAATCGCTCATACCGCTAATGTAAGCATCGCCTGGAAATTTGCCAAGAAAATTAACCGATTGCTACCAACTCACGACGATAGCGTTCGGTTAAACCCAGGTAATGCGGCACGGTATCGGCCCAGCGCGCCCGCTCCGCCGCATCCATATGCCGCACGAATTTGGCCGGGCTGCCCATCCACAGCTCATATCGGCCGATGCGCTTGCCTGGCCCCAGAAAACCGCGCGCCGCCAGCATCCCGCCTTCCTCAACCACCGCGCCGTCCAGCACCGTGGTGCCCATGCCGATGAAGGCGTGGTTCTCGATGCGGCAGGCGTGCAAAATCGCGGCATGGCCCACGGTCACATCATCGCCGACGATGGCGGGGTGCTCGCCATGGTCCACATGCATCACCGTGCCGTCCTGGATATTGGTGCGCGCACCGATGATCACCGGGTTGGTATCGCCGCGCAGGACGCAGTTGAACCAGATGTTGGCCCCCGGCCCGATCCGCACATCGCCGATCAGCACCGCCGTCGGCGCCACCCAGGCGGTGGGGTCTATCGTCGGGCGCAGATCGCCAAAAGCATACAGCAGCCCGCCTGGTTTCTCACTCATGCTTCCAGCCCCAGCATCAATTGTAAATTCTGCACCGCCGCACCGGAGGCGCCTTTGCCGAGATTATCCAGCCGCGCGATCAGCACCGCCTGGCCATGCGCCTCGTTCGCCGCGACGAAAATCTCCAGCCGGTCGGTGTCGTTCAACGCTTCCGGCTGCAAATCCTCATTCCACAGCCCGCGCACCACCACATTTGCGCTCCCGGCATAGTAATCCGCGTAAGCCTGCACCAGCCGCGCCGGCGGCACGTCGGTAAACAGCGGAATGCTCACCAGCATGCCCTGCGCGAAATGCCCTACCGACGGCACGAACAACGGCCGCGCGCTCAGCCCGCCATATGCCATGATCTCCGGCACATGCTTATGCCCCAGCCCCAGCGCATAAAGCTCGAACGCCGGGCCGCCATCCCGCTCATGCGCCGCAATCATCGCCTTGCCGCCGCCCGAATAGCCGGACACCGCGTTGATCGCGATATTCTGCTCAGCCCGCACCAGCCCCGCCGCGGTCAATGGCCGCAGCAACGCAATCGCCCCGGTGGAATAACAGCCCGGATTGGACACCAGCCGCGCCTCGGCAATCCGCCCAGCCTGGCCCGGCGCCATCTCCGCAAACCCGTAAACCCAGCCCGGCGCCACACGATGCGCCGTGCTCGCATCCAGTATCCGCGCCCCCGCCGGCGCCAGGGCCACAGCCTCGCGCGCCGCATCATCCGGCAAACACAGCACGGTGAGATCCGCTTGCGCCATCGCCGCCGCCCGGGCCCCCGCATCCTTGCGCGAGCCCTCCGCCAGCGTAACAAGCTCCACCCCCGGCAGTGCCGCCACACGCCGCGCAATCCCCAGCCCGGTCGTCCCCGCCTGGCCGTCAATAAACAAACTCTTGCTCATGCCCCTCTCTTATCACGCCCCCGCCACCGTGCTAGGCGATTCACAAACCACGAGCAGGAAAACCAGATATGTCTGAACAAGGTGCCCCACCCGCCCCGCAGCCACAGCCGCTGCTGCTGAACGTCCAATACACCAAGGATCTCTCCTTCGAAGTCCCCGGGGCGCCCGCCATCTTCACCCAACTGCGCGCCGCACCCCACGTCTCCATCAACCTCGATGTCCAGGTGCAACGTCTTGAAGAAGGCGGCAACGTCTTCGAAGTGGGCCTCGCCATCCGCGCCGAAGGCACCACCGTGCCGCCCAAATCCGCCGGCGGCACCGAAGAAAAACCCCCCGTCGTGTTCCTGGCGGACCTCGTCTACGCCGGCGTGTTCACCCTCAACAACATCCCGGAAAACCAGCAGGAACCCATCCTGCTCGTGGAATGCCCGCGCCTGCTCTTCCCCTTCGCCCGCAACATCCTGGCCGATGTCACCCGAGACGGCGGTATCCCCCCCGTCCTCCTCGGCCCCATCGACTTCGTCGGCCTCTGGCAACAACGCCGCGCCGCCGCCCTCGCCGCGATGACCACCGGCGGTGCGGCTAACGGGGCGCCGAATTAAAGGAAAAAGGCGAGGGGGCTTTGCCCCCCTCGACCCCCCACTGGGCCTGAGGCCCAGACCCCATTAGTTGAAGACTTAAAAAAGAGGCCTGCCACTTCGGTGTTTGAAACACCGGGGAGGCAGGCCTCTTTTTTAAGTCTTCAGTAGCGGGGGTTTGGGGCCTGAGGCCCCAATGGGGTCCAGGGGCAAAGCCCCTGGCCTTTTTCCCTTACTTCCGCCGCACTGTCAGCCGTACGCCGATGTTGATGGCCAGCACGACCATCATGACGAGGAAGGCTGCGGCGTAGGCCAGGGAATGGGAGTGGGCGTCGGGCTGGTCGATGAAGGTCCAGATGACGTAGGTGAGGTAGGCCACGGGGGAGTGGGTGAATTTGCCGGACCAGGCGTAGTCGGACCAGCCGGCGGTATAGATCAGCGGTGCGGTTTCGCCCACGGAGATGGCCAGGGCCAGGAGCGCGCCGGTGATGACGCCGGAGGCGGCGGCGGGGAGAACGACTTTGAACACCACGGTTGCATCGTTGCTGCCGAGCGCGAAGGCGGCCTCGCGCATGGTGTTAGGCACCTGGGTGAGTGCCAGTTCCGTGATGCGCGCCAGATAGGGCACGATGAGGATGGCGATGGTGATGGCGGCGGCGGCCAGCGAAAAGCCCCAGCCGAAGCTGATGATGAAGACGATGTAGGAGAAATACCCCAGCACCACGGAGGGTGTGCCGGTGAGCACATCGGAGAGGAAGCGAATGGTGGAGCCTAGTTTGTTCTTGCCATACTCCGACAGGTAAATTCCCGCCCCAACGCCTATCGGCACGGCGATGGCCATGGCGAAGATGGTGATGATGAAGGTGCCCTCGATGGCATTTTTCATGCCCAAAGCGGCGCCGCCGGTGTTCTTGGTGAACAGATCCCAGTTGATCGCGGCGATGCCGTTGACGGTGACGACACCGACGATGTCGAGCAAAGGCAGGATGACCAGCGCCAGGCCGAGGCCGCAGCCGACCCAGCCGATGATGCTGGTGATCTTGCGGCGCAGCGCGAGTGCGCCGCCCGTGTGGTTAATTGCGCTTGCGGACATTGAGGGCTCCGGAGCTAAGCAGTTTGGCGCCGGCATTCACTGCCAGCGTGATGAGGAACAGCACCAGCGCGATCTCGGAGAGTGCGCGCACCGACATATTGGTCGGGTCGGACTCGGCGCTGTCGAGCTGGCTGACGATGAAGGAGGCGATGGTGGAGATGGGGCTGAACAGCGAGGTGGGCAGGATGTTAATGCCGCCGCCGGAAACCATCAGCACCGCCATGGTCTCGCCCAAAGCACGGCCCAGGGCCAGCACGATGCCGCCGATCAGCGTGGCGCGCACCATCGGCATCATCGCCTTGGTCACGACCTCAAAATGGGTGGAACCCAGAGCGAAGGCCGATTCCCGGTTCTCCTTGGGCACCTGGCTCAGCGCGTCGAGCAGAGTGGAGGCGATAATCGGCGTGATCATCAGCGCCAGCACGATGGCGGCGGCGAGCAGCCCGTAGCCATTGCCGGTGGGGCTGACGTGATGGCCGAGGAAGGGGATGAGCACGGCGATGCCCCACAGGCCGAACACCACGGAGGGCACCACGGCGACGAGTTCCACCAGCATGGACAGCACCGGGCGGATGGGCGGCAGCCAGGGGATGGTGCGGCGCGCGGAGCGTTCCAGCTCCGGCACGGCCTCGGCCAGGAATATGGCGGTGCCAATGGCGAGCGGCACGGCGATGAGGATGGCAAGAAAGGAGGAGGCCAGAGTGCCCGCGATGAAGGCGAGGATGCCGTATTCGGCGCCGGACGGCACCTGAATTCCCTTCACAGTCACCGGATCATCATAGAGATCGCCGAGATTCCAGGTCACATCGGTGAGGAAGTGCAGACCGTTGAATTGCATGGCCTGGCCGGAATAGACCACCAGAAACAAAACAACCGCGACGAGCGCGGCGGGGATCAGCAGGCTCAGGCCCAGGACGGCGGTACGGAAGGGGCGGAGTTTCATGGGGAGACCCTATAAAGCAAAAACCCTCCCGGCGCGCTGCCGGGAGGGCCTGAGAAGCAGATTACTGGATGTTGTTGATCTGCGTGAGCGACAGCGCCTGCACGGCCGGCGGCAGCGGCAGGAAGTGCACCGGGCCCAGGAAGCTCCCGGCATTGCCTTCGGTGACGGTCCATTTCAGGAAGTCACGGATGGCTTCGGCATAGGCCGGCACCGGCTGGTGGCTGTCCACGATCGCATATTCATAGTTCACGATCGGGTAGTTGGAGGGGCCTTCGGAGAAGATGATGCTGATGCGCTCATCGGCCGGGGTGGTGGTGGCAACGCTGTCGGCGGCGGCCTGGATGTTGGCCGTGGTCGGCAGCACATACTGGCCGGATTTGTTCAGCAGCGCGGCCTGGCCGAGCCCGGCGGCAGCAACCTGCTTGGAGAAGGAGATGCCGATATAGGCAATGCCGTACGGGTTGTTGCTGAGCGCGCTCAGCATGCCCGAGTTACCCTTCGCACCCACTTCGCCGGCAATCGCGGGCCAGGACACGGCGGTGCCGAACTTCAGCGTGGAGGCCCAGCCGGCATCGGAGGCCGAGAGATACTGGGTGAAGATGAAGGTATCGCCCGAACCGTCGAGACGGTGGATGGGGACGATGACATGGCTCGGCAGGGCCACGCCCGGGTTCGCCGCGGCAATCGCCGGGTCGTTCCACTGGGTGATCTTGCCTTCATAAATCCCGGCCAGGATCGGGCCGGACAGGTTCAGCGCGCCAACGCCCGGCAGGTTGTAGTTGATCGCCTGGCTGGAGATGGCGAGCGGGATGCTCAGCACGGTCGGGTTCTTCTTCACCAGCGTGTCGGACAGATAGGCGTCAGAGGCGCCGATCTGCACCAGGCCCTTGATGGCCTGGGCAATGCCAGCGCCGGAACCGGTGGAGGTGGTGGTGATGTCAGCGCTCGGGTTGGCGGCGGTGTAGGCGCCGACCCAGGCGTTGAACAGCGGGTACAGCAGGCTGGAACCGCTTTCGATCAGCGGCACATCAACCTGGGCATGGGCGGCGCGGGGGGCAGCACCTGCGGCCGCGGCGATCGCCAGCACGGCGGCGCCGGTGCGGAGGAGTTTGGAGAATTTCGTCACGTTCGCGTTCCTTTGGTTTAAGTCCCGGAGAAGGATCCCTGTTCGGATAGCGGGGGCGGTCCCCGCACGGGCATGGCAATAAGCGATGCAGGTTACAATGTCGCTGGGATTTGCGTTGCAGTTCGATGACATTTCACCGGTGTTAGGTTTGCGCAGCAGGTTTTCCGGGCATAAAGCAGGCGCCATGCGCGCCTCAACCGCCTCTCCTCTGTCACATAGCGCTTTGTTTACGGGATTCTTCCAGGTTGGAATCCTAGGCTTCGGCGGGGTTCTGCCGATGGCAAGGCGCATGATCGTCGATGAACGCCGATGGCTCAGCCAGACCGAATTCAATGAGTTGTTCTCGCTCTGCCAGTCGCTGCCTGGCGCCAATGTCACCAATCTCACCGCCGTTTTGGGCATGCGCCATCAGGGGGTTACTGGGGCCGCCGCCGCACTGGCCGGGCTGCTGGCGGCACCCATGGTCATCATCATCCTGCTGTCCGATTTATACGGGCGTTATGGCACGCTGCCCCCGGTGCGGCATGGGTTGGCCGGGCTTGCCGCCGCCGCGGCCGGGCTGCTGCTGGGCACGGCGGGCAAGATCGCGCTGCCGGTGTGGAAAGCCTGGCGTAATATTGGAGTCTCGGCGTTGGTGCTGGCCTTGATTCTGGCGCTGCATCTGTCGCTGCCGCTCACCATGCTGCTGGTGCTGCCGCTCTCCCTGGCTTTGGCGTGGCGCGTGACTTCATGAGCCTGCTGCTCCAGCTCGCTTTGCTTTTCGGCAAACTCTCGCTGCTGGCGGTGGGCGGCGCCAATGCCACTGTGTCCGAGATCACGCGCCAGGTGGTCACATTGCGCCATTGGGTCACGCCGGAGCAATTCGCCCAGCTCTACGCCATCTCCAATGCCGCCCCAGGCCCCAATGTGCTCATCTCCACCATCATCGGGGCGCAAATGGCGGGCATTCCCGGCGCCGTTGTGGCCACTTTGGCCATGGTGGTGCCGAGCTGCGCACTGGCGGTGGTGGTGAGCATGGGATTCGAGCGCCATAGGGACGCAAGCTGGCGCCGCGTGGTGCAGGCGGCATTATTGCCCATCACCGCCGGTCTGGTGCTGGCCGCCGCCATCATTGTGGCGCGCCAGTCGGACACCGGCTGGCTTACTGTGGCCATCACGCTGGTGGTTGCCGCAGCCACCTTCCGCACCAAAATTCACCCGCTTTATCTGCTCGGCGGTGGGGCGGCTTTGGGGCTGCTCTTTTTGTAGAGAGGCTTTACGCCTGCGCGCCGTTCCGGCATCATTGCGCTACCGGTGTAAGGCGTATCCGGCGGGAGGAAACCATGAAGAGCTTTGTTTATGCCGCCGTTTTAACGCTGGGCGCCGTACTGCCCGCCATGGCAGGCGGTGTCAGCCAAGGGGAGCTGAACTTTCAGTACCGCGAATCCATCCCGGCCAATGGCGATCTCTCGGTACCGCGCGCCGCGATCTTGTCAGATGCCGAAAAGGACTGCCAAGCCGCGCAAAAGACCTTTGGCCTGACCTGCGTCATAGGCGACATCCGGTTCGATGGCGGCGGCGGGCAATTTAATTACGGCAATCAGGCCCCGCCGAATGCATTGTCTGCCAACGTCAACATGCAACTGGTACCACAGAAGCCAAACTGACCCGTTAACGCAGATGCTCGGCAAAGAAGGTGAGGCTGCGTAGCTCCGCCAGTTCCCAATCCTTTTGGCTGTAATGCGACCGCGCCTCGCAGCCAAAACCGTGATCCGCACCTTCATAGGAATACACATCAACCCCCGGCTGGGCCGCGCGCATCGCCGCGATCACCTCCGGCGGGCTGCTCTTATCCGCCGCGCCGTAATGCAATTGCACCGGGCAGTTCGGCGTCAAATCCTTCTCCTTGATGATCTCCGAGCCGTACCAGCACGAAGCCGCCTTGAAGAGCTCCGTCTTGCAGGCTGCCCGCCAGGACAAGGTGCCACCCCAGCAATAGCCGATCACCCCCAGCGGAATATCGTCAAACGCCGCCGCCGTGGCCGCGATATCCGCCAGCGTCAGTTCATGCGCAATCGGCGTGCGCAACGCCACACCCGCCTGCATGTCCGCCGCCTCATACCCCAGCTCAACCCCGCGCCGCTCCCGGTCGAACAATGCCGGCGCCAGCACCCGGTAGCCATACCCCGCCAGACGCTCCGCCACGTTGCGGATGTGCTGGTTCACCCCGAAAATCTCCTGCAACAGCACAATCCCGCGCGGCGCATTCACATTGCCCGCCTCGAACGCCTCAAACTCATGGCCATCAGCAGCGGTCAGTTTCAGCATCAGCATGTCTCTCCCAAAAATCCATAAAATCAGGCGTAAATCGCGAAATCCCGCGCCAGCACTTCATAGATATGCCGCTTGAACGCAACCGCCAGACCCGGCAGCTCCGCAAGGCTCACCCATTTCCAATCCTCAAATTCAGGATGCGCATCCGCATCAAGCTGAATATCAGAATCAACCCCTAAGAACCTCAAAGCAAACCATTTTTGCCGCTGGCCCCGATACTTGCCGCCCCAAGCCACGCCCAGCAGCTCCGGCGGCAGATCATACTCCAGCCACTCCCCATGCTCGCCAATCACCTCAGCCTTATCCGTCCCAACCTCCTCCAAAAGCTCGCGCAAAACCGCAACCCTCGGATCCTCCCCCTCATCAATCCCCCCCTGCGGCAACTGCCAAGCCCCAGCAAAACCAGCCCGGCGCCCAACAAACACCCGCCCATCAGGCCCAAACAACACAGCGCCTACATTCAAACGATACGGCAGCGACATCGAGCACTCCTTTTGAGGGAAAAAGGCCAGGGCTCTGCCCCGGCGGGGTCGTCACGCCGGAGGCGTGCTTCGCACGACGGCGGAGCCCCAGCCTTTTTCCTTCAAGGAGCGTTCGAAGCCGTAGCCGTATTGCTTGGCTGCAGGGCGCTGAGGAGTTTCAGGGCTTGTTGGAGCTGGAAGTCGGTGGCGGGTTGGGTGGCGTCGAAGGCCGGCCAGTTGGCGGGGGGTTTGTTGGGGATGGAGCTGGCGATGGCCGGAAGTGGCGGGGCGGGCGGCAGGGGGGGGTTCTGCTGGCCGGTGGGGTTGGTGAAGGAGTTGAGGAGCGAGGTTTCGCGTAAGGCGGAGAAGGCGTCGTCCGGTGTGGCGCTGTCGTTCACGGTTACGTCCGGGCTGACGCCGTAGCCTTGGATGGATTTGCCGGAGGGGGTGAAGTAGAGCGCGGTGGTGAGGCGGAGCGCACCTTCGTTGTCGATGGGCATGATGGTCTGAACCGAGCCCTTGCCGAAGGTTTTGGTGCCGAGCACCAGCGCCCGGCGGTTCTGCTGCAAAGCGGCGGTGACGATTTCGGCGGCCGACGCGGTGCCGGAGTTGGTGAGAATGACGATGGGTGCGCCGTGCACGAGATCGCCGCTGGGCTGGGCGTACCATACGGCATCGTCGGTGTTGTGGCGGCCGTGGGTGGAGACGATTTCGCCGCTGTTGAGGAAGTCGTTGCTCACCGCCACGGCCTGGTCGAGCAGGCCGCCGGGGTTGTCGCGCAGGTCGAGGATGTAGCCGTGGATGGGCCCTTTGGCCTGTTTCTGGATATCGGCGATGGCGTTGCGGATATGCGGATCGGCGTTTTCATCGAAGCTGTCGAGGCGGATATAGCCGACCGGCCCTGCGTCGGAGGATAAGACTTTATCCTTAACATCCTGAATTTTAATAATCTCGCGCGTGAGTGTCACAATAACCGGGCTGGACTGGCCGGCGCGCTTGAGGGTGAGTTTCACCGTGGTGCCGGGGGCGCCGCGCATGCGGGTCACGGCGTCGTCCAGCGTCAGGCTGTCGGTGGAGAGCCCGTCTATCTGCACGATGATATCGCCCGGCTTGATGCCGGCGCGGGCACCTGGGGTGTCGTCGATGGGCGTGATGACTTTGAGCAGCCCGTTGGTTTGCGTGACTTCCAGCCCGAGCCCGCCGAACTGGCCGGAGGTTTGCACCTGCATATCGGCGTATTGCTGGGCATTCATATAGCTGGAGTGGGGGTCGAGCCCGGCCAGCATGCCGTTGACGGCGTTATAGATGAGTTTGTCCGAGGGCGGGTCGATGACGTAATTCTGCTTCACCTCGGTGAGGATATCCCCGAAGAGCGAGAGCTGCTGATAGGTGCTGTCGGCGGGGGCGGTGTCGCCCATGGCGCGGGTGAGCGGCTGTGCCACCGTGCCGATGGCCAGGCCTGCCACGAAAATCCCGCTGAGCATCAAACCGCTACGCAACTTCATACGAATTTCCTTTAAGCTTGGAGCGGGGGTGCCCCGGTGGGCATTAGACAGCATCCCGGCGCGATTATCCAGAGTGCCCGTTCAACCATGAGGTGGGGTCCACGGGCGTGCCGTTCTGCCGTAATTCCACGTAGAGCCGTGGCTGGTGCGTGGGATCGGCCGGGTTGAAGCTTTGCATGGCGCCGATCGGCTGGCCATGCGCCAGATGTTCGCCTTGTGCCACATCCAGCCGGTGCATGCCGGCCAGGATCACGCTGTCGCCATGGCCGCAATCGGCGATGACCATGAGGCCGTAGGAGGGGAAGGGGGCGGCGAACATGACCGTGCCGGCGCATGGGGAGGTGACCAGCGCGCCGGGGGCGGCACCGTAGCTTATGCCGGTAGCGGGGCCGGCGAGGGTGGGGGTGCCGTATGCCATGACCAAACTTCCGGCCACAGGTGCGCCGCCGGCCCCCACAGTGAGATTGGCCGGTGTGGGGGCGGGGGCGACGAGGTTGGTCACGGCGTCGTTAAGCGTGTCGAGCTTGTTGGAGGCTTTCAGCCGTGCGGTGATATCGGCGGCATCGGTATCGGCCGCGGCCATTTCGGCGGATCTGGCATCGGCGATCTGCTGCGCCACTTCGGCTTCGGCCACGGCCTGTTTGCTGGCGGCTTGCACGAGCTTGGTCTGGCTGGTGTTGGCGGCGGCGATGAGCTGGGTGAGCTGGGCGGTTTCGGTTTGCACCGTGCGGGCCTGGTCGGCGATGGCCTGGGCCACGCCGCGCAACAGCGCCATCCCCTGAACCGCGCCGCCTGGCGGGAGCGGGGCGGCCAGCAAAGTGGAGGCCGGGGCGGTGGAGAGGCGCTGCATCAACGGCAGCAGATGGGCGAGATCGGTCTCGGCCTGGAGCAGCCGGGCTTGCGATTGCGCCTGCGCGGCCTGGAGGTTGGCGAGCTGGCTGGTATCCGCCGCGGTCTGGTTTTCCAGCCCGCGGATGGAGGCCGCCGCCGCCGCCTGGTCCACGCCCAGGGCGGTGGCATGGGCGGCGCGGCTATCCGGCGGGTCCGCCACGGCCAGCCTGGAAAGCGGGGCCGGGAGCAGGCAGAGTGCCAGGCAGAGTGCGTGGCGCTTCAAGCGTAGAGCGGCTGACCGGTCATGGCGCCAGGCTGCGGCAGGCCCATGAGTTTGAGCAATGTAGGTGCCACGTCCGAGAGCGCGCCATCGTGCAGTTTTATGCCCTCCGGCCCGCCGGCGCAAAGCACCGGCACCAGATTTGTGGTGTGGGCGGTATGGGGCCCGTGGGTGGTGGGGTCGTACATCTGCTCGACATTACCATGATCCGCGGTGAGGACCAGCGTGCCGTCCTGCGCCTGGATGGCGGCCCAGATGGCACCTAGGCCCGCATCCACCGCTTCCAGCGCCTTGATGGCGGCGGGCAGGATGCCGGTATGGCCGACCATGTCCGGATTGGCGAAATTCAGCACGATGAGGTCGTATTCGCCGCTGTTGATGGCGGCGACGGTCTTGCTCGTGACCTCAGCGGCGGACATTTCCGGCTGCAGATCGTAGGTGGCGACTTTGGGCGAGGGGATGAGGATACGGTCCTCGCCGGGGAACGGCTCCTCGATGCCGCCGTTGAAGAAATAGGTGACATGCGGGTATTTTTCCGTCTCGGCGATGCGGAGCTGTTTCAGCCCCCGCGCGGAGACGATCTGGCCCAGCAGGTCGTCCAGTTTTTCCGAGGTGAAGAGCGTGGTCATGAAGGGGGCCAGCGCGTTGGAATAGGCGGTCATGCCGGTGACGGCGGCGAATTTGGGCGGGTGGGCGGGGAAGCCGTCGAATTTCGGGTCCACGAAGGCGGTGAGGATTTCGCGCACGCGGTCGGCACGGAAATTGGCGCAGAGAATCGCGTCACCGTCCTTCATGCCCGTGTAATCGCCGATGACGGCGGGTTTGATGAATTCGTCCGTGACTTTTGCGGCGTAGCTGGCCTCGATGGCGGCTGTGGCGGAAGCAAAATGTTCACCCTTGGCGAGGCTGAGCAGTGCGTAGGCCTGCTGCACGCGCTCCCAGCGCTTATCGCGGTCCATGGCGTAATAGCGGCCGATGAGCGTGCCGATGCTGGCGGTGCCGCCGAGGGCGGCTTCCAGCGCCTGCACATGTTCCAGGCCGGATTGTGGGGGCACGTCGCGCCCGTCCGTCCAGGCGTGGATGATGGTTTTAACCCCATGGCCGTGCAGGATTTTGGCCAGAGCCACGATGTGGTCCTGGTGCGAATGCACGCCGCCGGGGGAGATGAGGCCGGCCAGATGCGCGGTGCCACCCGAGGTTTGCAGCGCCGCGACAAAATCGGCCAACACCTGGTTGGCGGCCAGATCGCCGTCCTCGATGGCGATGTCGATGCGCGGCAGATCCTGCGTGACCACGCGCCCGGCGCCGAGGTTGAGGTGCCCGACCTCGGAATTGCCCATCTGCCCGGCGGGCAGGCCGACGGCGCGCCCCGATGTGGCGAGGTATGCATGCGGGGAGGTCGCCCAGAGCTTACGGAAATTCGGCATGCGGGCTTGCGCCACGGCATTATTCTCGGGGTTGTCGCTCCAGCCGAAGCCATCGAGTATGGCGAGCATGACGGGTTTGGGCGGCATAAAAACTCCAGGGTTAGGCGCGTCTCCTTATTAGGGCAGAACCGGCGCAAAACCCAAGGGTGGGTCGGGCTATTTCGGCAGATAAGGGGCGAAGGCGCGGGCGGTGCCGGATTTTGTGGCCCGGCGCTCGGTGAGGAATTGCTGGGCTAGATCGTCCTGGTTTGCGCGGAAGGCGGCGATGATGAGGGTCTGGATGAACAGATCGCGCTGGGCGTGGCTGCCGCCGATCTCATGCAGCCGGGTGCGGATGGGGGCCAGGTGCGCCACGGTGCGGGCGAAATTGCCCTGACGGAATTCGTGCAGGGATTGGATGAGGGGCAGGCCGATCTCGGCTGTGAGGCGGGCGTTCTCGCCCGGGGTGGCGATGTAGCGGGTGAGGGAGGCGGCCTGTTCGGCGCGGCGCTTGTGGTCGCCGGCGGCTTCCAGGGTAAAGGCGATGTGCACATCGTTGAAGGCCAGCACATGGTCCAGCGCGTATTGGCCCCAGGCGGGGGCGATGGCCTGCCAGCGGGCGCCGACATTCACGCCGAGCAGCTCCAGCCGCCAGAGGAGGGCGGCGGCATCGACCAGGTCGAGCAGCGGGGCGGTGAGGGCGGGGGTGAGTTTGCTGTCGTATATGGCGAGGACTTGGTCTGACTGGCCCTCCTCCAGCAAATAAAGGCAGAGGTGCCAGTATTGGTGGATGGCGAGGGCGGGGGCGGCGGTCCAATGCGCCTCCAGCCCGCGCAGCCAGGCGATGCCCTCGGCGCTGCGGCCCTGCATTTCCAGCACATGCGCCACGGCATGGGCGGCCCAGGTGTCGGCGGGGTTTATGGCGATGGCCTCGCGCCCGGCCGCCTCGGCGGCTTGGTAGTCGCCGGTTTCCTCCAGCCCGAAGGCAGCCATGCCGAGGACATAGCCACGCGATTTTGGCTCCTTTTGGGCGGGCAGGACGGCGAGGGGGATGTCGCGGAGTTTTGCGGCATCGCCCAGGAAGAAATGCGTGTCATGGGCGAGATGCAGGGCCAGAAGGTCGTGCGGGTCCGCCGCCAGGGCCAGCTCCCAGGTTTGGGCGGCTTCGGTGATGTTACCGCCGGCCCAGGCTTGAGCGGCTTTCAGATGAAGTTTTTCGCCTGTGCCGGCACTGGTTGCGAGGGCTTGCGCGGAACGCAGCGCGGTCTGGATGGGCTCGGCCGTACCCGGCACGCCGCCGAGCGCGTTAAGGGCGGCAATGGTGGTGTAGCCGAGCAGAAAGCCGGGATCGGTATCAAGTGCGGCGTTGAGGCTGGCAATGGGGTCGCCATACCAGCCAAGATATTCGTCAACGGCCTGGGCGAAAGCGGTGTCGCGGGCGGTTTTATCCATGGCGGGGAGGGTAGGGAAAACGGGGAGAGTTGGCAATTGGTTTGGTAGGGATATTGAAGCGAAAATGGGGGATGGTCTGAGTGTTTAGGCGTCGAAAGCGTCAAAATCCTGTTCTAAAGCATCGTACACGCTTTTGGTGCTCAGAAGAGTCTCTGAGCCAGGAGCAAATAGGTTGGGTCTGCCGAATGCGGCTGCCGCGCGGCGGTTGACTGAACCGACATTATTAAAGTTAGTATAACGTACCAATTTTTGAGGAGGTAAAGAATGGTAAAAAGTTTCTGATTTTAACAGCTCTTCTAAGCCAAGGCGTTTGTTGTTGTTTTTGTCAAAACCGTAACCAAGAGCATAGATATATTTGGCGTTTAATATCCATTGTTGGGCGGTTGAACTCGCGGAACCATCTCCGTCTTTATCATGATGCCCGATGGTTCTGATATTTTTTGAAAATTTAAGGCTTATATCAAGGGATTTTTTTGCCACTGTTACTGTATTGATGAATGAATTGTAATTATGGACGTCATTCTGGTGATGGATTGCAGGCAAAATACTCGTGCCGTTTTTAAAATAAAATGTTGAAAAATGCAAATCGTTGAGAGTGTTTTTTGGTAACTTCAGGTCATGAAGCGCACCATACATATGGATAATGCGGTTGTTAGACAAAAATTGCTCGGCATCATTCTCATCGATGAAGTCGATGGATGTTAGTGCGTCCAATAGCTCAGTTTCGAGTGAGACATCGTAATTGAACGTTATGATTTTGAGCTTGCTATCTAGGATCTGTTTTGATTCTGTGCAATCTGAAACGATTTTGTGGAATAGAAACCTGTACCATCCATCTTTGAATTTTCCAAGGTCAAGTTTATGTGCGTTGTCAGCCTGTTCTCGGATCGGTGAGCGTTCAGCAACTCTTCGGCGGTTTTGATTATTCCGTTGCTTTTGCCAACGGGATTCGCAGTTGAGTATCACAGCGGCAATGACGAGCCTGCCGATATTTTCAAGGCTGGCATTCCAGGCTAAAAAATAGTCGATGACCAAAGGCTTTATGAGCTTCAGCCGCTCAGACAACCGGTGCAACTCTCTAATGGCTTCTTGGATTTTTGTACGCGCGCCGTCGAGGGAGACTTCATTGCGGAGAGTAATGAAGTCTGGAATGTAAGCGATGAGTGAATCGTTAGGCAAAGCTAGGCTAGGCTGAAGTAGCTCTTCGAGATAATGCGCTATACCATCTGCCATCTCGATTACATCCTCGACCAAATCCTCGCCGGTTGGATATCCATAATGCCAGCTGGCACCGGCGCCGAGAATTAGAACTGTCTCTTCTGTGAACATATGCCCTCTGGAATGATCGATTCGGATATAATGATAGTGTTCCAGGGAAGGGGCGGGCAAGGAGGTACTAAGGCCGCCCCGCGCGGTGATACGGATGCCCCGCCAGAATCATCTGCGCGCGGTAAATCTGCTCGGCCAGCATCGGCCGCACCAGCATGTGCGGCCAGGTGAGGCGGCCGAGGGATAGTTTTGCACCCGCGCGGGCCAACACCGCGGCGTCCAGCCCCTCAGCGCCGCCGATCACAAAAGCGAGTTTTTTGCTGCGTTCGGTCCAGCCGGCGAGCAGGCGAGACAGCTCCAGTGAGTCCGGCACCGCCCCGTCCTGGTCCAGAGCGATGACGAATTCATCGGGTTTGAGCGCGCCCAAAAGCGCATCGGCTTCGCGGCGTTTAATCTCGGCGGGGCTCCCCACGCCATCGGGAAACTCCACCAGGGCGAACCCTGGTTTTATCCGTTTGGCGTAGCGGGCCAAAAGTTCCATCTCGGGCGCCTTGGCGGGCGCCCGGCCGATGGCGAGGAGTCTCACCCCTCGGAGGTCTCATCCAGCTCGGCGGACCACATTTTCTCCAGCCCGTAGAGTGAGCGGGCTTCGGGTTTGAAGAGGTGGACGATGATGTCGCCGGCGTCGATCAGCACCCAGTCGGTGCCGTTGGCGCCCTCGGTGAGGGGTTTGCGGAAGCCGGCCTCGTGCAGTTTTTCGTGCAGATGCGTCGCGATGGCGGCGATCTGCCGGTCGGCGATGCCTGTCGCGATGATCATGCGGTCGGCGAAGCTGGCGCGGCCTTCCAGGTCGATGACGACGATGTCCTCGGCCTTGTCGTCATCCAGCGTGGTGGTGATGACGGCCTGCAGCCGGTCCAACTGCTCCACGGGCAGTTTGGGCGCGGTTTTTTTGCCCTTGGGGCCGGCGATGGCGGCTTTTTTGCGGGGCGAGCCGGGCATGGCGGGCAGAGCCTCGCCGCTGACTGGCGCTTTGGGCGCGCGTTTGCGGGGGGCGGCGGAGGCGGCAGCACCCCGGGCGGGGGTTTTGCGGGTCGGCGGACGGGTTATGGCGCTATTCCTTCTACATTCTTCCGCCTTAGCTCGGTGGCGGAGGCTGGGTTCTCTTTCACCGGTAGCAGAATCCAGGCGGGGGAGTCTGCCGTGGCAAGGCATAGCCCAGAGCGCGCCGGAAGGCGATGTTTTCCGTAACGCTTTGCGGCAGGGCTGGCCAGTGCGGCGCGGGTGGCGCCGGGGCGGGGGAGTATAAGCATGGGCATGGCGTGCATGATGCGGGTCCAGCGGTCCCAGCGGGGGAGCTGGCGCAGGTTGTCGGCGCCCATGAGCCAGACGAATTTTGCCCTGGGAAAACGGCGGGTTAGCTCGCGTATGGTGTCCGCCGTGTAGCGTGTGCCGAGGCGGGATTCGATGTCCGTGGCCATGATGCGGCGGCCGTCGGCGATTTTTTGGGCGGAGGCGAGGCGCTGGGCCAGAGGCGCCATGCCGGCGCGGGGTTTCAGCGGGTTGCCGGGGGAGACCATGAGCCAGAGCTGGTGCAGCCGCAAATGGATCATCGCCTGGCGGGCGACATGCAGATGCCCCTCATGCGCCGGGTTGAACGAGCCGCCGAGCAGGCCGATGCGTATTTTGCGCCGGTGACCGTATTTGGGGATCAGGGACGCACCTGGCCGGTGCCTCGGACGATATACCTGAAGGTGGTGAGCTGTTCCGGGCCGATGGGACCACGGGCGTGGATGCGCCCGGTGGCGATGCCGATTTCCGCGCCGAAGCCGAATTCGCCGCCGTCGCAGAACTGGGTGGAGGCGTTCCACATGCCCACGGCCGAGGCGAGCTGGCTGAGGAAATATTCGGCGACCTCGGCATCCTCGGTGATGATGGCGTCCGTGTGTTCGCTGCCGTGGCGGGTGATATGGGCCAGCGCCTCGTCCACGCCGTTGACGATTTTGATGTTCAGCACGGCGTCGAGCCATTCCGTATCGAAATCTTTATCCGACGCTGCGGGCAGCTCGGGGCAGATGAGGCAGGCGGTGGCATCGGCATGGAAACTGCAGCCCAGGGCAGCGAGATCGGCCACCAGCACGGGCAGCAGAGCGGGGGCGATGGCGAGGTCGAGCAGCAAAGTTTCTGTGGCGCCGCAGATGCCGGTGCGGCGCATTTTGGCGTTGGCGAGCAGGGTGCGGGCCATGGCGGTATCGGCGGCGGCGTGGATGTAGGTGTGGTTCAGGCCCTCGGCATGGGCGAGTACGGGCACGCGGGCATCGCGCTGCACCAGCTCCACCAGGCCTTTGCCGCCGCGCGGGATGATGAGGTCGATGAAGCCCGATGCGGTGAGCATGGCGGCGACGAAGCGGCGGTCCGTGCTGGGGGCGATTTGCACCACATGCGCGGGCAGGCCGGCTTTGCTGAAGCCGGTGTTAAGTGCTGCGTTGATGGCGGCGGCGGAGTGATGGCTCTCGGAGCCGCCACGGAGCAGAATCGCGTTGCCGGATTTGATCGCGATGGCGGCGGCATCCGCGCCGACATTGGGGCGGCTCTCGTAGATCATGCCGAGCACGCCGAGGGGCTGGGCGATGCGGGAAATTTTCAAGCCGTTGGGGCGGGTCCATTCGGCGAGGGTGCGGGTGAGCGGGTCGGGCAGGTCGGCCACCTCCTCCAGCCCGCGTGCCATGGCTTCCACCCGGGCGGGGTTCAGCAGCAGGCGGTCGCCAAAAGCGGCGGTGCCTGTGAAGGCCTCCATGTCCCTGGTATTGGCGGCGATGATGGCGGGGGCAGCCTCACGCAAGGCGGCGGCGGCGGCGCGCAAAGCGGCATCGCGCGCGGCGGCTGGCAGGCGCGCCAGAGCGGCTGCGGCTTTCCGGGCTTTGGCGCCCATATTGGCCATGAGTTGCGTGTTGAGGTCGGGTTCCGCGTTCATGGGAGAGAAATGCGCGGTTCTGGCGGTTATATCAACAGCGCGCTAAACAGAAAACCGTATGTCTGATCTGTTCGATTCGTTTGCACCGGACACGGCCCTGCCCGCAGGGCCGGTGTTGCGCACCACGCGGCTGGTGCTGCGCCCGCTTGTGGCGGCGGATGCGCCTGTTTTTCACCGGCTTATCAATGACTGGGAAATCTGCCGCCGCCTGCCGGATGCGCCGTTTCCCTATCCAGCACAGCTCGCAACCGACTGGATTGCCGCCTCCGTGCACGACCGCGAGCATAGGCGCGCCGAGCAGTTTGCGCTGGTGGAGGCGGAGAGCGGCACATTGATCGGCGTGGCCGGGCTGCGGCTGGGCAAGGCGCAGAAAACCGCGGAGCTGGGGTACTGGCTGGGGCGGGCGTATTGGGGCCAGGGTTTCGCTCTGGAGGCCGCCAGGCGGCTGGTGGAGTGGGCATTCGCAGGTCTGCCCATCGGCCATATGACGGCCACTGTGGCGGCGGATAATGACGTGTCCGAGGCGCTGCTGAGCCGTTTGGGTTTTGCCCAGAGCGGTAAGGGGACAAAAGAATTCTCCTGCCGGCCGGGGCAGAAAATGCCGGTGAAACATTTTACGCTGGCGCGCGATGTGCCGGTGGCGACATCCGCGGCGCCGGGCCGGGTGGTGCTGGTGGTGGCGGTGGCGCTCATCGACGCGCAGGGGCGGATTTTGCTGGCGCGCCGGCCCGAGGGCAAGAAGATGGCCGGGCTGTGGGAGTTTCCCGGCGGCAAGATGGAGAAGGGCGAGACGCCCGAGGCAGCACTTGCGCGCGAGCTGCATGAGGAGCTGGGGATTGAGACCGCGCCGCGTGACTTCGCGCCGTTTGTGTTTGCCAGCCATGCGTACGATAGTTTCCACCTGCTGATGCCGGTGTTTTTATGCCGCCGCTGGAAAGGTGAGCCGCGCGGGCGCGAGGGGCAGAAACTGGCCTGGGTCGCGCCGGCGGATCTGGTCGAGTATCCCATGCCGCCGGCGGACCGGCCGCTCATCCCCATGCTGCGAGATTTTCTATGAGCAACCCGACGGCCGCCATCATCATCATCGGCAATGAGATCCTCTCCGGCCGGACGCAGGATGTGAATGTGCAGTTCATCGCCACGCACCTGGCGCTGCTGGGTGTGAAATTGCAGGAGGTGCGGGTGGTGCCGGATGTGCCGGGGCGGATCATCGGCACGGTGAATGAATTGCGCGCGGCTTACGATATGGTGTTCACCACCGGCGGCATAGGGCCGACGCATGATGATATAACCAGCGAGTGCATTGCGGCGGCGTTTGGTGTGCCCTGGGAGGCGCATGAGCCTTCCATGAAGGTGCTACGGGATTATCTGGGCCCGCGCATGAACGCAGCCCAGGGGCGCATGGCGACGCTGCCGCGCGGGGCTGTGCCGATCCGCAATGAGGTCTCGATCGCGCCCGGCTTCACCATGGGCAATGTGCATGTGATGGCCGGGGTGCCGCGCATTATGCAGGCGATGTTCCTGGCGTTGGAGAAAGATTTGCCGCGCGGCACGCCAATCGCGATGCGTGCCGTCTACGGCATTGGTGTGATGGAGGGGAATATCGCCGCTGGGCTCTCCGAAATTCAGGACCGCTTCGCCGATGCCGATCTCGGCAGCTATCCGTTCCAGCGCGATGGCAGTTGGGGCGTGGCGATTGTGGCCAAGGGCACGGATACGGCGCGGCTGGAGGCGGCGATTGCCGAGGCGAGCGCGATGATCGAGGGGCAGGGCGTCAGCCCTATTCAAGGCGAGCCAGAGTAAGGCCAGCTTTTTGAAAAAGCTGGAGCAAAAGTTTTTTGGTTACTTTTTTTCAAAAAAGTAACTGCTTATTCTTCTCTATATAATACACGCAAAACCACGAGCCAGTTTTCCTGGTCGTTCGTGAGCAGCCCCTGTGCATTCGTGGTGATGTGTTCCAGCACCACCGCGTCATCCACATTGCCGCCTATGATGTCGATATCGCCTGCGCTGGTGGCGACGACGATGCTGCAATGCGCGGGGAAATTATAGGACGTGGGCAGGTCGGCGAAGGTGAGGGCGTGCGCGTGGCCGCGGGCAAAACAGGCGAGGTCGCCTGGCTGCGGCGCGTAGGTGGCGGGGTTTTCGGCGATAAGTATTTTTGCTCCGCCGGGCTGTGCCGCGTAGTTAATATAAGTGGCGTGGTCCGCCGCGTAGGGAAAATGGGGGCCGGCGCCGGCGATGCGCATTATATAAGAGATGAAAGCGGCGGACCAGGCGTATTGCCCGTTCACCGCGATGGGGAAGATTTTACCCTGCGCGTCATGCTTGCCGGTCCAGCGCGACTCAGGCGCCCCGCTATTCATTCCTTCCCACCAATATTCGCCGATGCGCTGCCATAGGCCTTGTTGGCGCTCGCCCATGCTGGATTCGGTTTGTGTGTAGTCCGGCGGCTCGCCGACGCGGTCGCCCCAGAGGTGCCATTCATCCGTGGCGATGGCGATTGCCGCACTGCGGGAGAAATTCTGGTACGGCGCGTTAGCAAACGGCGGCGCGTGGTTTGCCACGCAGCCGCCGAGTGCCAGGAGGAGGAGCGAAAACGCTTTACGCCAGATCCTTTTACGCCAGATCCTTTTACGCAAGGTCCTGGAACATCTCGGTCAGTGCCGCCTCGTTGGCATCGCACAAGCCCCGCTCGGTGATCAGCCCGGTGACGAGACGTGCCGGAGTGACATCGAAGGCCGGGTTGGCGGCGGGGCTGGAGGTGGGCACGATGCGCACGGTGGCGATGGAACCATCCAAAGCGCGGCCGGTCATGGTTGTCACCTCCAAAGGCGACCGTTCCTCAATCGGAATGTCGGTAAGCCCGTTGCTGATCGTCCAGTCGATGGTGGAGGAGGGAAGTGCCACCCAGAAGGGGATGTTGTTATCGACCGCGGCCAGCGCCTTCAAATAGGTGCCGATCTTGTTGGCGACGTCGCCTGCGCGGGTCACGCGGTCGGTGCCGACGATGACGAGATCGACATCGCCGCGCTGCATCATATGCCCACCGGCATTATCGGCGATGACGGTGTGCGGCACGCCGTGCTTGCCGAGCTCCCAGGCGGTGAGGGAGGCGCCCTGGTTGCGCGGGCGGGTTTCCTCGACCCACACATGCACGTTCAGGCCGGAGTCATGCGCCATATAAATAGGTGCGAGGGCGGTGCCCCAATCCACCGTGGCGATCCATCCGGCATTGCAATGGGTGAGCACGTTGATGCGCCGTCCATCCTTGCCGTGCGCTGCGAGCAGAGGCAGGCCGGTGCGGCCGATGGCTTCGTTGGTGGCGACATCCTCATCGCAGATGCGCAGCGCCTCGGCATAGGCGGCGGCCACGCGGGCATTTTGTGTGAGCGGCGTTAACACCTTCTCCATGCGTGCCAGGGCCCAGCGCAGGTTGATGGCGGTGGGGCGGGTTTCGCCCAGCAGGGTGAGTGCGCTGCGCAGATTGGAATCGGAAGCGTCGGCGCGCAGAGCGAGGGCGACGCCGTAAGCGGCGGAGGCGCCGATGAGCGGCGCGCCGCGCACCAGCATGGCCTTGATGGCATGCGCCATCGTATCCACATCGGTGACGCGGACGATGTCGACAGACCAGGGCAGCTTGGTTTGGTCGATGATGCGGACGGACCAGCCATCGGCCTCATCCACCCAGATTGAACGATAGGGGGTGCCGTCAATTTTCATCGTGTCAAAATCCTAAAGCTTCTGGTGCAGTGCGCAGACGAGGGTGAATAGCCGCCGTGCGGTGGGAAAATCAATCTCCACCTTGGTTTTTAACCGTTCCGTCATCAATTCAGCGCCTTCGTTATGCAGGCCCCGCCTGCCCATATCGATGGCCTGGATGCGTGCTTCGCGTCCTTCGGCCACGGCGCCGGCATAAGAATCCAGCAACATTTGGTAATCTTTGATCAACATTTTGAAGGGGCCGAGGGCGAGGATCACCATCTGCACCGGCTCGTCCTCGAGGTCGCGAATGTCGAACACCAGGCGGCCTTGCTGGATGGAGAGGTGCAGCAGGCTCTGCAATCCGGGCTGTGCGGCGGGGATGAATTCATTGTCGCCTTGCAGATCCTTGACCGCCTGGCCGAGGTCGGCCTCCTGCAAAGGGGAGAGACGGTGCAGGGATTCACCATCCAGGACGATGCGGATGAGGCGGCCTTTCACATATGTCATTCGAGCTTCTCGCGTCGCAGGCCCAGCTTCAGCAGAATGCCGATCACCGCTCCCTTCGCCATGCGCAGGGCGGCCATGCAGAGCAGTGCCAGCAGAATCAGCAGCACCGCGGACATGACGAAGCCGGGCCGGTACCCGCCGTGATAGAAAATCACCAGGAACAAAGCGAGGAAGTGCAGCACCACGAGCATGGCGATATAGGGCGGCGCGTCATCGGCCGGCATGTCGCCCAAAGGTGCCGCGCAATTGCCGCATTTGTCATGCACCTTGAGATAACCATCGAAAATCGGTGTTGCGTTGCAGCTTGGACAGCGCCCGAACACGCCGCGTTTGATGGTCTCCACCCAGCCGGGCATGTTCCATTCGGGCGGTGCGGGCACTGCGGCCTGCGACCAGCGTTCGAAATTGGATTGCGGATCGGCAGAGTTTTGCATGGAATGATCATGCGCCGTCGCGCGGTAAATTCAAGCGTGAGGCGAGTCCATTTGCGTTTTTGCGCGTGATGTTGCGGCGCTGCATCGCGTGCTGTTCCGAGGGTGCACGAGCCATTTATGAATCGTTGCGGCGTGTTTTTTCGACAATCGATAAAAAAAATGCATCTGATGCACCGTTTTGTGATGCTTTTTGTTGACATGCTGTTGCGTAAAGCAGAATAGCGATTCTTGCGTGCATCGCGCGATTCGCGGCGCAACCGAGTCATACTTGGGGATACAGTCAAGTAGGTTTCGGCGAAGTGGCCCGCACGCGAAACGAGAAGGACGGTTCACCGCCGTTGAATGAAGATTATTTTGTGCCGGACGCCACTAGCCGAACTGAACCACCATTTACGAATTGAAGGAGCAACACTCGTGACGACTGAAGATACCACACTGCGTGCCCAGCCGCTTGCCACCAAGGCACCGGCGAAGAAAACTGCCGCTAAGAAACCCGCCGCCAAGAAACCCGCTGCCAAAAAAGCTGCGGTGAAGGCACCGGCGAAGAAGGTTGCTGCGCCGAAGAAGGCTGCTGTGGCCAAGAAACCCGCTGCCAAGAAGGCTGCGGCCCCTAAGAAGGCCGCTGCGCCGAAGAAGGCTGCACCTGCGAAGAAGCCGGTTGCCAAGAAGGCCGCCGCCGTGAAGAAGCCGGTTGCCAAGAAGGCTGCCGCGCCGAAGAAGGCTGCACCTGCGAAGAAGCCGGTTGCCAAGAAAGCCGCCGCGCCGAAGAAGGTTGCCGCCGTGAAGAAGCCGGTTGCCAAGAAGGCCGCCGCGCCGAAGAAGGCTGTCGCCGTGAAGAAGCCGGTTGCGAAGAAGGCCGCTCCTGCGAAGAAGCCGGCCGTGAAGCGCGCGAAGAAGGGCTCCGCCCCCGTCGCGTCGCCGGTGACCGAGCCGACCGAAGCTTAAGACTTTCGCTACTGGGAGTGTTCCTGGGAGCGTTGGAAATGCGGGGGAGCAATCCCCCGCATTTTTTTATGTATGCGCCGCGAGCCAGTCATCGATGAGGGCGCGGGCGATTGAATCGAGCGGCGGCAGCTCGAAGCCGAGCGCGTGGCGGTTGGCGATATCCGCCGCGGTGAACCATTTGGCGTCGCGCATCTCGCTCACCTGCAGCGTGATCTCTTCCGACAGCGCCTCGCCGTAATAGCCCAGCATGAGCGAGGCGGGGAACGGCCAGGGCTGGCTGGAATGGTACATCACCTCGCCCACATGCACGCCGACCTCCTCGAACACTTCGCGCCGTACGGCATCCTCCAGCGCCTCGCCAGGCTCCACGAAGCCGGCGAGGGTGGAATAGAAATTAAACTCGGGTGGAAAACGGTGTGATTGGCCGAGCAGGAGCTTGTCGCCTTTGGTGATGAGCATGATGACGGCGGCATCCGTGCGCGGAAATTGTTCGCGGCCGCAGGCATCGCAATGCAGCACCCAGCCGCCGCGCACCGGGCGGAGTGCATTGCCGCAGGATGGGCAGAAGCGATGCGTGGCGTGCCAGTGCAGCATGCCGCGCGCCGCGGCGAGAATGGCGGCATGGTCCGGCGGCAGCAGGCTGGCGATGCCGCGCAGATCGTGAAAGCCGCCGCCGCCGAGATCCGGTGCTTCCGCCTGGGCCGAGAGGTCATGCGCGAAGAGGGGGACGCCCTCATGCAGGCCGAGGAACAAAGCGGGGGGTTTATCCCCCTGCACGGGCAGGAGATGGGCGGTGGGGGCGTCGCCAGGGTTGAGCAGGTGTTTGCCCTGCCACACGTAGGTGATGCGGCTGGCGGGGTCTGTGGCGGCTTGGGCGAGAAACGCCTCGTCCTCGCGTAGATGCGCGGCGCGGTCGAGCGCGCCGCCACTGTAAGGGTTCGGCCGGGCAGGTTTGATATGACGCATGGCGGGGAACCTCGCATGGCGGCTTTGGCTTGCCAAGCTGGGCCCGCGCAAGCTTGCGCTAAAGCGCAGGACGCGGGATAAGCACCGCCGGGGGATCGGCGGCGGACACGCGGCCCGCCAACCTGGTCAGGGCCGGAAGGCAGCAGCCACAACGGATTTCGCTTGGGTCGCTGTCCGGTCCCCCACCCTCCTTCTCCAGCAAGGGTGCCGCGCCAACATGGGTTTGTTCGACGACGACGATGCACCGCCGCCGCCATCGGGCCCCTCACTGTTCGGGGATGAACCGGCAGTGGAAGCGCCCAAGGCCGCGGCCTACCGTGTGCTGGCGCGCAAATACCGCTCGCTGACATTCAACGAGATGATCGGCCAGGACGCGCTGGTGCGGACCCTGCGCAATGCGTTCGCGATGAACCGCATCGCCCATGCCTTCATGCTCACCGGCGTGCGCGGCGTGGGCAAGACCACAACCGCACGTATTCTGGCGCGCGCGCTCAATTGCACCGGGCCGGATGGTAATGGCGGGCCGACGCCCGACCCTTGCGGTGTGTGCGATAATTGCATCGCGATCCTCGCCGACCGCCACCCGGATGTGGTGGAGATGGATGCGGCCTCCAATACCGGCATCGATGATGTGCGCGAGATCATCGAGGCGACGCGCTTCCGCCCCTTAAGCGCGCGGATAAAAGTGTTCATCATCGATGAGGTGCACATGCTCTCCAAGGCGGCGTTCAACGCGCTGCTGAAGACGCTGGAGGAGCCGCCGCCGCATATCAAATTCGTGCTGGCGACGACCGAGATCCGCAAAGTGCCGATCACCGTGCTGTCGCGCTGCCAGCGGTTCGACCTGCGGCGCGTGGCGGTGGACGTGTTGGCCGCGCATTTTACGAGCATTGCGGAGAAAGAGCAGATTGCGATCGCGCCGGGCGCGATTGAGCATATTGCCCGCGCGGCGGATGGCTCGGTGCGCGATGGGTTGTCGCTGCTCGATCAGGCGATTGCGCGTGGGGCGGAGGATGGCGCGGAGATTTCCGCTGCCATGGTCGCCGATATGCTGGGGCTGGCGGATCGTGGGTTTGTGTTCGACCTGATGGATGCGGTGGTGGCCGGCGATGCGGCACAGGCGCTGCAATTTGCCGATGATGCTTATGAGCGCGGGGCGGATCCCGGCGTTCTGCTGGCGGATCTGCTGGGTCTGGCGCATCTGCTGATGCGGATGAAGACCGTGCCGAGCCTGGCCACGAGTTCCAGCCTGCCGGAGGTGGAGCGCACGCGCGGTGTGGCCTTGGCGCAGGTGCTGTCTGTCCCGCTCCTCGCGCGCTTTTGGCAGATGTTGCTGAAGGGCCTGCAGGAAGTTGAGACGGCGCCGGATAAACGTGCCGGTGCAGAGATGATTTTGATCCGGCTGTGTTTTGTGGCGGATGTACCGCCGCCGGGCGAGTTGTTGAAGAAGATTGGTGAGAATCCCGGTGCTGCCATTGGTGGCGCGCCGTCCTCCGGCCCAGGCGGTGGTGGTGCGCGGGCCGTGGCGGGTGGCGGGGCGATGCTGCAGGCGGCGCCGCGTGGTTTGACCTTCCAGGATGTCGTCGGGCTGGCGGCGCAGAAACGCGATGTGATGCTGTATGCGCATCTGCGGCAATCGGCGCATCTGGTGCGCTTTGCCCCGCCGGTGATCGAGCTGCGTATGGAGGCCGCGGCGCCGCGCGATACGGTGCAGAAGCTGGCGGTGATGCTGGAGGCGGAAACCGGCAAGCGCTGGACCATCGCACTTTCTAATTTACCCGGCGAGCCGACGATTGACGAGGCCGAAGGCGTGGCCACGGCGAAGGCCAAGGATGAGGCGCTGGCGCATCCTCTGGTGCAGGCGATCCTGATGGCGTTTCCGGGCGCGCGGGTTGAGACGCAGCATGTGGTGGACGCCGAGCCGGAAATCCCTGCCGATTGGGCGGCTTTGGTGCCGCCGGATGAGCTTTACGAAGGAGAAGAGTGATGAAGAATCTCGCCGGCATGATGAAGCAGGCGCAAGCGATGCAGCAGAAGATGGCCGAGATGCAGGCCAAGCTTGAAGCTGCCGAGATCGAGGGTGTGGCCGGTGCCGGGCTGGTGCGGGTGACGCTGACCGGCAAGGGCGCGCTGAAAAACGTGAAGATCGATCCGAAGCTGATCGACCCCAGCGATGTTGAGATGCTGGAGGATCTGGTGGTGGCGGCGCATGCGGATGCCAAGGGCAAGCTTGATGCGATTACGGAATCCGAGACGCGCAATGCCATGGGCGGGTTGAGCCTGCCGCCGGGTCTGAAATTGCCGTTCTGATGCATTTTTATGGCCGTCATTGCGAGCGTCAGCGAAGCAAGCCATCTTTCGTGCTGCTTCCCGGAGATGGATTGCTTCGCTACGCTCGCAATGACGGACAAAATTGAATGGGCGGGCCCGAGGTTGAAAATCTGATTGCGCTGTTCTCACGCCTGCCAGGCTTAGGCCCGCGCAGTGCCAGGCGCATTGTGCTGAAGCTGCTGCGCGAGCCGGAGACGCGGTTGGCACCTTTGGCCGCGGCGTTGCAGGCGGCGGGAGGGAGTGTGCGGAGTTGTTCCACCTGCGGCAATCTGGATTCCGCTGACCCATGCGCGATTTGCACGAGCCCGATGCGCGAGCGGCGGATTTGCGTGGTGGAGGGCGTCGCGGATTTATGGGCGTTGGAGCGGGCGCATATCTATCGCGGTGTTTACCATGTGCTGGGGGGCACGCTCTCCGCATTGGCGGGGCGCGGGCCGGATGATCTGAGCATTGCCGCACTTCTGGCACGGATGGAGCGGGAGCGGGTGGAGGAGGTTATTCTGGCCCTGCCCGCGACTGTGGAAGGTGCAACCACAGCGCATTATCTGGCGGAGCGGTTGAAGAAATTCGCCGTGCCGGTGTCACGTTTGGCGCAGGGCGTGCCGATGGGCGGCGCGCTGGAGGTGCTGGATGAGGGCACGCTGGCGACGGCGCTCAGGGCGCGTAGCCCGGCGTGAGTACGCTCGATCCCGCCGACTGGTCAGCCTTGCGCGCCCTTGGCCATCAGATGCTGGATGATATGGTGGACCACCTCGCCACATTGCGCGAAGGCCCCGTGTGGCGGCCCATGCCCGCCCCGGTGTGCGAGGGGTTTACTGCCCCCATCCCGGCGCTAGGCACCCCGCCAGAGGCGCTCTATGCGCGGTTCCAGACCGATATCCAGCCCTATGTGACGGGCAACACACACCCGCGATTCATGGGTTGGGTGCATGGCGGCGGCAACCCCGTGTCCATGCTGGCGGAATTTCTGGCAGGCGCCATGAATGCCAATTGCGGCGGGCGCGACCATGCCGGCATTGCCGTGGAACGCCAGGTGATCGGCTGGGCCGCCGAGATGCTGGGCATGCCGGCGCAGACCACCGGCGTACTGCTCACCGGCTCGTCCATGGCTAATTTCGTAGCTGTACTCTGCGCGCGTTATAAGGCGCTTGGCCAGCAGGGGCGGCGCGAAGGTGTGCAGGGCGCGAAACTCACGGCATACGCCTCGGCCGGTGTGCATCGCTGTGTGCCCGGTGCGCTGGACATGGCCGGGCTTGGCAGTGATGCACTGCGGCGTATTCCCGTGGATGAAAATTTTCAGATGGATTTGCCCGCTTTGCGCGCCGCCATCGCTGCCGATAAAGCGGCGGGCTGCGCGCCGTTTCTCATCGTCGGCACGGCCGGCACGGTGGATGTGGGCGCGTTCGATGATCTCACCGCATTGGCCGATATCGCGGTGGAGGAGGATGCGTGGTTCCATGTGGATGGCGCGTTCGGCGCGCTGGCGGTGCTGTCGCCTGCGTTAAAACCCGCGACGGCCGGAATCGAGCGCGCGGATTCCGTGGCTTTCGATTTTCATAAATGGGCCCAGGTAACTTACGATGCCGGCTGTGTGCTGGTGCGCGACCCGGCGGTGGAGCTCGCCACATTCGCGCAGGCCACGAACTATCTTGCCGCCGCCCCGCGCGGGCTGGCAGGCGGTGCGCCCTGGCCGTGCGATCTCGGGCCGGATCTGTCGCGCGGTTTTCGCGCGTTGAAAGTGTGGATGACGCTTTCGGCTTACGGTACCGAAGCATTAGGGCGCGTGGTGGATGACACCTGCGCTCTGGCGCAGCGCCTGGCCGCCGCAATTTCCACCAGCAACCGTTTAACGCTGCTGGCACCTGTAAAACTCAACATCGTCTGCTTCGGCGTGGCCGGGTTTACGGATGCGCAGACGGAAAATCTGGTGGCTGATCTGCAGGAAGAGGGGCTGTTCGCGCCCTCCACCACAACCATCAACGGCCGCCTTGCGATACGCGCCGCCATCGTCAACCACCGCACCAGCGCCGACGATATCGATGCGCTGGTGGCGGAGATTCTACGCCGGGCCTAGCGCCAGTGCCGCCCGCCACCCCAGCCGCCGCCCCAATAGCCGCCAACCACAATAGGGGCGGGTGCCACAACCACAGCAGGGGCAGCGTAATAACCGCCGCCGCCATAACCGTAGGCGGTGCGATTGGGGTAATATACGCAGCCCGAAAGGGTTACAGCGGTGAGTGCCAGTGCCGCAATTGTGCCGATGCCGCGGCGCGCTTTCATTGTCATGCTCATGGTTCAACCTCTCGCATTTTTGCCGGACGAACCGGCCCACGCTGCATCATATATGGTGTGCTTGTGGCCCGATTGCGGCGTTTGGCTTTAAAAAATGCAACACATTGCAACGCGGGCGCGGCGTTGTAAGCTCATGTCCATGAAACTTGCGCGAGAGCATATCATCAAGGCCGATTCGGTGCTGGGCGGTTTTATCCGCCGTTTCGGGCCGATTAAACGCGCACAGCCGGATTTCGAGGAGCCGTATCATGCGCTGCTCTCGGCGGTGGCACATCAGCAATTACATGCGCGCGCGGCGCAGGCGATTTTCGGGCGGCTGAAGCTGGCCTGCGGCGAGACGCTGCCCGATCCGCATGTTCTGCTGGCACTGCCCGATGCGACTCTACGTGCCTGTGGTTTTTCCGCCAACAAGGCGCTGGCCATCCGCGATGTCGCGGCCAAGGCGGCGGATGGCACCATACCCACGCGCGCCCGCGCCATGCGGCTTGCGGATGATGAGCTGATCCAGCGGCTCGTGAGCATACGCGGCGTGGGACGCTGGACGGTGGAGATGATTCTTATTTTTACCCTGCGGCGGCCTGATGTTTTGCCCATCGATGATTTTGGCGTGCGCGAGGGATACAAGCGCCTGCACGGGTTGGACGCGCAACCGAAACCAAAAGCCTTGGCGGAAATCGGCGAGGCGTTTGCGCCTTACCGCAGCACGGCGGCTTTGTATTTATGGAAAGCGGCGGATGAGGCGAAGTCGGTTAAGACGGTTTCGTAACCACCTGCCAGGCGAGCCAGAGATAGGCCGGTACCACCATCGCGAACCATAGAGCAGGGGTTACCAGCACGATGCCGGTTATGCCGAAGGCGTGTGCCGCAAAATATTTGAGGCCGAAACCGGCGATGGCGGCGATTGTCAGCAGGGCGATCTGGGCTTTGAGTCTGAGGGCCGCGTTCAGCAAAGCGGCGGGCACGTAGGTGAGTGTCAGGCTGGTGATCCAGGCGGCCATGGCCCAGAGCAGGGCTTGCGAAAAATGCAGGTCCTGGTGCAGCCACCAGCGTAATACCGGCGCGCCGTAAGCGATGATGAGTGCTGAGCCGCCGAGGGAGAGTGCCAGCACCGCGGCCAGGCCGGTGCGCAGCATGCGCCGGGCCCAGGCGTGGTCATGGGCGGCGAGGGCATCGGCAAAGCTGGGCCAGAAGTTCTGGGTGATGGCGCCGACCAGCCCGGTGGCGGTGATGCAGAGGCGCATGACAACGGCCATCTGCGCCGAGGCGGCGGGGCCGAGCCAGGCCAGGGCCATGATGTTGTCGAACGCCGTGGCGCAGGAGGTGGCGATGGTGACGGCATAGAGCAGCCCGCCCTGGGACAGCACAATGCGCATGGCGAGGGGGTTGAGCCGCCGGGCTGGGCGCAGGTGTTGGTGCACGTACAGCACATGCGTCAGGCTGCAGGCATTGGCGAGCAGCATGGCGCCGTAGATGGAAGCGACCATGAAGGTGACACCGGCATGGCTCAGCGCGCCGAGGATGATGAAGAGCAGGGAGAGCAGCGTCTGCACCGTGGCCCAGAGTGCCGCCATATGGCCCTTTTGCAGGGCCATCCAGAGTTCGAAGCCGATGCTGAGCGGGATGTTGAGAATGAGCGAGATGGCGGCGATGAGGAATGGTGTTTGCGGCAGGGGCGAGGCTGTGAGCCGCAAAATGGCGAGCCCGCCGAGCAGGAGGGTGGCGGCTAGAATCGCCCCGCCGTACAGGGCGGCGGTGACATAGGCGCGGTTTTGGTCTGTCTGCCCGGCGGCGAGGCCGCGCGGGATGAGGGTGATGAGGGCGCTGCCGAAGCCCAGCGTAAGCAGGCTGGCGAGCCAGGCGAGGGAGGTGGCTGCCCCCCAGATGCCGAAACCGGCAAGGCCGAGGCTGTGCAGGGCAACCGGCAAAGTGATGAGTGAGCTAAGCAATTGCGCCACGCGCTGCGCCACCCCGGCGGCGGCGGCGGCGATGAGGCGGAAACTGCGGGCTTGCGGCATGAATGCGATTTTTGGCTGGTTTTGTTGTTTGTGGCCAGGGCGGCAATAAAAAAGGCGATATTACACTTGCTAACCCCAACGTGAAATATGGTCTTGGTGCCTCATAGCCCCCACAAAAATTCTACCAACTAACCGCCCAGAGTGCGCCGTCGTAGGTCTGGCATTCTCCGCTACCATGGCCCATGGTTGAACTGGAGCCACGGCACAGAATCTGTGTCTTTGGTCCTGTCGCCACGAACTGAACGGGACCGCCAGTTATGACTAAGGCTGATGCCGTTTGGCCCCCAGAAAAACCGAACGCCTCATCGCCGCCAAAGGCTACGCGGTAATGGCCCTTCAGGACTTCCCCATCAGCCATGGTGATTACGACTGGGCCCTGTCCTACGCCGGTCCTCTCATAAGAGACCTGGATCGGCCCCAGTTGCTTGGCGGCGTCGTTTAAAGGGAACGTATCAGCCGTGTCAGTGCATCCGGCAAGCAATACCAGCGCCGCTATGGCAAGCAGTTTTAACGAACCCATTTTATCCGTTCCTCGCGTTGGCTCAGTCTGGGCCTATATGATGCGTTTCGGTTTAGCAAGTATACGATCGCCACAAAAAAACGGCGCCTAAAAGGCGCCGTTTCGTAATGGGGGTCTGGGGCCTCAGGCCCCAGCGGGTCCAGGGCAGAGCCCTGGCCTTTTCCCTTAAGCAGACTTCGCCATGATCTCGTCAGCCACGTTGCGCGGCACCGGATCATAATGATGGAACTGCATGGTGAAGCTCGCGCGGCCCTTGGTCATGGAGCGCAGGTGCGAGATGTAGCCAAACATTTCCTTCAGCGGCACATGAGCATGCACCAGAATCGTCGAGCCCGAGCTTTCCTGATTCTGGATCATGCCACGGCGGCGGTTCAAATCGCCCACCACGTCGCCCACATGGTCCTGCGGGGTGGTAACTTCCACGTCCATGATCGGCTCGAGGATGATCGGGCTGGCCTTCTTCATGCCTTCGCGGAAGCAGGCCTTGGCGGCGATTTCGAACGCCAGGGCGCTTGAGTCGACGTCATGGTACTTGCCGTCAACCAGCGTGTATTTGAAGTCCACCGTGGGGAAGCCCGCGAGCACGCCGGTATCGGCCTGGTTCTTGATGCCTTTTTCCACTGCCGGGATGTATTCCTTGGGAATGGAACCACCGACGACCTTGTTCTCGAACAGGATGCCCTCGTTGCGCTCCTGCGGCGAGAAGGTGATCTTCACCTCGGCATACTGGCCCGAACCGCCAGACTGCTTCTTATGGGTGTAGATTTCGGTGTGTTCCTTGGAAATCGTCTCACGATACGCCACCTGCGGCGCGCCGATGTTCGCATCCACGCCGTATTCGCGGCGCAGACGGTCGATGATGATTTCCAGATGCAGCTCGCCCATGCCGGAGAGGATGGTCTGGCCGGTTTCCTGGTCGGTCTTCAGGCGCAGCGAGGGATCTTCGGAAGCCAGCTTCTGCAGGCCGAGCGTCATTTTCTCGACGCCTTCCTTGGTCTTCGGCTCGACGGAGATGTCGATAACCGGGACCGGGAACGCCATGCGCTCCAGCACCACCGGGTCATCAGCGGAGGCCAGGGTGTCACCGGTGCCGGTGTCTTTCAGGCCAACGAAGGCGGCGATGTCGCCGGCGACCACTTCCTTAACTTCAGCGCGCTTATCGGCATGCATCTGGAACATGCGGCCGATACGCTCTTTATGGTCCTTGGTCGTGTTCATCACCGTATCGCCGCTGCGCAGCGTGCCGGCATAAACGCGCACGAAGGTGAGCGCGCCGTATTTATCGTTGATGATCTTGAATGCCAGCCCGGCGAAGGGGGCCTTCGGGTCGGCCTTGATGCGGCGCGCGTTGGGGTCGTCTTCCTGGCCTTCTTCCGGGGCGACACGAATGCCCGGCACGTCGATGGGGCTCGGCAGGTAATCAAGCACGGCGTCGAGCAAAGGCTGCACGCCCTTGTTCTTGAAGGCGGTGCCGCACAGCACGGGGCGGAAGGCGCCGGTGATGGCACCTTCTTTAATGCAGCGCTTCAGGGTCTCGACGGAAACGTCGCCCTTCTCGAAATACTCTTCCATCGCCGCGGTATCTACCGAGAGGGCGGTGTCCAGCAGGAGCTGGCGGTATTCAGCGGCCTTCTCTTTAAGGTCGGCCGGGATCTCTTCATCATGGAACTTGGCGCCGAGATCGCCGCCTTCCCAGATGATGGCTTTCATCTCAACGAGATCGACCACGCCGAGGAAGCCGTCCTCGATGCCGATGGGGAGCTGCAAGGGCAGCGCGATGATGTCGAGCTTCTCCTTCAGCGTGTCGAACGCGCGATAGAAATCGGCGCCGGTACGGTCCAGCTTGTTGATGAAGATGATGCGCGGCACGTTATAGCGGTCGGCCAGGCGCCAGTTGGTCTCGGACTGCGGCTGCACGCCGGCCACGCCCTCGATGATGAAGATGGCGCCGTCGAGCACGCGGAGCGAACGGTTCACTTCGATGTTGAAATCGATATGGCCGGGGGTGTCGATGATGTTGATGCGGTGGTCTTTCCACTCGCAGGTCACGGCGGCGGAGGTGATGGTGATGCCGCGCTCACGCTCCTGCTCCATGTAATCGGTCGTGGTGTTGCCATCATGCACCTCACCGATTTTGTGGCTGACGCCGGTGTAATGCAGAATCCGCTCCGTGGTGGTGGTTTTGCCCGCGTCAATATGCGCGGTGATCCCGATATTCCGGATCTTGTTCAGGTCAAAGTCAGCCATCGTTGCCTCCACGGGCGGAAAAATTTCAAACGGGTGCGGCGCCACCCTGAAGGGGTCGCGCGCATGGGAGCGGCTTTTGCGGCAGGGCGGGGCGTTTGGCAACCCTGAAAAAGCGGACGCCTGTCACGCGCTGGTTGCGGTTTGCAACAAACGGAGAGGCAAAGGCTTGGTATAAGGACGCATGGACAAGGCAATGGCAATCGCGGTGTCCCGGTTCGGCTTCGGGGCCGGGCAGCAGGACAATCTGGGTGGCGACCCGAAAGCCTGGTTGAAGGCGCAGTTGCAGGGGGATGACCCTGGCCTGGCCTCGGGCGCGTTTGCCGGGCTGCTGACGGGGGCGCAGGCGGTGGACGCGCTGCAGGCGGAGCAGGCGGCGCATAGGGCGTTCCTGCTGGCCAACCCCGGCGGCACGGCGCAATACCATTCAACCCTGGCGCCGCTGTTCCGGGCGGAAGCCATGGCCCAGCTCAATTTCGCGGCCACAACCCCGGCCGGCTTCCGCGAGCGGCTGGTGTGGTTCTGGGCCAATCATTTTTCCGTCAGCGCTTTGCAGAATAACGCCGGGCCGTTCATCGGGCCGCTGCTGCGCGAGGCCATCCGCCCGCATGTGACCGGGAATTTTACGGATATGCTGCTGGCGGTGGAAAGCCACCCGGCGATGCTGCGGTATCTGGATAATTTCAATTCCATCGGCCCGGACAGCGCCGTCGGCCTGCGCACCGGGCGGGGCTTAAATGAGAATCTGGGCCGGGAATGCATGGAGCTGCATAGCGTGGGGCTGGCGGCGGGCTATTCCCAGGCCGATGTGACCAGCATGGCGAAGATCCTGACCGGCTGGAGCATCGGTAAATCCGGCGACGATGGTGATGCGACCGGCTTCAAATACCGGCCCGGCATTCATGAGCCGGGGCCGCAGGTGGTCATGGGGCAGAGTTTCGGCGGCGGGGAGCAGGCCGGGATCGATGCGCTGACCTACCTCTCCACCTACCCCACCACTTACGATCTGCTGGCGAAAAAGCTGGTGATCCATTTTGTCGCGGATGACCCGCCGCCGGCGGCGGTGGCGCGGATATCCGGGGTGCTGCGCGATACCAAGGGCGATCTTGGGACTGCCTCGGCCGCCTTGGTGGATCTGCCAGGGGCCTGGGTGCCGGGGCGGAAACTCAAGACGCCGTTTGACTATGTCATCTCGCTGCTGCGCGCCGCACCACCGCCGCCGGACCAAAAACCGCCGGAGCCGCTGGGGTTTCTGGCCCAGCTCGGCCAGCCGGTATGGGCAGCGCCCTTGCCAAATGGCTGGCCGGACCAGGCGGAGGACTGGGCCGGGTCCGATGCGGTGATGGCGCGGATCGACCTGGCCTATACCTATGCCAGCCGCTTTAACGATGCCGGTGTGGACCCGGTGCAACTGGCCGATAACGCGCTGGGGCCGCTGCTGCGCCCCGAGACGCAAGACGCCATGGCCGCCGCCGGCTCGCCGCGTGAGGCGCTGACCCTGTTCCTCACCGCACCCGAATTCCAGAGGAGGTAGAGATGCATCTCACCCGCCGTGCGACATTACTGGGCCTGGGGGCAGCCGCCACTTTGGGCCGCGTACGCTTTGCTCTGGCCGATGCGCCGGGTGATAAGCGCTTCGTCGTGGTGCTGCAGCGCGGTGCCATGGATGGCATGTCCGCCGTGGTGCCCTATGGCGATGCCAACCTCGCCAGCCTGCGCCCGGACCTTATCCCACCCGCCCCCGGCCAGCCGGGTGGCATGTTCGACCTGGGCGGGTTTTACGGGCTGAGCCCGAATTTCCCCAATCTGGCGGCGATGTACCAGAGCGGCGAGTTGCTGCCCTTCCATGCCGTGGCGGGCCCCTACCGCACGCGCAGCCATTTTGAGGCGCAGGATCTGCTGCAGCTAGGCTCCGATGAGCCCGGAATCACCTCCGGCTGGCTCAACCGCGTGCTGGCCGAGCTGCCGCAGAATAACGGGCCGCTGGGGCTGAATGTGGGTATCGGCACGCCGCTGCTGCTACAGGGGCCGGTGCGCATTACCTCCTACGCGCCCGAGCATTTTGCCTCGCCCTCGCCGGATTTGATGGCGCGGATCGAGGTTCTTAATGCGCATGACCCGCTGCTGAGCCAGGCGATTGCCGAGGGTGTGCAGGCGGCGAATTTCGATAAAGCGGTGATTGGTACTGCGGCACCTGTGTCGGCAGCACCTGTGGCGGCGGACGCGATGATGGTCGCGGGTGGCGGGGCGATCATGAGCGATGACCGCGCCCGTGTGCCGGGCGACCTGCCCAAAACGCCGGGCGGGTTTCCGGGGCTGGCGACGCAGGTGGGGCAGTTGCTGGGGGCGGCGGGCGGCCCGCGCCTCGCGGTGTTTCAGCTCGAAGGCTGGGATACGCATGGCAACCAGATGAATGGCCTGAAAAAACCGATGACCGGGCTGGATGCCGGGCTGCTCAATCTGAAAACAGCCCTCGGCCCCGCCTGGGCGCAAACCTGCGTGCTGGTGGTGACCGAATTCGGCCGCACCGCAAGGATGAACGGCACCAAGGGCACCGACCACGGCACCGCCGCTGCTGCGTTTGCTTTGGGCGGGGCGGTGCGTGGCGGGCGCGTGGTGGCGACATGGCCGGGGTTGGGGGAAAACGAATTGTTCCAGAGCCGCGATCTCGCACCGACACTGGACATACGCGCGGTGGCCAAGGGAGCGCTGGCGCAGCATCTGGGGCTGAGCCGTGCCGCTCTGGCCCGGGTGTTCCCCGGCAGCGGTGATGCCTCACCGGTGAGCGGGATTATCCGCGCCGTGTAAGCGGCGGTGACATCCTCCCCCAAACGGTGCAATTTGGGCGGGAAACAAAATGCATCGATTCGTCATTCTTTCCGGATGTTCAGGCGGCGGCAAATCGGCGTTGCTCAGCGAGCTGGCGCGGCGCGGTTATGCGGTTGTCGAGGAGCCGGGGCGCCGCATCATCGCGCAGGAGCGCGCCAGTTCGGGGCAGGCGCTGCCATGGGTGGATCTTGCCGCCTTCGCGGTGCGCGCAATAGAAATCTCGCTTCTGGACCGGGAGCGCGCTAGGGCTATGCCTGGTTTTGTGTTTTTTGATCGAGGCTTGATCGACGCCGCCGCGGCACTTGAGCATGTCACGGGGCAGCCGGTTCTGAAACATTATGCGGCGGAACGCTATCATCCGCTGGTGTTTTTGACGCCGCCATGGCCCGAAATCTACAACAAGGATGAAGACCGGCAGCATGGGCTGGAGGATGCCATATTGGAATATGAGCGGCTGATCGCGGCTTTTTCGTCGCTTGGCTATGCAACCGAGATTCTACCTAAACACAGCGTTGCTGTCCGGGCCGATATGATCATCGAACGTCTTGAAACGGATTGATCTTCGTACCCTTGCAGGAGCCATACTGCGCCCCCTAATGCATGGCATGGTGTCTCTCCGGCTCATCCGTATCCTGCGTGCCCGGCCGGTTTTCTCTGCCGCCTATGCGCTGGGGGCGGCTAGTTATTTTATCCTCATCCCCGTGCAGGACGCGGTCATCCGCGCCGTCACCGCCTGGGATATCGGCAGCGCATTGTTTGTAGCACTTACCTTCATCTCCTTCGTCCGTACTTTGGATCGCGATATCAGTGCCGATGCCAAGCGCCATCAGGAGGGGGAATGGACCGTCTTCACTCTCACCTTGCTGGGGGCGGTGATGAGTTTCGCCGCGATCTTCCTGTTCTCCCAGGCCGCCGGGCATAAAACGCATGAGGGTGTGTCACTGGCCTTTGTGATCGTCACGCTGGCGCTGTCCTGGCTCACCACCCACACCATTTTCGCCTATCGCTACGCGCATGAATATTATTCATACGATCTCGGCGGCGAAGACATCGACCGCGGCATCGACTTCCCGCATGACGACCGGCCGGATTATCTGGATTTCGTGTATTTCTCTTTCGTACTCGGCATGACCTTCCAGGTGTCCGACTGCAACGTGAGCGCCAAGAAATTACGCCGCCTCGCCACACTCCAGGGGCTCATCGGGTTTCTGTTCAACACGGTGATATTGGCGCTCTCGGTGAACATCGCCGCAACTTTATTATAACCCGTAGGTGTCCAGCACGGCCTGCATCCACACGGCGAGCGGGCCCTCGACCAGCGGGGTGGAGGACATCAGCCTGGCCCATTGCAGCGCGCCGAAGACGATATGATCGGCATAGCCCGGCGCCTCGCCGGCGATGAATTTTTGATCCCTAAGCGTAGCGAGCAAGGGCGCCAGCGTGGCCTGATAGGTGGCGATGGCGGCGGGCCGGCGTGTTGCCAGCTCCTCGATGGTACAGCCCAGCCGCGCCTCGCGGGTTTGGCGGAAATACGCTTTGTCGCGCTCCGCAAGCTGGGGAAAAATATCCGGTATTAATATCGGCACCAGTGCTGCCTGCAGCACGCGCTCGCTCCAGTTGCGGATGAAATTGGTCAGCGCACGCACGGGCTCATCGCCATAGAGCGGCGGCTCGTTGGGGTAGGTTTCGTCGAGATATGCGGCGATATTCTGACTGTCGCTCACCACATGATCGCCATCCACCAGCACCGGCACCTTGTCCCCGCCTGAGAAGGCGATGGCGGCCTTGTCGGTGAAATGCCAGGGGATGGTTTCGTATTCGAGGTTTTTATGCGCAAGGGCCAGCTTGATACGCCAGCAAAAGGGGCTGAAACGCAGGGTTTCGTCGGCGGCGGCGAGTTCGTAGAGCAGGCGCGTCATCGCGCCCCCTGACCGAACAGCACCGATTTTGATTCGGGCGTGACGGTGGCGGCCTCATTCACCTCGCGCGCCTTGGCATAGGCGCGCTGCACGGCCGGGCGCGCGGCCACGCTTGCGAACCAGCGCTTGATATTGGGGAAATCATCGAGATTCTGCTTCTGGCGCTCGTAAGGCACGATCCAGGGGTAGCAGGCCATATCCGCGATGGAATAGGCCCCGGCGATGAACTCACGCCCCTCCAACTGCTTGTTCAGCACACCGTAGAGCCGGCTGGTTTCCTTAACATAACGCTCAATGGCGTAAGGGATGCGTTCAGGCGCGTATTGCACGAAATGATGGTTCTGCCCGGCCATGGGGCCGAGGCCGCCCATCTGCCAGTACAGCCATTGCAGCACCTCGTATTTGCCCCGTGCATCGGCGGGCAGGAATTTTTGCTCCTTTTCCGCCAGATATTCGAGAATCGCGCCGGATTCGAACACTGTGAGCGGCCCGGCGCCATCGCGCGGTGCTGTATCGCGGATGGCGGGGATGCGGTTGTTGGGCGCGAAGCTCAGAAAACTCTCGTTGAACTGCTCGCCCTTGCTGATGTTGACCGGGTGTATCCGATATTCAGTGCCGGCTTCTTCGAGGAAAATACTGACCTTATGCCCGTTGGGCGTGGTCCAGTAATATAGTTCGATCATTGCTTCTCCTCCCGCGCTCAGGCGCCCGCTTTAGGCGAGTGCCTTCGAGGCCATCTCATAAGTATTGTGGCTGAGCGCCTCGCGCGCAAGGATGCGCTCCAGGGTTGTGCGCATCAAATTTTGGCGAGCGGGGCCAAACCGCCGCCAGGTGCCGAGCGCTGTTACAAGCCGGGCGGCGATTTGCGGGTTGGTGGCATCCAGCCGCAGCACCATATCCGCCAGCAGCGCATAGCCCGCCCCCGAGGCGTCATGGAATTTGGCGGCATTGCCGGTGAAACTGGCGATGAGTGCCCGCACGCGGTTGGGGTTGCGCATGTCGAATTTTTCATGGGTACTTAATGCCTGCACGCGCGCCAGAGTATCCGGTGCGGCCGAGCGCGCCTGCACGGCGAACCATTTATCCAGCACCAGAGGTGTTGCGTTCCAGCGCGCATAGAAAGCCGCCAGGGCTTCGTCGCGCGCGGGACCGGCGATATCGGTGAGGTTGGTGAGGGCGGCGAGCGTGTCCGTCATATTGCGCGCGGCGGCGAATTGGGCTGCGGCACGGCTGGCATCGCCGGAGGCGGAGAGATAGGCGAGGGCCGCGTTTTTCAGCGCGCGCCCGGCCATGGCGACACCAGAATTATCGGCTGCCGGATCGTGGCCGAAGCCGTCGTAAGCGGCGGCGAACTCCTTTTGCAACGCTTTGCCCAAGGCGGCGCGCGCGGCCTCGCGGATGAAATGAATGGCATCGGGGTCGACCACCGCCATGTCATCGGCCAGCAGGCTTTCGGTCGGCAGCAGCAGCGCTTCGGCGGCGAAGGCGGGGTCGCGCGCGGCGGTGCTCAGCGTCGCCGCGATGGCCTCCAGCAGCCCCTGGTCCAGGCTGAATGCCTGGCCCTCCTGATGCGCGGCGATGGCCTCGCGCAGCACCAGGCTGGCGTATTGCTGCAAGGCGTCCCAGCGGTTGAACAGGTCAGTGTCATGCGCGGCGAGAAACGCCAGCCGCGCGCGGCTCTGCCCCTTGAGCTTGATGGGGGCCGAAAAATCCCGGAACAGGGAGGGGGTGGAGGAGGAACCGATACCCTCGAATGAGAAGCTCTGCTCTGGGTCGTTCAATACCAGAGTCTCCGTGCGTAATTCGCGCCCATCAGCATCCAGCCATCCCATCGCCACCGGGATGAGAAATGGTTTTTTCTCTGCTTGCCCGGGCGTGGCATTGGTATGCTGGCTGAAAGTCAGTGTAAATATATTTTCTTCTGCGTTATGTGTCTCACTAACGCTCACTTCCGGCGTGCCGGCCTGGGCGTACCAGCGCATGATCTGGCTCAGATCGCGCGCCGGTGCGGCCTCCTGCATGGCCGCCACGAAGTCTTCCACCGTGGCGGCGGAATTATCGTTTTTGGCAATATACAGCTCCATGCCTAAGCGAAATGCTTCCCGGCCAATCAACGTACGGATCATTCGTACCACCTCCGCACCTTTTTCGTAGATGGTGGTGGTGTAGAAATTATTGATCTCAAGGTAGCTTGCGGGGCGCACAGGGTGAGCCAGCGGCCCGGCATCATCACGAAATTGTGTAGCGCGCAATGTTCTAACATCGGCAATGCGCTTCACCGGCGCAGAGAACTGGTCGGCCATATATTCCTGGTCGCGGAACACGGTCAGCCCTTCTTTTAAGGAGAGCTGGAACCAGTCGCGGCAGGTAACACGGTCGCCCGTCCAGTTATGGAAATACTCATGTGCGATAACGCGCTCGACATTCTGGAAATCCATATCCGTCGCGGTGTCGGGGCTGGCCAGCACATAGGCGGTGTTAAAAATATTGAGGCCTTTGTTTTCCATAGCCCCGGCGTTGAAATCCGCCACCGCGGCGATGTTGAAAATATCGAGATCGTATTCGAGGCCGAAGGTCTCCTCATCCCAGCGCATGGCGCGTTTGAGCGACTCCATGGCGTGACCGCAACGGTCTTCATCACCCTGTTCCACCCAGATGCCTAGCTGCACGTTGCGGTTGGATTTGGTGGTGAATGTATCGCGTACCGCGACGAGGTTGGCGGCGACGAGGGCGAAGAGATAGGAGGGTTTGGGATGCGGGTCTTCCCACTCCGCCCATACCTCGCCGTCCTCAACGCCCTGGCCCAGCAGATTGCCGTTGCTTAACAGCACGGGGAATTTTGCGGCATCCGCGCGCATTGTTACATGGAAGCGCGCCATCACATCCGGCCGGTCGGGAAAATAGGTGATCTTGCGGAAGCCCTCGGGCTCGCATTGGGTGAAAAACCCGCTGCCGGACAGGTACAGCCCAGAAAGCTCGGTGTTTTTCTCCGGGTTAATGCGCACGGATGTGGCGAGCACGAAAGCGTCGGGCACGTCGTGGATGGTCAGGCCGGTATCATCCAGTACATAGCGGTTTTCGCCCAAAGCCTCGCCATCGATGGCGATGGACAGGAGGGTCAGGTTTTTGCCGTCCAGGCGCAGCGGGCCCGGGGCTTGTCGGTGTATGTCCAGTCTTGCGTTCACGATGGTGGCGGCGGGATCGAGCGCGAAGGCCAAAGCGACATTTGTGACAGTGAAAACCGGGGGTTGGTAGTCGGCCAGGTTGATGGGCTGGCGGGCGGTAATAGCAGTCATGCGAACTCCCCTGGGGTCTGGCAAAATGCCGCCGGCCTCGCCTAATGTGGCGCATGGCCGATAGCACATCTTTGAGCGTGAAGGTTTATCCGCGCATTGCCGACATCGGGCAAGCCGTGTGGGGATCGTGCGCCGGCACGGATAACCCGTTCCTCTCTTATGGGTTTCTCTCGGCACTGGAGGATAGCGGTTCGGTAGGCGGGCGGTCCGGCTGGCACCCGCGCTATGCGGTGCTGGAGGATGAAGCCGGTGAGGTGGTGGCCGTAGCCCCCAGTTATGCGAAAACCCATAGCCAAGGCGAGTATGTGTTCGACCACTCCTGGGCCAATGCGTTCGAGCAGGCAGAGGGGCGGTATTATCCCAAATTGCAAATCGCGGCACCCTTCTCGCCCGTGCCCGGCCCACGGCTGCTGCGCCGGGCTGGGGTGAGTGTCGCCGCCATGGCGCAGGCGCTGGAGGCTCTGGCCGAGGAGCTGGGCTGCTCCTCCACCCATGTGACATTTTGCACGGAGGAAGAGTGGCGCGGGCTTGGGGCGGAAGGCTGGCTGCAGCGGCTGGGCATGCAGTATCATTGGGATAACCAGGACTACACGAATTTTGACGGGTTTCTGGAAGCGCTCTCCTCGCGCAAACGCAAGGCGATAAAACGCGAGCGGCGCGAGGCGCAAGATGGACTAACATTCCGGGCTTTATCCGGAGCAGAACTGACGCCGGAAGTGTGGCGGCAGTTCTACCGTTTCTACACCGCCACCACGGACCGCAAATGGAATGGTGCCTATCTCACGCCAGAGTTTTTCCCGCTGCTGGGTGAGCGGATCGGCGAAAACGTGGTGCTGATGTTCGCCTACCGCGACGGGCAGCCCATAGCGGGTGCGCTGAACCTGCGCAGCGCAGACGTGCTGTACGGGCGCAATTGGGGCTGCGTGGAAGACGTGCCCTTTCTGCATTTTGAATTATGCTATTATCAGGCCATCGATTACGCCATCGCGCATGGGCTGAAACGCGTGGAGGCCGGGGCGCAGGGCGAGCATAAAGTCCAGCGCGGCTACCTGCCGCAGCCGACCTATTCCGCGCATTTTATCCGGCATCCCGGGTTGCGCAATGCGGTGGCGGAGTTTCTCGAAGCCGAGACTGCGCAGTTGCAGGGGTTGATGGCGGAGATGCGGGAAGAGGGGCCTTACCGGAAGGTGGGGGAGGGTTAGCGCCAGAGCTAAAAGCGGGAGCAGAAAAATGGCCGCGACGGAGAAGCGGCGTTCAACCGAACTGAAAAACATGGGTCGTCATTGCGAGCGGAGCGAAGCAATCCATCTTCCGGGACGTGGCTCGAAAGATGGATCGCCACGCTACGCTCGCGATGACGGGGAAACGACTAGGCTTGGAAAAACGGGCTCGTTACGGCTTCAGCGAGTAAACAGTATAATTCCCATCATGGAACTTGTAGATCGCGTAAGCCGCGTTCACCACGTCGCCCTTGGCGTCGAACGAAACCGGCCCCAACACTGACGGCCATGGACCGCCGGATTTCAGCTCGGCCGCCACTTTCGCGCCGTCGGTTGTACCGGCTTTCTTCGCCGCCTCGGCCCAGATTTGAATCGTGGCATAGGAATACAGCACGTAACCGGTCGGATCGAGTTTCTGCGCCGTCAGCTCGGCCACGGCCTTGGCCGCGGTGCTGGCTTTCTCGGCCGGCGGCGGGAAGGTCAGCAGCACGCCCTCGGCGGCGGGGCCGGCGGTGGTCCAGAAATCCTGGGTCGCGGCTGCGTCCTCAGAGAAATATTGCGGCGTGTAGCCCTGGGTCGCGCCCTGACGCACGATCAGCCCGGTATCGGCATAATAGCCGCCGAGATACACCAGCGTAACCCCGGCCTGCTTCAGTCGGCTGACCAGTGCGGTGTAGTCCTTGTCGCCCGCCGTGTAGGAGGCGTTATAGGTGATCGTCACGCCGAGCTTGCCGAGGTTGGCGCGCACCTGGTCGGCAATGCCCTTGCCGTAGGTGGAATTGTCATCCAGCACCGCGATCTTGGCTTTGGGGAAATGGTGCTTGATATATTCCGCCGCCACCTTGCCCTGCTCATCATCCCGCCCGCAGGTGCGGAAGGTGAAGGCGGTGCCTTGGTCGGTATAGGCCGGGTTGGTCGAGGCCGGGCTGATCTCGATGACCCCGGCATCAGAGTACACAGCCGCGGCGGGGATGGAGGAGGAGGAGCAGAAATGCCCATCCACCATCACGGCACCGGCGGTGACCAGCGTGTTCGCGGCGGTCACGGCCTGTTTGGGGTCGCAGGCGTCATCGGCTGGCACCAGCACGAGTTTTTTGCCGAGCAGCCCGCCGGCGGCGTTGATGTCGGATACGGCCAGATCCGCGCCGGTTTTGAGCTGCGTGCCGAACGCGGCGTTGGAGCCGGTAAGCGGGCCGGCAACGCCGACGGTAATCTGCGCATGGGCCAGGCCAGAGCCGAGCGCCATACAGGCAGCGGTAGCAAGGAGGGTTTTACGCATGTTTCTGCTCCGTGTGTGGGGGTGAAACTTGGTCGCGCCCGAATATGCGCCTAAAAATTATGCGGGTTCAATGCCCGCCCTCTAAATATGCCGCCCGTATTTCCGGTTTTGCCAATAATTCGAGCCCAGCCCCCGCCATGGTGATGGCGCCGTTGACCAGAACATAGCCACGATGGGCGAGTTTCAGCGCCTGGTTGGCATTTTGTTCCACCAGCAGCACGGTCAGCCCGGTCTCGCGGTTGAGCTGGCGGATGGCGCCGAAAATCTGCTTGATCACCAGCGGCGCCAGGCCGAGCGAGGGCTCATCCAGCAGCAACAGCTTCGGCTTGCTCATCAGCGCGCGGGCAATGGCCAGCATCTGCTGCTCGCCGCCCGAGAGTGTGCCGCCGCGCTGCTGGAACCGCTCTTTCAGGCGTGGAAACAGCTCCAGCACCAGCGCGAGATTCTTATCGTAATCAGCGTATTTTATCACCTGCGCGCCCATCAGCAGGTTTTCCTCCACGCTCATGCGTGCAAAAATCCGCCGCCCCTCGGGCGATTGCGCAATGCCGCGCCGCGCGATCTTGAAACTCGGCAGTTCGGTGATATTTTCGCCGCGATAGATGATGGCCCCGCTCTTGGCCTGCGGCTGGCCGAAGATCGTCATCATCAGCGTGGATTTACCCGCGCCATTGGCGCCGATCAGCGTGACGATCTCGCCTTCCGCGACGGTGATGCTGACATCGCGCAGCGCCTGAACCGGGCCATAAAATGTGTTGACGTTACGCAGCTCCAGAACCGTCGTCATGCGGCACTCTCCGCCAGCGGCGCATCCGGGTCGTCATCATCGCCCTCGCCCAGATAGGCGGAGATTACATGCGGGTCCGCGCGGATTTCCGCAGGCGTGCCATCGGCGATTTTTTTTCCATGATCCAGCACGACGATATGGTCGGAGATTTTCATCACCACCCCCATGTCGTGTTCGATCAGCAGTAGCGATGTACCGTCATCGCGGATTTTCAGCAGCAGCGTGTTGAGGGCAGAGGACTCACGCGGGTTGAGCCCGGCGGCGGGCTCATCCAGGCAGAGCAGCACCGGGTCCGTGCACATGGCCCGGGCGATTTCCAGCCGGCGCTGCGCGCCATAGGGCAGGGCACCGGCCGGGTCATCGGCACGGTCGTATAAATCGGTCAGGTTCAGCCAATGCTTGGCCAGCTCCATGGCCTGGCGCTCGGCCGCGCGGTAGCCGCCCAGCCCCAATATGCCGAGCACGCCGAGGCCGGTGGCGGCCTGCAATTTATTGTGCTGGGCGACCAGTAAATTCTCCAGCACCGTCATGCCGCCGAACAGCCGGATATTCTGAAATGTCCTGGCAACACGGCCCTTTTTCGCAATCGCATGGCCGGGCAGTCTGTCCAGCCGCTTGGTTTTGTCACCATGCGAGACGGTGATGCTGCCCTCGCTGGGTTTGTAAAACCCGGTGATGCAGTTGAAGAGCGTTGTCTTGCCCGCGCCATTGGGGCCGATGATGGCGGTGATATGCCCGCGCTCGGCGATGAAGCTGACATTATTCACCGCCGTGAGACCGCCAAACCGCATGGTGAGATCGGCCACTGAAAGTATGGTCATTCAGCCGCGCCCTTCGGCAATGAGATCGGCGGATATGACTTTGGTTTTACCCAGAGACACTGTTGGGCGGCGCGTGGAAATAAAACCGCGCGGGCGCACCACCATGATGATGACCAGCGCCAGACCAAAGATCAGCATGCGGTAGATCTGCATGCTCTGCAGCAGCGCCGGCACGCCGATCATCACGCAGGCGGCCAGCACCACGCCAAGCTGGCTGCCCGAGCCGCCAAGCACGACGATGGCGAGGACGGTGGCGGATTCGATGAACGTAAAACTATCGGGCGAGATAAACCCGTCGCGCGCCGCAAAAAAACAACCCGCGAAACCGCCGAACATGGCGCCGATGGCAAAGGCCGTAAGCTTGGTGTTGCGCACGTTGATGCCGAGCGAGCGGCAGGCGATTTCGTCCTCGCGCAACGCCTCCCAGGCGCGCCCCAAGGGCTGCTTGCGCAGGCGCAAAGTCACCCAATTAGTGATCAGAGCCAGGCCGAGGATGACGAAATACAGGAAGGAAATACGCTGGCTGGGGTGCGGGTCAATCCCGAAAAACCCCGCAAAACTATGCGGCCCGCCGGCCATGGTGAATTTCAACCCGAACAAAGTCGGGCGGGGGATTTGGTTGATGCCGTTCGGGCCGCCGGTGAGCGACACCCAGTTGGTGATTACGAGGCGGATGATCTCACCAAAAGCCAGCGTCACAATAGCCAGGTAATCGCCACGCAGCCGCAGCACCGGAAAACCGAGAAACACGCCCCAGCAGGCGGCAAGTATCCCCGCCAGCGGCAGGCACTCCCAAAATCCGAGGCCGAAATTCGTCGCCAATAAGCCAAAACTATAGGCCCCAACAGCGTAAAACGCGACATAGCCAAGGTCGAGCAGCCCCGCGAGGCCCACCACGATGTTGAGCCCCCAGCCGAGCATCACATAGGTTAGAATCAGCACGCCAAGGTCGATATAAGAGTTCGGTATGCCGGGAATAAACGGCATCAGCACCGCAAAAACGAGCAGGGCAGGGGCCACGTACTTACCGCTTTTGGCCGCTGCCGCCGTAAGGCGCACAGGCGGGGCGGGACGAAAATTATGCCATTGCAGCATCGCCAGCCTTCCCACGAAACTCAACCCCACGGCGATGGCGAGCAGGCCCGGCGTGGGGGTGAGGATCAGATTATAGCCGTCATCCCCCAGCCGCAGCCCGAGGAAAGGGGCAAACACCAGCAGCGCGAAAAACGCGACGGCCAGGGCATCGCGTAAATCCGCTGTCAGCCGCTTCATACTTTTTCAACCTCATGCCGGCCGAGCAGCCCGCTCGGCATGAACATCAGCACGATGGCGAGGATGGAATACACCGCCGCATCCTTATACGCGACCGTGGCATAGCCAGACCAGAACGCCTCGATGAGCCCGATGAGCAAGCCCCCCAGCACCGCCCCCGGCAGGCTGCCGATGCCGCCCAGCACCGCTGCGGTAAACGCCTTTATCCCGGCATTGAAGCCGATGTAGAAATCGATGACCCCGTAATAAAGCAGGAACATCACCCCCGCCACCGCCGCCAGCGCAGAGCCGATGATGAAGGTGGTGCTGATGGTGCGGTTGGTATCGATGCCCAGCAACGCTGCCATCTTCGCATCCTGCTCCACCGCGCGCATGGCCCGGCCGAGCGGGGTTTTGGTCACGAGATAGGTAAAACTCGCCAGCACAACCAGCGTGACGACGACGATGGCGAGCTGCATCCAGCTCAACTGCACCACAAACCCATTTTCCTGCATCAGCGTGATGCCGCCGGGGATGAGGTTGGGTATGGCCCGCTCCAGCGCCCCTTGGCTCGTCTGCACATAATTCTCCAGCACGATGGACATGCCGATGGCCGAGATGAGCGGCGCCAGCCGGAAGGAGCCACGCAACGGCCGGTAGGCCACGCGCTCGATGGTAAAACCGTAAATGCCGCAGAATACCGCCGCCACGAGAAATGCCGCCAGAATCCCAAGCGGCACGGAGGTCACGCCGGTAAGCGCCGTCAGCACGATAATGCCGATAAAGGCGCCGACCATGAACACATCGCCATGCGCGAAATTGATCATGCCGATGATGCCGTACACCATGGTATAGCCCACGGCGATCAGCCCGTAGATCATGCCGAGCGTCAGGCCGTTGATGAGTTGCTGCAGCGCATAGGCCATGGGCGACTCCTTCAGGCGCGGGTGTCTATGCGCTTAATGAATATGACCCTTGCGTTGCGGTCAATGCATGATTTTCGGGACGTCTTTTCCCAGCCCCCATCTTTTCCCAGCTTGGGGCTTTTCATTCCCGGCATGTGCCGCTATACGCTGCCCCACCGTGCCGTAAGGCGCCGGATGGGTGCTTAGCTCAGTTGGTAGAGCGGCTGACTCTTAATCAGCTTGTCGTAGGTTCGATCCCTACAGCACCCACCATTTCCCCCTATATTCAATATGTTACCTCCTCAAACAGGTCATCCTTCACGCAAACGCCGCAAAAAGGTTGATCGGGCGGCGGAAAACACCAGTATATGGGGCGTGGCAATTCAGCCCATAACAAAGGGTCGCAAGATGACATCAACGCATACCAAGGAAAAGCTGGGCACCCCGACCGATCTCGGCGATAATGCCACCAAGGACATCTCGGCCGCGCTGAGCGGGCTGCTGGCTGATGTCTTCGCCCTCTATATCAAGACCAAGAATTTCCACTGGCACCTCAGCGGGCCGCATTTCCGCGACTGGCACCTGATGCTCGACGAGCAATCCGCCCAGATTTTCGCCATGACGGACGATATCGCCGAGCGGGCGCGCAAGATCGGCGGCACGACCATCCGCTCCATCGGCCAGATCGCCAAACAGCAGCGCATTCTCGATAACGACGCCGAATATGTCGAAGCCCATGAGATGCTGGCCGAGCTGCGCGACGACAACAAGCAGCTCACCTCCATCATGCGTGAAGTGCACAACGTGGCCGACGAACATAACGACGTCGCCACCGCCAGCCTGCTGGAAAACTGGATCGACGAAACCGAACGCCGTACCTGGTTCCTGTTCGAGTCAACGCGCGGGTAGCCCTGGCCTTTGCCACGGCAGCGGACGGGGGCATCATCCGGGATGTGCAGCTCAGCCATCTCCCCGCCGTGCTGCGGGTGGATATCTGTGCCACCGCTGCACTGGCTCTTGCCAGTGTAGGCAGGCGCTGGCACTTGCCTGTCTAGGCAGAAGGTGCATTTTTGCCTTACAGAGGCCTGAATATGACGTGTGCCCCCTATATTTTCGTCGCGATGCTGAATAAATTGGGAAAACAGGTCTTTATGTATGCGTGGCTGTTTTCACGAATCGATGTTGTTGTGCATTTCGAGTCGACGTGCCGAGCTGTTGGAGGGCGATTGAAGTGCATTTAGGTGAGTTGCTCGTCTTAACGAAGCAGGTGACACGGCCGCAGCTCGACGAGGCGCTGCAGCGCCAGCAACAGGGTGGCGGAAAGCTGGGTGACAATCTCGTTGCCCTCGGCGCGCTCTCCACGGAGGCGCTGGAAACATTTCTGGCGCAGATCCCGGTCGAGCCCGAGGATCTGCACGGCACGGGCGTGAACACGCTCGAACTGCTGAACCTGCTGCTCAAACACATGTACGCCAACCGGCTTGAGACGGTGGTGCAGTTCATCGATGCCATCAAGCTGCCGCCGCATCTGGTGCAGGAACTCGTGCGCATGGGGGTGACCCGCGAGCTGCTCGTCGCCATGGGCTCCAGCGGCGCCAGCATACGCTACACGCTGAGCGAGCAGGGCAGGCGATGGGCCCAGGATGAGTTGAAATCCTCACAATATATCGGCCCGGCGCCGGTCTCGCTGGAGTCGTTCTGCGCGCGTGTGCGGATGCAGAAGATCAGCAGCGAGAAGGTAACCTTCGCCAATATCCGAGACGCGCTGGACGGCTACAACATCACCGATGAGTTCATCCGCAAGATCGGCCCAGCGCTGAATTCCGGCCGCGCCATGCTGATGTACGGCCCGCCCGGCAACGGCAAAACCACGGTCGCGCTCAGCTTCGCCAATGTTTTCAACGCCGTCATCTACATGCCTTACGCGGTGATGATCGAAGGCCAGGTGATGCGCGTGTACGACCCCAGCCTGCACGTGGCGGCACTACCGGAGAATGCCGGCAGCAGCACCGAATTCGCTGGCTTGCGGCGCGAGGAATCGGACGCGCGCTGGGTGCCGATCCGCCGCCCCTTCGTCGTCACCGGCGGCGAGCTCACGCTGGAGATGCTCGACCTCAGCTACGACCCCGCCTCCGGCTTCTACGAAGCCCCTCTGCACATAAAAGGGCTCGGCGGCTGCTTCGTCATCGACGATTTCGGGCGCCAGATCGTGAGCCCGGAAAACCTGCTCAACCGCTGGATCGTGCCGATGGAAAGCCGGCTCGATTACCTGAAACTGCATACCGGCAAAAGCTTCTCCATCCCCTTCGAGGCGCTGGTGATCTTCTCCACCAACCTCAACCCCGAAGACCTGATGGACCCGGCCTTCCTGCGCCGCCTGCCATATAAAATCGAGGTCGGCGGGCCTTCACTGGAGAATTACCGGGGCATCTTCGAACGGCTGACCAGCCCCCTCGGCATCACTTTCACCGATGAGATGTTCGAGACCATCGTACAAAAAGTGACCGTCGAGCGGAATATGGAGCTGGCGAACTACCACCCGCGCTTCATCGTAGACCAGGTCGTCGCCATCGCCCGCTTCATGGGCGTCCCCCCAGACTTCGACGCAGCATCAGTCGACTACGCACTCGACAACCTCAAGGTCAAGCAACAGGAAATCAAACAGGCGAGTTCTGAAGGCAGGCCCTGAGGGCGGGGGTGTTCCACGGAAAAAGGCCAGGGCTCTGCCCTGGACCCGCCAAGGGCCGAAAGGCCCTTGGATCCCACCCGGGTCTTGGAAAGGGATGCCCTCGAGATCACGTAGTTGGATAGCCCGTGCAGGGCATCCCTTTCCAAGACCCGAAGT
>JAMFRO010000056.1 GCA_026224825.1 bacterium | reverse complement strand
TTGCCGACGTCTCGCAAGGGACTACGAACGCCATATCAAAAGCGTGGCTGCTTTCGTCAAACTAGCCATGATCAAGATCATGCTCCGAAGACTCGCAAGGAAGGTCAAATAAGAAACTTCTTGGATGGGCTCTGAGAACCGCCTCTGGAAGGTCGCCAGGTGCAAAACTTCGCCCCGGCGAAGGGGATGACTGGGCGAAAAATAGCGGCCTTTAGAAGAAACGACGTTTAAAGGTGCCGCGCAAGTGCTGGCCGGAATTGTGCGGTCAAACGGACAACACCTCGGACAGCCACCGGAGCGCGCGCAGGGATGAGGCGGCAGCCCCTTCTTCATCGATGCGCGGCCCGACCAACTCAAGGTCGAACAGCCCGTCATAGCCGGCGTCGAGCAAATCGCGGATCAGCCGCTCCAAGGGAATCGTACCGTCCCCAGGAACCGCGCGGCACGGAGCTGACCGATCGCCCAGGATGTAGTCGCTCACCTGAACCAGCTGCGTAATCGGAATCGCGCGCCGGAACAATTTTGTCAGCCCGGCCTCACCCCAGCAGGGTTGAAGATCGATACAGACACCGATCCCGGCCATTTCCGCGAGCAGGATTGTATCTGCCAATGTGTGGGCTATGTGGATGTCGCTATTGAAAGACGAGGCATTCTCGATCATCAGGCCGATTCCCTTTCGGCGGGCCATCTCCTTGCACGGCGCCAGCAGCTCCACGAACCGGGCTGCCGCCTGTTCCCAATCCAGCCTGCCCCGGCCGCCAGTCTGCATATAAATCGCGTTAGCACCGATCTTCGAGGTGATCTCGATGACCTCAAGCAGCCTTTGCACCGCCTGCCCGGTATCGGCTTCGAGGTTAGGATAGACGGCAAAGGGATGGTTGATGGTGCTGGCTCTTGGGCCTTTATCAACGCTGGCCGCTTTCACAATCGCTACGTCGTCCGGCCCGGTCATCAGCATGGGCGCCAGCGTCATATTGGGCACAGCATTCCGGCGACAAAAATCCACAAATGCCTGCGTGCCGTCTCTGGCAAAGGCAACCTGGTGCAGTGAAACTCTTGGGTGGACGGTCACGCTGCCATTACCTCATCCCACGCCCACCATTGTGTTCTCTCCAGAATGGTCAGCGGCGAGGACCGATGCGCCGGGTGAGGTTTCGGCGTGGGTGCGTTCCAGCTTGCGGTAGCGGAAACGCCATTTTCCGTCGTCGCCTTTCACGTAGGTTTCATGGTAGAATCCGAACCCGCGCAGCCACTGCTTTTCGCCATTTCTGATCCAAAACAGATTATCTTCCATCGCCCATACGCCGGTGGCGTTGTTCCGGTCCTGGAATTCGATCACAGGCGTATGGCAATGGTGCACGGTGGTGACGTTCGCCATCTGCACCGCGAGCTGTTTGGCCGCGGCACGGCCGCCGACAATTGGCTCCGGCGTTATCGACATCGCCACATAGTCATCGGTGTGGAGGCTCGCATAGGTATCCCAATCCTTGCGGTCGACGGCATGATCCCGCCGGCCCTTGAGGTCATAAATGGCCTGCAATTCAAGCAGATGTTCCAGACCGGACAATTCTTCGCTCTTATCCATATCAACTCTCCTTCATCCGCCGGACCGCGGGCGCGGTGCCGGGACTGACATATTGCTTGATGTCGAACCCGCCCTCGACCAAGCGGCGCGATTGCGGGATCGATTCCATCACCCATGGCGTTTGCATATGCGCAGCATGCGCCGCGGCATCGCGATAAACCTCGATGACAAAGTAGACATCCAGTTCGTCGGCACTTTTGCCGAAATCATAATAAGCGACGCCCGGCTCGTTGGCGCGTGTCATGTCGCGCACATGCGTCATGAGCGCCGCATAGGCCGCTACATTCTCGGGCCGGACCGTCACATGGGCGATGAAAGTGATCATCTCAATCCGCGGGTTCACCGACGACATGGTGTGCGGATGACAGCCGCTCCTGCGTCGCCTCGACCGAGCGTCGGATGCCCTCGCGCACCGACACCTTGTTGGGCCCGAGCAGTTTGACCATCTTGGTGGTATCCGCCCAGATCGGCCAGGCCCGGCTGTTTTCGGCGAAGATCGGCTCACGGCCGAGCAACTCTCCTGCCATCAGGCAGTATTCCTGCGTCGTCACCGCCTCGGTGCCACCGAGATTGACGATCTCGGTGCCGACCTTGGCGATGCCCGCAGCAGCGATGGTCTTCTCGACATAATCATCCTCATACAGCGGGGTGTGGATGTTCTTCACGCCGGGATAGATGCTAACCGGCAGGCCGCGCGCGACCTGGTCCACACGCTGGGTCACACCGCCGCCGCGCGGGCCGTAGAAGGAGAAGATGCGCACCATCGTCACTGGCAGATTGTAGTCCACGCTGAGATGTTTCAGCAGGAATTCGGCGCCGATCTTGCTGGCCGCATATTGCTCGATCGAGCTGTGCAGGCCGTAGGGATCGTCCTCACGCAGCGCCCGTTCGCCCTGGTATTCATAAAGCGAGCCGGTGGTACCGTGGACGAAGGCCTCGCAGTCGCGATAACGCCGCGCCAACCGACCGGCGGCACCGGTATTGACGCTGTAGGCATCCTTGTTCGGGAACGGCAACACCGCATAGTTGATCACCACGTCGACTGATTTCGGTAAAGCCGAGAGATCCTCATTGGCGAGATCGAACGTTACGGCTTGCGCACCGGCCAGTTCAACCAGCCGCTTCTGCGCCGGATCGGACCAGCGCGCGACCGCGAATACCTCGTTATCTTTAGCGAGCTCCCGTGCCACAGGAAGGGCAACGAGCCCGCTGGCACCTGTCACCAATACACGCTTACCTTTAAGTCCTGACATTGTTTCTCTCCTCTTTGGCGGTGATCGCACCGCGGTTTATAAATCCGCGCAAAGTTGGCGCGCGTTTGGAATTAGCGCGGTATCAGCTCGACATGCAGCGCTTCCAGGCCGCGAATGATGTAGCTCGGCTCATAGGCAAGGTTGCGCGCTCCGGCCGGCCCATGTTCGGCTGCCGACAGGGTGATGCGCGACGTCTGGGCGAGCAATTCTTCGAGAATCACACGCACCTCGGCACGAGCCAGCGGCGCGCCGATGCAGGTATGCGCGCCGCGCCCGAAGGCGATATGTTCTTTAATCCGCGGCCGCCCAAGTTTGAATACATTGGGCTCCTCCCAGCGCTCGGGATCGCGATTCGCCCCGGCGAGCGAGGCGACGACCCGGCTGCCCGCCGGGATATTCACGCCGCCGATCACCGTATCCTTGCGTGCAAGCCTGTGCGTGACTTTCGTCGAACCTTCGAGCCGCAGCATCTCCTCGATGAAGGCCGGAATTTGCGCGGGATCGGCGCGCAGCGTGTCCTGCATCTCTCGCGCTTCGGCCAGGTAGCGTATGGCATTGCCGAGCAGCTTGGCGCTGGTGTCCTGCCCCGCAGCAAACAGAAATATCGATAACATGACGAGGTCCGGCAAGCTCGGCGTCGTGCCGTCGGGATATTGCGCCGTTGCCAAATTGGTCAGCACATCGTCCTGCGGCTTGGCTCGGCGGTCCTGAATATAGCCAGAGAACAGTTGGCCGACCGCTTGTGCCAGATGCACCAGCGAGGAGCCAGCGTCGGCATCGTCGAGGCTGCCCGGCGGCGGGCCGGAGGTCACCACGTCAAAAAGGACCGCGCGGTCCTCTTCCGGCACGCCAAGCAGGTCGGCGACCACGAGGGTCACATAGGGCGTGGCCAGTCCGCGGATCGCTTCGCAGTGCCCTGCGTTCACCACCTCGGCCACCATGCGCGTAGCCAGAGCGCGCATGTACGCCTCATTGGCACGTAGCCGCGAGGGCGTGAACAGGCTGCTCAGCAGAGAGCGCGCGGCAGTATGGCGCTGCCCGTCATAGGAGACCAATTGCTCGGACCCGACGAACTTGTGATGATGTTCCACGATCTGATCACTGATATCACCACCTCGCGCCTCAAACGGCAGAGGAGCTGTCGGTCCCGCAGCGGCGATCGCCGAGGAAAAGGCATCAGCATCCAACAGCACCGCGGCGGCCTCGGCAAATCCGGTGATCATGACCACCTCGCGCTCGTCCATTTCACGGACCGGGCCCTTGGCCCGACTTTCGTCGAGCCATGAATACGGGTCGAGCAGTACCGTACGGTCGGTGAAGAAATCACGCTCCATCGTTACGTGATCAGCCATTTTGCGTCTCCTCAGCCCAGCCGGGCAATGATCTGCGGCAAATCGATGATCGTCTGAAAACCGGGCAGCGCGTCGCAGACATAGGGGATTGTATTGACCGGACGATGCGCGGTGAGCCCCGGCGTCATCTCGGCATAATTTTCCGCCGCCACCGGAAAAGTGATGCCGACGTCGAGCGGGCAATCGCCTTCGAGCAGCACGCGCCAGCCTGACTGGCGAAAGTCCCAATGCTGCCCGTCAGTGGTCTCGACATCGCTTGAAACATACCAATTGGCGATGATCTGGATGACCGGCTTGCCGTTGCGCATACCCGCGATGGTCGTGCGCGTGGCCGCGACACGTCCTGCCGGCACCACACCTGCTGCAATCCGCACATCATTACGCGCTATGCCCAACGCGCCGCTCACGGCAATTTCGTCAATCTCTATGCCAAACGCCTTGGCCATGAGGTCAACCGTGCCGCCGAACGAGCTGCGCATATGCGCAAGGATGCCGACATTCGGCCCATCTTCCGGATCGGCACCAAATCCCATCATGCCGAACAGCATCTCGGGCGAATCACGCGAGGAACAATCGGCGAATTCGAAAATGCTCAAGCAATCGAGCCGGCGCTGGATCGAGGCGAGAACGATTGGCAGGGCCTCCGTAATGAAACCCGGGCTCGCCCCGGTGGCATGAACAGAGGCATTGCCGGCCACACAAGCCGCCTCGATCGCCTTGCGATCATCCGGCGGCAGCGTATCGGGATTATGCAGTTCCATGCGGGTGTAAACGACATTCGCCCCTGAGGCGAGAATGCGGCATAGCTGCTGCACGTCGAAGACATGCGGCATGTAAAGAATGCAATCCGGCTTCAGCGCGAGGATCTCATCCTCGCTGTTCGTCGCGGCAATGCCAACTGGCTCCACCCCGGCCAGTTCACCCGCATCGCGCCCAGCCTTGGCGGCGCTATGCACATAAACCCCGACCAATTCGAGATCGGGATGCTCGATCGTGCGGCGCAATGCCCGCGCCCCGACATTGCCGGTCGCCCATTGCACGACACGGTATTTCCGCGCCTGTCTTCGCTGCTTGCCCAATGCCATAGTGGACGTTCTCCTTTCGTACCTGCACACCTCTAGGGATGCGTCATGTGGCACGGGGGGAGATTAATGCATCAGGCGCAGCTTTGGCAATATTAATAGTGCCCTCAACATAATATTTTTCGCGATATTATGTTTATTATATATGAATAGGGCACTATTCATGAAGTTTCACCTGCCCGGTGCCCTGCATCATCCGCGTCCAGACCTCACGCGTCCGCTTGGCCGCCAATGTGCCCAGCTCCACATCGCCCTGCGCAATCGCCTTGAGTTCGAGCAGCTTCGAATTGCGCCAGGCGGAAACAAATTCGGCATGGTCCAGCGCCAGCTCCGGGATCCTTCCCGGCCCCTCGAACTTGCGTTGGGCGAATTGCACATTCACCTGGAAAATCAACCGCATATATGGGCTTTCGATCAGCTCGAATATCTGCGACCGGATGCCCTGCTCCACCTCGATCAACTCGCGATTTGAGACTGCCGGGGCTATATTTTCGACAAGCTTGGCCAGCTCTTCGGCCAGTGCCCGGGATTTTGCGCTGCGCAGCCGCGCTGCCTGCTCAACCGATTCCGTCCAGGTGATCGAGGCAAGCGCGAGCAGCTCCTCGATTCCGACGTCGAGTGTCTCAAGATGCGCAATCAGCGCCGTTTCCACGGAGCCCAGGCTCGGGCGGCGGGCGAAATATCCCCCATTGCCGCCACGCTTCACGGCAAGGAGGCCCTCCCGCTCAAGCAGCCGGGCCACCTGCCGCAACGTCGTGCGCGACACGCCCAGCAGCTTCTGCACCTGCCCCTCGTCGCCCAGAAAATCCCCGTCATCACCCGATGCGATCAAGGCACGCAAACGTGACGCCGCTGCATCCGTGGTGGAGTTTTGCCTGGTTCTGCTGTCGTTCATTCTTCGGAATTCCCGCGGCCGCCCGAATCTATGCATACACAGTCCTCACCCAACCAACAAACGCTCCCTATGGAGCTTGCAGCGTCGCCGCCCTCTCGACAAACCCGACCAGCGGCGAATCGTTGATCGAGGGGGGCCGCCGCGTAGAACCCGCTCGCGGGATCAGCGCGCGGGCAGCACGGATCTGACCCGTCGCGGCTATAACGAGTTCCACTGTTCTGCTCCCATTTTGGTCGCTTATTGGAGGCATGGTGGCACTCGCTTAGTGCAAAGCGCGTTGTTAACTCCGAGGATCGTTGGACTTTGCAATTATTTGGGAACGTCCAGGAGACGCCATTGCGGTGGACTTCTTGTTGGTTACACGCAGCCCATCAACTTATTTTGCCTTTTGACAAAGAATACCGTTCACGTAAAGCTCCGTTTAAGGGAGCCGTGGAAGTCTTATCTCCACCTCGGCTTATTGGACCGTCCTATGATTAGTTTTGAAACTGGCCCGCGAAAATAGTATGACCATCGGCGATATGCTGGAGCTGTGGACCGACGGCGCCTTTGTCGCGACCACCCATAGGGTGCGCAAAGTCAACGAAGAACGCTATTCCTTTCCGCTGTTCTTCTCCTCGATTATGAAACGCGGATCGTACCGATGCCACGCTTCGTCACGGCGGAAAACCCCGCCAGGCCGGGGCTGGTGGCGGGCGAGCATCTGTTCGCCCGGACGGCGCAGATATTTACCTACCTGCGCGAGCGGATGGAACGCGGCGAGCTCGCACTGCCGGAATCCGCCATGGGATTGAATTCGTTTGGCCATTCCAAACATCAAACATCGCCATAGCCCCATGACGCGCTTATCTGAGCGTGCGTCCGAACAGCAGCCCGAAAGCCTGCATGATTGAGCGGCATTGGCCGCCCGGTCGTACCCCGCGTCGCCATCGAGCCGACCGAATAGTAGAGAGCGTCGTTCATCGAGTGCAAGGCGCCGAGCCGCAGATAGGCCACCGCCCAGATTCCTGGCCCGGTTCCTTCTAACGCAGCCAGCAGCATACCAACCACGCTGATGGTGCAGACTAGAGCCGGGATTATGCGCCGAAGGCGCAGCTTGCGGGTTGCGAGCCAGGACCGCAGTTTCGCGCCTGCGAGCGCCATCATGACAACCCCAACCGCCTGCACGATCAGGATCAGCGTGATCAGCAGAAGGCCCCCGTCCAGTTGACCAGCTCTACTGACTCTAATGAAGATCGGCTCATCATGCCTCCAGTTTGACGCGAAGGTACTCGACAATTGCCCCTGACGTCTTGCGATTCGTCTTCGATTCACCAAGCACAACAGATTATTCCAGACGATCTAACGGCTTGTCTCCGCGGTCTGGTTCGCCCCAAAGGGTCATCGGGGCTCACCTTGTTGTTCCTCAAGAGCCGCCCCCCCCCTGGTATGGCCGGCGGCCGGACCGTCAATCGGAACTTGCCGCCCTTATTGTCAATATGCTGCCGATAACGGTCAAAGAATAGAGACTGAAAAGTAATAGAAAGGAACCATCGAGCCTCTTGTGGGCGATAGGGCCATTTCAACACCTATTGAAACATGCGGGATAAGGGAAACAAAAATGAAGCGTCGCCAGCTCTATATATCCACGGCAAAGGCCGCCTTGTTTGCAGGCGTGGCCAGTACGCTGGATTTCAGCAAAGGCATCGCCCAAAGCGTGGGCACGGCGGTTGCCCGGGTTACCGGTGGTGTTATTACCGGCAAGCTCGGCACCCCAGGTGCCACGATCAATATCGATGGCAAGCAACTTCCCCCCAACCCCATGCCATTCGGCGGCGTGATCACAGAAAACGCCACAACCTCCAAAACCTGGTGGGCGCCGCGCGTGGCTCCCCCGCAAGGCGCGCCGAACATCCTGCTGATCATGACCGACGACCAGGGCTATGGCGTCAGCGGCACATTCGGCGGCGTAATCCCGACGCCGGCACTGGACCGGGTCGCCGATACCGGGCTGCGCTATACGCAATTCCACTCCACGTCGCTCTGCTCACCTTCCCGCGCGGCATTGATCACCGGGCGCAACCATCACCCGGTTGGTTTCGGCGTTATCACGGAAGTGTCCACCGGCTTTCCGGGCTATAATTCAATCATCGGCGCTGAAAATGCGACGGTAGGAAACATTCTGGGTGGCCACGGCTACGCGACCTCCTGGTTCGGCAAAAACCACAACACACCAGCCTTTCAGTACAGCGCCGCTGGGCCGTTCGACCAGTGGCCATCCGGCATGGGTTTCGACTATTTCTACGGATTTCTGGGCGGCGAGACCGATCAGTGGACCCCTTATCTGTTCCAGGACCACACCCAGATTTTTCCGTGGCTGAATAACCCCAAGTACAACCTCACCACCGACACGTCGGATGAGGCGATTAAATACATGCGCCAGATCAATGCCGCAGCGCCGAACAATCCATTCTTTTTGTATTACGCGGCAAGCGGCACCCATTCCCCGCATCAGCCGACGCAGGAATGGATCGACAAGTTCAAAGGCAAGTTCGACATGGGGTGGAACAACCTCCGTGACATCATATTTGCCAACCAGAAACGTCTTGGCGTGATCCCCCAGGATGCCAAGCTTACGGAATGGCCGGACAGCCTGCCGCAATGGGACACGCTGGACGCCGATGCGAAAAAACTCTTTGCCCGCCAGGCGGAAGTTTACGCAGCCTATGCCGCCTATACGGATTATGAAATCGGCCGGGTGATTCAGGAAGTTGAAGACCAGGGCAAGCTCGATAACACGCTGATCATCTATATCTGCGGGGATAACGGCACCAGCCCGGAAGGAACGCTGGTCGGAACGCCAAATCAGTTCACCTCCTACAATGGCATTTTGGATATCCCGATTGCCGATCAGATGAAATTCTACGATCTCTGGGGCTCGGCCGAGACCTACCCGCATATGGCGGTGGCATGGTCCTGGGCGTTTGACACACCTTTCCAATGGACCAAGCAGATTGCTTCGCATTTCGGCGGTACACGGCAAGGCATGGCGATGTCGTGGCCGGCGCGTATCAAGGATGCAGGCGGCATTCGCTCACAATTCCATCACATCATCGATATCATGCCGACGCTTCTCGAAGCCACGGGTATTACAGCGCCCGAGGAATACCGCGGCATCAAGCAGAAGCCGATCGAAGGTGTGAGCATGGTGTACACCTGGGACCAGGCCAATGAGAAAGCGCCGTCAACGCGCAAGGTCCAGTATTTTGAAATGCTCGCCAACCGGGGCATTTATGACGAAGGCTGGTATGCCTGCACCACGCCGCCGCATGGACCGTGGATTTTGAACGCGCCTTTGCCCAAACCCGATGATTATGCCTGGGAGCTTTATAACCTAAACGAGGATTTCACCCAGGCGAACGATCTCGCCAAGCAGATGCCTGACAAGCTCAAGCAGATGCAGGGCGTGTTCCACGAGGAGGCGCAAAAATACCAGGTCTATCCGCTCAATAACGACACGTTTGCCCGTGCGGTTGCCCCCCGGCCGAGCAATATCGCGGGAATGAATGTGTTCACCTATACCGGCCCCGTGGTTGGCATTCCAACAGGCGATGCACCGAGCTATATCGGCAAATCCTTCAAGATCACCGCCGAGGTTGTTGTGGGCGCGGATGGCGGCAATGGCATGATCGTGACCAATGGCGGAAGATGGGGCGGGTACGGCCTCTATATTCTCGCCGGCAAGCCGGTATTCCTTTACAACTTCATGATCCTTGCGAAATATCGCTGGGAAGGTCCGGTTTTGAGTGAAGGCGCGCACAGCATCGTGTTCGACTTCACCTATAACGGCCCCGGCGTTGGCAAGGGTGCTACGGGCGTGCTGTCCATCGATGGTACGGTTGTGCAGACCTTGACCATTCCACACACCATCGCCTTCCTGGAGATCTCCGACGAGACGTTCGACATCGGCTCGGATTTGCGGACCGGCGTTTGCGATGCGGATTACGTGCCGCCCTTCACCTTCAACGGCACGATCAAAAAAGTGACGTTCAATGTCGGGCCACTGCAGTTCACCGAGAACGACAAATACAATCAGAAGCATGCTGCCGTGATCGCATACGATTAAATATCGATTACAAAACCGGCGTTGAAATGCGGAATGGAGTCGGTGGCTCTGCTCCGCTTTCCGGCCCACCAAGCTCAGCTTGCCTACCCTAGGAGATCCAGTATGAATTCAAAGCTCACCGCCTCCGTATCGCTTCTCACCATGGGCATTTGTCTTGCTACCGTGGCAGGCAGGCCAGCGCACGCACAATATTTCTCGGACCATGACGGGTATACCGATGGTGGCGCCCCGCGTGTGCAGGTGGAGCTTTCGCCTTATCTATGGCTCCCCGCAAGCAGCGGTCAGGTCGGCTTTGCCCATGAGGCCGTCTCCAGCCATTTCGCCGGCAGCTTCGGCAGCTCCGTCCCATCCCTCAACGATCTCGCAAACTCGTTGCATTTTTCCTTCATGGGCGACAGCCTGCTGCGCTACGGGCCGTATTCCGGTGAAGTCGATCTCCAATACGTCAGTGCTTTCAAGAGCCAGACCCTTGGTACAACGCCAGCGGGCGGGCTGCTGCGGGTTCGTTTGAATGCATCCTATGTGCGTGTGGCACCGGGCCTTGGGTATCAGGTGTATTCAGGCGATGCGTTGGGTATTCCGACATCTGTCGACGCGCGCGTTGGCTTCGCTTATTTCACTCATTGGCAGAATATAAAGGGCGAGGGCGTGCTCACGGGCGAAGTCGGGAATCATGGTGATTTCATACAGCCGTGGATCGGCACGCGGATCGACTTTATTCCCGCACCCAATTGGCGCATCGAGCTGACCGCCATGGCGCAAGGGCTGGGTGTCAGTGGCGGCACCTGGGGCTGGGGCGCCTCGGCGATGCTTTCATATGCCATCAACGACTGGTTCGCGCTCGATGCAGGCTATCGTGCACTGAATAGCGAGCGCCTCAATGGCAATCGTGACACGCCTGGCGCTACCAGCAGGACGTTAAATCTGACGACATACGGCCCGGTGGTCGGGATGACCTTCCGGCTGGGCAGCGCGCCGCCGCCGCCGCCAGCGCCTGAAGCTGCCGCACCGGTTCAGGCCCCGGCGCCTGTGCCCGCCAAAACCTATCTGGTGTTTTTCGATTGGGATAAGGCCGATCTCTCGCCCAAAGCGACCGCGATCATCGCGCAAGCCGCCGCCGACAGCAAAACCCAGAGCACCACGACACTGGATGTTTCCGGTTATACCGACACCTCCGGTACAGCCGATTACAACATGGGCCTGTCCGAGCGCCGTGCAAAAGCTGTCGCCGCCCAGCTGGTCACTGACGGGGTTCCGGAAACCGTGATCGAAATTCACGCTTACGGCGAAACGCATCTTCTCGTGGCGACTGGCCCAGGTGTGCGCGAGCCGCAAAACCGCCGCGTTGAGATCGTCTTGCAGTAAGCAAGACATTAGCTGCTGTGCCAGCATCTTTAAAAAAGTTGCTGCGCAGTTGGCGGCGGTCCTTTCTGAAAGCCGTCCTGGTCTCGGCCGTAAATCTTCTGCTAGCGAGACATCTCGCATATGCGCAGGATTTAGAGCCGCGGGCTTATTCCGCGGCGCCGGTCGGTCTCAATTTTCTGGCCGCGGGTTTTTCTGATTCCACGGGGGATGTGTCACTCGATCCGTCACTTCCCATTACGGGGCTGAAGGCCAATATCGATAGCTATACGCTCGGTTATGAACGCACGTTTGGCGTGCTGGGACGCTCGGCAAGTTTTGGCATTGTTGTGCCCGAACTGCATGGCGATTTGAGCGGGCAGGTTCTCGGCGCGGGGGACAGGGTTTCACGGACCGGCATTGGTGATGTGAGGATGCGGCTGGCAGTGAATCTGTTCGGCGGCCCGGCCCTCACCCCGGTCGAATTCGCCGATCGCCGGCGATCGACAGCACTCGGGACAAGTGTGATCGTGATTATGCCGACTGGGCAATATAATCCGGAGCATCTGATCAATGTTGGTTCCAACCGCTGGGCCATCAAGCCTGAAATTGGCCTGTCTCAGCCGTTGGGAAAATTCTTCGTCGAAGCCTATACTGGTGTCTGGCTCTATTCGAATAATAATGACTATTTCAATGGTCACAAGCGCAGCCAGAACGCCATTTATACGTTGCAACTCCACGGCGGTTATAATTTCCGGCCAAACCTTTGGCTGGCGGCAGATGTGACCTATTACACCGGTGGCCGCACCGCCATCGACGGTGCTTTCGGCGAGGACCAACAGTCAGCTTTACGCTATGGCCTCACGCTTTCTGTGCCGCTTGTATCCACCATGTCGGCCAAGCTCGCCTGGTCATCGTCGCTTCACGAAGGCTCAGGGGGCAACTACCAAACCTTTGGTGTAACATTGCAATATTTTTGGCGCGGCGGGCGCATCGCCAAAATAAATTAGTATTGTTTGCGCACAACCGCAGCGCCGTTGGGGCCGACGCAGCCCGCACGATAAACACCATTGGCGCATTTCACCGAGGACGATGGATGATAGTAAGAGGGCGGCTTGTAATACGGTGCCTTGTGCACCGCGACCGCGCCGTTTGGTCCGGCGCAACCAGCGGTATAAGGACCGCTCGCGCAGGTCGCCGCTATCGCCGCAAATGGGAAAGCCCCCATGCTGATCGTAATCAGCGCTGTTAAAATGTACTGCTTTGTCATTTGAACTCTCCTGAATTGCATCTGGATCAACACGAATAATACCGATGCCATTGCTTTACGCGTCTGTCCAATTACATATGAAGAGGTGAACTACCCCTCAAACGAAAAAATGCGGTCCCAGTCATTTTTCAGGCTTATGACCGCCCAGCCTTGCTTGGCCACCTCGTCATAAAGGGCTGGCGAAAAGGTGCCGATTTTGGAGTCGGGTAATCCCTTCGCCGGACCATAGGCGTATCCGATGCCTAGCAAGATCAAATCCCGCTCATCACCCTGCACCATTTCCAGGTTCTTCACAAACACCGGCTCAAGTACGCCATCACCGAAGTAGGCCTCCAATGCGGGATTTTTCTGGCGTTCGTGATCGAAAAAATCTTCCACAAGATTCTGCTGCTCCGCGTTGAGCACTATGAGGCCAAGGGTTTTGCCCGCAAAAATCCGCGCTCGTCAGACGCACCACGGCTTCGGCCACCATAGCCTCCGCCTCGGTCTGGTTGGTCCGCCCCGTTCCCTTGGCATATGCCCCAGGCACCCGCCGCCGGGAAACGGCGCTGGCCCGTGTCGCCGGGGCTGGAAAGGTTATGAGGCGGTTTTCGCAATAACGGCTGTCGGAAAAAGCGATCAGGCTCTCCTGCTGGCTCCTGTAGTGCCATTCAAGCCTATGCTGCGGTAACCCTGCGGCGAGGCATTCTTCCGGGATGCTTTCCGCATCCTTTTAATCTTCCTCTGCTTCATCATCGTTGGCAGATCATCCGAAGAAATTGGTGGGCGGCATCTGGCGCGGATCTCCCGCCACGACCACCTGCCGGCCGCGTGCCATGGCACCGATCGCATCCCATGAATGCTATTTGAGACGATTAAGCAACAATAAAATCCGTTTATCATCGGTCATTCTAATCTCACCTTCCGGCGCACCTCCCTGAAATTTTGCTTTTCATCCACTCACCGGCTACGGCGGGCACCCATGTGCGATTCAGCAGGCCAAAATCGGTGCTGCTGGGCCGTGAATAATTTTGCGCAGATCCACCGTATGAGCCTGAGGGCTTGGACTGGCCATACGACCGTGCCCCCGTGGCTTTCACGGCACTCGTATTATTGCCGTTCGCCGCGTTATGCATACTGCCGCCGTAAGCGCCGTTGCTGGCGTTGAATTCCGCGGCGGAACCATTGGCATTGCTGCCGCTTTGCGTGTGCACCGTGCCGTTCGCCCCTGTGACGCTGCTGGAGCCTGAGCGCCCGTAGGGGCTCCAGCTTTGCCAGGTGGACCCATACCGCCCAGTGGCGGGGTTGCTGAATCTGCCATAGGCGCTCCCGCCTTGGCCCCCATACCGCGCTGCCATGCGCGTAGGCACCGGTTGCGGGATAATAGTAGGAGCGCGCCGCCACACCGCCATATGGCCCGTACACAGCACCGCCACTTGCCCATCTACCTGTGGCGGAAACATAACGAATACCGCCGGCATAGGTATAGGGATAAGGCAAATAGATCGGTATCCGCGCGGCGATGATCACCGGCGGGTAATAATACCCCGTGCCATAGACCACGCGGATAAAGCCACCGATCTGTGCCAGACTCTGCCCGATTGTCCTCGACCGGGACCAGCGCTTTTTTTGACACTAGGCGTAAGTCGAAGATTAAATTTCATTCCCCAAAAATTTACAGTAATGTCCAAAATTCCGACAAAAAGGTCAAAGTCACATGCGGCCAAATGGATTATTTTTCTCGTCTTTCCCTATCCTGTTCCGGCTTCATCCTGGCGGCACTCTTCTCTCCTTAAATTCGTTTTGATCAGGACGTAATTTGACCCAAACAAAAACGAAACATCTTCGTCCGAAACAAACGGTACGGCTTATCTCTATTCTGCAGATGCTCGTGCTGAGCTTGTTCTGCGCAATTTTGGCCTTGCCTGGCATCGCGTACGCCCAGTCACTCGCCGATGACAATACCGCGGACGACAGCGCGACGGCCCTTGCCAAAAGGCTGCAAAACCCTATCGGCAATCTCTACAGCATCCCATTTCAACTCAATACGAACTTTGGCTATGGCCCCAACAAGGGGACACAAGAGCTTCTGAACATACAGCCGGTCATTCCATTGCATATAAATGACGAATGGAACCTCATAACCCGGACAATTCTGCCTCTGGTGTGGCAGCCCTCCCTCGCCCCGGCGCATACCGTGCCCTTCGGTACCGGGCCCACGTCTTTCTCCATGTTCCTCTCACCCAGCCAGCCCAAAAATGGAATTGTATGGGGTGTGGGACCGATTATTCAGCTCCCCACCATCAGCAGTAAAACCCTGGGTTCCAACGTGTGGGGCGCTGGGCCGAATGTGGTTGTCGTGTTAATGAAGGGCACCATCGTTACTGGTGCGCTGCTGAACAACGTGTGGTCTTTCGGTGGTACCCAAGGTGCTAGCGGCACGCGCTATAATAATTTTCTTTTTCAGCCGTTTTTCAATTATAATTTTGATCGCGGCTGGTTTATGGGAACCTCCCCTTCCATCACGGCAAACTGGCTTGCCGCCGGAGACCAGGCCTGGACGCTGCCGCTGGGCGGACAATTTGGGCGGCTGATCAAGCTCGGCGGCAAGATTCCGCTCAACCTCTCGCTGGGCGCCTACAGCAATGTATTGCGGCCAAAATTTGGGCCAGTGTGGCAAATCAGAGCGCAGGCAACGGTTATATTTTAACCATAAACTGGGCAGCATGCACGTTTTAAAAATGCAAAATCTGAAACAGGACTGTCAGGTCGCATTCCGGATTTACCCTCAATCATCCGCCATGATAAGCGGGATAATCGGCGCACCCTGCGGTGGCGCAATGCGCGGTACTCACCAGGTTTTGGAGTCTTTGGCATTTTCTCTGATCACACCGCCGAAAGGCATGGGATTGGGTGACGGCTGCCTGCCGTCGATATCGATCGTGGCAGTAGGGTCACCGCGTTTACCCCCCCTTTATCAAACTACTTATGGTTTGCTCACTCGGTTCCACGCCGTACACAGCGAAAGCCAATATGACTCGTCGTCGTGTCGATCGGCTGCGGATATCGCGCCGCCGGCCGGTAGCGCTGGCAATAATTCGGCGCGCATAGATACGAACCGCCCTTCACCACTTTTCGCGGCATCGGCAATCCAACTTGTGCCTGATCATAGCTCAGCACTTCCGATACCCCGTGTGGATTTCGCGGCGCGCAGCACGCCTGTCGCGGATCATACAAATGCTGTGCTGCGTACCAATCCTTGGTCCATTGCCATACATTGCCAGCCATATCATACAGACCATAGCCATTGGGCGGAAAGGACCCAACCGGCGCACGGCCGGGAAATCCATCCTGTGCCAGATTTTGCCACGGAAATTCACCTTGCCAAGTATTCGCCATCCATTTCCCGTCGGGGTTGAAATCATCGCCCCAGCAATAGGTCGCAGCTTCAAGTCCACCGCGCGCTGCGAATTCCCACTCCGCTTCCGTCGGCAAATCCTTGGCCGCCCAGGCTGCATAGGCGAGCGCATCCTCAAATGCGACATGCACGACAGGCTCATGCTCCCGCCCCTTCACCGTCGATCCAGGCCCCTCCGGGCAGCGCCAGTTGGCGCCGGGAACATATGCCCACCAGTCGCGTACATCACGCGGTTGCATCGGTCTGTTGGGGCTCACAAACACCGCACTTCCTGGCACTAATAATTCTATGCGCGCACCTGGATAGAGTTTGGGATCAAGCGGGCGTTCCGCGAAGGATAGATATCCGGTTGCTTCCACGAAATAGGCAAACTGCTCGTTGGTTACCGCAAACTGATCCATCTCGAAATCATCGACGATAACATGATGCGCCGGTGCTTCGTCCGGATAATGGCCATCGGATCCCATCAGGAATTTTTCACCCTTGATGACGATCATAGTGTTGCTTGGAGTGCCATGCATCAGGTATAAGTGCCAAAATAAAAACCTCGTCCGTTTTATCAGTTTCATAATCATCTGTTTTCTGTCACGACCGATCAATCTCTTTCTTTGACATTAAATGCATTCCCAAAAAAACCCAATGTGAGGTGTCATTACCGTGCCTGGAAAAGTCCAAGGAAATGCCCAAGCAGCACTTTTTCAGATCATCAACAATCTCGGCTATGATCCCGAGGCGATAATGCTCAACACCGGTTCTTTATCCGGCACACTCCAAAATTCGGACCATGAAATCTCGACATCAAAATTCGTAACCCTTCTGCAACATTGTGCCCAGGCTACCGGCTGCTCATATATCGGACTTTTGCTCGGCGCGGAGGTAAAACTTTCCTGGCTGGGCAGAGCCGGCTTTATTGCACAAAATTCCGCAGACCTTAGAGAAGCGCTGGCGTGTATCACGACGCACATCAATCTGCGTCATCGCTCGGCCTCAATCCTTTTAAATCAGGAGCAACCGCTCGCCTCATTGACATATTATCCACTGGTTCACGACGAGAGTCAGGAGCAATGGCTCATTTGCGCGGTCAGTGCCGGCGTTAAACTCATCCGAGAGCTTTGCAGCTCAAATTGGGCCCCGGCTAAAATCAATCTAGCCGTAAAAAAGCCCACCGACATCGCGCTCTATAGCGGTTATTTTCAAACAGAAATGAGGTTCGGCGCCGCCGATACCGCGCTGAAATTCATCCCCTCCCTGCTTGACCAGCCGATCACCAATGCACAGCCGGACATCCGCGCGTTGCTCCAACGAGACATCGACTATTCTGACGGACTCTATGAATTTGATCTTTTACTGGACGTCACGCGTATCGTACGAGCGCTTATCGGCACCGGGCAGTGTTCCGCTGAAAAAATTTGCGAGATACTCAAAATCCGCTCCAGGTCACTTAACAGCCGCCTCGTCACGCGCGGTAAGACCCTTCAGCAAGTCGTCGAAGAGGTTCGCTTTGAAATCGCAAGACAGCTCATGCGCAACACACCTATGACACTCGCCGAAATTTCCGCGCGGCTGGATTATTCCGAGGTGAGCGCCTTTAACCGGGCCTTCAATCGCTGGGCCGGCATGCCGCCTGGCGATTGGCGGCGGCGGAACACCGGTGCATGAAATTGCATCACGATCGAACAAAACGCTGTAAATGTCTTTTCATACCCGCATGCAGCGGCGCCAGTTTCCTGGTGCGATGCCCGACCATCGGCTGAATGCCCGTGTGAATGCGCTGATTTCAGAATAGTCCAATCTCTCCGAGATATCTCTCAAAGACATACCCGTGTTCTGAATCAACTGCTTGGCCATCTCAAAGCGTACATCTTCGACAATCTGTTTAAAACTGGTTCCGCTCTCTTCCAGTTTGCCGGAGAGCGCCCGCACGCTGACACCGAGCAATTCACTCATATTCTTTGCCGTGCAGTGCCCGGTTCCGATATGCGCCCGCACCATGCGTTTTACATCGAGAGGAAAATCGTCACAAACAAGCTGGTGACATTCGTCGATATCCTTCAACAGTAATCTACGAAGCTCCGGATCCGCGCTTTCCAGGGGACGCCTAAGACAGTGCGAATCAAAAATGATCGCCGTTTCCGGCGCGTCGAATTTCAAGCGGCACCGAAACACGCGCTGGTATGGCCTTATGTCGGCAGGGCGCGGCATGGCGAAGGTGACTTCGAAGGGAAGCCATGCCGGGTTGCACAACTCACGCATGATTTTCAGACTATAATACATCATGCTGCCCAGCCATTGGTCCTGGGCTTCCATTGTGAAGAGCAGCGCATAACTGAGCACCGCCTCGCCATCAGCCTCCCGCAACTCCATCACGACAGAACGATCATGATGATGAAAATACTTGGCAAGACTCCGCAGGGCAATTTCCACGGTCGGCGCTGTACGCACAATAAATCCAATCCGTCCTAACCAGGCAAGCGCCCCTTCCGCGCCAACCAGCAGGCCAAAATGGTCGCATTTTGTTGTTTTAACGCAATGTACGAACAATTCCCCAAAAACCGAGCTCGGTACGATCATGTCAGGGTCGGACAATATCACCTGATCAAGCCCCACTTTCTTGAGGAGAGGTGTTGCTTCAAAACCAAGTTCTGTCAGCACCTTGATCACGGCTCTCATACCGCCGACTCTCGTCGTGCCGCTCGCGAGCATGTGTTTTCTCCGCGTTTGCTATCACATAACCGTTATATTCGTTAATTAGCATTTATACTTAGGTACAATATGTTACAAAATGTCAAGTTAATTTGTTTCTTGGTCAATGCAAGCATCAAGAAAAAATGTCATACAAATTAATAAGACCACATTGCGTCTTGTTCTGCCTCGCAAAAACACCATTCACTTACGGTAAGCTTTTCGCATTGAAAAAGGATTGCCGGCCATCCAGCCATGGCTGGATGGCCGGCTGCTGGTCTCAGTGTCCGGCTTTAGGCAATACGCCCCACGCCCGGCGGTGAATTCATCTGTGCAGTCTCAAAGGTCAAACTATCAGGACTTATGGTCAATACTCCCATGCGCGGAGCAGGTAATTCTTAAAGCCGTTTTCTGGAGGTGCCATCATGATCACACGCCGCAAAGCCGCTCTCGGAACATTATCGATTGGCAGCCTCAGCCTGTTTGCCAGCAGACCGGCACGCGCGGCGTCAGCCTCGGACCTCATCCAAAAGTCGGACGCCGCCTTGAACAGCCTGTATGCATTACAGCCGAAGGCGGTGGCCCTAGGGGACAAGGCAAAAGCCATACTCGTCTTTCCGAGCATCCTAAAAGCCGGCTTCCTCGTTGGTGCGCAGTCGGGCGACGGCGCATTCTTTGAAAACGGCGTAGCAACAGCATTCTATAATATCAGCGCCGCTTCCTATGGGCTTCAAGCCGGCATCCAATCCTTCAGCTATGCGTTGTTTTTCATGACTGACAAAGCGGTCGACTACCTCAGCGCCAGTTCCGGCTGGGCGATCGGTGCGGGGCCTAGCGTCGTTGTGCTGAACAAGGGCGCGGCCGCCAGCGTGACAACCAGCACGCTCACGCAGGATGTCTATGCGATCCCCTTCGGCCAACGCGGGTTGATGGCGGGGATTGGTCTCGAAGGCTCGAAAATAACGCATATCAATCCGGGTCCATAACGTGCCTGCGGCAGCGGATTCGGCAGCGGCCCCCGCTGAGCGCCGCAGCATAAAAAACCTGCGGGAATGTCCGCAATGCGGTATCATCTGTAAAATGCCCGCCATGGCGGCAGGGTTGGTGGTGGATTGCCCGCAATGCGCTCACACTTTGTGGCGCAAGCAGGAGCATCCTTTCAAATATGTCATCGCCTGCAGCCTGGCCGCGGCTTTGTTCTACTGCTTCTCCATCGTCGCACCATTCCTGGAAATTTCCGCGCATGGCCGATTCCAGCTCGCTAAAATCGAAACTGGGCCGGATCAACTCCTGGGCAGCGGTTTTCAGTTCGTAGGGTTTCTTGTCCTTGCAGTAACGGTCATATTCCCCGGCGTCAAAATCGCCCTTCTGCTCGTCACATTGATCGGCATTGAAACCAAATCCCTGCCCGCAAGCTTCATGAAGGCAATTTTCCGCTGGTATGAGCCCATCCGGCCCTGGGCGATGATCGATGTCTATCTGCTCGGCTTCATGGTTGCCTATACGAGGCTCGCCACCATGGCCTCGGTACATCTGGATACCGCTTTGTTCTCCTTGGTCGGCGTGATGATCGCGATGGCCGCCGCGGATGCTGCACTCGATATGGAGAGCGTCTGGCAGGCGTTGGATAAGGCCGAAAAGACACCGGCCAGACGCGCCCTCGCCCCGCCCCCGGCAGCAGCCCGGCCGCCCCATTTCATAGGCTGCCATTGTTGCGATCTCGTAAACCTCGCCCGCCCCGGCATGTTCTGCACACGTTGCGGCACGACTTTGCACAGCCGTAAAGCCGGCAGTATTGGCCGCAGTACCGCTTTGCTCATTGCCGCCGCGGTTCTCTACATTCCCGCCAATGTCTTCCCGGTGATGCTCATCACCACATTTGGCTCGGCTGAGCCCTATACAATCATGGGCGGTATCGTGGAACTAATCGATGCCGGTCTCTGGCCTTTGGCACTATTGGTGTTTTTTGCCAGCATCACCATTCCCCTGATGAAACTGCTGATGCTGGCCTATATGCTCTGGGAGACACATGCTCAAAAATTCAAGCACCTTCTTGGGCGCACTCGGGCCTATCGGGTCATTAAATTTGTCGGCCGTTGGTCAATGATCGACGTGTTCATGATCTCGATCCTGGTGGCACTCGTGCGGTTTGGGCAGCTCACAAATATTCATGCGGCCCCTGGCGCACCTTGCTTTGCCGCCGTCGTGGTTTTAACCATGTTCGCGGTCGATTGTTTTGATCCACGGTTGATGTGGGACCGGCCAGATACCGCCGTGCAACACAGCAGAAATACAAATGTAAAACCCAGTCTGGAATCAACATGACCGATCTTGATGATGAGATTCCCGCCGGGCACGTGCGCCGTCCGCGTTTTTCCATCGTCTGGATCATTCCGATTGTGGCGGCTTTGATCGCCGCCTATCTGGGTTATCGCACGATCACGGAACGCGGCCCCCTGCTCACACTCACTTTCAGCACGGCTGACGGGCTGAGTGCCGGCCAGACGGAGCTCGAATACAAATCCCTGCCCCTGGGCACAGTCGAAAGCCTGGCCCTCAGCAAGGACCATAGGAACATTATCGTCAAAGTGCGGATGACGAGTGTCGGCGCGCCTTTCATGACCAGCAGCGCCCGCTTCTGGGTTATTCGTCCGAATTTTTCCGCCAGCGGCATCTCAGGCCTCGGCACTTTGGTCTCCGGCTCCTATATCGCGGTGGATCCGGGCCTGTCCGGCGGCGCGTCTCAGGATAAATTTGTCGGACTTGAGGAACCGCCCGGTGTACGCTCCGACGAGCCCGGCAGCACATTTGTGCTGAAAGCCGACAACATCGGCTCGCTCGGCAGCGGCTCTCCAGTGTCCTACCGTGATGTCGATGTCGGCGAAGTCCTAGGCTACAGCATCGGCAACGGCGTCGGCCCCGTCACGATCAACATTTTTGTGCGCGCGCCTTACGACCAGTTGGTTCGTCTGCAGAGCCATTTCTGGAATTCCTCTGGCATCTCGGCCGGGCTAAAAAATGGCAAATTTCATATCGAGGTGCAATCCCTGCAGGCAGCCATTTCCGGCGGCGTCACATTCGACCTCCCCCCCGAAGCCATCAACAGCCCGCCCAGCCCCGATAATTCGACATTCCCTCTCTACGCCTCCCAGGATGTTGCCGATTCCGTCGGCTACCACCGGAAAATACCTTTGGTCACCTATTTTCAATCCTCCGTCGATGGTCTGACACCCGGCGCCCCCGTTGAAGTCCTTGGGATTCAGGTCGGTCAGGTCACGGATGTAAAACTAATATTCGATCCCGTCCTGAGCAGCGTAAAGGTTCGCGTCGCCATGGACCTCCAGCCCGAGCGTATTTTCCGGGACCAGCTCGTCCCTTCGGTCATGCTCGGGGATGTTTTGCAGAAAATGGTCAACAAGGGTCTGCGTACCGAGATCGACACCGCCAATTACGTAACCGGCGAGCAGATCATTTCTCTGGCCATCGTACCAAATGTTGCGCCGGCTCAGGTTACCCGCGAGGGCGATGCCTTTGTTCTGCCCAGCCAGGCCGGCGCTTTCGGTAATATCGTCGCTTCGCTAGGAACGATTTCGAGCAACCTCGCGAAAATGCCATTCGGTGAAATTGGCGATAATCTGAATACGCTGCTGGTCACGACGAATCACACCATCAGCACTGCGCAGATCAATAAAACCCTCGCGGCACTCACCCAGACCTTGGCGACCGCCAATACAACGCTGACGACGCTAAGCCATAGTTACGGCGGTGATTCAGACTTCCAGCAAAATTTGGAGCAGCTCATGTCACAGGCGAACGACACTCTGAGATCGGTTGACCTGCTCACGAGCTATCTCAACCGCAATCCCTCCGCCTTGATCCGCGGCAGGAGCCCGCAATGAAGCTCAACCGCAGAACAATGTTATGCATCGCCGCGGCCTTCGCGCCAGCTTTATTGGCGGGCTGCGCCTCCGCCCCCACGCACTATTACCGCCTCGCCGTCATTCCGGGTGCCGTCAGCAACAGCCCCGTGATGAAGATCGGCATGCGCAGTGTCAGCATCCCCGGCTATCTTGGCCAGGAGGGCATTGCCAAAGCCGGAGCTGATTATGAGTTCAGCACCTATGCCGACGACGTCTGGGCCGAGCCACTCGGCAGCATGCTGCAGGACGTTACGGTGCAGGAGCTGGCACAACGCCTGCCCGCGGCCTCGGTCGTCAGCAACAGCGGCGCCATCGCCTCACCCGCGGATATATTGATCGAGACCAATGTGCTCCGGTTTGACCCCGACAGCAGCGGGCAGGTGATCCTGATCGTGCAGATCGCCATAAAATCGGGGCGCAGCTTCCGGCCATGGCTCGTCCAGACTTTTACCAACACCGCAACCCCGGCCGGCCCGGATGTTGCGAGTCTTGTCGCCGCCATGAGCACACTCTGGGCCGGGATCATCGACCAGCTGGCCCCGCTCGCCGTTGAACAATGGAACAATCACACGGCTTCAGCCTCCAACGACCAAGCAAACGATAATTGACCGGCGATAAACCAAGGACTCAGCAAATGACGTCTAGTAGTAAAAAAAATCTCACCCCGCGATCATATCACTCGCGCTCATTTCTATCTCTCGCGGCGCGCCATCTGCTCTGCGCCTCGCTTCTCGTCACCAGCATGCCCGCGCCCGTTTTCGCACAATCCTCCCCGCCCAGCGTGAGCACAGACGCCTATTCCGCCGGGCAGCTCGATGCTTTGCTCGCCCCCATCGCGCTCTATCCGGACCAGCTCCTGACCCAGGTGCTGATGGCGTCATCCTACCCGGATAATGTCATCGCGGCAGCGCGCTGGGTGCAGGCGCCGGCGAATAAGGACCTTACGGGCCAGGCGCTGGAAACGGCGCTGGCCACGCAGAGCTGGGATCCTTCGGTCAAATCGCTTGTGCCGTTTCCACAGGTTCTGACCATGATGAATGACCAACCCGAATGGCTGCAACAGCTCGGTTACGCGATGGGGGAACAGCAAGGCGATGTGATGGATTCCATCCAGCGGCTGCGCCTGCAGGCGCAAATTGCCGGCCAGCTGAAAACCACCACGCAGCAGGTTGTCACCACCCAGGGCTCCGTCATCATCATCGCCCCGGCCCAGCCGAGCATTGTCTATGTGCCGGTGTATAATCCCGTTGTCGTGTATGGCGTGTGGCGCTATCCGGCCTACCCGCCGGTTTATCTGCCGCCACCGCCCGCTTATTATCCCAGCAGCGCGCTGGTTGCCGGGCTGGCGTTTGGCACCGGTGTTGCCATCAGCGCCGGGCTGTGGGGCTGGGCCTCGCCAAACTGGGGCCATAAAAACGTCTATGTTAACGTCAATCATTACAACAACATCAACGTCAACCGGCCGCCGCTGAACAATTCCAATTGGCAGCCGCGGCCGCCGGCAAAGGCACCAGGCGGCGGCTACCGCCCGCCATCGGGGCCAGTCGGCGCGCCCGGCTACCGCCCCCCCGCCGCGGGCAAACCGCCCCAAGCCCGTCCGCCCGCGGTACAAGCACCCAGGCCGGTGCGCCCCAACCCGCCCGCGGCAAAACCGCCGGGCGTCCCCAGGCCTGCCCAACCCAGCAAACCGCCAGCGGGCCAGAACACCAGACCAGCACAACCCAGCAGGCCGCCCGCCGGACAGCCAGGCAAACCTTCCGGCCAGCCAGGCAACCGGCCGCCGGCTGGGGCGCCAGGCGGCGCATCCCGCCCCGCCGCCCCAGCCCAGCCCAAGCGGCCGGGTGGCGGTGCTGCGCAGGGCGCTGCAAGAGGTGCTTCAGCGCCGCCCCGCGCCACCCAGCCAGGGAATGCGGCCCCCTCACCTCGCGCCCGTTCCAACTAACCCGCGCATAAGCAAGCGGGGTCGCCGCCGGCCGCCCCGCTTGCTCATGGCGTTCTCGCACCACAAAGTGGCGCGCCGGTACCCGACTGTGCGAGCTGCAACAGCAAAATTCTCTGCACTTCGGCAATCGTATCAGGATTCGACTGCGTCGAATGGCCTGAACGAACAATCAGCTCAGAGTCAACGCCGGCGATATGCGCGCTGCTATATTGGACAACCCCATCCCCACCGCCGCCAATCTTCCCCGTATTCTGCACGGGAATAATCGAATGCACATGCACGCAAGGCACGATGGGTATCTCGGATAATGTTCGGATAAACGGACTGCTGGGCGACATGGCATTAATGCTGCCGAGGTCCAATTTGCTCCGCCCAAAAAGAGTATCCGGCGTATTTCCATTGACGATTTCAAAGCTGGCATCGAGAATGGATGCCGGCAATTTAACCAGCCGGCCGATAAATTGACTTAAAGAAAACCCGGCGAGGTAGCTGCCCCGCTGCGGCGTTGCTATAAAAACAACCCGTTCCACTTCGGGCACAGGCTTGGGGAACAAAGCCGCTTTCAGGAGATTCCTTGTTTTGGGGGTTAGAGCCAAGTCAGCAAGCGGCTTTGCACTGAGGCCATTCCACAGCTGATCGCCTGGATCGATCACCAGCATTTTGACCAGAAGTCCGCCCTGGCTATGCCCGATCAATGTCATTTTTCCGAGTGCCGGATCCGCTTGCGTGCCGCCAAGCTGGGCCACGGCGCCATTTATCGCATTGCGCAGCTGCAGCGCGGAATAAGGTATAGGATTGCCCGAAGCATAGGAGAAGAACCAGAACTCAAAATGCTGACTTATTTCCGGATCTTCCATGAGGTCATTGACCATATTCGCCCAGCGGAACGGGCTGGAAGCCGTGCCGTGGACAAGAATAACCGGCATATGACCATATTGATGCGGCTCAAGTGCCACGAGATGCGGTTTGGTGTTATCGGAAGCAGCGCCATTCAAAAACCCACTTAATTCATCCGACCATGATGCACGCTCGACAAGCCCCAATGCATGCGCTGTGGTTTGGTTGTATTCAAGCGGCACGGATTGTTGTCCGATCTGCACCGCCGGCTGGGCGTCCAAGGTATGAATCTCAAGCCTGCCGTGCAGAGAAGACTGTGCGAGTTGCTGCCGCGGGTCATCCAACACCAGCAAAAGATTTGCCGGAACCCGTAACTGCGGCGAGACCACCAGATAAGCATCTGACGTATTCGGCATCTGCAACGCCGCCGCCAGGGGCTCTCCCAGGCCAGGATTACGATATATATTCTGCAACCCATTCACGGCGAGATTTGACGTCGGCACGAAGCCCACCATCCGATAACCGTGCCAGTCCAGTTGTTTGTCATCCAGGACCAGATCGACTCCGCCAAACGGCACCGCCAGCCTGCCGGAGGAGAATTGTACCAGCCCATCCTTGTTTTGCGGGAAGGCAGCAAGCAGGGACAGGTTATATATACTTACAGCCTGCGAAAACCGCCCGTCATAGGGGCTGGGCACGTCTTGCGTGCCACCTGGATCCAGAAACGCATAAGCATACAACGCTGCTGCCAGAAAATCTTCCCGCGTGTGTGCCGTCTTGCCCTCGAGGTAACTGAGTTCGGCAAGTGCGAAATAATCCTCCCAATTTTTCTGCTGCCCCACAACACGTACATGCAACGCCGCAATCGCCGCCGCGGGGGAGGCCCGCCACTCGTCTGACAGGTCGTATCGCCGCAGCGCAATCTGCGTAACGTTGCTTACGGGCCCTCCGGTCAGCGCACCGCCGTCCAGTTGTGCGTAGCTTTGAGTCAAATTGAGAGGGCTGATCGTAAGGGGCGCGGAGCATCCACAAAGCAGAAGCCCAAAAAACACCGGTAGCGCAAGCGAATGGTGTAGCCGAGAAAATAATCTATCCATGGGCATCACTTTCCAGAGACACGAAACGCCGCCAAAATGCGCTCAACTGGATACTGTTTTAAGGTTCCCGGATATGATATGGCAAGCCCCAGGGCTTATCGATCGATCTGCATCAATGCGCCCTGCAGCGGTGCCACGGATACTCTGGTTAATCCGCTATAGGGCTGGCTCATATCCAAGATCAGAAATACCGCAGCGGCAACCGAGAGCGCGCCACAGAACAATGTTACGATAATTGTTGCATTACCCCGCGCAAACACACCAAAGCTGAAAAACAATGTGGCAAGCCAGGCCACCAGCACAATGAGAAGCGTCTTAGGCACCTCACTCATCGATTGCTCGTGGATCAGCAGCCGGCCTTCGGCAATATCCGTCATCAGGCTCAGCGCCGTGTTCTTGTCATCAACCTGCGCCGGCGTCGCCGGCGTCAATGCCTGAACCTGTTCGAGCATGCCCCCGGTATTCGCGGCATAGGTTGTAGGTGCGAGTGCCTCCGATCCAACGCCTTCAACCGGCGAGACATCCTGCATAACCGCGGCCACATCGCGCTTCAGCAAGCCGCGTATGGTATCGGTCTCATGGCCATAACGCTCGAGTATGTCATCCAGCAGCAGTATGTTTACGCTAAGCTGCTGCACTTCACTCTGCTGGGTCTCGTTGAACGTATGCGCGGAAGCTATCAGCAGGCTCAAAAGTAGCGCTGCCATCGTCGCGATCAAGCCCATCACCAATTGTACGAGGGCTTTCGTATCCGCATCCCGGTGCTCATTTGGCAGATACGAGTGTATCACCATCCCGGACAGTGCAGCGCCATAAACCGCCCCAAATACCAGCACTGCAATTGCAAAAGAGCTCATGGATCTACCCCAAACGCCGATAGAGTGTTCGCCGGTTTCGCTCCCGGTTTATGAACACTCTACCTACGTCATTCAGCCCGGCGCTGATCGCCAGCGCCGGAAGAAGAAACCTGTTGTACTACGAGGATGAACCCTGCAGTTGGGTGAGCCGTGTCTGCATCAGCGTCACCCAGGAATCCATGACCGTCTTCACATCGCCCCACTGCCAGGAGCCGGCATTTGTAATGCTCGCGGCAGCCTGTGTCTTGTCGACAAATGCAGCAAGCCGCTCGCCCGTCACGGAATCCGTCAGCTCGCCTTCGCCCTGGGCCGAACCGGCAAACGCCTGGTTCCCCGTTACAACATTCCCCAGAGCCGTAAGCAGGCGCGCCTGCGGCACGACGACGGAAATGGTGCGCAGACCCGGCGTCGAAGCCGTTACGTTGGTCAGGGCGACTCTCAGCACCAACGTGTTCGGCCCGGGTTCCGTCACAATCTGCAGATTTGCCGCCAGCTTCTCGTTCAGAGCATTATACAGATAATCGCACAGCATCTGCTGCGTGGCAGTGCTGGCATCCGTCGATGAGCCGCCCCAAAACGTAACGGGCTCAATGATGATCTTCGTATAGGATTTCCAGTCAACCGAGGGATTGATATAACGAAGAGACGCCTGCCCAGGCCCGCCTGGGGTCAGCTGATCCGTGTCCGTGAGCAAGCCCGTTATCGGGGCCGCCTGAACCTGAGCCAGCGGGGCTTGCTGCGTTGCCGCGCAAGCGCAAAGCGCCAGGACGGAAATGCCCGACAGAATGCGCGCTACCTTAGAAAGACTGGACATGACCTTTGAAACTCCCAATAGCGTTGAAGAAAATATGCGTGACGATCGCATATTGTTTCGATTGTCAGGTCCAATGAAAATGACCGATGACCTTGGAATCGTAGAACCGTAATCGTGGAATTTATGTACTATTAATACATCGAAGCGACTTGACATGGAGGCCGGATTTATTGACAAAACCGGCTCCGCAACCTACGCAATTACAGCGAAATATCTTTGGTCAATGCTTCGGGCCCGGCATTGCGTGCGGCCGATGGCGCCATTCGATCGATTTCCGACGCAAGCGTCCAGTTCAGAAAAGTGCGTATCAAAACCAGACCGGCCAAAATTCCAAGACTGCTAAAACTCGACTCCAATGCTATTGTCTTGATGATATCGGCAGCAACGAGAATTTCCAGCCCTAAAAGCAACGAGCGGCCAATCCGTATCCGGTATAGATCATAACGGTTTCCATCCCGTGTTTTCTGAAGGAAGACCCTGGTAGACCATATGATACCAAAAACGATCACCGCGACACCAAACATGTCAACGGCCTCGCCTAGGAGGCAAATCCCGTGATTGATCGTGAACCCCAATGAAATGATTCCTATAATTATCGCTTCCATGAATTTTTCTGGCTTTGCCCGCGTCTGTTTTGCAGCTCAAGGCAACTCAGGTTAATCTTAGCAGCACCCCAAAAAATGCAAATAGCCCAATGATTAAAAGAAGGATTGCTACAGCCGGCGTTGCCGATTGCCATTGGCCGCGTTTCTCTGTCGCAAGAACCTCAAAACCATTGCTCCGCAGATAAAGATTGATGGATCTGTACTGCAAAGTAGAAAGTGCCAGGGACAGAACGCCCGAAAATATCAAGGCCAATCCCAAATATCGCGGCGCGCCCGGCAGCCACGGCTGTTTCCCCGCGGGAAGATCCTGAAAGCGTTGAAAGAACTGGACGATTGTAAAACCAAAGCCAATGAGTGACGCGGATGTACGCACCCAGGACAACAGCGTATTTTCCACACTCAAGCGCGTCCGTATCCAGCTGAAATGGCTATCGGCTGAAGCACGTACAGGGAAGCGTTCATCAAGCTGTGCCGGCCGCTCAATCATGTCTATTCTCGCGCTGGTTCGGGTTTAACACGTGAAGGTTTGAACGCCTTGAATTTGCTGATGCACAGCAGGACAAGTACCAAAATCATATTGGGTGTGACCATCAGCGCAAAAAAAGCCGCCAACGGCGTTTCGATCCCCGTATCCGCAAAGCTGCGCGAGGTGATGGCATAGGCGAGAGCGACATTCCGCATACTGGTCGCAGCAGCCAGAACCTGCCTCGTTTCCCGCCTGGGCCCGCCGCTCAGCCAGCCGACAGCCATCATCGCTAGAACAAAAATGACAATGCCAAGTGTTTCCCGACGAGCGATCTCCGCCATGACGGAACGCCGCAGCGAAAGTGTTAAAATGATAAAGAGTATGAACGAACCTGTCCCGATCAAGGCAACCGGCGACGCCAATCGTTGGGCAATCTCTGCATTCCCATGCCTCACCACGAGGCCTATGGCCAGAGGAAGCAGAAGAAGAAACGAGATATACGTCACGGCCCGCCCATACGGCACGACCAGATGAGTGCCCGGCGGCAAAAAAAGCGACATGAGAATGGGTGAGATAAAAATGGCCGGACACGCCAACAGAAGCGCCGTTTGCCCCGCGAAAACTTGGGCATCCTTGCTTTTACTCGTGAACTGAACGGCCGAGAGTCCGCCTGGTGCGCAGGCTAAAATAATAAGTGCCTGCGCACTCAGCGGCGGCATTGGCAGCAATTTTGTGGCCACCCAGCCTAGGAGCGGAATGATCAAAAAATTGGCCAGCAAAGATAGAGACAGAATTTTCTTGTGGTGCGACACCGCCAGAAAATCACGCCAATCCACCTGGAGGCCGATACCCGCCATCGAGGTAAACAGGAACAGTTCCAAAACCGACTGCTGCAGCGTACTGATCATGATATATATTCCCGGCCATCTATCAATGAAGCCAATCTGCGGCGCGAAATCCGTTGAGGTGTGCCATATTCAACTGGGCAAATAAGATATCCCGGCAAGCATGCTTGCCGGGATATCTTTAGTACTCACAAGCCGAAGCGCTGCAAGCGTTTAGACACCGTTGGCATGCGCCCGGATAACCTGCTGCAACATTGCACCGGGATTGAATTCGGGCGGGGCTTGACGCGGCGGGAAGGCCGCAAATGTTTCCGCATGCGTCTTCAGAATATAGGCCGCCGGCATGATGGTCCAAAGCTTCTCTCCCGCGTAAAGCGGATAACCGGGCGCATTCAAATGCTGTTCAAACGGGTCAACTCGCAAATTCACCGGCCGCGGTACCGTCGGCTTCACGGATTGCCCGGCGAACCAATCATCTTTCACCATGAAATGGATCTTCCAGTTATTATACCGGATGGCAAAAAGATCGTGCTCTCCATAGTAGAAAAACTCATGCCGCGACGAGTCTTCCGTTTCACCAGTCAAATAAGGCAACTGATTATAGCCATCCAAGTGAACTTTGAAGTGTTTGCCCCCGGCCTGATAGCCTTGCAGAAGCTGCTCTTTAACATCGGGTACGCCGGCCGCGGCCAGGATGGTGGGCACGACATCTTCCAGCGAGAAAATACCATTCAGTACTTTGCCTTCAGGGATGTTGCCCGGCCAGCGCATCAGGAAGGGTGCCCGGAAGCCCCCCTCCCAGCCCAGCCCCTTTTCCCCACGGAACGGCGACGTGCCGCCGTCCGGCCAGCTGAATTTCTCAGCGCCATTGTCCGTTGTAAAAACGACCAATGTATTGTCGGCAATCCCCAAGGCATCAAGCTTGGCAAGCAGCTCGCCCACCACCCAATCCAACTCCTGCATGCCATCGGCATAGAGACCGAATTTGGTCTTGCCGCTCCAGCGCTCAGACAGCCGGGTCCATACATGCATCCTGGTTGTGTTATGCCAAAGCAGGAACGGCTTATCCGCCGCATGGGCGCGATCGATAAAATCGAGCGAATGGGCCAGCAGATCATCCTCGACCGTTTCCATTCGTTTCCGTGTCAGCGGCCCGGTATCCGTAATCGTCTGTTTGCCGATCCGCCCAAAACGAGGGTCCTCGGTAGGGTCATCGACATCCGAGGCTTTGCAGTTCAACACACCGCGCGGTTTGAAATAATTCTGAAACACCGGGTGGTCTTTCGGATAATCAGCCTGCTCCGGCTCCTCCTCAGCGTTGAGGTGATAAAGATTTCCGTAAAATTCATCAAAACCATGCACGGTCGGCAGATATTCATTTCGGTCTCCGAGATGATTTTTGCCGATCTGGGCCGTCATATAGCCTTGCGGCTTGAGCAGCTCGGCCAGCGTCGGATCTTCAGACTGCAGCCCCTGCGTGGCGCCAGGCAAGCCTACCGTCGTTAAACCAGTCCGCATCGGCATCTGGCCCGTAATAAACGCCGCCCGGCCCGCCGTGCAACTCGCCTGGGCATAGCAATCCGTCAGCAAAACGCCGCCCTTCGCAATCCGATCAATATTGGGGGTTTTTCCACCCATTATGCCGCGATTATACGCACCCACATCAAACCAGCCGACATCATCAGCGAGGATAAGTAGAATATTTGGCTTCTTGTTGTCGGTCATCGAATCTTATCCTTTTAAAAACGATTTCGTGACGTGGTTCGATTGGCCTCACCACCTCCGATCGGCCGAAAGCCCGTGTTTCTCCTATATTGTTAACATATCGTATTTTAAAAAATACACCCGCCGTCATTGCATATTTACTTCAAACTCTCCGACGGCTTATCGCCCGCCGACGATCGCTCATCCTTTGAATTCATGTTTCACAAAAGAGCCAAAAAACAAACAAATACAGGCATTCATTGCCATGCTCGCATATGCAAAACCGCCTGTCTTGACTGATCTTGGTTTTTTATTGACATTTAACCTCTCCGCGAACAGCGCCTCCGGGTTCCATCAACCTGCCGCGTCGAGCGGCGATGGCGCCGGCGGGCGAAAACCATGCGCTGTCGGCTTCTGGCTTTTGATCATCCGGCTGTCGAAGCGAACCGGGTGATCTTGCAGCCCGCTTCAGAATGATTGCGCGCCGTTTCTTCGTGGTCTCGCGAACGAGGAACCTCCGTGGAGATAGCTACAGGAGGTATCTACGCCACTAGCCTTGAATTCCGGTTCGGCATTGCCGACCAACTCGCCAAGGCGTGCAAGGACTATCTCACGTGCGTCGGAGACACGCGTGCGCGCCCCGAGGGACAAGACCTATTCTGGTTTGATCAGGACGCAGTTCTATCACGGCAAGCGACGGTGCTTGTGGCAAGCGCGTCCGACGGGTGCGGCCAGCAGCGTTTCGCGGGCGGCCTGCACCTCACATCAGCGGCAGGTGGCGGGCAGCCGCACGAGGTGGGGGAAGTCGCGGCGTTTCTGGCATCAGATCGAGCCTCATTTGTTACCGGCACCGTCATTCCCATCGACGGCGGCTGGTCGGTTTGGGTACGCTAATGGCGAGAGCACAAGAACTATAGTGTTTTAGGCCCTATGAATCATCGCTTTTTCGACACCCGCATTTGGCAAATTGCAGTTCAGCTTTTCTACACGTTCCAGTTAAAAAAATGTGCTACCGCTGTATGCGTCATACACAAACTTTCGCGCCTAATACTTAATTGATTTTAAAAAATAATTTTGCATCATAAGTGCATGCTGTCAGGCTAAAAACCTGACGGCCTACGCGCCCTAAGTTTCTTCCGTCACAATATCCATATATTTCAATACTTTAGACTGGTTGCGGGGGCCAGATTTGAACTGACGACCTTCAGGTTATGAGCCTGACGAGCTACCGAGTAAGATAATGATATCGCTTCAGAAAACCTACTTTTGTTAGTCCTATGGGCTGAAAACCGGGCTAAATTCTAGGCTAAAACCCGCCCCAAATTACACTTGGTATGTATCCATGTCATAACGAAATTTTAGTTTAGCCCACTTTGACCCACACTTAGCCCCTAAGCCCCTAAGCCAGCTTTCCTTACAGGAAAAGCCAAAAAAATCAAGCTATTTCAGTGCATTATACGAACGTCCAGACGGTATTTTGAACTCTTATCACAGCAGGCCATATGAATTGGCGGCCTGATCAGCATGTAGCCTCACGACGAGTAACCCACGCTTCATATCGTAAGCCTCTAAGCCAGGTCCATTGCCTTAGCTCATTGAAGCCAACGAATACGGAACAGGCCCTCTACAACAATTTGCGCGACAATCAATTCGGAAAAAATTTGCGTCTTGAGCAGGAAAAGATCGGTTTTCGTTGGGTAGAGCTAGAAATTCGGGAATCCTGATTAGATCTGGATCGCGGCAATTAAAGCTTCGAATGCCGGCATGTAGACGCTCGACAACACATCTACCCTACAGTCACTACTACAATTAGACCGACAAAGTCTGATCTTATTGGTAACAAATGAGGCCCTGGTCCGGTAACTGCACCGTGGCGACTTCATGGAAAATGCCGATAACGTCGTGCTGATCGGCGGCCCAGGAACTGGCAAGAGCCACATGGCCACAGCCTTGGGCGTGCAAGCGGTCGAACATCACCGCAAAAAGGTTCGGTTCTTTGCCACCGTCGATCTGGTCAATGTGCTCGAGCAGGAGAAGGCCCTGAACAAGGCCGGGCAACTGGCCGAACGCCTGCTGCGCCTCGACCTCGTCATCCTCGACGAACTTGGCTACCTGCCGTTCAGCCCTTCAGGCGGCGCGCTGCTCTTCCATCTGCTCTCCAAGCTCTACGAGCGCACCAGCGTCATCATCACCACCAACCTCGGCTTCAGCGAATGGGCCGGCGTGTTCGGTGACACCAAGACGACCACGGCGCTGCTCGACCGCCTGACCCACCATTGCCACATCATAGAGACCGGCAATGACAGCTTCCGCTTCAAGGACAGTGCCGCCAAACCCAAAACCAGAAAGGATAAATCCCCCGCAACTTGACCGTCCCGCATAACGCGGGACATATCTTCAACCCGGGTCAAATCTCGATGAAAATCCCGGGTCGATCTCAGCGCAAATCAACAAGCTGGCATTTCAGCCATGGCGAAGTCCACCTTTTTGTTAACAAGCAATGGGGGCCCCATGAATGGCACCGGCACTTTCATCAGCGTTGAGATCGCAGCGTCGCCGCTTTCGGTCCAGCTCTTGCCTGCATAGGCGATAATTGTGAAAGCGAACTGACTGCGGAATGGCACGGACCAATAATAGAGCTTGTAATCGGGCAACCCAGACTCCTGCTGCTGTCGTCGATATCTAAGAATAGCACTATCAATCCCTTAGTGGCCACGCGATCAGCACCGAGGGAGGTGGCTTCACGCAGCCCCTGCCGACTGAGGACGGCCTGGGGGATAATTTGGTGTGCCAGATTTTGCGGAGCCAAATGATGTGTAGGGCATTGCATCCTGCTCATCAGCGCCCAAATCTCCCATGATCGCTTCGGCCACCAAAACAACGGGAAACTGCCCTTGCAATATGCCATGCCGCGCGCCGCAGGCGAGAATGAGGTGGAATTTGCCACGGCGCGAGACCAGGCTCGCGCCGACCTGATCGCGGGCCTTACCAGGCCACTGGCCGGTATTTCGCCCAAATATTTCTATGATGCACAGGGCTCGAAACTGTTCGAGGCGATTTGCGCTTTGGATGAATATTATCCGACCAGATGTGAGCACGAGATCTTCCGCCTCCACGGCCCAGCCATTGCCGAAGCAGTGGGACAAGGGACCGCGCTGATCGATCTTGGTGCCGGCAACTGCGAAAAGGCCGCTAGCCTGCTAGGGATATTGCACCCTCGCATATATGTGCCGGTCGATATCTCTGTCGGGTTTCTGCACCAATCAGTAGCCCCGCTGCGTCATGCCTTTCCGAGGCTGGCCATTCATCCGGTCGGCGCGGATTTTTCGGAGAGCCTCATTTTGCCTGCCTTTCTCCAGGCGCAGCCGCATAAGCTCTTCTTTTATCCAGGCTCCTCGCTAGGTAATTTCAGCCCGGTGCAGGCGCTCCGTTTTCTGCGCAATATCCGGGAGCATGGGGGGGATCTGTTGATCGGACTGGACCGCGTCAAGGAAATATCTGTGCTCGAATCCGCCTATAATGATGCACTCGGCGTCACCGCCGCTTTCAACCTCAACAGCTTGCGGCACGTCAACCAAATATTGAACACCGATTTCAATCTGGCTAATTGGTCGCACCACGCTTTTTTTAACGCCGCACAAAACCGCATAGAGATGCATTTGCGCGCCCACAGGGCATGCTGCGTCACTTGGCCAGGCGGCGTCCGGGAGTTTGCCGCGGGAGACTCGATCCATACCGAAAACAGCTACAAATTCACGCTGGAGTCCGCCACGGAATTGCTGCACCGTGCCGGCTTCACGCAGATCACGAGCTGGACCGATCCGTTGCAAAACTTCCTCGTATGCCATGCTCGAACAGATTAAGCACCCCACAGCGCCACTGGCCGAGCGGTTTGCGGCCATACGTAACACCTCGGCCATCCGCGCGGCTCCGCTCTCGGACGAGGACTGTGCCGTGCAGTCCATGCCAGACGCGAGTCCTGTAAAATGGCATCTTGCCCATACCAGCTGGTTTTTTGAAACTTTTATCCTGGAACGTTTCGAGCCAGGCTTCGCACCTTTCGATCCCGCATTCCGTATATTGTTCAACTCCTATTATGACGGCATTGGTGAGCAGCATCCGCGACCGCAACGCGGCCTGCTCACCCGCCCCTCGCGTGCAGAAGTCATGGCCTACCGCGCTCATGTCGATACACGCATGGCGGCACTGTTCGTGCGTCCCATGCCCGAGATCTTTCTCTCGCTTTGTGAACTCGGGCTGCAGCACGAGCAGCAACACCAGGAGCTGATGCTCACGGATGCTCTGCATCTTCTGGCACAAAACCCACTCCTGCCGTGCTATGCTGAAGCCGCCCCGGCCCCGGCCCCGGCATCCCCCTCCGGCTGGCAGGCGTTTCCCGCCATACTCACCCTCATTGGCCATGCCGGCACCTCATTTTGTTTTGATAACGAGCTGCCGCGCCACCGGGTGTTTCTTGAATCCTACGCGCTTGCGACCCGGCTTGTAACCAATGCCGAATATGCTGCCTTCATCGAAAACGGCGGTTATCAAACCCCCTCACTCTGGCTGTCCGAAGGCTGGGACTTCATCCGCGCCAGGAACATCACACAGCCGCTCCACTGGCATGAGACCAAAACGGGCTGGAAACAATTTACCCTTTCCGGGTTGCAGCCGCTGGCGCCCGACGCCCCGGCGCTCCACCTATCCTACTTCGAGGCTTGCGCCTATGCGCAATGGGCCGGCGCGCGCCTGCCCAGCGAAGCAGAATGGGAGCATGCCGCCAACACCGCCCCCCATCTGCCGCAGCTCTATGGAGCGGCCTGGCAATGGACCAGCAGCAGCTACGCCGCCTATCCTGGCTTCCTTGCCCCGCAGGGTGCCATCGGTGAGTATAACGGCAAGTTCATGGTCAATCAGTATGTTCTGCGCGGCGGTTCTCTAGCAACCCCCGAGGGCCACACCCGCACCAGCTACCGCAATTTCTTCCCCGCCACGGCCCGCTGGCAATTCACCGGAATCCGCCTCGCTCGTGGGAACAGTTAAGGAGAACTTCCAACCGGCCGCCGCGCTCCAGCCCAGTAAATGGCCGCACTTGCGATGGCGATGGCGCCGGCCAAAACAAAAGCAGGCACGAAAGAACCAGTGCTCTGTACCACCATGCCGGTGATAAAAGGCGCCAACGCCCCACCGAGCGAGCCACCAACATTCTGCACGGCTTCCAGCGTCGCAACCGAGCGGTTTGGCGCGATGAGGGCAGCCAACGCCCAACCGCAGCTGGAGGCCACGTTGGCACCGAACAATCCCACGGCCATCAAGGCAATGGCGGCGCCCAAGCCCGCCACAAGCGCTGCGGCAATGGTACAGCACCCCGCGAGAACCATACCAGCCGCGATCGGTGCCAGACAGGCAGGCCCCGGTTCCATGCCGAGGCGGCCCAGTATACGAGCAAAAACGCCACCGGCGACGGCACCGATGAACCCCGCCACCATCGGCACGGCGGACCAAAACCCTGCACTTGCCACAGAAAGATGGCGCTGCGTTTCAAGATAACCCGGCAACCAGGTGGCATAGAGCCAAGAGATGTAAACCACGCCGAAAAACCCGAGGAACATGGCCCAAGTCGTCCGGAATTTCAGCAGCCAAAGGATGCGCGATCGACCCTCCGCTGCCTCATCCGCCCGGTCCTCCGCCCGGATTAGCGCGATCTGCACGGCGTTAATCCCGGCATCCTCCGGCGCGCGGTAAAAAGCCACCCATAACGATGCAACCACGAGCCCGGCCACGCCGGCGATCAAGAACATCATACGCCAGCCGAAGGCGAGCATCAGCATGGTAAGCAAAGGTGGCGCCAGCGCCGGGGCAAGTGCCGAAGACGCGTTGAAAATGGCAATCGGCAGTGCGCGTGCGCTGAGGCGGTACCAATCGGCACATACGCGCGTACCGCCAATATACATCGGCGATTCCCCCAACCCCAATGCAATACGCGCGGCAATGAACTGGTTGAATCCCATGACGAAACTGGCGCTGATCTGTGCGGCCGACCAAAGGATCAAACCCACCCCAAGCGTGCGCCGGGGCCCAAACCGGTCAACCAGCGCGCCAGCGGGGAGCTGCGCCAGGCCATAGGCCCAGGCAAAGGCCGACAGCAGCACCCCCATCTGAGCATAAGATAGGTGGAGGCTCTCCCGGATGGCCGGGTTGCCAATGGAAACGGCCGAACGGTCGAAATAATTCACACAGCCCGCCAGCACCAGCAATGTGATCGTCAGATTTCGCCATCGCCCCACACTCATATCGCCTCCTCAGCCGTCGCTCACAGCCGCTGTTTTATATGACGGAATTACGGGAACATCGGCGCATAGCAAACTATATCGCAAGCTATAAACGCTGAACATGGCAGTTGCTCAAGCCATTGCCAATCTGGTTCACCCGGTGGTGCGCCCGGCTGTCAGATGCACCACAGCCATCGTGCTAGGACCAATCGACATTCAGCGCATCCAAATCATGCTACTTGCGAGTTGAATGGTGGCCAGGAAATAAGCGGCCCTTCGGTCGTAGCGCGCGGCAATTCGTCGAAAGTGCTTGAACTTGTTGAAAAACCTCTCGACGCGATTTCTGAGTTTATAGGCTTGTGCATCATGCGGATTTTGCTTTTGCGGTTTCGTTTGCAAGGAATGACCGCCTCGATATTTGCCTCCTCGATCGTCTCCCGTAGCGCATTGGTGTCATAAGCCAGATGAGTGGCTGTTCTTTCGGTGTCGGGATACCGGGGGTAGACAGCTCAGTGCTCGTCGCACATGCAAATGCAAGCTGGATGGCAACGGCAAATTCTACAATTCTGCAGGAGCAAGACCAACATTTTGACCTTACCAATGCCGGAACCAGCGCCCGCATGCTTGAGCCAAATGCATACCGGCGCTTCGATGCCGCGAATGGAATTGACCAGCGGGCGACGATCGTCGGTATCCGAGGCACAAAGAAATGGGAATTCTGGTATCAGAGCTTCAATCATGGTGGTCAAGACAAACACATGATCTCGGTGACAAAACTCAACTGAGTGGCGCAACTCTTTTCCAGCTATAAATCCATAAACACGACATCATGGTCGCTTGGAAGCACGGGGCACACCCATGTCGTCGGATTCGGCACATTTCCCTTCGTCATCACCACGAAAAAATCCAACACCCCTCCACTGTTATGTGTTGGCGCATCGCTTGGCCCGCTGGACACTATGGCAAAATGCCCGCCGCCGCGTGAGGCGGCAATATCCAACAGCATGCGCTCGATATTCGCCGGCGCCGTATTGAAATCCCCGCCGATGACTATATTATTTATGCCGGTCCTCTACAGCATCTTCCCGCTTTCCACGAGCAATTGCTTTGTGTCGGTATTCTCTTGCGAGGCCAGCGAGTGCCAGGACACGAACACCGTATTGCCGATCTGTACCGCCGCAGGCTTGCGCCCGGCGATGCCGCCGCCGACGGTAGTGAAACTCACCTGCTGGCCATTCTGGTCCCAATAAGCCTTGTTCACCAGCACATAATTCGTGCAACGCTCGTTCAAAGCGCCGATGGATTGCCCCTGGACCGTGTGATACTCGCCATCACCCCAAATTTTATCCACTCCGCCTTCTTGCAACAGCACCACATCGGTTCCGTCATGCAATTCAGAGACGATGAGTTTTTTGCCGCTCTCGAGAAAGGACCCTTGCGTATTCCATGTCGCAATCCGCATATTTTTCTATCCCAGGTTGTTGCGCGCAAATAGCTATTCTCAAGCTGTTCTCGGTGCAAGTCATTTCTGTGCGGCGCACCGCTCGTGTGGCGTCAGATGGTTATCTGATCAGCTTCGTACCGATACGGTCCGCGTGACCTGGGATAAACGTATGGAATCAATCGCCAATGTTACTTGGCAACGACTGGTTGAACGGCATTCTGCCGCATGCTGGGCACGTGGTATGAGCGACGTCACCAGAGCGCAGGACCGTCATCAGTATTTTCCACCGCATTCGTCACTTACAATCCGGCTTCACACTGGCATTCTGCTTGTGCTGCCACGCAGTGCGGCCACGCATGCGCTGACGCGGTTTCAGATTGACCCGCACAACCATGTTGCCGGGGCAGCGGGCGCTTACGAACTGGCCAGGCTGAGCCTGGCGGATGGGGAGGTGCTGGAGGCGGCCCGAAGCCAGCGGCGGCGCCGGAACCGCCCAAGCCAAGGGCGCCATCTTCGCCGATACCACCGCCTGTTAAGCCAGACCCGTTTCTTCCAAAAAAAATTGGCATGACGGAACCAGGCGCTGTGCCAATGACTCCAACTTTGCAAGAACAAATGGATGCTGCAAAACAGCGCGGAGCAATGACCGCACCAGGCTACCCGAACTTACCATCTGATGCTGCGCAGACCTTTGGTACCGATCCCGTTCCATGGGATGGAACCAACGGCAGCTCGATAACGCGGATTATCGGCATACCCGGTTCTGCTAATGGTTCCTTCTGGGTAGAAGGCGCCCCCCCGCTACGGAAGAAAAATGGTGAGCCGATGCGGCCGTTCAGAATAATTGGAACGGTGACGGAGCCTATGTGACTTCGCCAAGTGCGGGCTTAAAAGGATGGATCGGCCCGGCCGCCCCTCAGTCCTCTAGTGATGGTGTCAACGTATTACCCGGAAATGGTCCGCAGCTTTGGCTGCCGAAAGGAAGCGCCAGCCCGTCAGCGCCAATGCCGACACCTTGGAATACAGGAGAACCTTAGCAGTGCCACCCTATGAAGTTTTAATCCAAAGACTCGACACCATCAAACAGTCGATATTAAAAACAATTGATTTCACCAAACCCTATGACGTCGCCATGAGCTGCGTCGAATATCTGGATATTTTTGATCAAACGGATCGAAACGACAATGGAGAAAACAGATTTTTCTGATCAGAGAACTCGATCACTCAGGTTTAGTGCCATTTGGGATGTCGTTCAGATGGCCAGACCATTATGTGATGCAGAGGATTGGTCGAACCATCCAGCGATCCGTGACATGATCAGTTCTACAAGTGATTATGCCTACAAAGTCGTGGAAAATTACGATCTCTGGGTTTTTCCTAAACAAGCGCCACATGATCCCGATCACACCTGAGATCATCGGTCCCGGCATCGAGGAAGAATATGCGGATGCCGTGGAGCGAATCGTTTTCTTGCTTGACGCGTTCTTCAGAGTACCCGCCCGCCAATGATGGTTTCTTTGGCCGCATCGTGTATCAGTCCACCCGCACCTTGATCCAGAAAGCCGGCGCAGCGGTGGAAGCGCTGCTGCAAGAGTGCCCTGATTTCCGGCCGCTGCTGTCGATCAGGAACCAACTGGCCAATCTGGCGGATTATATCGCCGGCACGGCGGATCGTGCCCGTCTCAGGGACATCGATATCGGGCTTGTGGCGGCCCGTGAAATCGAAGGCTGGGATGATGATCTGGCGCATATACTACATCTGTTTCCCGCCGAGGCCAGAAGCCTGCAAATAACCAGCGCGTCGCCGGATCATTGACGGCCTGAACACCGGCCAGACCGCTCCGCCCTCCCGTCCCGAATATTATTTCTAAAACAGCCGGACACCTGCCTTCAAAAGCAATCTGATGCCGTGACAAATTATATCATAGTCATTATATTTGCCTTAGATGTAATCTGCTCTACCTTGCGCCAGCAAGTTGGGCAGAGCGGGTGGATTTTCAGAAAACGCATTGAAGTTTAATGCTAAAACGTCAACCAGAGCATTCCGTCTCATCAACGGATGACCTTGGCTGCAAACATGTGGAGCGCCCTATGTCACGGCATATTTCAGTACCATGCCTTCGCATGCTTACCCCTGCACTCGCCATTGGCCTGAGCCTGAGCGGCTGCGCTACCGGTGGTAGTATGGGCACGGGCCCAACCTCCTTTACCCAGGCAGGCCGGGTCGGGCCGGATGACGGCGCCGATAGCTGCCACGCTCAGGCGGTGGCACTGGATGAAACCGGGAATTTCTTCGGCCAGGACATTCTCTCCGGCGCCGCCATAGGCGCTGTAGGCGGCGGGCTGATCGGCGGGCTGGCAGGCGGAAACTGGAAGAGTGCGCTGATCGGTGCTGCGGCAGGCGGTGCGGTAGGCGCGGCGGGTGGCTATTGGGCGGCGCTGCAACAGCAGCAACAGAGCGAGAGCCAGATGGACGCCACCGTGACCAGCAATCTGACCTCTGAAAACGCCCAGATCAACCAGACTCAGGTCGCCTTCAACAACGACATGGATTGCCGCTTCCAGCAGGCGCAGACCATAAGGCAGCAATATGCGGCGGGGCAGATCACCCAGGACCAGGCAACGACGCAGATGGCGCAGGTGAAAGCATGGGCCCAACGCGACCTGGGGCTGGCGCAAACCATCGATGGCCAGATCCAATCACGCGGTGCACAATTCGACACCGCCGTGACCAATTTGAGCAGTAACACGGCGGCGCCGGCGAACCCGCCGGAGACGGTGGCTTCCCAGGACGGGGCGATGCGCCAGGCCACACCGCTTTATCTGCGCCCGGATCCGTCGGCGCCCGTGGTCGGCCAAACGGCGCGGCGGGAAGCCGTGACCGTGACGGGCAACAGCAACGGCTACGCGCTGGTGCAGACCGCTGACGGCACACGCGGTTTCGTACCGCTGGATACCGTCGGCCGGCCGGGCAGCCACCAGCGGCTTAACGTGCCCTCCAGCACGGCACAGAGCAGCGGCGGGTCGCAAATTCAGCAGTTGGACGGTAGCAACGCCGCTAGCCGCGATGCCTTTGCGCAAAACGTATCGGTAAGCCAGAGCGCGGTGGCGAATGGCTTCCAGCTCTCCAGCTAAACGGGCCAAACCTCTCCTTATACTTCTGCTGCTGGGCCTACTGCCCGCGGCGGTTCACGCAGGCACGCCCGCAGGGCCGCCGCAGGCACCGATTCTGCGCATCGAGGCGGGCGGGCCGACCGGCGCCGTGGCGCATGTGTCGGTGGATGCGGCGGGTACGCTGATGGCCGCGGCCAGCTACGACAAGACGGTCAGGCTCTATTCCCTGCCTGATGATATCGAGCGCGCCGTGTTGCGTCCGCCGATCGGCGCACAGCAAGAGGGCGAGCTTTACGCCGTGGCGCTGACGCCGGACGGCAAAACCTGTTTCGCCGCCGGCGCCACGGGTGGCGCCTGGGATGGCAGTTTCAGCATCTATATGTTCAGCGTGACGCAGAACCGGCTGCTGGCACGGCTGCCGGGGCTGGCGTCGCCGGTCTATGATCTCACTGTCTCGCCGGATGGCACGAGGCTGGCGGCGGGCCTGGCCAAAGGCGGTGTGCTGGTGTGGGATGCGCGTACCGGCAAATCCGTATTCACCGATGCCAATTACGCCGCCCCCGTGCGCAATCTGCGCTTCGACAAGCAGAACGACCTCTTCAGCGCCAGCGCCGATGGTTTTATCCGCAGCTATGATTCCAGCGGGCGGCTCGTTGCCAAGGTGCAGCCTGAAACAGGCCTGCGCCCCTGGGCTCTGGCAGTATCGCCGGATGGCGGCTTCGTCGCGGTGGGTTTCGAGAATGACCGTTCCGGCCATCCGGTGCTGGACGTGCTGAATGCGGCGACACTGACCAAGGCCTTCGCCCCCGATACCACAGGCCTGACGGGCGAGGGCCTGCTGGCGGTGGATTGGGCCGGCGAATCGGGCGGTATTTCGCTCCTGGCCGGCGGCTATGTGCGCAACGGCCAGGGCAATGTCATCCGGCGCTGGGGCGATTTCGGGCTCGGCGCGCATCAGGATATCGTGGCGGCGCATGACACCATACGCGATATCAAATCCATCCCCGGCGGCGGCGCGGTCTATGCCACGGAAGATCCAGGCTGGGGGCGCGTCGGGCCGGATGGCGGCGTCGCCTTGCAGCCAGCCCCGGCCGTAGCAGATCTGCGCCCGGCCAGGGGCAATCTGGGCATCTCCGCCAACGGCACGGCGGTGGAGTTCAAAACCGCCGGCACAGCGCTGAAATTCGATGCCGATGCGCGGAATCTGGTGGTGATTCCGGCACTCGATAGCGGCTTTGCCGTAGCCCAGACCAGCGCACCGGGGCTGACCATACGCAATTGGCAGGATACCGATGCGCCCTCGCTCAACGGCACGGCGTTGCGGCTTGACCACGAGGAATATAGCCGTAGCCTGGCGGTTTTTCCCAGTGGGAAGGCATTTCTGCTCGGCACGGATACGGCGCTGCGCCTGTATGATGCGAGCGGCAAGCTGCAAAACGAAACCGCCGTGGATGCCGCCGCCTGGGCCTTGAGCATCAGCGCCGATGGCAAAACCGTGGTGGCGGCGCTGACGGATGGCACGCTGCATTGGTACGGCGTGGCGGCGGACGGCACACTCACCCCGCGCGCCACTTTATTCGCGGCCGCCGACCAGACGCGCTGGGTGCTGTTCACCCCAGCCGGGTTCTTCGACGAGGCTGATCTGGGCGGGCAGAATCTGGTCGGGTTCCACGTTAATCTGGGTGCCAACCAGCAGCCGGAATGGGTGAGTTTCTCGCAGGCCTTCCGGCTGTTTCATGCACCCGATGTGGTGCGTGCGGCGCTCGCCGGCGATAATGGGCCGCAAAACACCGCTTTGGCAGCCATCGGCGATCTGCATGACCGGCTGATCCATGAGCCGGCGATCGATATTTTATCCGCCTGCGCCGTTACCTCCGGGCAGTGCAGCCCTGTCGTGGTCAGCAGCACCAGCAGCATCGAGCTGCCGGTCGGCGCCACCGCATTGCGGCTGACGGCGCAGATCAAGGATCAGGGGCTTGGGGTCGGGGCGACGGATATTTTCGTCAATGGCCGCAATACCGGGCGCCAAGCGGCGCCGGCGCTGGCTGGGGGCAGCGCGCAAAGCCAGCTCACCGTGCCGCTCGACCCCGGTACCGATGATGTGATTCTCCGGCAATATGACGGGGGGAATGCGATCTACGCGGAATCGCCACCCTTGCGTATCGTCCGCGCCGGCCCCGCCACACCAGGCGCACCGGTGGCAACGGGCACACTCTACGTGCTCGCCATCGGCATCGACCATTTCGCCGCCGGCCCCAGCCTGAACCTGAATTTTGCCGTCTCCGACGCGCAGAGCTTCGCCACGCTGGTGAAACAGGCGGCCAGCCCGGTCTATGCCAATGTGCATGTCACGGTGCTCACCGAGACGCAGGCGACGCGCGCCGGGATTCTCGCCGCCCTTGGCAATATCGCGACGCAGGCCCAGCCTGGAGATACATTCCTGTTCTACATTGCCAGCCACGGCGGCGTGAACACCAATGACGGCCGCTTCCTGCTGATCCCGCAGGATATACAGAACCTCACCTCCTGGCAGACCATCGAGAACGGCGCGATTACGGAGAATGCGCTGATCACCGCGCTGGCCTCGATCCGCGCCCGGGATTCATTGCTGTTTATCGACACATGCTATGCAGGCAATGTCAGTGCGGCGAGCCTGGCCAATGTCGGCCAGGAGACCGGGCGCTACATCATCTCCGCCTCCAGCTCGGCGCAGGAGGCGCTCGACAGTTATAACGGCCGCGACGGCGTATTGATCTATGCACTGCGTGAGGCGTTCACCGGGGATGCGCCGCATGATTCGCACGGCGTTGTCGGCGCGCTCTCGCTTGGCGAATATATATCCGAGCGCGTGGGCGAGCTGGCACGCCAACGCAACCATACGCAGGATGCGGAATTCACCGCAGCGCAAAGCCAGCTCAATTCATTTCCCGTGGGCGAGGTGATGAACCAATAATTTTTCAACAACGGAGGGCATGACCATGATACGAACCAGATTCGCGCGGCATTGGCTTTTGGCATCCGCCGGGGCGGCGCTGCTATGCGGGGCGGTACAGGCTTCAACGGTTTTTCCGCCGCGCAAAGCCGGGCTGTGGCAATCCTCGATGGTGATGAAGATGACCATGAAGATGAACGGCCAAACCATGGCCGATAATGATGCCACACCGACCATCAGCGTACTCTGCTCAGATGCGGCGACGGATGCGCTGAGCCAAAAAGAGCTGACCGGCGGGAAGATGTGTTCTGGTTTCGACATCGAAAAATCCGACGGCATCTATACGATCAACGGCAAATGCCAAGACCCGGTGGGCGGTGCCGGCGCCACGATTACCGTCACCGGCACGCTTACGGCGCAGGGTGACGAGGCTTTCCACATGCAGTCGCAAGGCGTGGGCCCCAATATGTCCAGCTCCACGGTGGTGGATGCGAAATGGCTTGGTGCCTGCCCGGCCGGCATGGTGCCCGGTGATTTCGGGGTGATGCGGAATGGGGCCTTTGTGAAGCACGGCAATCTGCTGCAATCCGCCGCCACGCCGCCGGCTGGGCAATAACAGCCCGGGCCACGGCGCATATCACCACCCCAGGCCGGAATCATTTTGCCGCCGCCAGGCATCAAGCTGCGGGCAGACTGCTGGCGCGTGTGCGTAAATCGCGAAAGCATTATCGTTGAAGCAATGCGTATAGCCGTCCAATCCGGCATATATGTTCAGCATCACCCCACCGAACAACAAAAACAGGGCAGCCCAGGCAAAGCCGAAATACATGGACAGCCATTCCGCGATTTGCGGCATACGATGCCGCCGGAAGATGGCGATGCGCACCGGCAACCCAATGATGGCGTAAATACCTATGCAGCTGATCAACCGCGCGGAAAGCGGATCGATCTTGATGATCTTTATCCCCTCATGGAATTGCGCGAGGTCCTGCAAGGGATCAAAATACAAAAAAATGAATACGCCAATGAATATCAGATCGATCAGGTAGGGCAGCCAGGAGTGCCACGACATTGCCGGATTGACCATCCGCCGTTTCGAAATGATCTCCCAGTGAACCTCGGGGCTCAGCGTGACAAGAAAAAACCGGCCGGTTTTTGGCGCGGGCTTTTTTTTATCGCCGGCCGGCCCGGTCTGCTTGGATCGTTGCGGCATCAGTGATGCCATCCGATCGATTTCATCTCGCCCTGGAACCAATCCTCACCATGGTGCAGAAAATCCTGGCTGTGCCGGTAAAGCATTTGCGCGGTGTGATTGTTCCAGAACCATTCACGGCACAATATGCTCAGCCTGTTGCTCAAATCAAAGCGATTATCCAGATAATCGAGCGCCATACCGGCGATGACGGCCACCCCCGCCGTCACGGCGAGGATCGCGATGACCGGCACGGCACCCGCAAACATGACGCCGACAGCAATGGCCACACCAACACCGAGGGCCGTGGCGGCGGCGAATTTCAGCAGATCGCAGGACAGATGCACCCCCAGATCGATCAGTGAAAACCCGGGCGGCTGGCCCGGCACGGCCTCCGGCGGGCTGACAACCTCCTTGGTAACATCCACCACGGCATAGACGATGATGCCGAGCCGCGCGGTCTTCAGCCCATCTTCCACCATCTCCTCGGAACCGACCACGAAACCCGAAACTTTCGGGTTTTGCCGCGCATAGATGGTGCCCGGCAAATTCGGCCGGCTGCCAGGCAACCCTTTGAAGATAATATATTCCTTGCCTTTTATGGTTTTTATATAGGCCCTGCCGGCCATGCCCAGGAGCTTGACCTGCTGCACGCCCCGCCAGGCCGAAACCCCCAGCTGCTCCCAGGTGAAACCATCCATACTCGTCACCTTGTCCAGCCGCTCATTGGCTTCCAGTGTTTTGGCCGTTCCCTCCCTGATCTCAAAAACCATGACCTCATAATCGATCGGCGGCAGGGATGAGCGGTTGCTGGGGTGGTAATAGCCTGGCATGACCGGGTTCCATCTGGCGGGTTGGTTGTTGCACGGCGGTACACTCGTTCCGCCCGGACTCTAAAACCTATTCGGCGCGAACGCCAGGGCCGAGCTTAAAACAGCCGCAACACCTGGCTGCTTGCTTTATGCCATTTTTTGGAGGAGTTTACCGTCAATTCCAGGGAGGTCATAGCCCTAACACAGACTGCAGGGATGAGATATGAGTGGCGCCCTAGACATTCTCTCGATCACGACACCCCTGCCCGACACCTCATTCGGGGTGGCTGGCGTCAGCGGTTCGGAACGGTTGAGCCGCACGTACAGCTATACGGTGCTGCTGCATTCCGGCACCGCTCTGCTCGACCCCAACAGCCTGCTGGACAAACCCGTTACGGTCACCATCGGCGACCCCACAGGCCAGGGCCGCTATATCAGCGGCATCGTGCGCGCGGTCAGGCAACTGCCGGATTCATCGAAATCCTTATGGCGCTACGAGCTCAGCGTCGTGCCCAAGCTCTGGTTCCTCGGCCAGACGCAGGATTGCCGCTTCTTCCAGCAAATGACCATCCCGGCCATCGTGGAGTCAATTTTCGGGACGTTCAGCGTCACTTACACGGCCAAGCTGCAAGGCACCTACACGGCGCGCGATTATAGCGTGATGTTCAATGAATCCTACCTGCATTTCGTCCAGCGTATCCTGGAGGATGCAGGTATATTCTATTTCTTCACGCATGATTCCAGCGGCCATACGCTGGTGCTGGCGGATAGCAACACGGCGTTTCAGGCCGTCACCTCACCCAATGTGTATGTTGACGAGCGCGGCGCTGATCTGCACGCGCTATCCTCCTGGCATCAGGAAGACCACACCGTCATCGGCTCGGTACGCAAGGATGATTATAATCCCGAGACGGACCAGCCCGTGCCCGGCGCCGTCACGGGCACCGAACCCACCGTATTGCAGGCCAGCGGCGCCAGCGCCCGCACGCATTATGCCTGGCCGGCGGTGCGCGGCACCAATGCCGATACCAGCGCGCGCGTAAAATCGCAGATGCTCTCGCATGAGGCGTCGGCACAGGTATTCGGCGGCAAAGGCCGGGTGCTCGACTTTGTTGCGGGGACCAAGTTCACCTTGCAGAACGACCCGCTGAATGCAGGTGCGCCGACGGATTATGTCATCCGCTCAGTCGCCTATACGGTAAGCGACACGTCCGACGGCAGCGGCGCGGGCGGGCGGGCCGATGTGTCAATGAGCTGCACCGCCTTTCCGGCGGCCACAACCTGGGTCGAGGAACCCGCCGCAGCCCCGCCGATGATGGCGGGGCTCTACTCTGCACAGGTGATCGGCGCCTCGGGCGAGGAAATCTATACGGATGATCTGGGCCGCATCCAGGTTCAATTTCCTTCCGACAACCATGGCGACATCACGACCGACAAAACCGTCTGGGTGCGCGTCGTGCAGCCATGGGCCGGCAAGAACTGGGGGGTGCAATTCATCCCGCGCATCGGCATGGAGGTCGCAATCGCCTTCCTGGAGGGTGACGTCAACCGGCCGGTGGCCGTGGGCTCGCTCTATAACAGCACCAATACGCCGACCTTCTCAGTCGCGGATAAAAACAAGAGCGGTTGGCGCACGCATTCGACGCTGAATGGCGGCACGAGCAACTTTAGCGAGTTGTCATTCGACGATACGATGGGCAGCGAGGTCTTCTATCTGCACGCGGAGAAGGACTACACGCTGGAGGTCGAGAACGACCGCAGCGTGACCGTGACGAAGGACGAAACCGTCCAGATCAACGGCAAAAAAACCGTGACGGTCAAAGGCGATCACGCGCACACCGTCAGCCAGGGTAACCAATCCACCACCGTTAGCCAGGGCAACCGTGCGGTCACGGTGAGCCAGGGCAATCTGTCGACCACCGTAAGCTCGGGCAATGAATCCCTGACGGTCAGCAGCGGTTCCATCTCGCATACGGCCGGGCAATCCATCACTTTGCAGGTCGGCGGCAACACGCTGGAGGTCAGCACCTCGGGCATCACGCTCACCGTGGGCGGCAATTCCATCCAGATGACGGAATCCGGGGTGACGATCAACGGTATCCAGGTCAATATCACCGGCTCAGCCTCAACCGGGGTGACCGGCACCGGCATGCTCAATCTGACCGGCGGCCTGGTAAATATCAATTCATGACGATAGCAGCCTGAGGACGCCATGAGCGCGACAAAGCCGAATAAACTCGCCGCGGCGGATATGCCGACTGTGCTGCAACGCTGCGATCTGCCGCCGGAGGCGCTGGCACTGGCGCAGGGGCAGCCCGATCTGCTCAGCGTCGTTCAGGCCCTGACCGGTGCCGGGTTACTGGTGGAGGCGTCACGTGTGTTCGCCCATGCTTTGCCCAAGCGCGAGGCGGTCTGGTGGGCCTGCATGTGCGCGGCCCATTCGGCGGCGAGCCTGGTGGCCCCGGAAGATACGAAAATGCGTGAGCAGGCCGAGATCTGGGTGCGCCAGCAAAGCGACGAGATCCGCCGTGCCAGCATGGAAGACGCCAAGCGCGCGGGGTTCAAGAGCCCGGAAGCCTGGGCCGCGGTTGCCGCCTTCTGGAGCGGAGGCTCGGTTACACCGCTCAACGCGCCGCCGGTTCCGGCACCGCCGCATCTGCCCGGCGTTGCCGTGGCGGGTGCTGTGGCTCTGGCCTCCGTGCGCGGTGCGCCTAACCGGCAGAAGCAGCGTCTTGCGCTGTTCCTGCAGTCGGCACATGATATCGCCATCGGTGGTCAAGGCCGGCTGCAGATGGAGGCGGAATGACGCTTACACTGAGTGTTCTGCGCTGCCCTGATTCGGTACCGCCGGAAACCAAACGCGTGACCGGCGGCGAGCTGCGCATTGGCCGCGGCCCGGATAATGACTGGATCATGCCCGATCCGGAGCGCATGCTCTCGAAAAGACATTGTGTCGTCGCCTACCGCAACGGCGGCTGGGCCATCGCCGATACCAGCACCAACGGCACCTTCCTCAACCGCGACGCGGACCCGGTGGGCCAGGGACAAATCCGCCCGCTGCAAGATGGCGACCGTATACGCATCGGCGCTTATGAGATCGAAGTGCGCATCGCGCAGGAGCAGGGTTTTGGTGCCGGCCCTGGTTTTGGCGCGAAGCCTTCCTCCCCTTTCGACGATCCGTTCGGCGATGACGTGTTCGCGCCGAAACAGGCCCCGGCCGAGACGTTCACCTCATCGGCATTCGGCAATGACTCGCTGTTCGGCGGTCCGCCGCAAAGCCGCTCGGTCACCATGCCGGAACGCTTTGATCCTCTGGCGCAGATCGGGGATGATGAATTCTTCTCCGCCCCGACACAGGCCGATCATTCGCAATCCTTCAGCGACGCCTTCACGCCGCCGGCGGTGACACAGCAATTGCTGCCTGACGATGATTGGGATCTCGGCTTTCCGGCCAGCCCACCGGCGCATGGTTTTGCGCCAGCGCCGCTGCCGACGCCGTTACCGGCGGCGCCACCCGCCGCACAGAGTTTTTCGCAGCCCTTTCCGCCGGCCTCATCTGCCCCGGCTTTGCCCAACCCGTTTGAGGAAGAGGAAGCCCCCTTCGCGCCGCAGGCTTCTACACCCCTGCCGCCGGCACCCCCGCCGCCGGAGCCATTGCCGGAAGCTGCCGCACCTACCCCGGCCAAAACAGCAGCAGCGCCAGATGCCGGGCTGACCGCCTTTCTCGAAGGCGCCGGGGTACGTGGCGCCCGCCCGGATGACGCCGAAACGGTGATGCGCACCGTCGGCGCCGCCTTCCGGGCCATGGTGTCCGGCATCCGCCACGCCCTCATCGCCCGGGCCGAAATCAAGGGCGGTTTCCGTATCGAGCAGACGATGATCCGCGCACGCGGCAATAACCCGCTGAAATTCTCCGCCGATGACGATGACGCATTGAGCGCCCTGCTCGGCGTGGGACGGCGGATCGACATGAAAGCCGACGCCGCCGTGGCGGACGCGCTGCGCGACATGCGGCTGCACGAGCTGGCGACCATGGCCGCGATGCAGGATGGCGTGCGCGCCATGCTGGCCCAGCTTGACCCTGCCCGGCTGCGCGCGGAGGCCGACCAGCAGGGCGGGATGAGCGTTTTGCCGGCCCAGAAAAAAGCCCGCGCGTTCGAAGCCTATGAAAAACTGCACGGCCAGGTCACCCGCGCACTGGCCGATGATTTCGATAGTGTGTTCGGCAAATCCTTCGCCCGCGCCTATGAAACCGCATTGCGCGAAATCAGCGCCAGGGAGCCACAATGAAAAGAGCTGCCGCCTATCTCACTTTGTTGTTTCTGGGCCTCTCTGGCTGCGCCGCGCCACCACCACCACCACCACCGCCGGTTCTGGCCCTCACCATCACTGGCAGCGCCGGGCAGAATCCCAATCCCTCCGGCCAGGGCAATGCGGTTGCGGTCAATCTCTACCAGCTTACCGCCACCGGCAAATTCACCTCGGCTGATTTTTACTCCCTCACCGGCCAGGAAGCCGCCACGCTGGGCACCGATGAGGCGGGCAGTTCCGAACAGTTTTTACTGACGCCGGGGCAGAGCCTGACCGAGACCAGAAGCCTGAAACCCACTGTCGTGGCGGTCGGGTTTGCGGTATTGTTCCGGGACATTAATCATTCGAGCTGGCGGCTGGTGGCGCCGGTTGCCGCCAACGGCACCAGCACCGTGAGCTTGCACATAGATGGATTAACCGCGACACTTGGCAAATAATCACCCCGCGGCAACAGCCTTTGCGGCGGAACGGCAAAAAACGAGGAATATGACCATTATGCGGGGCTTTCGGTGAGCTGGACCAATCGCGTTGTATGGCAGGAAGGCATGTTCTTGCGCTCCCAGCATTTCCAGCAGCAGGATCGCTGGCTGGAAAGTTTCGTGCGCGGGCGTGTTGCGGCATTGCGGCCGCATTCCTGGGGGCTCACGCAATTCACCCTGGACAAAGACCTGCTCGGCACCGGCCGCTTCGCCTTGGGTGCTGCCGCCGGCGTGTTCGAGGACGGCACGCCGTTTTCTCTTCCCGGTGAGACCGATCATCCCCCGCCGTTCGAGGTGCCCGAGAATACGCGCGGCGTGCTCGTCCATCTTGCTTTGCCGATCCGCCAGAATGGTGCTGTGGAAATCGCCGCGGCCGACGGCAGCGCCGAGGGGCGCTACAAGATGCAGGCTTTCGAGGCCTATGACACGCACTCAGCCTCGCCCGCCCCGGCAGAGCTGCTCGTAGGACGGCTGAAACTGCGCTATCTGCTCGATACGGATGATCGCGAAGGCTATCTCTGCCTGCCGCTGGCCCGCATCATGGAAGTCTCATCCGACAAGCGGGTGACATTGGACGAAAATTGGCTGCCCCCCGCTTTGCTGTGCCACGCCGTGCCGCCGCTGGCCGGGCTGATTACGGAATTCGCCGGCATGATCAACCAGCGCGGCGAGGCGTTGGCGGCGCGGGTCAACGCGCCGGGTGCGCGCGGCGTTGCCGAGGTGGCGGATTTCATGCTGCTGCAGACGATCAACCGCTGGCAGGCATTGCTGCTGCATTGGGCCGATGCCGCCAATATCCATCCCGAGACATTGTATACCGCCTACGTGCAGATGGCCGCCGAATTCGCCACCTTCACCGATGCCAACCGGCGCCCGAATACCTATCCCGGCTACCGGCATGAGGATCTGCAGCGCAGTTTTGCACCGGTCATCGCCGATCTGCGCCGCTCGCTATCCTCCGTTATCGAGACCAATGCCACCTCCATTCCGCTGCAGGAACGGCGGCATGGCGTGCATGTCGGCGCCATCACCGACCGCAACGTGCTGCGGGCTGCGAATTTCGTGCTCACGGTGCAGGCCGATGTGCCGACGGAAGCTTTGCGCCGCCTGTTCCCCGCCCAGGCCAAAATCGGCGCGGTGGAACAGATCCGCGAACTCGTGAATGTGGCGATGCCCGGTATCGCCATCCGCCCGATGCCCGTGGCCCCCCGGCAGATCCCCTTTTACGCCGGCGCCTCCTATTTCGAACTCGACCGGGGCAGCCCGCATTGGCAGCATATGCAAACCTCCGGCGGCTTCGCCATCCATGTCTCCGGTGATTTTCCCAATCTGCGCATGGAGCTTTGGGCGATCAAAGGCTGAACGACTGAACCGATCAACGCGCATAGCGACAAGGATTTGAGAACGATGGGCGACAATCCTTTCTCCGAGCCGGAAGATTCCGACCGCACCGTGATCCGCCCCATGCCGGGCGGTAAACGCCCGGCCGCACCTGTGCCGGAAGCATCGCCTTTCGGCGCGGCGCCGGAAGCATCGCCTTTCGGCGCGCCACCGCCAGCCTCCCCCCAATCCTATACCCCCGATCCATTCGCGGCCGCCCCGCCACCGCGCAGCAATGCGAGTGACGCGCCCGAGACCATCGGCATGGGCGGTGGGCCGCTGCTCGCCGCCGCCGGCCCACTGCTGCAATTGCTGGCGCGGCTGCGCAACACGCTCAACGCGCCGGATTCCGGCGATCTGCGCGAGCGCGCGACGCGCGAGATGCGGCGCTTCGAGGAGGTGGCACGGGCGCAGAATATTCCGATGGAGCAGCTCCGCCCCGCCCATTATGCGCTCTGCGCCAGCCTGGATGACGTGGTGCTGGCCACACCCTGGGGCAGCCAGGGCGGCTGGGCCGCACGCTCGCTGGTTTCAACCTTTCACCAGGAGGTGCGTTCCGGCGAGCGCTTCTTCGACGTACTGACGCAGCTGCGGCAAAACCCCGGCAATTTCCTGCCCGTTCTGGAGCTGATGTATTTCTGCCTGTCGCTCGGCTACATGGGGCGCTACCGGCTCTCGCCGCGCGGCCCGGCGGAAATCGACAAATTACGTGAAGATACCTACGCCGTCATCCGCCGCCAGCGCCCGGCGGGAGAGGCTGCACTCTCGCCGCATTGGCAGGGTGTCACCGCGCCCTACCGCGCGCAGAAATTCTCGGTGCCGATCTGGCTCACCGCGGTGGTCGCACTCGGCCTGCTGGCTTTGCTCTTCGGCACATTTCTGTTCTCCCTCAGCCGCCATTCGGATGCCGCCTTCGAGGCGGCGGTGACGGCAGCACCTGCCACCATGCCCACCATCGTGCGCGCCCAGCCGGTTGTGGCCCCTGCGGAGCCACAGGCACCGGGGCCGACGATTCTGGACCGGATATCGGGCTTCCTGTCGCCGGAAATCGCTGCCGGCAAGGTCAGCGTTCTCGGCACGGTGAACCAGCCGATCGTGCGCATCAATAATCAGGGGCTGTTCGGCTCGGGCAGTGCCACGGTGGAATCCGGTGACGAGCCTTTGCTGCAAAAAATCGGCACCGCGCTGGGGCGCGAGACCGGTACCGTTGTGGTGACAGGCTATACTGACAACCAGCCGATCCATACGCTGCAATTCCCCTCGAATTTCGAGCTCTCCTCGGCCCGCGCCCAGGCAGCGGCCACATTGCTGGACCAGACCATCGGCGACCAAAGCCGGATCACCGCGCGCGGCCTGGGCGATGCCGATCCGGTGGCGGATAATTCTACGCCCCCGGGCCGGGCGCAGAACCGGCGCATCGAAATCGTGCTCAACCACGGCTTGCAGAACTGAACCCTCGCCATGAAGAAAATCTTCCAAATGTTGATGTCCCGCTGGGTTTTGAGCTTTGTCGGCGCTGTGGTGCTGGCAGCGCTGGTATGGTTTTTCGCGCCGTTCATTCCGGGGCTGGGCGGGCTGCTGCCACGCCTCATCATCATCCTCGTCATCTTCGCCATCTGGCTGGTGGTCAATCTCCTGCTCGGCCTGCGGCGGCGAAAACGCGAGGACCAACTGGCCGCGGGCGTCGCGGTCCAGCCGGCCGGGAACCAGGCCGCCGCCGAGGATCTGGCGGCGATGTCCGAAAAACTGAAAACCGCGCTGGCTTTGCTGCGCAAGGCGCGCGGCACCAAAGGCTATATCTATGAACAACCCTGGTACGTCATCATCGGCCCGCCGGGTGCGGGCAAAACCACGGCGCTGCTGAATGCGGGGCTGAAATTTCCGTTGGCGGCGGAGCTGGGGCAAGGTGCCGTGGCCGGTGTGGGCGGTACAAGGCTGTGCGATTGGTGGATGACCGAAGATGCGGTGCTGATCGACACCGCGGGGCGCTACACAACGCAGGATTCCGATGCCAGCGCGGACAAGGCCGGCTGGGAAGGGTTTCTGGATCTGCTGAAAAGAACCCGCCAGCGCCAGGCGCTCAACGGTGTCCTGGTCGCCATCTCGCTCACCGATATCGCCAGCGCCTCACAAGAGGAGCGACTCGCCCACGCCCGCGCCATACGCAAGCGCATCAAGGAGATCACCGAGCGGCTGGACCTGAAACTGCCGGTCTATGCGCTGCTCACCAAGGCCGATCTACTCGCCGGATTCACCGAGTTTTTCGACGATCTGGACGCAGAACGGCGCGGCCAGGTCTGGGGCACCACATTCCCCGCCACAGGCACCGGCCAGGCCGGCGCCATCGCCGGCTTCCCGGCCGAATTCAAGGCGCTGGTACAGCGGCTGGATGACCGGCTGATCGATCTGCTGCAAGGCGAGCGCAGCCCGGACCGCCGCGCCCTCATCACCGGCTTCCCGGCCCAGGTGGCCAGCCTGCAGGCTCCGCTTGAAACATTTCTGGCCGAGGCCTTCGGCGGCACGCTGCTCGACCCCGCCCCCTATCTGCGCGGCGTGTACATGACCTCCGGCACGCAGGAAGGCACGCCGATCGACCGGCTGACCGCGGCATTGTCACGCTCCTTCGGCATCGACCAGCGCCGCGCGCCATCTCTACGCGCCGCGTCGGGGCGCAGCTATTTTCTGGCGCGGCTGCTGCGTGACGTGGTGTTCAACGAAGCGATGCTGGCCAGCACGAACCCCGCCATGCGCCGCAAATCTCTGCTCCTCCGCATCGGCGGCTTCGCGGCGGTCGGCATTGTCTTCCTCTGCCTGCTTGCCGGGCTGGTGCTGAGCCGTGGCAATAATGCCACCGCCATCGCCGCCAGCAATAATGCCCTCGCCGGCTATAGCGGCACCGCGCAATCCCTGCCCCTCAACCCGGTGCAGGATGATAATCTGCTCGCCATACTGCCACTGCTTGACCAGGCACGCGCCATGCCCTTCGGCGCCGGCGATGCCACTGCACATGGCGGCATGGGGCTGGGGCTGGACCAGAGCGGCAAATTGCGCACCGGTTCCTCAACGCTCTATGTCAACGCGCTGGATAACGCGATGCTGCCCCGGCTGATTCTGCAACTGGAAGCGGAAATGCGCGGCGGTTTCGACCGGCCGGAATTTTTGTACCAGGCGACACGCGTTTATCTGATGCTGGGCGGCGCCGGGCCGCTGGATAAAAACCTCGTCGAAGCCTGGATGAATCTCGACTGGCAGCGCCTGTATCCAGGGGATGCGGCACAGCCGCAACGCGATGAGCTGATGCAGCACCTCATCGCGTTGCTGAACGCGCCGCTGCCGCAAGTGCCACTGGACGGCGCGCTGGTGGAATCAGCCCGCGCCACATTCAGCCGCGTCTCCGTCGCCGAACGTGTCTACTCGCGTATCCGTGATTCCTCGGCCGCAGCACAAATACCGCCTTGGCTGCCGGGCGATGCCATGGGGCCAGCCGGGGCCGGGCTATTTATCCGCGCCTCCGGCAAGCCGCTCACCGATGGCATACCGGGATTCTACACGGTGAACGGCTTCCACCTCGTGCTGCTGCCGGCCCTCACCCATGCGGCACAGGATGTCGCCAATGAAAGCTGGGTGCTGGGCAGCACGCAGCAGGTCGACCCGAGCAGCCCGGATATGGTCAATCTCGAAAAGAACGTCATCACGCTCTATGAGCAGGATTACGAGACACAATGGAACAATATGCTGGGCGATTTGAATTTCGCCCCGGCCAGCAATATCGGCCAGGCGACGCAGAGTCTCTATGTTTTGTCCTCGCCGCAATCGCCGATGCAAAAACTGCTCAGCAGCGTGGTGACGCAATTGCAGCTCTCGAAAACGCCAACCCTGCCGGCCGGGGCAACACCAGTCGCATCCGCCATACCGGGTGCCGCGGCGGTAAATGCCGATACCGCCGCATTGCAGGGGCTGATGGGCCCCGCCGCAACCGGCGCCGCGCCGACCTTGCCGGGCGCCGAGGTGGATGCCTATTACGCGCCGCTGATCAATTATGTCGGCAGCGGCACGGGTGCGCCAATTTCACTCACGCTCAACCTGATGAACACGCTGCAGCAGCAAATGGCACAATTGGCGGCCAACGTACCGGGCAGCGGTGCACCTGCCGCCCCGGCCGCGGGGGGAGATCCGGCCTCGCTGCTACAAGGCGAGGCGGCCAACGACCCGCAGCCTGTTTCACGCTGGCTGCAAAGCCTGGTGGTCAACGCCAATAACCTGCGCGGCGGCAGCGCTGCCCAGGCCGCGGCTGCGGCGTTCAACGGCGCCGGCGGGCCGGGACAGCTCTGCCAACAGGCGGTGGCCGGGCGCTACCCCTTCCAGCTAGCCTCGAGCACCGATATCCCGCTCGGTGATTTCTCACATCTCTTCGCGCCAAATGGCATGATCGATACTTTCTTCACGCAGCAGGTCCGCCAATTCGTGGATATGTCAGGCGCCACCTGGAAAATCCAGGCGGTGAATGGTGTTACCCCACCGATCAGCCAGGGTGCCCTGGCGGAGTTTCAGCGGGCGGAGACGATCAAGCAATTGTTCTTCGCCTCCGGCGCGACGCCTTCCGTGCAGTTCAGCATCACGCCCACATCTCTGGATGCCGGGGCTGCGCAGGTGGTGCTGCAACTCGGTGGGCTTAACGTCAGCTATGCGCATGGCCCGCCAGTGCCTACGCAAATCTCCTGGCCGGGAACGGACGGCATGCAGACGGCACGGCTGATCATCACCCCGACCGCCGGCGGCGGTCCGGTCGAGATCGACGCCTCCGGCCCATGGGCGCTGTTCCGGCTGTTCGCTCAGGGCAGCCTCAGCGAGGCTGGCTCCTCGGACCAATATACGCTGACCTTCAGCCAAGGCGGTCATACCGTGACCTTCAATATCAGCGCGGCGTCCGTGCTGAACCCTTTCGCACCTGGCATGCTGACCAACTTCCAATGCCCCAATTTGCAAGGATGAGCTGATGGGCGCGTTCCGTCCTACGACAACAGGCTTCTTCGGCAAGCTGCCGGCGCGGGGTGATTTTGTGCGCGCCAATTTGCCCGAGGATTTCATTGCCCCCTTGGATGGCTGGTGCCGTGAATGCCTGGCCGCCTCGCGCCAGGCTTTGGGCGATGGCTGGGAAGAAGCCTGGATGAGCGCGCCGATCTGGCGCTTTTTACTCCCGCCGGGAGCCTGCGGCCCCTATGCGGTCTTCGGCACCTGGCTGCCAAGCGCCGATAAGGTCGGACGGCATTATCCCTTCATCCTCTGCGCTCTGGCCAGTTCCACCGTCGATCTCGAACAAGGCAACCACTGGGCCGATGCAGCCGAAGCGGCCGGGCTGGCCGGTGTGGTGGAGGATCTGCCGCATCCAGAGATCGCCGCAAGGCTGCAACGTCCGGCGCCGGACAGCCCGCCCCAGAGCTTGGGCTGGTGGACCGAAGGCAGCCCCTTCGTCAATCCCCGGCGTTTCGATATTCCTGAGCTTCTGCCTGACAATTTCGCCGGCGCGATGCTGCGCGACACCGCACAGGTGGCACCATGATGCAAGGTATCCGCTCCTGGGCGCAGACCGATATCGGCGCCGTGCGCAAACATAATGAAGACAATATGCTCTCGCGGCCGGATCTCGGCCTATGGGTGGTGGCGGATGGCGCCGGCGGGCATGAGGCCGGCGAGGTTGCCTCCGGCATGATCGTCGCAGCACTCGCCCGGCTGCCGGCGCGGCTCTCAGCCTCTGCCCTGCTCTCCGAGGTGCGGTTGACGGTGAGCCATGTGCATGAGGAATTGCGCGCGGAGGCGGTGCGGCGCGGCGGACGCTCGCCGATCGCCTCCACCTTTATCGGGCTGATCTTACGGGATGGGCATTTTGCCTGTTTATGGGCCGGAGATTCACGCGCCTATCTGCTGCGCTGCGGCGTGCTTCAGCAAATCAGCCGCGACCACAGCCTGGTGCAGGAGCTGGTCGATAGCGGCAATCTCGCCCCTGAGGACGCCGAGAGCCACCCGCATGCCAATGTCATCACCCGCGCCGTGGGCTCCGATGCCGATACGTTGGAGCTGGATAAGGTGATCGGCCAGGCCGAGCCAGGCGACCGGTTTCTGCTCTGCAGCGATGGCCTGAGCAAAACATTATCCACGGCGGAAATCGCCAGTCTGCTTGCAGCACCCGAGGGCGTACCGCCGCCGGAGATGCTGATCGCCGCGGCGCTGGCGCATAGGGTGAATGATAATGTGACGGCTGTGGTGGTGGAGGTTTAACCGGCCCTTAAAAACCGGCCATGGTCTTGCCAGAATTTCTCTCATACCAGTACCGATCGATGTCATCCCGCGCCGGCCTTGCGTATAAGCGAACGCCGTTGTCGCCACGGTTGATATGCTTTCCGAAATCCTTCACCTTTCAACCTCGATTCTCGGGTTCCAAATGGAAAACCAGCCATAACTGACAAAGACGACTGTTATCGAAGAACTAGCAGTGCAGCATGTTCTTGCTCCTGAATGCCACAGCGTCAGCGCCAAACTTCACTCTGAAGCAGCATAGTCCCCCTCTCCGCCCATCTCATTTCCGGCTGTAGAGCCATCACTCATCAGGCTTCAGCCGTAAGTATTGCGATTCGGTACACCTGCCCATTGGGCGCGGATCGCGTTTTCCGTGATTGCGTCGCCGGCATAATCGCCGAGCCCAACGCAATAGACCTCCTCATGCTTGATGGATTCAGAACCAACCGTGATTTTTGTCCCACCTTTATTGGTGCCAAGCAAATTATGCAGGCAATGGATCAACTCATGCGCCAGCAGAATAAAATGAGGTATCATGATCTTATCCTGAAAAACCGTCTGGGACGAATTCCAGACGACTACGGACGTGGACCCCGTGCCGTTCTCGGCCCCCGTCCAATCTTCAGCCTGCGCGCCGCTGCCGACGCCACCGCCCATTTTCAGCCCCTCCCAGCGTTTGGTTTTGTTATCCTCAAGCGTCTTGACCGTCGGAGAGCGAAGTTCAGCCTTGGTAAAGCGCTTATCGATATACATTGCATCCAGGCCGGCCTGGGCCATGGGTTTGATCAGTACATTATAGGCTGGATTATTGGGCGCCCCGCCCGTGCCAAGCGCGGTGAGCAGCGCCTTTCCGACGGATTTCGAGTTGATCTTGGTCAGGTAATCGTTGACATTGACACCGAAGAACGTATTCGTTCCTGTATCGTAATCGAGAAAGATGCCTGCGAAACTCGATTGAACCCTCATTATTTAAGCCCTTTTTCCCATCGCCGCATCCATCAAAAGAACACACAAACCCCGCGGCCTGCGGGGCGTTCTCAAAAATGCGCATAAAAAAAGCCCGGCGCTTGCACGCCGGGCTGAAGACGTAAGACTCAGGTCATTTTCTGCGTCGAGAGATCGTAGGTAACCGGGAAAGCCGTCCCCGGCGTGCCATCCGCATTCTGCGGCGTGATCTTGACTTCCACCTTGGTGAAATTCAGCGAGATGGATTCCTGCGGCTTATCCCCGCCGCTGGAAATGCTGTAGCCGGACACCATGACATTGGAGAGGGTGTATTCCAGATAGGTCACGCCGCCATTGGCATCGGTGCGCACAAAGGAGATCACCGCGGTGGCCTTGCCGGCGCCACTGAAGGCTTCCTTGACCAGATTGCCCGAAGCTTCGTCCAAGTTCTTCGACAGCGTGATTTCCGAGACGCTCGGCGTCGACGCTTCACGATTGGTCGAGCCGCCGGTCGGCGAGCCCACGCCGCGGCCGATACCGAACTGGAAGGAGATCACTTCGAACTGCTTCTCGTAGCCTGTCGTGGTAACGCCGCCGTCGATCGTCGGGGTGGTATATTTAATATAAATCGCCATGGTCTCTCTCCTTGTGGATTTTAGAAAAACTCAACTCAACGCGTAGCGGAACGCCCCTTCAGGATCAATTCCGACCGATACATTCGAGATCGCCTCCCCCGCCGCCAGGCGGCTCAACACCTCGGATGACAGTTCAGGCAATAGTGTACGTGAAAGTATGTTCTCGACATTGCGCGCACCGGAGGAGGACTCCTTGCAACGCGCCGCGATTGTTTCGACAAGCTCCGGATCGTAGCTGAAATCGGCCTTGTAGGCATCCTTAACGCGCTTGACAATCTTATTAAGCTGCAGCCGCACGATCTGTTTGATGACATCTTCCGAAAGCGGAAAATACGGCACGATGGTGACACGGCCGAGGAAAGCCGGTTTGAAATATTTCATCAGCTCCGGCCGCAATGCCTCGGCGAGCTGCGCCGCATCGGGCGCTGTTTCCGGATCGGCGAATAATTTGTCGATCAGATCCGTGCCGGCATTGGAGGTCATGATCAGCACGGTGTTCTTGAAGTCGATATCGCGCCCTTCACCGTCCTTCATATTCCCCTTGTCGAACACCTGGAAGAACACGTCCTGCACACCGGGATGGGCTTTTTCCATTTCGTCCAGCAGCACCACCGAATAGGGCCGGCGCCGCACCGCCTCGGTCAGGATACCGCCCTCGCCATAGCCAATATAGCCGGGCGGGCTGCCCATCAGCAGTGAGACCTTATGCTCTTCCTTGAATTCCGTCATGTTGATGGTGGTGAGATTCTGCTCGCCACCATAAAGCAGGTTGGCCAGCGTCAGCGCTGTCTCCGTCTTACCGGTACCGGAGGTGCCGACCATCAGAAATACGCCAATCGGCTTGCGCGGATCGGTCAGCTTGGCACGGCTGGTGCGAATCGCCTGGGCGACGGCCTCCAGCGCATGCGGCTGGCCAACGATGCGCGCCTCCATGGCCGATTTCAGGTTCAGCACGGTATTGATCTCGTCGGACTGCATCCGCCCGGCGGGAATGCCGGTCCAGCTCTCGACAATCTCGGCCACGGCCTGCCCATCGACGACGGGGAAGATCAGCGGCGTCTCGCCTTGCAATGTCTTCAACTCTTCATGCAGAGAATTGAGTGTCTCCCGTAGGGCTGCCTTGTCCTCGGTATTCTCCTTATCCTCGATCTTGCCGCGCGCCTCGGCGATTTCGGCTGCAAGCTTTTTCTCGGCGGCGAAGCGGATTTCAAGTGCGGCCAGATGCTCCCGCGCCGCCTCCTTCTCCGCCGTGATCTCGGCCACCCGCGCCTCATGCGCGCCGCCTGTCGCCATTTCGCGCTCAAGAATGCCAAGCTCGGTATCGATCAGATCGATGCGCCGCCGCAAATCCTCGATCGGCGCGGGCACCGCAGCCTGGCTCATCGCGACACGGGCGCAAGCGGTATCGATCAGGCTGATCGCCTTGTCGGGCAATTGCCGACTCGGGATGAAGCGGGCCGAAAGCCGCACCGCCTCGGAAATCGCTTCGTCCAGAATGCGCGTGCCATGGTGCTTCTCCAACGTGGCCGTCAGCCCGCGAATCATCGCGATGGCCATCGCCTCGGAAGGCTCCTCGACCTTCACCACCTGGAAGCGCCGTGTCAGCGCCGCGTCTTTCTCAAAATATTTCTTATATTCAGCCCAGGTCGTCGCCGCGATGGTGCGCAGCTCGCCCCGCGCCAGCGCCGGCTTCAACAGATTCGCGGCATCATTCTGCCCCGCCTGCCCGCCCGCACCAATGAGCGTATGCGCCTCATCAATAAACACGATGATCGGTTTCGGGCTCGCCTTCACCTCATCGATGACGGATTTGAGGCGCTGTTCGAACTCGCCCTTCATCCCCGCCCCGGCCTGCAGCAAAGCCAGGTCGAGCGTGCGCAGCGTCACGTTCTTCATCGAATCCGGCACATCGCCCGAAGCGATCTTCAATGCCAGCCCTTCAACCACAGCGGTCTTGCCAACCCCAGCCTCGCCGGTGAGGATCGGGTTATTCTGCCGCCGGCGCGTGAGAATATCGATCGCCTGGCGGATTTCAAAATCGCGCCCGAGGACCGGGTCGATTTTGCCCGCCTTCGCGCGCGCCGTGAGGTCATACGTATATAATTCGAGCGCCCCGCTGCCCCCCGCCCGCGCCGCACCATCCGCGGCACCGGGGGCCGCGCCGTCAACCGCGGCGGGTGCCGTTTGCGCCTCAACGCTGTTGGCGGTGATGGCCGCCATATCACGTTTCAAAATGTCAGGTTGAATTTTCAGCAATTGCCCGGAGGCCTCGCGGGCGCGGCGGGCCAGTGTTTCATCGGCGAGCAGCGCCCAGATCAGGTGGCCAGAGCGGACCCGCGACAGCCCCTGCTCGACGGATGCCAGCAGCCAGGCCTGTTTGCCCAGATCGACAATCTCCGGCGACAGCGCCGGGGCGCGGCCATTGCCGGTTTTGGCCTTGTCCAGACTTTTGTTCAGATCGCTCAGAAAACGGCCGTGGTCGACATCGTATTGACGGAAGATCGCGGCGATATCGGTATCGGTCCCTTCCGCGAGCTTGATCAACCAATGTTCGATCTCGACGTTATAATGTGTGCGTGACAATGTCAGCCCGGCAGCCGCCTCGAGCGCGCGGCGGCAATGATCGTCCAACCGGTTGATCAAAGATTTCAGATCAATGGCGACCATGTCGTCTCTCCTGAGTATAGCCAAGCCAAAGTATAGGCCAAGTGTAGGCATTGCGTAGCCGGCGAGCTACGGCAAGGCCTCATCATATTGCAATGCAACGATTTCCTTTTGTGGAAAACCAGTTATCTTGCGCGGGGGTATCGATACATTGACTAAACCACTTCTGTCCAGACACTGAATTCGCGTCCAGGATAATAATCACGGAATGTACCGCCACGCCAACCTTAGTGATTGTGAAGACGAGATAAAGCCGTTAAAAACTTCCGCATTGTCAGGGATTAAATAATGGCCATAGATGGTTTGGATCTCGAAGCGTTATTGGCGCCGATCAGCGACGAGGCACCAACCGGCTCCGATGTGCGGACGGATTTCTCCCCGGCCTCTAACTACTTCCGTCTGCGCGATGCGCGGGCCGAAGCCCGGGCGGCTGAACGCGCCGCCGATGCCAATCCCGGCGAGGACAACGCCTCCTCTGATGGCTGGCGCAATGTCCGGGGCCTGGCCGTCAAAATTCTCACCGAACAAGCCAAGGACCTGGAAGCGGCGGCCTGGCTGACCGAGGCGCTGGTCCGCAGCGACGGGCTGGCCGGGCTTGCTTTCGGTGCGTCTCTGCTCGGCGGGTTAACCGAGCGCTACTGGGATCAGCTCTACCCGATGCCCGATGAAGATGGCATCGAGACCCGCGTCGCCCCCGTTACCGGCCTGAATGGCGAGGGCGGGGACGGGACGCTGAGCCAGCCGCTGCTCAAACTGCCCTTGTTCAACGACTCTAACGGCGTGCCAGTGCTATTGTACCAGTACGAACAATCCGCTGATCTGGAGACCATCGCTGACCCCAAGCGGTTGGAATCACGCCTCGCCGCCGGCGTCGTCCCTTATGAAACGATGCGCAATACGGCGCGCGCCGTGCCGGGCGGCGCGTATGTCACATTGCGCCGGAACCTCGAAGCGGCCCGGGCCGCCTGGACCGCCATGGGTGAGGCCTTCGACAAGACCGCCGGCAACGATAGCCCGCCAACCCGCAGGATCAGCGAGACGCTGGACCGGATCGGCGATATCGTGAACCGCTATGGCCCGGCACCTGCCGCCGCTGCAGGAGCTGAGGCGGAGGGATCTGAGGGGGCGCCCGCAGAAGCCGGTGCGGATGAGACCGTGGCCACCGGCCCGGCCAAGGCCAGGCGCCTTGCCACACGCGAGGACGCTCTTGCCAGCCTGGCCGAAATCGCGGACTATTTCCGGCGTACCGAACCACAATCCCCCCTGGCCTATACGATTGACGATGCGATAAGGCGCGGCCGCCTGACCTGGCCAGAATTGATTGCCGAACTGGTCCGCGACGACCAGGTCCGGGTCGAGCTTCTAACCAGGCTTGGCATAAAGGCTGGAGATTAGACTTAAAGATAAGCATGGACAGCTGGACCGGACGGCACGGCCGGCGAAGCCAGGGAAGCCCATCGTTGAGCAGGGTATTCCCGGTATTGAATTGACCGCAAGCCTTTTCAGGAGACGTTACAATGAGTGGCAGCGTACACAGCAAGTTAAACCGCGTCCGCAAACCCCGGGTCCACATCACCTATGAGGTGGAGACCGATGGTGCACAGATTGTGCGCGAATTGCCATTCGTGGTCGGCGTCATGGGCGATTTCTCAGGCGATCCGACACAGCCGTTGCGGCCGATGGCGGACCGCAAATTCACGCAGATCGATCGTGACAATTTCAACGATGTCATGGCCAGGATGAACCCGGGCCTGAACATCAAGGTCGAGAACACGCTGGCCGATGATGGAAGCGAGCTGTCCTTGAACCTGAAATTCAGCTCGATGGACGATTTCGACCCCGCCCGCGTGGTCGAACAGGTGCCGGCGTTGAAAGCGCTGCTGGAGACACGTAACAAACTGCGCGATCTGATGAGCAAGGCGGACCGTTCCGACGAGCTGGAAAGCCTGTTGGAAAAAGCATTGCAGAACGACGCCGAGATGAAGCAGCTATCCAGCGAGCTCGGCATCGACAAGAAGGAGGGCTGAACCATGTCTGGCACAGAAACAAACGCACAAGGCGCCGCAGCCACCACCACCACCACCGAGGGGCCGAGCTTTCTCGATCAGGTGGTCTCCGCGACCAAGCAGACCGAGCCGGACCGGGCCCAGGATCTGGTGAAGAATCTCGTCGAACAGGCGCTGGCCGGCACCATCACCTTCGACAAGAACCTGACCCGGACGATCGACAAGGCCATCGCCGCGATCGACCAGAAACTCTCGGCACAGCTCAACGCCGTGCTGCATAACGAGAAATTCCTGAAGCTGGAGGGGAGCTGGCGCGGCCTGCACCATCTGGTGTCGAATTCGGAGACCGGCACCAGCCTGAAGATCAAGGTGCTGAACATGACCAAGCGCGAGTTGAACCGCGACCTGACCAAGGCCGTGGAATTCGACCAGAGCCAGTTGTTCAAAAAGATCTATGAGAACGAGTTCGGCACGCCCGGCGGCGAGCCTTACGGTTCGCTGATCGGCGACTATGAATGGGTCAACCATCCGGACGACATAGAGTCGCTGCGGCTGGTCTCGAACGTCGCGGCTGCCTCCTTCGCCCCCTTCATTTCCGCGGCCGGGGCCGGCATGTTCGGCTTCGACGACTGGACCGAGCTGACCAAGCCACGCGACCTGGCCAAGATTTTCGATACCGCTGAATACATGAAATGGCGCAGCTTCCGCGACACCGAGGATGCGCGTTTCGTCTCGCTGGTGATGCCCCGTGTGCTCGCCCGGCTGCCGTATGGCGCGGCTACCTCGCCTGTCGAGGATTTCAGCTACGAGGAAGCGCCTTATGATGCCGCCGGTTCCGCGCAGGCGCAGAACCATAAGGATTATTGCTGGATGAACGCCGCCTACACCATGGGCGTGCGCATGACGAGCAGTTTTGCCGAATCCGGCTTCTGCGTTGCCATTCGCGGCGCGGAGGGCGGCGGCAAGGTTGAAAACCTGCCGACGCATCTGTTCCAATCCGATGACGGCGACATGGACGGCAAATGCCCGACCGAGATCGGCATTACCGACCGGCGCGAATTCGAACTCTCCAACCTCGGCTTCCTGCCGCTTTGCCACTACAAGAACACCGACTATGCCGTGTTCTTCGGCGCGCAGACCGTGCAGAAGCCGAAAAAATACGACCGGCCGGATGCGACCGCGAATGCCGCGATCTCGGCCCGCCTGCCTTATATAATGGCCTCCAGTCGCTTCGCGCATTTCTTGAAAGTGATGGCGCGCGATAAAATCGGCAGCTTCATGGAAGCCGATGAATGCGAAAAATGGCTGAATCGCTGGATCAACAACTACGTCAGCGGCAATGCCGATGCCGGGCCGGAAACCAAGGCGAAGTATCCGTTGCGCGAAGCCAAGATCGAGGTGAAGGAAATCCCCGGCAAGCCCGGCTCCTACAACGCGGTTGCCTATCTGCGGCCCTGGCTGCAAATGGAAGAGCTGACGACCAGCATGCGCATGGTCGCGCGCATTCCCCAGAAATCCTGAGCCTGATCCCGGCCGCGCGACACATAGCCACGCGGCCGGGATGGAGACAGCATGACCGGTGATGACGAGGATCCAGACGCGACGATCGTAAGGCGGGTGGTGTGGACACCCCCCGCGCCAGCCCCAGCCGCGCCTGCTCGTGACGATATCTCGGTGGCGCCGGATATGGACGTCGCGGCAGAGCCCCCTGCCCCTGATTCCGAGATTGAGATCGCCATAGCGGCACCGGCAGCGGCGGAAGCATCCGCCGCCCCGCCGGTGCCACCTTTGCGCGGTGAGGTGCTGCGCGGCGCCTACTTCACCGCCGCCCATGCGGCAACCGCGGCGCAATTCGCCCAGTTCATCGCCGGCCAGACCGAAACATTGTCCGGCTGGTTCGGCAGCGAGGCGGCACCTGCACTCACCCGTGATCCGGCGCGGCTGACCGCCCTGCTCACCCGCGACATCGCGGCACTGGATGCCATGATCGCGCGCCAGCTCGACAGCATATTGCACCATCCGCGCCTGCGCCGGCTCGAAGGCAGTTGGCGCGGCCTCGCCTGGCTCACCTCGCGCCTCAACATTACCGGGCGTGTAAAACTGCGTATTTTGAATGTCTCCTGGGCAGAAATCTGCCGCGATCTTGAACGCGCCGCCGAATTCGACCAGAGCCAGACCTTCCGCAGCATCTATGAGGATGAGTTCGGCATTGCCGGCGGCGAACCCTACGGGCTGCTGGTCGTCGACCATGAAGTGCGCCACCGCCCCGGACCCGGCGCCATCACGGATGACATTTCGGCGCTGGCCTCGCTGGCTGGTGTCGCCGCCGCGGCCTTCACCCCATTGGTGATCGGCGCTTCACCTGCCCTGTTCGGCGTGGATGAGTTCGCCGAGCTGAGCGGCGTCGGCGATCCCACCTCAGCCATGAACACCGCGGAATATCAACGCTGGAAACGCCTCTCGGCCCAGGATGATGCGCGCTTTCTCGCCGTTACCCTGCCGCGCACTTTGGCCCGGCTGCCCTGGGAGGAGACGCTGGAGCGGCACCGGGGTTTTCGCTACCGCGAGACGGTTTTAACGCCATCGGACCGTGTGTTCAGCAATGCCGGCTATCTCGTGGCCGCCTGCGTCATCCGCGCTTTCGAGACTTATGCCTGGCCGGCGGATATGCGCGGCTATGATATCGACCGGCTCGGCGGCGGCATCGTCGAAGATTTGCCAGAACCATGGTTCACCACCGATCCGGCTGACGGTCTTGACCGTCCGGCGCTCGAGCTGATGCTGACCGACCGGCAGGAGCGCGCTTTGGTCGCGGCGGGGCTGCTTCCGGTCAGTGCCATTCCGTTCGGCGGCCAGGCGCTCATCGGTGCCGCGCGCAGCCTGCAGATGCCCGCCTCCCGCGTCGCCGGCCAGAATGCCGTCGCCGCCGCGGCCAATGCCCGGCTCTCCGCCCAGTTCAACAGCATGGTATGCGTTTCACGCTTTGCTCATTTCGTAAAGGTAATGGGCCGGGACATGGTCGGCTCATTCAAGACCGCAGCCGAGGTACAGCGCTTTCTGCAGGACTGGCTGATGAAATTCGCCAATGCCAATACCGATGCCGGGCCGGAAACGATGGCCCGCTACCCGCTGCGCAGCGCTGCCGTCACCATTACGGAAACGCCCGGCAAGCCGGGTGTTTTCGGCTGTATCATCCAATTGCAGCCGCATTTCCAGCTCGATGATGTCTCGGCCTCGTTCCGCCTTATGACGGAACTTTCGGCGCCGGGGAAACATTGAGTAAACATTGAACCCATGACCCTTTTGAGCCCATGACCCTTTCAGCAAATTTTCATTCCGCAACGGGAGCCCCAATATGGTAGAAACAGATCTTCAGGCCGCCGACCTCTTCCGTGCCGGCAAGTTGGCGGAGGCCATCACCGCGGCCACGGCGGCGGTGAAGCAGGCACCCACGGATCTCGGCCGGCGCGTGCTCCTGGCCGAGCTGCTGCTCTTCAGCGGTAATCTCGAACGCGCCGACGTCATCCTCGACGCCGCCAGCCAGGTCGATCCCTCGGCCTTGATCGTCGTCTCCGAGTTCAGGCAACTGCTGCGGGCGGAAACCGCGCGCCGCCAGCTCTACCGTGACGGCCGGGTACCGGAATTTCTCGGCGAACCGGAACCAGCCGAGCGCGCGGCACTGGCGGCTTTCGTCGCCTGGCGCGCCGGCGATCTCGCTGGCGCAAAAACCCTGGCGGAGGAGGCGGAATCCCTGCGCCCCGCCGCGCCCGGCACCTCGGGCGGCATTGCCTTCGATGATTTCCGCGATGCCGACGATTTGCTGCCCGGCTTCATCGAAACCCTGACCACGACGGGCAAATATTATTGGATTCCGGTCTCGCGCATCGAATCGATGGAATTCCATCCGCCGAAGCGCCCGCGCGACCTTGCCTGGCGCCGTTGTTCGATGAGCGTCAGCAGCGGCCCGGATGGCGATGTATACATCCCCGTCACCTATTTTGCCGAGGCGGACAGCACCGATGATGCGCACCGGCTGGGCCGCGCGACATCGTGGAGTGACGAAGCCGCCGGGCCGGTACGCGGCAGTGGGCAGCGTGTGTTTCTGGTCGGCGAGGAAGATGCCGGAATCATGGATCTCACCACAATCGAATTCAACCGGTGAGACCAGCCTCCTCCAATGCTATAGGGGCCACATGAGCGACGAGACACTCAGCCGCGCCGCGGGCGCCAATATCTTCCTGGACCGGATGCGAGAGTCCGGCGCCCGGGTGAAGCTCTCGGTGCTCGATAGATTGCTGGACGACGCGCCAGAGATGGAGCGCGACCGTCCGCTTTCGGCCACTGACGCGCTCACCGTGCTGCGCCGCGCGGTGCGGCGGGACCTGGAAGCCTTGTTGAACGCAAGGCGGCGCTTTGCCTCGGTGCCGCCGGCCTATGCGGAGCTGGGCAATTCCAGCTTCGGGTTCGGCCTGCCCGATTTCACCTCCGGCGCGATGAGCGAGCTGTCGTCGCGCGAGGCGCTGCGAAAGGAAATCGAACGCAGTATCCGGCAGTTCGAGCCGCGCCTGGTACAGCTCTCCGTCATTTTGCAGGATCCGCGCGATGAGCTCGACACCACTTTGCATTTCAAGATCGAAGGCATGCTGCATGCCGATCCGGCGCCGGAGCCGATCAGCTTCGACACGGTGGTAAACGCCGCGACCACCGATATTGAAGTGAGTGGAGGTGCCGGTGGCTGATTCGCTGCTCCCTTATTTCAACCGCGAACTCGTCGCGATCCGGCAGTTGGCGGCGGAGTTCGCCAAGGCGCACCCCAAAATCGCCGGCCGGCTGCGCCTCAGCCCCGATGCGGTGGACGATCCGCATGTCGCGCGGCTGCTCGATGGCGTCGCCTTCCTGTCCGCCCGGGTACAGGCGCGGCTTGATGACGAATACCCCGAACTTACCGACACGCTGCTCGGCGTGCTTTACCCGCATTACCTGGCGCCATTCCCCTCGTGCGCCATCGCCCGCTTCACGCCGAAACCCGACCTGCAAGCCATGGTGGACGTCCCGCCGGGGTTTGAAATCGATACGGAATCGGTGCGCGGCCAATCCTGCCGCTACCGCACCACGAGCCAGCTCACTTTATGGCCGGTCCGCATTGCCTCGGCACGCCTCACCGGGCTGCCCTTCACCGCGCCGGCCAACACGCTTGCCAATGGCGCGGTTTCGGTATTGCGGCTGGTGCTCACCACGCTCAACCCGGAGACCAAGTTCAGCGCTTTGGGCATGGACAAGCTCCGCCTCTTCCTCTGCGGCAGCCCCGCCACCTCGCTGCCGTTGTTCGAGCTGCTCGCCGGGCACACGCTCGGCGTGGCGCTGGCCGATACGCCTAACGACCCCATGCCGGTATTGTTGCCCAAAACCTCCCTCTCGGAAGTCGGCTTCGCGCCTGAGGATGCCCTGCTGCCCTGGCCGGCGCGCAGTTTTTCGGGCTTTCGCCTGCTCAGCGAATATTTTGCCTTCCCGCAAAAATTCATGTTCCTCGATTTATCGGGGCTCGCCGCGAAGAGCTTGCTGCATGACTCCAACAAACTGGAGATCTTCATCTATCTCGGCCGCTCCTCAGGCGAATTGGAACGTGCCGTAAATGAGGAGATGTTCGAGCTCGGCTGCACGCCGATCGTCAATCTGTTCCGGCAGCGTTGCGAGCCGGTCAACCTCGACCATACCAGCATTGAATACCGCGTTCTGCCGGATGCGCGGCGTTCGGGTGTGATGGAGGTGTGGAGCGTTAACAGCGTTACTGAGGTGCGGCAGGACACCACCACCCGCCCCTGGCGGCCATTCTACCGTTTGAGCGAGACGGCATCGGGCGGTGATGGCGCAGGTGGCTCGTATCATGCCGTGGCCCGCGCCGCCAACGCCACGCTCGGCGGCACGGATACGTTCCTCACCCTGTTCGACACTGATTTCAATCCGGCACAAAAAATCGACAGCGTTCTCGCCGTCGAGGCGCTGTGCCTCAACCGCGACCTGCCGGCGGAGTTGCCGTTTGGCGGCGGCCATCCATCGTTGAAAGCCCTCATCCCGCATACCGGCGTTGCCAGCATGGCCTGTATCACCCCACCCACCAGCACCTTGCGGCCCGAGGCGCGCGCCCGCGGCGCATGGCGGCTCATCTCGCATCTCTCGCTTGGGCACCTCTCCGTTACCGGCGGGGCCGCAGGTGCTGCAGCGTTGAAGGAAGTATTGCGGCTCTACGATTTGCGCGACACCGCCGATACCAGGGCAGCGCTCGAAGCGCTTCTGGCGGTGAATGCCAAACCAGGCACGGCGCGCGTGCCCGGCTCCCGGCTGGGTGCCTTTTGCCGTGGGCTGGATGTGGAGCTGGAATTTGAGCCGCGCGCCTTCCACGGCGCGGGGCTGTATTTGCTCAGCTCGGTTCTGGAGCGATTTCTGGCCTTGCATGCCACCGTCAACTCCTTTGTGCGCACCACGGTGAGATTACGCGGCAAAACGGAGCCGGAAATCCGCTTCCCCGCCCGGGCCGGCGCCCGTGCCTTGCTCTAGCGCGCGATGGAAAAAACACCCCTTGAGCGGCTGAAATCCCTACCCCAGGCGTTCAAATTCGACGCCGCGGTGCGGCTGCTGCTCGCCGCCACCAAAGGTACCTCCTTGCGCAACGGCGTGCAGGACGATCATGTCGCCTTTGTCGCCACGCCCATATTGTCGCAGCCGGTTGCGGAAGTTACCGCGGTGGAACTCCCCGCGGCGGGGCGGCGGGCGCGGCTGACGACACCGGTTCTCGGCCTGATCGGCCCGTCCGGCGTTATGCCGCGCTGGTATACTGAACTCGTCGCCCAGGCCGCGCGCGCAAAATCGCGCGCCATCGTCGATTTTTTCGATCTGCTGGCTCAGCGTTTCATCATGGGTTTTGCCCGCGCCGGCATAAAATACCGGCTGCACCGCTCGGCCGAGACGGCACTGCTGGAAAATAATGACGAAGAACCCATCGGCGCCGCTCTGCTCGCCTTCACCGGCTATGGCACCGCACATCTGGCAGACCGCCTGCCCGCCGGCGCCGATGCGCTGCGGCATTACGCCGGTTTTTTCTCCACGCGGCCGCGCTCGGCTGACCGGCTCGCCCAGATGGTTTCCGATTATCTTGGCCGCCGCGCGGAAATCATCGAATTTGCCGGAGCCTGGCTGCCGGTGCCGCCTGACCAGCAAAGCCGCCTGCCACGCGGCAGACTGCCGGGGGCGTATCATGCGCTCGGGGTGAACGCCGCCATCGGCACGCGCGCCTGGGACCAGCAGGCACGCTTCATCGTGCGTGTCGGGCCCCTGAGCCGCGCCGCATTCGAGGCACTGCTGCCCGACCAAAGCCGTTTGCGCGAACTGGTCTCCCTGATCCGCGCCTATGTTGGCTGGGAGGCGGATTTCGCGGTCAATCTGGTGCTCGCGGTGAGTGAAATCCCGCAGCTTCGCCTCGCCGGCGCAGCAGCTTCCGGTGCCCCCAGACTGGGCTGGACCAGTTGGCTCCCGTCTTCGACCGCCGTGTTCCGGGGACAGGAAACCGCCGATGAAGCCGTATTCAGTGCCACGCTGGTGGAGGCCCTCCCCTCTCAGGGCACCGCCGGTGGCAGGCGTTTATAATATTCCGAAACCGTGGTAGTCTGGGCTTAAATTCAAGGAGGTTTACCGATGCGATATAACGCGATTCATGCGGCACTGGCTGGCACATTCCTCGCTGCGGCGGGGCTGTCCGGCGCGTTGGCGCAAACCAACCCGTCCGCGCAGCAGCTTATCAACCAACTGAAGCCGAATGGCGCGCTGAGCGACACGACACGCGGCATCAAGCCCCTGGCACCAGGCGATACCGGGGCAGCCACCACCGCCACACCGGCGGCTGATAATGCCGGCACGCAAGCGCCCGCCGCGGCACCGTCTGCCAATTTGGACATCGACTTCGCCTCCGGCTCCACCACGCTGACGCCGCGGGCAACGGCGGCACTCGACCAGCTCGGCAAGGCGCTCACCAGCCAGGAGCTGGCCTCGTATAATTTCAAGATCGTCGGCCATACCGATACCGTCGGCGATTCCGGTACCAACCAGTCTCTCTCCGAGCAGCGCGCCACCGCCGTAAAGAGCTATCTCGAAACCAAATTCGGGGTCTCCGATTCGCGCCTGCAAAGCCAGGGCGTGGGCGAATCCGATCTGCTCGTGCAGACGCCGCCGAACACACCCAATGAGAGCAACCGGCGCGTGCAGGTCATCAATCTGGGCCAGTAGGCCCACGGTCCCGAGGCAGCCATGCGCCGGCCCGTTCCAGACGAGTCTGACGACACGATTAAAATCATGCGCGGGGCGCCCATCAGGCGCAGGCGTTTGCTGAAACCGCTACTGGCCGGCACCGGATTAGCTCTGGTGCCGGCCGCTTTTGCCGGTGCCTGGTTCGGTATCCGGCCGGCACTCTTCGCGCGTCCCGTCTCTATGAACATGCAAACCGAAGCTGAAATCGACGCCAGCGCCCCTTGCGCCACGGCGGTTTCCACCTTCGCGCTGGACGATGCGGTGATCGTGATCGATTTCCCCGATCTCGCCACCCAGGGCCTGACCCTCGACCGCATCGCCGCACTGGTGGAAAAAGCGCATCTGCCGCGCGAGCGTGTGCTCACCGATGCCGAACTCACCCAGGCGATCCAGGCCAGCGGGGAGACGATCGAAAGCTATTATTACGGCCATGATTATCAGGCCGCCGATCTCGCCAAATTCTTCCGCCTTGCCGCCGCACAGAACATCCGGCTCAACGCGCATGAGACATGGCTCCACGCCCTGTTGCTCCAGCTTGGCTGGCTCAGCCCCGGTTCGCGCGGCGCCATCATCACGGTACCGGCCGCAGGGGCAGTGATCGCGCCGGATATGCGCGCGGTCATCCTGCACCATGAGATTTCGCACGGCGCCTTTTATACGAACCCCACCTACCGCGCATATGCGGAATCCTTCTGGTACAGCCTGACCGATTCAGACCGCGCCGCCTTCACCGGGTTTCTCGGCCGCCAGGGCTACGACACCGATAATACCGAGCTGATGCTCAACGAGACACAAGCCTATCTGATTTTCACCCGCGATCCGCGTTTCTTCAACGCCGCGGCGGTCGGCATGAGCGAGACCGACATCGCCCGCCTGCGCGAGATCTTCATCGCCAACATGCCGGATTTCTGGCTGCGCCCGCTGGCCAATGCCGTGCTGCCCGTGGCCGCACCCGCCACACAATGCCCCGGCATACCGGCACCACCCCCCGCGACATTCGCGAGCGCATCACCACGCGATTTTTGCCGGATCTGCGCCGGCGCCAAAAACCGCGGCTTTTCCTGCGCCTGAATTTATTTCGGCAAAGTCACAACCGGGAGTGCCGCCACGGCAAGCTGGCCGCCCGAGGATGCCACCGCCTGCAGCTCCGTGCGCAGCGCCGGCAAATAATCGCTGGCATTTTCCTCCTGCGGCCGGGGTGCCACGAAGAGCGGCGATGACGAGGCAATGGCAATGATCATATCCGTGCCGTAAGGCGCGCTCACCTGCCAGCTCGCACCGCCATGCGCCGGGTCTCCAAGAACCTTTGAGGCCCCGGCTGCAAACTCTGCCTGCTTATCGGTTGGCGTGGGGTAAAGATGCAGGACCGTGCCGTCGCTGGAGAAATAATCCGTCTCCAGATAGCCGGTGGTATTGGGCATGGTCTGCGTCACGGTGATCAGATCGCCATCATGCAGCGTGGTCTTGCCGCCCGCCAGGCCAAGGCTCAACGCCGTACCGGATGCCGCATAGAGCGGATGATAGGGGCGGATGGTATCCAGCGCGCCGCAATAGGGACCGTCGATAACCGCCGCGTTATTCGTGAGCAGAGCGGCATCCGGCAGTGACTGCACGGCGGCTGTCAGGGCCTGTTGCGCCGCACCCGTTCCGGCCAGGCCAGAGAGTTCCGGCGTGGCCCCGCTGTCATCGCCGGTCAGCAGGGTGCACGGCAGGCTGCCGAGTGCTGCGGTAAAGGCGGCTTCGCGTTGTGCCTGGGTCATTGGCGGCGGCACGGGCGGCAGCACGGGCGGTGTTACTGGCGCCGGTGGGGCGGTTTGCACGGCAGTCTGCGCGGCCGGTTGCGGCTTGTGCGCGCCCAGGACGAAATACGCGCCGCCGCCAAGTGCTGTGAGCAGCAGCACCGCACCGCCGCCAAGCAAAGCGAAATGCGGGCCTTTTTTACCCGCCTTTGCGGGCACGGGCGGCGGCAAAGCCGTGGCCGGGCCGGGCCGCAGCGGTGCCGGCGTAGAGGGGCGGCTTGGTGCCACCATCGTGGCATCGCCATCAGCAAAATCCGCGGCACCGAGGCTGAAACTGCTTGGCCCCGGCTCGGCCTTGGCCGTAAATGCCTCGCGCAGAGCCACGGCAAAATCGCGGGCCGTGGCAAAGCGGTCCTCGGGCCGTTTCGCCATCGCCTTTTTCACCACCGCATCAAACCCGTGCGGCACGGTGACGGAAAGTGCCGAGGGCGGCGGCGGTTCAGTGTTCAGCACCTTGTGCATGATCGCCGTCAACCCGCCTTCGAACGGTTTTTCCCCGGTCAGCAACTGGTAGAGCAGCACACCCGAGGAATAGATGTCCGTCCGCGCATCCACGGTCTGGCCCATGAATTGTTCCGGCGACATATAGGATGGCGTCCCCAGCATCGTGCCGGCCTGGGTCATGCTGCTGCTCTCGATACGGGCAATGCCGAAATCCGCGATCTTGATTTCGCCGGCCTGGGTCAGCATCAGATTTGCCGGTTTGATGTCGCGATGCACGACACCGCGGTCATGGCTGAACTGCAAGCCGGCCATCAGCGCTTCCATGATGCGCACGACCTCGCCCAGCTCGAAGCGCTCTTTTTTGTCAACAACATGTTTCAGTGTCGTGCCGTCGACGAATTCCATGACGATATAGGCGAGTTCGGGTGTTTCCCCATAATCGAACACACCGACGATATTGGGGTGGCTCAGCCGCCCCGCAGCCTGGGCCTCACGTTTGAAGCGAGCCAGCTCCTCCTGCGCCTCCACATCATCGGGGTCGGGCAGCCGCACGGTTTTAATCGCCACGCGCCGGGCGATGATGGGGTCAAACCCCTCATACACAACGCCCATGGCGCCTTTGCCGAGCACATGTCGTAATTCGTATTTTCCCAGCGTGTCGGCCATATGCCCTTATAATCCGGCCTGTGCCGAACCGGAAAGGGCCACCTGCTGCACCCCGCCGGTATTTCCGCCATCGCCGATCACCGCGAAGGCCGCCCAGTAGAAGGGATCGGCGATCGAGGCGGGCAAAGCATGCCCGGCACCGCTCAGAATCCCCAATTGTGCCGCGCGCAGACTGCCCGCCGCCCCGCCGGATTGCCCCGCATGCAGGCGGTTCATCGTATCGGCCACCAGATAGGCCGAGACCTGGTCGTTCACCGACCATTGCGTCACCATCAGCGCGCGCGCGCCGGCGTAGAAAAAACTGCGCGCCAGGCCGGACAAAGCTTCACCGCCATCAGCCCCGCCGCCGGTGTTGCACGCGGAGAGAAGAACAAGATCCGCATCCAGATGCAGATTCGTCACATCGCTATTGCTCAGCAAAGCGTCATCAGCCGAACTTGCACCCGGCGGTGCGGAGGTAACGATGGCCGGTTGCGTCTGGCAGGGCAGATCGGTCGGCAGCAGCGCATGGGTGGCAAAATGCAGGATGCGGAAATTCTTCAAATCCGCCTTCTCGACATTCGGCACGGTAAACGCCGGACCCAGCAATTCATCTTCGGGGCCGGCACCAAAGACCGCTCCGGCGGCCTGCAGCTCCAGTTTCGCATAAGGCAGATTAGGCAGATTGGCGAATAGCGCCGCGCTGTCCTGGCAGGTCGCCACATTATAGGTGGCTTGGGCCTGGGCCAATGTTACCGGCTGGAAATCACCAAAGCCGAACCACGGTTGTTGCGCTGCCGACGTGCCGGCAATTTTGCGCAAAGATACGAAATTCGCCGCCGCCGGCACATAGGCCAGTGTGGTCTGGCGCACCAGCCAGGGGGCGTTGGTTAAATCTGTCGCACTGGCCGGCCCGGTGGGCAGCAGCGCGAAGGGCAAAGCCAGGAGCGGGCCGGATGGGGCGATCACCAGCTCGTGCACATTTTTCATGCCGGCGGTGAACGGACCCAGAGTGTCCTGGTAGATGGTGGTGGCGTCGGCCATGTCAAAAGGCGGCAGCCCGGCCTGAGTCGGCTCTATGCTCGCCCGCACGGCGGTGACCAGCCCGGCCATGACGGCATCATTCGTCGCACTTCGCGCCACCTGCACATCGCCATCATGCAGGAAAAACAGCCAACTGTGGTCCGGCCCCGCGGTAATGCCCAGAAACGCCTCATCCGGCCGCAGCAGCGCCAGCACATCCTTTGCCGGCACCACCTGTTGCACAAGCTGGCCGAAATTCGGCGCCGCGGCCTGTTCCGCGAGTGTGGCCTGCCGCACCGTATCATTGGCCGCGGCGATATTTTTATCGAGTGCCACGAGTGCGGTCTGCGTGCTGCCGGACCCTGCCGCATGCGCCAGCTCATCACGCTGCTGATAGAGTTTCATCAGCGCTGCCTGCGCATCCTGCTGCGCGCGTATGGCCTGAGTCACTTTCGGGTTGGACGAGCTGGTGGAAAGCCGCGCCGCCGCTTCGGCGATCTCCTGCGATGTCACGCTGCCTTGCGCCAGCTCCGCCGCCGCGAACATCTCGCTATATATGCCCTGCGCATGCTGCGGCTCTGCTGCGGCAGCTTGCGCAAAGGCGTCAAGGCACGGCGTAATGAGGGTTGCGGACGTGCCGAGCTGTAAATTCCGCAGCAGGGTGATGCCCGTACGGCACGCCGCCAGCGCGTCGGCATCACGCTTCTGGCCGAGCAGCACGCTCCCTTGCAGCAAAGAAGTCTCGGCAACCGGCCGCGAGCCTGGGATCACGGTGCCGAAATTCACCGCCGCCTCCTGCAGCTCGCCTACAGCGGTGCCGCCGTGTCCTTGTGTCATGGCCAGGGCGCCGTTCGTCCGGTCGAGCCGGGCGGAGAGCATGGGGGGCGAAATGTCATTGGCCTCGGCAATCCGGTCCGCCGTTGCCATTGCCGCGGCCCCGCCCTGCTTGTCGCCGCTGTCATACAGCGCAATCGCCTGATACCGCCATGTCTCGATCACGCCGAGCAAAGCCGTCTGTGTCACCGGACTATTCAGCGTGGCCTGCGCCTCTATCAAGCTGTTGGTGCCTTGCTGCGCGGTGATGCTGAACATCGCCTCATTGGTTTGCACCGCCGGCTGGGCCTGCAGCAGGGCGGGCGGCAGCAAGGCGGCGTAAAGCTGTTCCGCCTGGCGCAACAATGCGAGCGCCTGCGCCGGCTTGCCTTGGTTGAGCTGATCCAGCCCCTCGTAATGCAGCAATCTCGCGGCGGCCGTGGGATCGCTCGACCCCGGCACCAGCTTGGCGGCGACCGCAAATTGACCCGAAGCTTCCGGGTATTGCGCCAGATCGGACAGGTTGAGCGCCAGGTCCAGCATGGGAGCCACGGTGGCCGGATTATCGGCCCCCAGCTTGCGCTGCTGCAACGCCAGCGCAGCGCGATAGGCGATGACGGCGGCCGGGAAATTCTCCTCCTGATTGGCCTTGGAACCCAGCGCAATCAACGCCTCATACTGGCCGATATCGCCCGAGCTGAAGGCCTGGGCGGCCAGGCGCTGCGCCAGTATCTGGTCGGACCCCACAACCGAAGCCTGATCAGCCCCGCTGGCGGCTATCTTGCCGCTCATCACGCCCAAGGCCCGCTGCATGGGCGGCAACGCCGGCAGCACACCATCGGTATAATAGGCTGTGCCGCCTATCACGCTGACCAGTGCTACATGCGGCCAGCCACCAAACCGCTGCGTACAGGCCAGTGCCTCGGCCGGCACGTCGCCCAAAATCGTCGTCGGGCGCGGCGCATTGCATGCATAATCGGCTTCCAGCCCGGCGCGCCAGGCGCTGGTCGTGGCCAGCGCCTGCAAATCGCTTACAGCCTCTGCGTCACCAATCTGCACATGCCCGCTCGGCTGGTCCCAGCTACCGCAATATATATCCGCCGTGGCGCCATTACGTTGCAATGTGCAGCTTTCACCGGCCGTGTTCACACCTACCGGCAGACCCGCGCTGGTTTTCGCCGCCGCCTCTGAGTCATAGGCAGTGCCGGGCGGTGTTGCGCAGCGCACCAGCAACAGCATCATCAGCATCGCCGCCCCAGCTCGAACCATCATTTTGCTCACGCGCGCCATTCCTTCTCCACGCTCCTTCAAAAATCGCGTGTCGCAATGCCGGGCAGCTCAACATTATGGCCGAGCCGCTTGCGCTTACGGGAGCTGATGTCGAAATTCTCCAGCGGATTCCCCGAAGGTAGCGCCTCTGTCGGCAGAATCGTGCAATTGACCGAACCGATCGGGCAGGCATTGAAGCGCAAAGCCGGCTGTGGGAAGGGAAACGCATCACCATTTCCGGCCGCTGTCGTGCCGTCGATCCCATCGATCGAGCCATTCAAATCGGCGGAGAGCGCGCTCAGAATTTCGAGATGCTTGGCATTCAGATTGCCGGTCACCGTTCCGCCCTGCCCGGCCGCCAGCTCGAAACCGACACTTGGCCCGTCCAGCACCCCGGTTCCATTCGCCCCGAAATTCATCGTGCCCGTGGGCAGAGTGTCGAAGAATACGGTCGCCGGCTGGCCTGCATTGCCAAGATAATTTTGCGCATACGGGCCCGCATTGACCTGAAAAACGCCGTTCACGATGATCGACGGCGCGCTATTGGCCCCGCCGGTCGAGCTGATAACCGAATCGGTGGCATTCGGTGTTATGGCGGACGATGGCTCCACCACCCCGGTGATGAACAGCCCGCCCGTGGTACTGCCCTCCAGTGTCACAACACCTTGCGCCGTGACTCTGACGACATTGGCCACCACCGGCCCGACGATCGTCAGCGCCCCGGCATTGTTCAGCGAAAACAGGCTGTCCTGCATGATGAAGCTGCCCAGCGTGCCGAAATCGGTAGTGGAGCCGAAACTGGCCAGCGTGTCGGCGGAACCGGTCAACGTGCCCGCATCCAGCACGCCCTGCCCATGCGTGATATTCGCCGCGGCAATCAGGTCGAGATCGCCGGTGACGGCCATATCACCGGACAGCACGATATTGCCGCCGGAAGCCAAAGTCGCGGTCTGCGCGCTGACATTGCCGGTGCTCTGCGTGATGTTGCCGTTTGCATTCACATCCAGCGCACCGGTGATCTGCGCATTGCCGCCGAATGTAAAATTGCCGCCGGTGGAAAAGGCCGCATTATTCGCCGTAACCTGGCCGGAAATACCGCTGACGCCGGCAATGTCGATATTCCCGGACGTCACCACGCCCAGCGCACCGATCTGGTTGGCGGAGGGCAAGCTTATGGAAGTGGCACTCGCATTCAACAACGCCGTGGAGATGATCCCGCTGCCCTGGGTGATGGCACCGCCAGAGTCGAGGCTGAGAACATCACCCGTGCTGATATTGCCTTGCAAAGCGAGCGGCGTGGTATCCGCCACCAGCACATTACCGCGCGCGGCAAAATCACCAAGCACCGAAATGGCGTTGAACGCCGAGCCGAATGAGGCATCGCCGCCAATGGTCCCGCCGTCGCTGGTCAGCGCCGTGGCACTTATGCCACCGCCGGTCTGGGTGATGCTCACGGCATCGAGCAGCGCCAACGCGCCGCCCAGTGTAACGGGGGCATCCAGGTTCAAGGCGCTGGCATCGTTCAAGGCGAGGCCGCCGGTGGCATTTACCGCGCCGAGTGTGCCGATCTGGTTGCCGGCGGTGTTGAGCGCGATATCGCCCGTGACCGTGGCACCACCGGTCGTCAATGTGCTGGCTGTCACCTGACCACCCTGGCCCTCGCTCACCCCGGCACTGCTGGCGAGTTGCAGTTGGCTGGTGGAGACCACGCCGTTCACCGCGATGCCGGACGCATTCAGCGCGATATTGGCGGCCGTAAGGGGGCCGGTCACGTCGAGCAGGCCGCTGCTCGCGAGCGCCACGTTCCCGCTCGCGGCAAAACCCGCGACCGTCTGCAGCGCATTCCCCGCCTGCGCCAGATTCACGGACCCGCCGATCACGCCGCCATCGCTGCTCACTGTCGCGGCACTGATGGTGCCTGCACTCTGCGTCACATCGCCAGGGCTGGCCAAAGCCAGCAGACCGGGCGTGCTCACATCGCCGGCCAGCGTCAACCCGCTGGCAACCAAAGTGATGTTGGCGCCGGCCACATTTCCGGCCACGGTCAGCGCGCCGGTATCATTCACCAGAACATCGCCGCTGGCGGCAAACCCGTTCAACACCCCGATGGTATTGGCACCGCCCAGCAGCGCGGCGCCGGCGATGGTGGTACCGCCGCTGGTCAGGCTCAGCGCATCGATGGCACCGCCATTTTCCACAACCCCCGCAGAGCTGTCCAAAGTTACCGCGCCACCGGCGCTGATCACATTCGCAATGGTCAACCCAGCCGCGTTCAGCGCCACGTTCTGCGCATTCACCGGTCCGCTTAACCGCAGCGCCACCGCATCGCTTAAGCTCAGATCGCCATTACTGCCGGAAAGCGAAATCGCGCCGAGTGTGCCGATGTTGTTATCGCCCAGTGCCAAATTCACCGGACCGCTAATCGCACCACCGGCAAGCAATGTGCCGGTTGTCAGTTGTGCCCCGGCGGTTTCGCTGACGCCATTGCTGCTCGTCAGCTCCAGCTCCTCCGGCACGGTGAGCGTACCGTTGAACACCACGCCATCGCCGTTCAGCGATAAAACCGCGGGTGCCAGGCTCACCGAACCATCGGCGGCGATGCTGCCGCTGGTGCTGATCTCGACGAGCGAGGTCGCACCGCTGATCGCGCCGATCAGCGTGCTGCTCAAATCGAGCCCGGCGGCGGTGCCACCGAGATCGATCGCCGTACCATCGGTATACGGCGCGAACGCTACCACGCCGCCCGGCGCCGAAATACTGGCCCCGGCAGCGGTTATAGCATTGGCAACCAGGCTGATCGTGCCACCGGAATTTGCCGCCAGCGTGCCGTCGATCGCCAGGCTGCTGGCATTCGTTGAGCCATCCGTCAGCGAGATGCTGGCGGCAGTTACCGGCCCGTTCACCACCAGAGCGGCGGCGTCGTCCAGCGTGAAACCCTGCGTGGCGGCGAAACCGCCCAGCGTGGCTATGGCATTGGCAGATCCGTCCAGTGCCACGGCGCCGCCAATCGTCGTGCCGCCGCTATCCAGCGTGCCAACGCTCAGCACGGCACTGCCCGGTTGGGTAATGCCACCGCTGCTCAGCAGATGCAGGGTGGTGGCCGTCAAATCCCCGTCCAGCGCCAGGCTGCTGCCCGCCAGCGTCACCGCATTGGCGCTGAGCGTTCCGGTTTGCGTAATCTGTCCGGTGGCGCTCAACAGCAAGGCCGGATTGGCAATGCTCAAGGCACCTTCCGTGAAAATGCCGCCTGCGGTAAAGCTTCCCGCCTTACCGATGATAAGATCCGCATTCGGATCCAGCCCGGCGAAGAGCTGATTGGAGAGTTCGAGCCCACCGGCGGCCGTGCCGCCAAGATCGGCCATTGTTCCGCTGGTAAAGGGGGCAATGGCAATGGTGCCGCCGCTACCCACGCTCACCGCGCCGCCACTGCCTTCAAGCAGCCCATCGGCAACCAGCCGGGCCTGCCCTCCGGCCGCCTGCAGCACGGCGTCCAACGTCATCGTACCATTATCGATCAGCGTCACATCGCTGGCCTGCAGTGGCGCCGCGACGGTCAGGCTGCCTGTTGTATCCAGGGTAAAATCGCCCGAGGCGGCGAAACCGCCAAGCGTGGCTATGGTATTGGCACCGGTGAGCGACACCGCGCCGGCAATGGTCGTGCCGCCGCTTGTCAGTTGGGCCGCGGAAATACCGCCACCCGCCGTCTCGGTAATATTGCCGGCGGATTCCAGCACCAGCGTATTCGTCACGGAGACCGGTGCCGCCAGTGTCAGACCCGCGGCATTCAGCGTGGCACCTCCGGCATTGACCGCGCCGGTCACGTTCAGCGCGCCCGCATCGTTCAGTGTCAGCACGGATGTGCCGCTAAGCGTCAAATCATTCAGCGCGCCGATTTCATTGGCACTGCCCAATGAGACATCGCCGCCGATGGTGGTGCCGCCGCTGCTCAGCGTCGCCGCGTCGATCATGCCGCCGGTCATTTCGCTGGCGCCGCCGCCTTCCAGCGTCAAAACACCCGCCGTGCTCACCAGCCCGGCAATCTCCAGCGCCCCGGCATTATTGAGCAGAATATTTCCCGCCGCCGTAAAGCCACCCAACGTGCCAATCGTATTAGCATTGCCCAGCGTCACGGCACCACCGATGGTGGTGCCGCCGCTGCTCAACGTCGCCGCGCTGATCGTGCCGCCCGGCGCCTCGGTAATGCGGCCGCCGGATGCCAGCACCAGTGCGTTCGTCACCGAAACGGGTGCTGCCAGTGTCAAAGCAGCGGCGTTAATCGTGGCACTATCGGCATCGAGCGTGCCCGCGACACTTAGCGAGCCCGTATCGGTCAATACCAGTGCGAAGCCACTGGCCAGCGCCAGCCCGCCCAGCGTGGCGACATCATTGGCATTGGCCAGCGACACCGCCCCCCCGATGGTCGTACCACCACTGCTCAGCGTCGCCGCGTCGATGACCCCTCCCACCGCCTCGGTAATGCCGCCGCTGGATTCCAGCACCAGCGCATTCGCTACCGAAACGGGTGCCGCCAATGTCAGACCGGCGGCATTCAGCGTGGCGCCACCGGCATTGACCGTGCCGGTCACGTTCAGCGCGCCCGTATCGTTCAGTGTCAGCACGGATGTGCCGCTGAGCGTCAGGTTATTCAGTGCGCCAATATCATTGGCGCTTCCCAATGAGACATCGCCGCCGATCGCGGTACCACCGCTGGTCAGCGTCGTTGCATCGATCGAGCCGCCGGCGGCTTCGCCGACACTACCGCCTTCCAGGGTTAAGGCACCTGCCGTACTCACCAGCCCCGCAATCTCCAGCGACCCGGCATTATCGAGCAAAATATTTCCCGCCGCCGTGAAACCAGCCAGCGTGCCAATGGTGTTGACCTTGCCCAGCGCTACCGCGCCGCCGATGGTGGTACCACCACTGCTCAGCGTCGCCGCGTCGATGACCCCTCCCGTCGCCTCGGTAATGCCGCCGCTGGATTCCAGCACCAGCGCATTCGCCACCGAGACCGGTGCCGCCAATGTCAAAGCCGCCGCGCTGATCGTCGCGGTACCCGCATCAACCGTGCCCGTCACTTTCAGCGCGGCTGTATCCTCCAGCCCCAGCACGGATGTGCCGCCAAGCGTCAGCCCATTCACCACATTAATACTGTTGCCGTTCTCCAACGAAACATCGCCGCCGATGGTGGTGCCACCACTGCCGAACGTCGCAGCGCTGATCATGCCGCCACTGCTTTCGCTGATCCCTGCGGTGTCTTCCAGCGTCAGGCTTTGCTGTGTGCTCACCACGCCCGCGATGTCGAGCGAACCAGCATTGTTCAGCAGAATACTGCCGAGCACGGCAAATGTACCCAGCGTGGCAATGGTGTTCACATTGCCGAACTGCACATTCCCATCGATCAACGTGCCGCTATCCAGCGTGCCCACATCGATCACCCCGCCGCTCACCTCGGTAACCCCGCCGCCGCTTTGCAGCGTCAACTGCGTGGCGACCACCGAGGCACCCAGCATGATCGCGCCGCCACCGGCATCGCTCACCGCGATGCTCGTGGCGGTCAGCCCGGCATTCACCACCAGCGAGCCGGTGGCATCAATCTCCAGCGAGCCGATCGTATCGATCGAGGCGCCGATGGTGACATTACCATCCGAGAGTAATGTAAGTGCCGAGGCGCCGGTAAGGTTGATGGCGCTGGCGACGGAGAGCAGCTTATTCGCCTCCAGCACGATGGTGCCGGAGAGGCTGATCAGCGACGACGGATCGACATAGGATACGCTGTTGGTGCCGGTCAGACCGCCAATGGTGGTGGTGCCGGCGATGCTCGCGGCGGTGCCGCCGGTGCCGACGATCAATGTGCCCGGGTCCAGCAATATCTCCCCGGCCTGGCCATCGAGCGAGGTATCGTACACCGTGCCGCTGAGGCTGATGACATTATCGCTGGAAATTTCCGCAAGCCCGCCGGTGCCGCCGGTTGCACCGCCCACGGCGATGGTCCCGCCGAAATCTGTCTCCTGTGAGCTGAGCAGCACCACCTTGCCGCCATTGCCCGTGGCTGTCGCATTGGCGTTGATGTGCGCGCCAGATGCCACCTGCACAACCGCCGCACGCGGCGCCGCACTGTCCGCGCCACCTGCGCGGGCGCGGGCGATATCCGTACCCAAAGCCACCACGCCGCCGCCTGCCGCCCCCGAAGCGTCGATGACCGCCGTCGACGCAACACTGACCGTGCCCGTCGCCAACGCCTCGATAGCGCCGCCCTTGGTTCCCGCTTGGCTGCCCTGCGCCAGCAGGTTTCCGGCGATCTGAATATTGCCGCCAACACCTTCAATGGCGATCGTTCCCGTTTTGGCACCGACCGTATCGGCCCGGATCGTACCACCGGCATTGACAAGCTGGGTGACCAGCGCGTCCGCATCCTGCGCCGTGAGGGTGATCGTGCCGCCATCGGCGATGATGACCCCGTTATTCGTCACCAGCGCCGGCATGAGCTTTCCGCCCACATCCACCGCCCGCACGGCTTGCGTCACATCCAGCGATACGAGCTTGTCGCCATAAAGATCCAGCGTGAAGGCGCTGGCGCCGGCCAGCACCACCTGGCCGAGCCGCGCCGTGATGACACCGTTATTGATGACCTGCGGCGCCACCAGCCCGACCAACCCGGCCTGGCGGGCGGTGAGCTGCCCGTCATTAACGATTTTGGCCCCCGGATTGGGCGCGCCAGAGAACACCAGCCTGCCGGCCATGAAATCCTTGGTCGCCACGCTTGAGGTGGATACCACGATGCTCTCGGCATTCACCTGCGCGCCATGGGTGAACACGACGCCGGATTGATTGACCAGCACGATCTGCCCATTGGCGGAAATCTTGCCGGCGATGATGGAGGGGTTCGCCGACACCACCTGATTAACAGCGATGGCGGTGGACGAGGGCTGGTTGAACTGCACCGTCGCCGCACTGCCGACATTGAAACTCTGCCAGTTGATCGCCGTACGCTGGCTGGACTGGTCGATGACCGTGCTGCCGGTGCTCTGGGTGATCGTGGCACTGCCGCCCACCACCTCCCCGCCCTGCGGCGTGGTCGTGGTGGCGAGCGTCTGCGCGTTCAGCACGCCGGGGCTGAGCAGAATCGCTGTCAGGGCCGTCGTCGTCAGCCAGGCAGCGTGCTGCCTGGCCCGGCGCGTGGCCTTATCTCCCAAACGTGGCGCTCTCTTTTCCATCGCACCCTCTCATATCACAACCACCCGGCGTTTCAGCGCCGGACATCAATAATGGGCTGTCACGCCCCAATAAATCACTGTCTCAGCCAAAGGCGCTATGCCTGTCGCCGCCGGCACAAGCCGGGTCGTCAGCCGCTCCGCCACCTCGCCATCCAGTTCCAGATTCTTGGTCAGACCAAGCCGTACCCCACCACCAGCGGATTCAATCCGGTGGTTCAGATCGCTCGTCAGATTCGACCAGGTCTCACCCCAATCGTAAAACCCGTAAAACTGCGCCCCCAGAGGAATATCCTGGTGAAACAGGGTAAAATCCCCACCAGTGTTCAACTGCAGCTCGGCGGTAGCATAAAGGGCCTTATCGCCCACCACCTGACCGGAATAAAACCCGCGGGTGAAACGGCTGCCGCCGAGATAGGATTCTTCCTCGGAAGGCAGAACAAAGGGGGTATACTGGCCGCCAGCCTCCGTACGCAACGCCACAGTGGCGCCGCCAAACGGCGAGAACAGGGTCTGCACACGGCTTATCGAGCCGGTAAACTTCCAGAAATCCATCTTCGCATCACTGCGTCCGGCCGGTGGTGCCGTGCGCCCATCCGCCGACGAGCCAAAGAGTGGAACCCCTTGTGACGCTTCCAGATTTAACAAGTTCAATGCGTTGCGGCTGTTACCCGCCCATAAATCCTGCCAGGCGTACAGCCCCGCAAACCGCGCCACGCGCAGGCTATCCGTGCTGTTACGCACGCCGGCAATATTGATCAGATTATCAGTCCCGTCGAAATGCAGCGACACATTCAGAGCCTGATTGCGCCGCAGCAGCAACGGATAGCTCAACGACCCGCCAAACACGGTTAGAAAACTCTGATAATGCACATCGCCTAACGACCCGGTCGGCTGCGCCCGTCCGGCGCCGCCATAGAGCTTTATCCGCAGCCCCCGGTCACCGATGAAAAAGCTCTCCGAGATCTGGCCGAAATTATCCGTTCCCGCCTCGGTATGGAACAGCGAGACCTCTGTCTGGTCACCCTGCGCCGTCACGCTGTTCAAATCGGTCACCACCAGCCCTTCCGCCGGCCCGGCGTTTTGATACGCCCGGTTATCGGCGGTCACCAGGGCCGAAACACTCTGTTTGCTCACCTGCGCAACCAGGGTCAGCGCGCCGGGGTCGCCACTGCTGGCCTGCAGCACCGCCTGCACCGAAATGCCAGGTATCTGCTGCGCAAGCAGCAGCCAGCGCTCCAGCGACGCCTCATTCAGCGGCCGCTCCTCTGTTAAATGATCGAGAAAGCGCAGCACCATCGTCCCAGCCGGGCCGATATCCTGGGAGAGTTTAACCGCAACGATCCGGCCTTCGACAACGATGAAACGGACATTGCCGGCCGCGTCGATATCCAGCGAAACCGTCGTCAGAACGAACCCATGGCCGCGGTACAGATCGACCAGTGCCCGGCGCGCCGCCTCAATCTTTGGCAGCGGTACGGATTGCCCCGCCAGCCCGCCGGTCAGCGCCGCGAGCTGTGCCGGGGTAAACGCCGTCGCGCCGACCACCGTCACCGAATGGACAGGGATCGCCACAGCGGGCACCGCACCCTCCGTCCCCGGCGTCTGAAAGCTCGGCAATCCAGCGCCCAGCTTGGGCACCGGCGCCGGCTGAATATGCGGCAACGGCGAGCTGATCAGCGGCGCCACGCTCTGGGCCTGGGCCGCGCCGGCCCATAGCAGGAAGGCGCCGAACAGCCCCGACGCATCAACCCAGCGCTTTACACCCCTTGCCGGTCGCCGCATGCCCGAACTGCCCTTCACTGTCATCAAGTCCTTACGCCGCCGACGACGTATCGTTCGGTGGCGTATCATTGTAAAGATTTCATCCCAAATTAAATATTTAGGTGACGCTTCTGTTTGAAAGGGGTAACATTTAAAACATGCCAATGCCGGCCGCCCGCCTAACCGACATGCACGTCTGCCCGATGGTGACGGTGCTGGTTCCCCATGTCGGCGGCCCTATCATGGCGCCCGGTGCCCCCACGGTACTCATCGGCGGGATGCCGGCAGCCTGTGTCGGCGACATCGTAACCTGTGTCGGCCCGCCGGATTCCATTGTTATGGGCTCCACCACCGTCCTCATCGGCGGCAGGCCCGCAGCCCGCATGCTCGACCCCTGCGCCCACGGCGGCATGATCGTGCTGGGCTGCTTCACCGTCCTGATCGGCGGCTGATGACGGGAACAAACCAGGGCGCGTAACGCTACGCTCACCTCATTTGTATTCAAATTTCGAGCTGCCGCCGGATTTCCACAACCAAACCCCGTTAAAAATGGGAACTATATACTTGAGTCCCTCGCAGGGATTTCCTCTACCCGATGTTGGTAAAAAAATGATTAGTTTGAGTGGCTTTTGGCGAATTTAGCGAGGGATTCGATCTCTCGAAACACGAACTCAGCACACGCCTCCACATCGTTGTCGAATGTAAATCTCGTGCCTCTCGGATGATATGCGACTAAATAACCTCCGCCTTCTGGGCAGAAATACCACCCTTCGGATACCCGCTTATTATCAGACCACTGAAGCCAAGCATGGATTAGCTCTTTATGCTCAGATATGTAGGTCCATATTTTTTCGCGGATTATTTCCCCGGAATCGAACACATAGCCGGATTGCCGCACGAGTGTCACGGCAGAAACACCTCCGGCTTTCACGTCGATGGGGAGTTTGCATAGTCGGGCGACTACTTCGTCCAGCATTAGAAACGATTACCACAAGAGATACGATCTTCAAGTAGACTGCGGCAAGAAGAGATAGTTCCCGTCAAGATAGGGATTCAAGTATATAGTTCCCTTAAAAATGGGGCGCATGCGAATCTGAAAAAATCCAGCCGCTTCCGCTTCGCGTGAGATGACGACCATGCATGCTTGCGTACAATCCTGCGTGCAATGCCAAAAATGGCCGCCAGAATTGTCTGCAATGTCAATGGATTAAAAAATTGGCGGAGGAGATGGGATTCGAACCCACGATACCGGTTAACCCAGTATAACGGTTTAGCAAACCGCCGCCTTCAGCCTCTCGGCCACCCCTCCACGCCTGGCCGGACGGTTTGCACCATCATGCCTGTGTTGCTCATAAGGGGCGGCGCAGATGTAGTAAAGCCTCCCCAGCCCAAAACATTCAAGTGATTGTTTTTGCTGTATTTACCAGAATCACGATTCCGTGATGTTGCGCCGCAAAATTTACCTTGCAGTGCAGCATCCGCTGCGCTATACAATGAGGCTACAGGATGAGTTTTCTCTCCTGTTTCTTGGACGTTTCCTCCCTAAACTTGGCGGCGCTTTATGCGCCGCCTTTTTTTTCGAGGTTAAGGCCTATTCGGCGGCGGCGCGCAGGTCCGGCCCGGCCGCGCCCCAGAGCCGGAGCGCCCCTATCAACCCCGCCAGCACGTTCGCCATACGCTCCTGCGTCGCGGAAAACTGCGTCCCACGGGTGAACTGCCGCTCATTCATATACAGCCCCCTTGCCAGCTCCAATTGCAGCACCTGCACGCCCTCTCGCGGGCGGCCGTAATGGCGGGTGATAAAGCCGCCGGCATAGGGGTCGTTGCGGCGCACGCTATAGCCTTGCGCGCCCAAAGCGGATTCCACATAATCGGTCCAGCCCGGGCCACAACTGGTGCCATGCCCATCGCCCAGCACCACATCGGCCCGCCCCGCCATGCGGCCAAGCGGGGTGGGCATGGAGTGGCAATCCAACACCAGGCAATGGCCGAAGCGCGCCACACTATCCTCGATGCATTGCGCCAACGCCTCATGAAACGGGCGCCAGCACGTATCGATGCGCGCCTTGGCCTCGGCAAAGCGCAGTTTCTTCCCATAAATCGGCTCGCCGGCCCCCACGATGCGCGCCACCGTGCCAAGCCCAGCCGCCACGCGCGGGCTGGTGGTGTTGGCGTAATCCGGCAGCGCATCGGCAAACATCGCTGGGTCCAGCTCCCAGGGCTCGCGGTTCGCATCGCACCAGGCGCGCGGGAATTCGGCGGCCAGCAGCGGCACGCCCAGGCTGGGCCCGGCCGCGAACAGCTCCTCCACGAAACTATCCTCCGAGCGGCGCAGGCTTTGCGCGTCCAGCCGGGCCTGCGCCAGAAAAGCAGCATCATACCGCCTGCCGGAATGCGGCGAGGTCAGCACCAGTGCCGCCATCTGCCGGGCGGGCTGCAACAGCGTGAAGGGCGGGTCAGCGATCATGTGTAGCGCCATTCAACCAGCAACTTCGCCCCTGGGCAAGAAAATTGCCCGCCCTCATGCCGGCTGAATCCCGAGCAGGGCCCGATGCAGCCGGGTGACCATCTCGGCGATGCGCCGAGGTGCCACGGCCAGCGCCACCCCGGCGAACACCCCGGCCGAGACCCCGGATGCGACGAAGAACTCCGGTATCAGCTCCAGCCCCGGCAACGCCCGCAGCACCAGCCAGGCGGCCAGCCTGGCCGCCAGCAGGGCGAGGCAGGGCAGCAGCAACAGCCGCAATATCGGGGTCACCGGCCGCTCCAGCCCCTGGCGCATGGCGAACATGAACAGCACCACCGCCGTCACCCCGCGCCCCGCCAGCGCCCAGGCCAACGCCCGCAGCCCGTAAGGTGCCGCAAACCAGGCGGCGGCAGCAATGGTGGCAACATTGGCCCAGGCATAAATGGACACCAGCCGCGTACGCCCGGCCGCGGTAAGCAGCGGGTTGATAACACTGTACAGCGCCGCCGCCGGGGCCATCAGCGTGATGATGGCAAACACCGGCACCGCCGCCTGCCATTTATGCCCGAACATCAGCAGCACGATCGGCTTTGCCGCCGCCCCGCACACGGCACACACAAAAAATATCACCATCGAGAGAACATCCAGCATCTGCCTGGTGGTCTCAAAACGCCGCGCCTTATCATGCCGCACCGCGACGAACACCGGCATGAACACTTTGCGCGCCGGCGTGAAAGCGATCTCCTGCAACACCTCAGCCAGCCGCTGGGCGATACGGAATTCCCCCAACGCCGCCACCGGCATGCGCAACCCCACCAGCATCACATAGCCGGTGATGCTGATGTAATCGACGAACGTCGCCTCCATCAGCGGCAACGAGAACCGGAACGACTCACGCAAAGTGGCAAAGGAAGGCGGCCGCCCCGGCAGCCAGCCGGCGGCAATAGAGCCACCAATGGCATAGAACCCCACCCCGGCCATACGCTGATACATCATCGCCTCGACCCCATGCCCGGTATAGGCAAAAGGCAGCGCCACCAGCCCGCCGATGATTGTACTCCCCAGCGACATCAGCCCCAGCACCTTGAACCGGAACTGCGAGGCCAGCCGCGCACCAGGCACCAGCACAAAACAGGTCATCACCACATTGAGCCCCATAATGCGCAGCACCAGGGTGAGCACCGGCTGATGGTACAGCGCCGCAATGCCGGGGGCCGCAAAATACAGCACCAACATGAACAGCAGCGAGGCCAGAAACTGGCTCCAGAACGCCCCGTCCTCAACATTGCGGTCGCCAGGGCTGGCCTGCACCTGCTCGGCCGCCCCTGAATTGGCGACAATACGGGCAAGATCTGAAATGGCCGAGGCAATGGCGATGAGTCCAACCACCGAAGCCGGGATAACACGCAGCAGCAGGCCAAGGATGATGAAGCCGAAGCTGCGCTCCGCCAGCACGGTGGCAAAATTCCACACCACCCCGCGCGCCGCCCCCCGTGCCAACCCCCCCGGTGCCAGACTCATCTCTTCGCCAGACTCATCCGCCCCTCCTGCCGGATGGCTTTAGACCGTGCCGCGCAAGGCATAAAGCGCCAGCAGCAGAACAGGCGGCATCATCACCACACCCATGCGCAAAAACCGCCAGGCCGTTATGCTTTCCCCCTGGCGGCGCAAGGCGCTGAGCCAGAGGATGGTGGCAAGCGAGCCGGTGATGGAGAGATTAGGGCCAAGATCGACGGCAATGAGGGCGGCGGCCTTTTGCGCCGGCGCGGCATGGGTCAAAATCTGGCCGGCGAGCAGCCCGGCGGGCAGGTTGTTGACGAGATTGCATAACAACGCCAGCGCCCCACCGGACTGGAACAGGCCAAAACCAGCCACGGCATGGGCCAGCCGGGCAGCCAGCCCCAGCCGGTCCAGCGCGCCCAGCATGATGAACAGCCCGGCGACCAGCGGCAGCACGCTCCAGGACACACCACGCAGCACCGGCCAAGGCGATTGTCGCGCCCTCAGCAGCACCAGGGCGGTAACCCCCGCCCCCACGGCAAATGTCGGCGGCCCCAAAGCCCAGCCCAAAGCGGAAGAGAGCAGGAGCAAAAACGCCATCAGCGCCAGCCCGGCCAGGGTCAGCCGCCCGCCGGTATGCAGCAGCACGGGTGCGGGCATCGCCAGTGTTTGCCGCAACGCCCCGGCCTGCGTCGCCCATAGGAGTAAAAACGTGCCGAGAATGGCCACGGCCGAAGGCAAAGCAAACAGCCGCAACCATTGCGCCAGATCCGGCATGGCGGCGCCATACACCACCAGATTGGCCGGGTTGGAAATCGGCAATACAAAAGAGGCGGCATTGGCCACAAAGGCGCAGATGAGCAGATAGGGCAGCTTTTGCTTTGCACCCGCCTCGCGCGCCATCACCGCCACCGCAGGCGTGAACACCACGGCGGTGGCATCGTTGGAGAGAAAAACGGTGATCAGCACCGCCAGCGCATAAACATAAACGAACAGAAGCAGCGCCGAGCCGCGCGCGGCCCGTGCCACCAGCCCGGCCGCCCAGTCGAACACGCCTTCCAATGCCGCCAGCTCGGCCAGCAGCATCATCCCGGCGAGGAAGAGATACACATCCCACCCCTGCCCCGCCGCGCGCAAAGCAGCACCGGGCGGCATCAGCCCGCACAGCACCAGAGCCAGCGCACCCACCATGGCGGGATAGGCCTCGCGCAGCCCAAAGGGGCGGAGCAGAATCCCAGCCAGCGCCACGAGCACAATGGCCAGCGTGCTCAGCATACCGCACCGGGAGAATGAAGATTTTGCCACTTCCGCATGCCCCCGGCTTAACGCAGGCGCAAAATTCTGCAATGCAGCACGGCAGGGGCGGAATCGCGCCCAGAAGGAGCTTTTATGGATTTCTTGCACGCCATACTGTTCGCCGTTCTGCAGGGGGCGACCGAATTATTCCCCGTCAGCAGCCTGGGCCATGCGGTGGTGGTGCCGGCCCTGCTGCATTGGGGCATAGACCAGAACGGGCCGGGCTTCCTGCCCTTCCTGGTGATGCTGCATCTGGGCACCGCGGCCGGGCTGCTGGCCTATTTCTCCAAAGACTGGATCGCGATTTTCCACGGCGCGCTGGGCCGCGGCTATGCCGCCCAGACCAGCGCCGCCCGCAACCTGCTCGGCAAGCTGATCGTGGCAACTCTGCCGCTGATCGTGGTCGGCGTGGTGTTGAAGAAACCGCTGGAACATCTGTTCGGCGCGCCGCTGCTGGCCAGCCTGTTCCTCATCGCCAATGCCGCCATGCTGTTGTTGAGCGAGCGCTTCCGGGGCAAATCCCTGCGCGGCGGCGAGCTGGATTACGGCGATGCCCTCGTCATCGGCCTGTTCCAATGCCTGGCCTTCCTGCCGGGCCTCTCGCGCTCAGGTGCCGCCATGGTCGGCGCGCTGTATCGCGGCGTCGACCATGAAGGGGCAGCCAAATTCTCCTTCCTCATCGGCACACCGGCCATAATCGCCGCCGGTCTGGGCGAGGTGCCCAAATTGATCCATCAGCACGAGCTGCATGCCTTGTTCGGCATTTCGCTCCTGGCGGCGGTGGTGGCAGGCGTTGTTGCCTATGCCAGCACGGATTTCCTCATGCGCTATTTCAAGCGCCACGACTCCTGGGCGCTGCGCCCCTTCGCCTATTACTGCGCCGCCTTCGGTGGCGGCAGTTTCGTGCTCCTCCTCCTGCACATCTGATGCTGCGCCGCCTACTCCTCACCCTGTTGCTCCTGCTGCCCAACGCGGCCTGGGCAGCCAACATGGCCGAGGCGCCCATAGACCGCCTGGCCCTGCCCTGGTGGCATGAGCGCTGGGCCCTCACCCTGCAGGAGGCCAGGAACACGCCGGATGCCAAAATCGTCTGGCTGGGCGATTCCATCACCCAGAACTGGCAGCGCCAGGGCGGCCATGGGTATGATGATTTCCTGCCCGTCTGGCAGCAATATTACGCCCCCTACCAGGCGCTGGATTTCGGCTTCCGTGGCGACACCACTTCCAGCCTGATCTGGCGCCTCGGCCACGGCCAGCTCACCGGGCTGCACCCCGGCCTCGCCATCATCCTCATCGGCGCCAACAACTTCGGCCATGTGCATTGGAATGCGGCGCAAACCATCCCCGGCATCGAATCCGTGGTGCGGCTCACCCAGCGCAAACTGCCGGGCACACATATCCTGCTCATCGGCGTACTACCCTCCATCCGCTCCCCCTGGGTGGACGAGCAGACGGAAATAACCAACGCCGCACTGGCACACAGATACGCCGGCCACGGCGACATCACCTTCGTCAACCTGGCACCGCTATTCCTCGTCGATGGCAAACCCGATGCAGCCCATTACATCGACCCGCATCTCACCCCGCCAGACCCGCCGCTGCACCCCAACAGCGCCACAATGGCGCGCATGGCCGCCACGCTTGAGCCCTTCGTTCAGCAATACGTGAAATAGGCGCGTCAGCCCCGCGCAGCAGCAATAAACGCCCGGATCAACGCCGGAGATTTCTGCCCCGGCGCAATCTCCACACCGGAAGACACATCCACCCCCGGCGCACCTGTAACGCGCAGTCCCTCCGCCACATTACCGGGGTTCAGCCCCCCAGCCAGCAGCCATGGTTTCACAGGGCGGAAATTCGCCAGCAGCGGCCAATCCGCCTTTACCGCATTACCACCCGGCCTCGTTGCCCCCGGCGGCGCCTTGGCCTCCACGAGAAAACCATCGGCAAACTCATCGCGTCCCGGAAAATCCTCCGCCGTGGTCACACCAAGCTGGCGCCACACCGGCCGCCCAAACCGGTCCCGCAGCGGCGCCACCAGCGAAGCACTGCCATGAACCTGCAGAACATCCAGCGAGATCTCGCGCAAAACCGCCTCGACCTCATCAAACCCCGGATTGACGAACAACCCAACCCGCAGCGGCTTCGCCCCCACCTGCCGGGCAGAAAGCACAGCCGCCTCCACAGGCGTGACAAAACGCGGCGAGGCCGGGAAAAACACAAAGCCGATATAATCCGCCCCAGCCTCAACCGCCGCATCAAACGCCTCAGGGCTGTTGATCCCGCAGATTTTAACCAGGCTCATCTTATCGCGGCAGCAATGGCAGCGGCGGCATTGGCCGGGCTCTCAGCCTCAATAATCGGCCGCCCAACCACGATATAATCCGCCCCGGCCTTAATCGCGGCCTCCGGCGTCATCACCCGCGCCTGGTCGCCCACCGCCGCCCCCGCCGGGCGGATGCCGGGCACAACCAGTATCGGCTTGGCCCCAAAAGCATCGCGGATCAGCGAAATCTCATGCGCCGAGCACACCAGCCCATCAGCGCCATTCTCCAGCGCCACCCGCGCCAGCCGCAGCACCTGCTGCGCCGGCCCGCCGGCCACACCTATCTCCGCCAGCCCGGCAGCATCCAGGCTGGTAAGCACCGTCACCGCCAGAATTTTCGGCCGCCAAGTCGCCTCGCGCGCCGCCTCAACCGCCGCCGCAATCATTTTGGCACCACCCCCAGCATGGATGGTCAGCATATCCGCCCCCAAAGGCAGCAGCGAACGCACGGCCCCGGCCACGGTATTGGGAATATCGTGCAGTTTCAGGTCCAGAAACACCGGGTTACCCTGGGCGGCGGCGGTAAACCCGGCCGGGCCGTGCCGCAGAAAAAACTCGAGCCCCAGTTTCACCAGCCCGCAATGCGGCGCCAGTTCGCGCACCAGCGCACTCGCGCGGTCCAGCTCCGGCGTGTCGATCGCCGCGATCAGTCGTCTAAGATTGGTCATTCCCCGGTTTTACCGGAATCCTGTGCGGCGGAAAGCAGCGCCACGCGCTTCTCCGCATTGCGCGCGCGGCGGCGCAGGGAAAAATGTTTGGGCAGATGCGCCAGAAGCCCGAGGACAAACCCCCCGGCCAGTGTCGCCACCAGCACCGGCCCTAGCCAGATCTGAACACCGGAGAAGAATGGCCATAGGCTCAACGGCACCTGCTTGCGGTTGGACAGCACCAGCAAGACCAACACCAGAACAATGAAAAACCCGGCTAACAGCCGGATATAGTTGAAAACCTTACTCAGCGGTCTTCTTCTTCACGGCCGGCGCCTTCACGGCCGGCGCCGCACCGGTCTTGTTGATGCGCTCGCGCAATTCCTTGCCCGCCTTGAAGAAGGGCACGGATTTCTGCGCCACATCCACGGTCTCACCGGTGCGCGGGTTGCGCCCGGCCCGCGCCTGGCGGCGCTTGACGGTAAAGGCGCCAAAACCACGCAGCTCCACACGCTCACCGCGCGCCAGAGCCGTGGTCATCTCATCAAACAGCGCCGCGACGATACGCTCGACATCCGCAACGGTCAGATGAGGATTATCTTCCGCAAGCCCTGCAATCAATTCCGAACGTGTCATAAAGCTCCCCCGGATGTAACGATGCCAGGATGCTCGCTTTTGGTCAATAAACGTTTGTGTTGAGGCGCTTTTTTGCTGCCACCCGCCCAGGTTGGCCCAGCCTGACCGAACCCTGACCGGCATCACGCGGTATCCGGCCATCATAAAGGGCCGTCATAAAGGGGAGGTGGAGCCGCCCTGGCCGTTGGCTATGACATCCTCCCAAGGCCTGCTTGTGCAGGTGGGCGCCAGATACCCGGACCAAGATCCGGACAGAGCCAGCTCCCTAGGGAGATGCTTAACGGCCCTGGGGATGTGCTACCTGTCGAACCGGACAGCTCCAAGCCCAATCTAGGACCGGCGCGCCCCCACCGCAATGCCAAACAGCATCAACTGTCGAGAAGATCCGCCGCTATCTCTTCCGCCCTTGCGGCAACACGGCGCAAACGCGCCCGGCGCTCGCCGTTTTCCGGTTTTGCCCCGCCGTTTTCCGGTTTTGCAACGTCAACCGGCGCGCCCTTGGAGGCATTGGTGCGCAGATCATGCACCTCATCGGCCAGCAGCAGCGCCGCCAACATCAGCAGCCGCGCCTCGCCGGACTGCCCGCCAATCGCCTTGATGGAGCCGATCCGCTGTTCAATCTCGGCCGCCATCTGCGTGAGATGCTGCTCCTGCCCATCCTCACAGCCCACCGTATAGGCGTAGCCGTTTATCCGTATGGTGACATGGGCCATCGTTAAACTCCTGGCTCGGGCCGGAGGTTCTCCAGCCCGTCACGCAGATTCGAGATGATATCGTCCAGTTTTTCGGTAAAAGCAGCGCGGTCGAACCCTTCCGCATCACCCGGCTGGGCAACACCAGACAGCGCCGCGGGCGACACACCGGCAATCTTGCGCAGGGCCGCCTCAATGCGATCGAGGATCTCGTCTTCTGATTCCGACTCGGACATAAGGCCTATTCAACCCGACCGCGCCGTGTAAGGTCAAGGCAAGACCAGGGAAATTGTGGATAACCGGATAGATCATGGCTTACCCGCCTGTCATCATCGTGCATGGCCTCCCTCACATCCGCACCGCGCTGGCACCACAGCGCCCCGTCACTTTGCTCTCCGCCCCCGGTGCAGCACTTTACGCCGGCTGCGGCTGGTGGGCCGCCCTGCTCACCGCCGCCGGCTTCACCGGCCCCGCCTTTCTGGATTGCGCCGATGCCCCCGGCCGCGCCTGGGAAGGGCTGAAACTGGGGCTCACCGGCATTATCCTCGCCCCCTGCCCCGCCTGGGCGCAGGTGGCCGACTACGCCGCCGCGCAAAACGCCACACTCCTGGCCGCCGCCCCGGCAGCTTTGAACCTGGGCCAGCCCGGTGCCGCGCGCCAATTAGCGCAGTGGCTTGGTTAAAATTTGCGTAAATCGGGCCGCCACACCATGATTCCGCCGCATTTTCCCATCTTTACAGCCCTGCGGCGCGGCCCTGCGCGGATGACATTCCGTGACCCATGGGCTAGGAAGCGCCAGGATTTTGCAAAGAGGGTGGAATAGCAATGGCGATTACCAAGGCAGTAAAGACGATCCTGTCGCATTATGAGAGCGACAACCCAGGCACCAAGACCAACCTGGCGCGTATCCTCATGGCAGGCAAACTGCGCGGTACCGGCAAACTGGTTATTTTGCCGGTGGACCAGGGCTTCGAGCACGGCCCGGCCCGCTCCTTCGCCCCCAACCCGCCGGCCTACGACCCGTTCTACCACTACCAGCTCGCCATCGACGCCGGGCTCTCCGCCTACGCCGCCCCGCTTGGCATGCTGGAAATGGGCGCCTCCACCTTCGCCGGGCAGATCCCGACGATCCTCAAGCTCAACTCCTCCAACAGCCTGGCCGTGGATAAGGACCAGGCCCTCACCGGCTCGGTCAACGACGCACTGCGCCTCGGCTGCTCGGCCGTCGGTTTCACCATCTACCCGGGCTCGGAATTCGCCTTTCAGCTCATCGAGGAAATCCGCGAGATCGCCGAGGAAGCCAAAGCCGCCGGCCTCGCCGTGGTTGTGTGGTCCTATCCGCGCGGCCCGAACCTGGACAAAAAAGCCGAAACCGCCTTGGACATCTGCGCCTACGCCGCCCACATGGCCGCTCTGCTCGGCGCCCACATCATCAAGGTGAAACCCCCCACCGATGTGATCTCGCTCGAAGCCGCCAAAAAATCCTACGAAGGCTTCGATGCCTCGACCATGGCCAAGCGCGTGGCACACGTGGTGCAGTCCTGCTTCGCCGGCAAACGCATCGTCGTGTTCTCGGGCGGCGAAGCCAAGAACCTCGATGGCCTGTACGACGAAGTCCGGGGCCTGCGCGACGGCGGCGCCAACGGCTCCATCATCGGCCGCAACACCTTCCAGCGCCCGCGCGAAGAAGCGCTCGTGATGCTGCAGAAGATCATCGATATCTATCTCAACAAAGCGTAAGTTTCGCTCACCTGTTGCGATCATTTTCGGGGGCTTCGGCCCCCGAATTTATTTGTTAAAGGAAACCACTTTGCCCTCCACCGACTGCCGCCTCTACCTCATCACCCCACCAACCCTCCCCGAAAAATTCGAGGAATTTCTGGCAGCAGCGCTGGACGCCGGCGACGTAGCAGCGGTCCAGCTACGCCTAAAAGACGTCCCCGACGACGTGATCCTGAAAACCATCGACCGCCTCCGCCCCATCGTCCAAAACCGCAACGTCGCGTTCCTCCTCAACGACCGCCCGGACCTCGCCGTAAAATCCGGTTGCGACGGCGCCCACATCGGCCAGACAGACGGCGGCGCCAAACAAGCCCGCAAAATCCTCGGCGATTTAACAATGGGCGTCACCTGCCACAACTCCCGCCACCTCGCCATGGAAGCCGGCGAAGCCGGGGCAGACTACGTCGCCTTCGGCGCCTTCTACGCCACCACCACCAAAGAGCCCCCCGAAATGGCGGAGATCGAAACCCTGAAACTCTGGGCCGAAACCATGGAAATCCCCTGCGTCGCCATCGGCGGCATCACGGCGGAAAATTGTTCTCCGCTAGTGCAAGCGGGTGCCGAATTTCTCGCCGTGGTAGGTGCGGTTTGGAACCACTCTCAAGGCCCAGCCGAAGGCGTCAAATCCCTGCTGCGCGCCATCGCGGCGGCGGGCTGATCAGCGCGACGGCCATTGCCATGCCGGCGGGTCATCTTCCTCACCCGCGGCAATCGTTTCGCCCAACCTCTTTTCCAATGTAATGCGCCGTGCCGCCTCGCCCGTCAGCTCCAGCACGAGATCATCCGCATGCGACACGACGATCATCTGCGAGCGCCGGGCAGCACGCGCGATCAGCCGTGCCAGCGGCCGCAACAATTGCGGGTGCAGGCTGGCTTCCGGCTCGTTGAGAATCATCAACTCCGGCGGGCGAGGCGAGAGCAGCGCTGTGATCAACAGCAGATAGCGCAACGTACCGTCCGACAGCTCGGCCGTGCCGAGCGGGCGCAGCAGGCCATGCTGCCGCATCAACACCTCAAAACCCCCTTCCGCACAATCCACGCTGACGCTGGCGCCGGGAAACGCATCGTCCACCGCCTCATCAAACCCCTGCTCATCGCCGATCTCGCGAATGGTCTGCACGGCCGCGGGGAAATCCGCGCCGTCACTGGCCAGCACTGGCGTGCGTGTGCCGATCCGCCGCCGCCGTGCCGGCGCCCCGGCATCGGTACGGAAATGGTCATAGAACCGCCAGCCGCGCATCCGCTCGCGTAAGGAAAGCAGCTCCGGCGCCTCGCGCGGGTCGCTGCAATGCGTCATCATGCTGTCATATCCAGCAAGGTTTTCAAGTGCCTGGCACCATTTGCCGCCGCCGTCCCGCACCCGCACGGAAGGCCCGGCACGCTCGGCGAACAAATTCGCCCGCCGCAGCACCTTCCCCGTCCACATGCTCTCAAGCTTGATCTCCGGATCGCTGTTGAAAGCAGAGGGCGGCATCTGCGGCGGCAGCCCCAGATCGATCGCATAGCCGTAGTCATCGCCCGAAAAACCGAGCTTCAGGCTGACGGGATTTTTGCGCACGACCCCCTGCACCGGCTGGCGCCCCTGCTGCATGGCACGGGAAAATGCCTCTGGGCCAGCCCATAAAGTGGATTGCAAACCACCCTCAAGCGCCAGCGACTGGATGACACGGCCTTGCGCGATATCGGCCAGCAGCCGCAGTGCCCGATACAGGCTCGACTTGCCGCTGCCGTTTGCTCCTGTCACCACATTCAGCCCGTCGAGCCCGATGCAGATATCGCGCAGGGAGCGATAGCCGGAAATTGCCAGAGTCGAGATCATTCCGGCTTACAGAAGCACGGCCGCGACCGGCCGTCCAACCGCATTCTGGCGCTAAAACGGATCTGGCTACGGGCGATCGCCGCGGCTTAACTCACCCAAAATCGGCATTCGCCGGAAACCGCACCGTGGCGACGCGCTCCTTAATCCGCCACCCCTCCGCGGTCTGCACCACCCAGTCATTATCATCACCGCCCATGAACTGACCCGTACTGGGGTTAGGCAGCAGCCATTTCTGCTTCACCAGCACCCGCCCATCCTCCTCATGCACCCAGCAATTCAGCGTATGATGCGCCGCCGGATGCGGCGGTTTGCCCAGCGCGAAAAACGCCTTAATGGCCTCGATCCCCTCAATGAGAGGCCCGCCGCAGCCCCGCCCGTCGAACACCGCATCCTCGGTAAAAACCAGCGGGAACAGGCTTTGATCGGGATGATCGACCGCATGCTGCAACAGTGATTCAAGCTGCTGAATCTCGACGATATCCTTGGTTTCCAACATTCAATCCTCCATAGGCTACGCCGTTCAAGCGCGCGTTTAACGCGATGATGGCCGCAGCCCCGCCTGCCCGTCAACATCCGCAAACCGCCATATTTGTCGATATCCGGCCGTTGTGGAGGCAAAAGATTGTTTTATGCGCCGGCAAGATTTAAACATTCGCACAAACCAAACAAACAGGAGGGTCGACCAATGACCATTGCCAAAGAAGGCTCTTCACCCCCAGTGCACGAGGGCGGTTGCCTCTGTGGTGCCGTGCGTTTCCGCATCGCCGGCGATCCCGTTTCCGTCGCCATCTGCCATTGCACCAATTGCCAGCGTAACACCGGCAGCGCCTTCTCGGTCAATGTCATCTTCTACAAGCCGGAGGAGTACACCATCCACGGCGAACCGGCCATTTACGACGACGTCGGCGACACCGGCAACATCGTCCGCCGTGTGTTCTGCGGCACCTGCGGCACCCCCATCGAATCCCGCTCGGTCTTCTCCGCAGCGGACTACACCGTCATCAAAAGCGGCTGCTTCGACAACCCCAGCGCCTTCGCCCCAGATAGCGAAGTCTACTGCGTCACCGCCATGCCATGGTGGCTGCAAGGTATCGCTGTCCCCCGCTACGAACGTTTCAACACCGCCTCCATCAGCGCGGAGGAAGACGCCGCGGCAAAAGCGGCGGCCGGCTCCTAGCTACAATCATTGCCCTTGAACGACACATTCACCACATGCCCGCCCTTCACCGCGAAGGTGGTCTCGCAGGACCACACCTGCACGGTGCTGGGCAAAGCCACCGCCCCAAACCCGCCGCCATAAGGCCCCCAGGGCCCGCCAAACCCCAGAACCGGGCTGGAAACAACTTGCGTCTGCTGCCGGACATAGGCGAGATAATCAGTGCCATTCACCGTAATCTGCTTATCCGGCACACCAAGCGATTGCACGAGCTTGTCCTCAGGCGCGCCCATGTAAGCGATCATGCGCGTTTGCAGGCTAGGCCCGGTGGCACAACCAGCGAGCAAAGGCAGAAGCAAAAAAGCGCGGCGCATGGGCAGAGTCCTTGAGGCTGGGTGTGCCCAGAATACAGATAGAGCGTAACGGCTCGATGTCATTCCCCGCCTTCCTTCACATCTTGCGTTTCGCCACAACCTCCGCGGCAAAACGCATCAGCTTGACTTGGTCGGCGACTGAAAAAGCACGAAGAGGGTAGGCACAGAAGCGCCTTTTATCTATGCGCAGCACCAAATTATGCCGCGTCTGATAGAAACTCCCGACACTTGTCCAAGGAACAGCGAACGCGAAACCATCCTGGCTCCTCCCGGATATCCCCTCCGCATCAACTCTGTAAGTCATCTGCCGCCGTGGCGCGGGCATTCGATAAAACTGCACGGCCATGGAAACATAAAGAATGCCTGGAATCAGTAGTGTCACCACGATTACCGGTAAACTTTCCAGGATTGCCTCAAACAAAGCCATGAAGGGGTGCTCCTCCCACGTTAACCGGCTCGCATCTGACGCGTTGAGACCCACAAACAGAATACAGAACGGCAGCATTACCAGCATGAGCCTTGGCGCCGTAAATCGGATCAACGCGCTCATGTCGCTCAGTCTCGTCGTTGCCGTGCCTGATATTTCAAACGCTTCGCTCACCTGAAACTCCCGTTCGTTCCGGCAAATGTTGCACAACTGAACGGTTCGTTCAATTACCCCGGCAGCCACAGCACATCGGCAATGCGCGGCGCACCCGTCGCCAGCATAACCAGCCGGTCAAACCCCAGCGCAATGCCCGAACAGGGCGGCAGCACGGCGACAGCCGCTAAAAACTCCTCGTCCATCTCCCAATCCGCCCCGTACAGCGCATGCCGCCGCGCGCGGTCCGCCACAAACCGCGCCCGCTGTTCTTCTCCATCCGTAAGTTCCACAAACGCATTGGCCAGCTCAATCCCGCAAACATAAAGCTCAAACCGTTCCGCCACACGCGGATCAGCCGGGCAGCGCCGGGCCAGAGCCGCCTGCGCAGCCGGCCAATGCGTCAAAAACGTCGCGCGCCCCCGCCCCAAATGCGGCTCGATGCGCTCCAGCAGCAGCCGGAAGAACAAATCCTCCCACGCCTCACCCTCCCGCAACCTCGCCCCCGCCTGCGCCGCCAAAGCCCCCGCATCGCCCTCCGTACCCAACACATCAGCCCCCACATAACGGGCAAAAGCCTCAGCCACGGTCAAAAATTCCGGCTCATCAAGCCTGGTGGTAATGCCCCGGCACGTCACCTTCGGCGGCAGCGTCGCGCGCAGCAGCGCAAAAGCCTCGGCCATCAACGCCCCCATATCCGCCCCCAGAGAATACCACTCCAACATGGTAAACTCCGGCGCATGAGTCTCGCTCCACGGCTCATCCCGCCACACCCGGGCAAGCTGAAAAATCGGCCCGGAGCCCCCCGCCAGCAATTTCTTCATGGCAAACTCCGGTGAGGTATTCAGCCACCCCCCGCCCGCCGGCACCGCCCGCAGATGCACCTCCTCACCAGGTGCCGCCACAACATAAGGCGTCTCCACCTCCACATACCCCCGGCTCCCAAAAAACGCCCGCACCCCCTGCGCCAACAACTGGCGGCGGCGCAGAAGCGAAAAACGGTCGGGTAAATTCCGCCAGGGTTGAGAGCTCATGCCCCCCAGGATACACCACCCCAATGCCCGACGGAATAATCGCCCCAAAACCCCGCACCCTGCGCACCATCGCCGAGCTGGAAGCCGCCGGGCTGCTCGCCCCGGAAGACCGCGCCGGCGCACAAGCCGTAGCCGCCCGCTACGCCGTCGCCATCCCCCCCGCTTTGGCCGCCCTCATCACCCACAAAGCCGACCCCATCGGCCTGCAATTCCTCCCCCACGCCTCGGAACTCATTACCGCCCCGCACGAAAGCGCCGACCCCATCGCCGACGAAGCCCTCTCCCCCATCCCCGGCATCGTCCACCGCTACCCAGACCGCGCGCTCCTAAAACCCCTGCTCGCCTGCCCCGTCTATTGCCGCTTCTGCTTCCGCCGCGAGCAAGTCGGCCCAGACGGCGGGCTCCTCACCGAAGCCGAACTAGAAGCCGCCTACACCTACATCGCCGCCCACAAGCAAATCCGCGAGGTAATCCTCACCGGCGGCGACCCCCTCATCCTCTCCCCCCGCCGCCTAGGCCAAATCCTACGCCGCCTGGAATCCATCCCCCACATCGAACTCCTGCGCATCCACACCCGCGCCCCCATCGCCGACCCAGCCATCATAACCGCCCCCCTCCTCACAGCGCTGGACATCGAAAAACCCCTCTACATCGCCATCCACACCAACCACCCCAACGAACTAACCCCCGAAGCAACAGCAGCCCTCCGCAAACTATCCCGCCTCGGCATCCCCCTCCTCGGCCAAACCGTCCTCCTGGCAAACGTCAACGACAACGAAACCACCCTGGCCAACCTCTTCCGCGCCATGCTCCGCGCCCGCATAAAACCCTACTACCTCCACCAACTAGACCCCGCCCCCGGCACCGCCCGCTTCCACATCCCCCCCGAACGAGGCCGCCAACTATTGGCCAACCTGCGCGGCACCACCAGCGGCACCGCTTTGCCCCCGTACATCTGGGACCGCCCAGGCGGTCTGGGGAAAGGGCCTTTGTGAGAGAAGAAAAAGGCTGGGGCTCCGCCCCTGACCCCGCTGGGGCCGCAGGCCCCAGACCCCTGTACTTTTAAGGGTTTGAAAGGGGCCTGCCACCCAGTCGCCACAAACGACGGAGGCAGGCCCCTTTCAAACCCTTAAGTTATGGGATCCAAGGGCCTTTCGGCCCTTGGCGGGTCCAGGGCAGAGCC
>JAMFRO010000055.1 GCA_026224825.1 bacterium | reverse complement strand
TGGGCTCTTCATAGACCAGCACATGGCCGGAGGGGATGAAATAGGCTTCGCCGGCTTCGATCACCTCATCAGGCCAATCGGAGCCTGGGTATTTGGCGCGGAGTTTGCCTTCGAAAATATAGCCGTAATGGGGGCAGGGGCAGACACCGCCCGGCAGGCGGCCAAATTTATAGGCTTCCGTGCAGTCCAACGGTGAATGCACGGTGGTGAGGCCGACTTCCATATCGCCCCATTTGACGGTACGGAAACCGTCATGCCCGATGGCCGGCCAGCGCTCGCTGCCATTGGGGAAATCTTCTGGTCTTGCATGCGGCATTCGTTTTCTCCGTGTTATATTGGGTTTGATTATAGCGCACTGGCGAGGATCATGTCCGCCGCTTTTTCGCCGACCATGATAGCGGGGCATTGATATTGGCGGCGGGCATGATGGGGATGATCGACGCATCTGCCACGCGCAGGCTCGTGACACCGCGAACGCGCAGTTGCGGATCGACCACGGAGGCGGCGTCAGCCCCCATGCGGCAGGTGCCAACGGGATGATAGCCAATAAAACTATTGGCGCGTAGGATGGCTTCCCATTCGGCATCATCCCGCGGCGTGTGCACCGGCATATGGCGGCCATCGAGAAATTTTGCCAATGCGGGCGCGTTAAAAATGCGATCGACCTCTTTGATGCCGCGTACGAGGGCGGCGACATCCTCGGGGTCACCCAGCAGGCGGTGGTCGATCACGGGCTTGTCCGTGGGGTTGCTGCTGCGCAAGCGGATTTCGCCACGGCTACGCGGTTTGGCGACGTTGGCGAAGATTACGACGCCGGCGCGCTCATGCGGTTTGCTTTTGGCGCGGTCGAAGCATACGGCGCTGAATTGCAGCTTAATATCCGGCTCGGCGAGCTCCGGGGTGGAACGCAGATAGGCCATGGCTTCAACTGGCCCTGCTGTCATGACACCTCTGCGGAAGAGCAGATAGTTTAGCAAATGGCGGAAGATTTTTGTGCCGCCGAGCATGGTATTGTAGGTGGGGAGCTTTACGAAATAGCTTGAGGCGAAGCTGGCGTGTTCCTGCAGATTCTGGCCGACCTCCGGGGCATCGTGCTGAACGACAATGTCGAGTGCTTGCAATGCGGCGGCCGGACCGATTCCCGAGCGCATCAATATGGCCGGGGATTGGATGGAACCGGCGCTGACGATGAGTTCACGCGTACAAAGTAGGGTTTTTTTCTCGCCTCTATGCAGAAATTCGACTCCGGTGGCGCGAGCGTTCTCGATGATGACCCTATCCACCAGCGCATCGGTAAGCACGGTCAGATTGGGGCGCATCATCACGGGCTTGAGGAAGGCGCGGGCGGTGCTGGAGCGTTGACCGCGGAGTTGAGTGACCAGATTCTTGAATGTTCCGTCTATGATGCCATCGCAATAATCTTCTATATTGCGTAATCCGAGTTGTTGACAGGCCTCGACGAAAACGTCGGCGAGGGGGTGCTGCATGCGGGGCATGGCCACGCCGAGCGTGCCCGCCTTGGCGTGCGTCTGGCTTGGTGTGCCTTCAAAACTTTCAGATTTTTTGAAGTAGGGTTGGAGCTCGTCCCAGCTCCAGCCGGTGCACCCCTGTGCCGCCAGGCTGTCGTAGTCCTGGCGGGCACCTCTGATATAGACCATGCCGTTGATGGTGGAACCGCCGCCGAGAATTTTGCCTGCGGACCAGAGCACGCTGCATCCGCCGAGCGAGGGATCGGGCTCGGTCATATACATCCAATCTGTGTCGGGTTTGCCCAGCATCAGATAGGAGCCGGCCGGCATTCGGGTGAGGAAACTGTTTCCTGGTCCACCGGCCTCAAGCAGAACGACCTTGTGACGGGGGTTCTCCGATAGGCGGTTTGCCAGAACGCACCCGGCACTGCCGCCACCGAGAATAATGAAGTCTGCCGTCTCCGAGCCCACAGTTATGATCCTTGTGTTTTCATGGGATTATCCCAGGAAATACTTTCCGCCATCGACAACAACGGTTTGGCCGGTGATAAATTTGGCGCCGTCGCTGACGAGGTGGAGCAGTGTCCCCGTCAAATCTTCAGGCTGGATTTGTGCTGCGATGAGCTGGGTTGTTTTGGCGCGCTGTTCCGCGCCGCTGAGATCGCCACCCATGATTTCGGCAAAGCCTTCCGTCGCGGTGCCACCGGGAGCAATCGCGTTGACACGGATATTGTCGCGACCGAGTTCGGATGCGGCACTTTTGGTGAGGCCGATGACCGCGGCCTTTGACGCTGTGTAGTCGAGCATGCCGGGCATGCCGAAGGCGGAGATGGAGGTTTGGTTGACGATGGCGCCGCCGCCGCGTTGGCGCATATGCGGCACAACCGCACGGATGCAGAGCCAAGTACCGCGCACGTTGACGGCCATGGTACGGTCCCAGCGCTCAACGGAAATATCGCTAAGCGGGCCGCCGCGCAGTGTGGCGAAGATGGCGGCATTATTGACGAGAATATCAATTCCGCCGAACTCTTCCACCGCGCTGGCGGCCATGGCCTCGGTGCCTTCCACGCTCGAAATATCGACGGCGCGGAAGGCGGCCTTCTGGCCTTTGG
>JAMFRO010000054.1 GCA_026224825.1 bacterium | reverse complement strand
TGCCGGGGCGCGCGACTGGCCGCGCGAATGGCGAGAGCGGTGTTTGCAATCGATGGAGCGATGCGCTCATGAGTTTGGCCCAGAACGAGACGATTTCCGGTGGTGAGTCCGTGTCTGCCCAGAATGGGGATGGCGCCACGCATAATCTGCAGGGCCAGAGGCTTGGCCGTAAAGGCCAAGCGACCAGGGAAAGCATTCTGACCGCCGCTTTGCGCATGATCGAAGGTGCCGACGATGCGCCGCTGACCTTGTCCGCCGTGGCGCGGGAAGTGTCGGTGACGCTGACCACGCTTTACATTTATTTCCCGGATCTCGGCGAGCTGGTGCTGGCGGCTTTGGACCGGGTGATGCATGCGGCGGACGCTGCGTTTGTGGATCGCTTGCGGACGCGATGGCCGGATGAGACGCTGGGTGAGTGCTGCCTGGCGTTTTTGCGCGCGCATCTGGCATTCTGGCGGCAGCATGCGCGGATTTTGCAGATGCGCAACAGCCATGCCGATGCGGGGGATATTCGTTTTCTGGCCTACCGCAACCGTGTGACCATCCCGATCATCGAGTTGATGGTGATGCAGATGGATGCACGGACGGAATCGGTGCATACGCCGCAGATGCATCTGGCCACTGTGCTGGTGATGGGATTTGAGCGTATCGCCACCGTTACCACCAACCCTGTGTTTCAGCGTGCGATGAGCGACCGCGGGGTGGAGGATGCGGCAGGCTATATTGAAGATATGATCAGTGCCGAGGCGGAGATGATGGCGGTGATGATTACGCGGCAGCGCCGGCTTGCCGTGCACTGAGCCATGAATGCCGCAAAACCTATGCCAGCCGGGTCAGCTGCGCGCCGATGCGGGTATTGCCCATGTAGCCGAGGCCGAACAGATCCCGTGTGATTTGGTCCATGCCGGCCTGGACCTGCGCTGGAAGTGTAAAGGCCCAGTTCATCTGCGGGCGAATGAAATCTGTTGAATAATAGGCGAACAGCATGCGCCGCCGCTCATCAGCGGTGACGTTGCACCCCGACGTATGCCACAGCCGGCCCTCCATGACGATGAAGGAACCGGCTGGGGCGGCGAAAGCGACGGTGCGGCCCAACGCATCGGGCGGCACCTCCTCCAGCGACTGGTAGCGGTGGCTGCCGGGCAGGTAGCGGGTGGCGCCATTGGCCTCATGCACATCATCGAGGCACCAGATGACATTCGCGGCCCAGGGATGGGGCCAAGGGGGAGGAACAACCAGTGCCTGATCGGAATGCAGCTGCATCGAGCCAGAGCCGGGCAAAGCGATATTGGCCGAGAAATTGGAGATGAGAATATTCTGGCCGAGGACTTGTCTCGCGCCGTCCAGTGCATCATCGCGCCGCAGCAAGTCGATGAACACGGGATCGACCGCCGGAAGGTTGTAGACGCGGATGTTCGCGTCATTGGGGTCGAGCCGGGCGCCGGGCTGAGCTTTACTTGCGGCCTGAAGCTGGGCTGCAGCCTGGTCCAGCGCCGCACGTGCCCGGGCAAGCTTCTTTGGCGCCAATGCGTTGGGCACGATGAAAAAACCTTCCTCATGCAACTGTCTGCGGGCATCTTCGCTTATCACTTCCGTTATCCTT
>JAMFRO010000053.1 GCA_026224825.1 bacterium | reverse complement strand
GCTCCCCCTGCGGGAATCCCTCAGGCTGAGTCATGTAGACGTCCTCCTCAAGGTCCCCATTGAGGTAGGCAGAGGAGAAGTCAATGGAACGAAGTTTGAGATCATGCTGAGCAGCAAGAGCCAGGATAATGCGGAGTGTGGAAGGGCGGAAGGTAGGGGAGAAGATCTCGTTGTAGTCGATGCCATGACGCTGGCCACGACCATCTGCAACGAGTCTCGCCTTGTAACGCTCAATGGAGCCGTCAGATTTGTGCTTGATGACAAACACCCACTGTGAGCGAATAGGCTTAATGCCAGGGGGTGCGTCGACCACGTCCCAGGTGCAATTCTCCAAGAGTGAGTTTATCTCAGAGATTGCAGCTTCTTCCCAAAGATGAGCATCTGCTCGCTGGAGCGCCTCATGATAAGAGCGTGGATTGCCAGATTGTACAGCAGACTGAGCAAACTGTACAGATGCGAAATTGGCTGCCTGAAGCATTGGATTGGTAGGATCTCCTTCGTGTGCAACAACAAGCACACTTCCAGCTTTTAAGAGCAATTCGTCCTCTGATTCAGATTCAGAGTCCAGAGCAGGAGTTGGCTCTCGGACCTTCCACCACTCACTTGGTGGTCTGTGAGCAGTGGTCTGATTGTGGTATTTACGACGTGCAGCAACACCAATAGGCGAAGATGGAGGTGACTGCTGGGAGGGAGAGGGAGATCGAGGTTGCTCAGGGGGCGGGGCAGGTGTGTTTTGGCGAGTAGATGGCGGTGAATGGTGAGGGGAAGCAAGTGGGGTTTCTGGATTGGGAGGTGGTGCAATAGGTGCAGGGGGAGCTCGATGAGCACAAGAATCATCATCATCATCTCCCCCATCATCGCGCAGCACTGGAGGCTTTGCAGGAGGGAGCTCAACAAGCGACGATGGAGGCTTTGCAGGACAACTTTGCATTAAGCTTGGTTTGTTGCCTGGAAAGTAACGCTCATCAAAGACCGTGCGCTCCGATGTGACCATCTTTCTAGTCACAGGATTATAGAACAACCATCCCTTGTACTCTGAGGGATAGCCCACAAAGATGCACTTCTGGAAATGGAGCCCAGAAGCATCCCTCTTATCCTTCTGCACATGCACATAGGCAAGGCAGCCCCACACCCGAAGGTGTGACACATCAGGTTTCTGCTTGTACCACAGCTCATACGGAGTGGTGTTCTCCGGAATGTGCGCAGACGGATGCATATTGGCAACATGTGTGTATGCTGCAACAGCAAGCGCCTTGAATGAAGGCGGCAAGTTAGCCTCATGCAGCATAGCCATGACGTGCTCATCAATGGTACGGTTACCACGCTCTGCCATCCCATTCTGCTGTGGTCTGTTTCTCGTCGAATGACGACGCACAATGCCCTCTGACTCCAAGTAAGCTTGGAATTCAGCAGACATGTACTCTCCTCCTTCATCTTCCTGCAGCGCCTTGATTTTTCGATTAAAGTGGTTCTCAGCATAGGCCTTGAACACCTTAAACGCCTTGAATGTTCCACTCTTGCGCTTCATGTGCATAGTCACTTTGAAGCCGGTATGATCATCAATGAAGACAACACGATGTTTCCAGCCCTCTCGGGTGAAAACCTTGTATTGCTTCAGATCAGAGTGTATCAAGTCAAGGGGTGCTTCAGCACGATGTCCAGTGGAAGGAAACGGAGCCGCATTCAGCTTGCCTGCAAGACAAGGTTCACAAATTGGGTCTGGCTTCTGGTTTGAAGCAAGCTTCGCACCAGTCACCAGATCCTTGCTCAAGATCTTCTGGGTGTCATTGTGATGCCCAAGCCGTCTGTGCAGCAGTTCCAGATCAAGAGGCAAGGTTCCAACCGCAGACAAAGCTAACACAGAAGGGATTTCGACCTCTCTCACAAATGCCTGGTTCCTCTCATCAATGTCTGCCTCAAACAACAGCTCTCCTTTCCTTCTGAAAGAGATGGTGTTTCCCTCCATTAGAATAGAATAACCGTGTATTCGAGACAGATACGTAGTAGAGATGAGATTTTGAGACAAAAGGGGAACATATAGGACTTGTGAGAGTATTACAGGCCGGCTACGACGTCCATGAACTTTAGGGTTCAGCTGTGCATCTCCCACCAATTCGGAGTAAATAATGTCTCCATTTGCGACTTTGACTGGAACTCGGTATGGCCGGGCATTGATCAAGCGCTCACGCTTGGGAGTCATGTGCGATGAGGTGCCTGAGTCTGAGTTCCATCTGGAGTCAGCAATTGGTGAATTGGAGTGTGAGAGAGCACTTGCATTAGCAACCTGGGGTTCTTTAGACGTTGTTGCTGCACCACCCTTCTTGGGCCTCTTCCCAATAAGCTCCAAAAACTGGTAGCACTGGAGAAGAAGATGATTGGGCTTCCCACAACCGGCACAAATGACCGGAGCAGGCTGGGCAGCAACAAGAGCAGCAGATGATGCAGGTGGATCAGAGGGAAAAGGAACGGTTGTAGCCATCGCTAGGCCAGAGAGAGGGTTAATCTGACTGGTGTCTCCTTCCTGATGAGCAGTGCGAAATGCCTGGTGGTTGGCATACGCAATTTCGATGTCCTGGACTTTAAGGTCCTTAGGAGACTGCTCAAAGGGCGCTTTGAGGACAGAAAACTGTCCTTCATCAGGAAGAGCCATGAGAAGAACAACAGACTGCAGTTCCTCATCTGCGTTGTCAAGAGTGAAGGATTTGGTTCTGGACTCCTTCAACAAACGCATGGCAGCAGAGACACGACCCGTGAGAGACAAGAGCGATTCATCTTCCCTGAGACGAATGGAGGTGAGGGTCTTGTAGGCATTGAAGCGAGCTCCAGCCTTCCTTGGTGCGAAAATCGCTTCCAAGGCCTCCCACAATGCTTTGGGATCGTCCTCATGCTGCCTGACAAGGGGCTTAACATCCTTGGACAACATGCCCCACAGGATGCCAGCGCACTTCTCGTTGGCAACAATATCAGTAGATGTTGTCAGACAGCAGCCAAACACCTCTTTGCGTCGCAAGTACGCTTTGGCATCTGCTTTCCATTCCCCATAGGATGTGTCTTTGGTAAGCACAGGGATGATGGAAATGTCTGAATCAGACATGGTGCACTTGGTGTGTGTGTGAAGAAAAGGTAGGTAATAAAGAGTCCGTGTGTGTAGCTGTTGGTCACGCAAAAAGAGCTAATTCTACGTGAACAACCAGTTGTAAGGCACTAATGGCCCTAACCCCAGAATCAGCGGGGTTACCGCGATGTTTCCTGGTGGATTAAAGACTACCTCCCAAAGAGGGTTTGTCCCAACAGTTGATGTTCCTATCTACTAAGCTTAGGCACACACACACAAGGCAGAAACTCAAGCAGAGCGCAAATGGGATGAGTATCTCAGATGATAGACTCTAAAGGCCGGGGCCCATAACCTGTTAGAACAGGCAGCACAGTGGTCTGGAGTCAAACAGTAAGAACTCTGGATTGCATAGTGATAAACTACTTGCCTGGAGTCAAACAGTAAGAACTGAAGACCCAGGCTACAACTACTCTACTTATATACTAAGAAGTGGAGCTATGACATCAGTGGAGCTATGATGTAACTGATGTCATGGAT
>JAMFRO010000005.1 GCA_026224825.1 bacterium | reverse complement strand
CTCCGCTACGCTCCGTGCGGCTCACACCGCGGATCGATCAACAGGGGCGGCCATGCCCTTTTTAATCAACCCGACTGGTACACTATTGCGCCGCCATCTGGCACATTTTTCCGCCGCCGTTGACAGGGGGAGCTCTGCGCCGTCGACGATCCAACGGTAGGGTGGGGCGCCGCCAGTCGCCTGCAACGCCACAGGTGCGCCGGCATCCAGCTCAATCGCAGCCCCCGGTGGTGGAAACACGATCTGCGGCGAGCTCTCGGCGCTTGAACTTGCGTTGAAATGCATCAGGGCAGGGGCGGCATCCACCGGCGGCGCCACCGCCACCATGGGCAGCGGCATGGCCCCCTGGTCGGGCGGCAGGAGCGAGAACACCTCGGCCATCAGCGGTGCCGCCGTATTCAAGCCAAAGGAGCCAGGACGCGGCGTGCCATCCGGGCGCCCCACCCATACCCCCACAGTCCAATCGCCGGAAACACCGATGCTCCAAGCATCCCGGAAGCCGTAGCTTGTGCCGGTTTTATAGGCCACCGCGCGGCCGCCGAAGCCGGATGTACCATCCGGCGGCGGCAGGCCTTCCAGAATGGCCAGTATGTCCTGCGCCGATTGCGTCGTCATCACCGGCGCCTGCGCCACTGGCGGGTCCGTGCGGAGCAGCCGCAACCGCAACGGCTTGTCGCCTTGCACCAGCCCGGCATAGAGCGCGCATAAATCATTCAGCCGTACGCCGACGCCGCCCAGCGCAATTGCCAGCGAGGGGTGATTATCCGCCGGAGGCAATACCAGAGCCATGCCGGCATGGCGCAGCATGCTGACCACCGCCAGCGGCCCCACAGCCTGTAAAACCTTCACGGCCGGCAGATTATACGATTGCTGTAGTGCCACCGCGACTGGCACCACCCCATGCCAGGCACGGTCGAAGTTGGCGGGGTCATAGGTTGCGTTGGCAATCGGCGTATCGTCGATCAATGTGGCCGGCGTCACGATATTCCGATCGAACGCCATGCCATAAATAAACGGCTTCAGCGTTGAGCCTGGCGAGCGTATGGCCTGGATCATATCCTCATACCCGTCAGGGCGATCTGTACCGGCACCGCCGACATAGGCCGCGACATCGGCACCATTGTTGCGGATTAGCAAGACCGCCACGTCGGTGCCATTGCCGAAACCCGCCGCGGCCGTGCTGGCGATATGCGAAATCTGCGCTTGCAGCTCGGCATCGATGGCAGAAACCACCATGCCGCGGACGCCGAGCGCCCTTAGATGTTGCGCCAGATACGGCGCATCAGCCGGAAACACCCGGCGCGTAATCGCTCCCACCAACACCTCGGGCGGCGGGCCCAGTTTCTGCTCCGCATAGATACGGTTCACCGCTTGCACCGCTGCCGCCGGATGCCGGTCCGGCCGCAAAGCCTCTGGCCGGCGCGGTAAAGCCACCAGCAGAGCGATTTCCGGCTGGCTCAAATGCGCGGCGCTATGCCCGAAATACAGCCAGGATGCTGCCTGCACCCCTTCGATGTTGCCGCCATACGGGGCCAGCGTCAGATACATCGCCAGAATTTGCGGCTTGGAATAATGCGCGCTCAGCTGCAGGGCGCGCAGAATCTCCACCATTTTGCCCCATGGCGTATGTGCATGCGGCGTAAGCAGCCGGGCCAGCTGCATGGTGATCGAGGAGCCGCCGGATACGATGCGGCCAGCTCGCACATCCTCGGCGGCGGCACGGATCAGCGCTGCCGGGTCCACGCCCGGGGTCAGCCAGAAATGTTTGTCCTCTGTGGCAATCAACGTGTTTATGAAATGCGGGTCGACATCGCTCGCTTGTGTTTGCAGACGCCAGAAATGATCCGCACTGCCAAGCGCTGCAATAGGTCTGCCATCCACCGCCAGCACCAGCAGGCCGGTGTCGTGGTATTTGCCGAGGTCCGGCGGAAAGGCGCGGTCCAGCGCGGCGGTGGCGAGCAATACCGCCAGAATACACACCGCCGTGCGTTTCACGGCAGGACGGTGATCATCTGGCTGCCGGATGAAGCGTTGACGGCCGGATGCAGCCGGTCGCGCACCGTTACCTCCGGCAGAGTGAACGTGCCCGCCGTGGTGACCTTGGCCAGATACGCCACCGCGAAATGCCCCGGCGGCAGCGTGCCGGCCGTGCTGCCCGCAGCTTCGTCATTGCCCGCCCATGCCGGCACGCCAAGCTGCACCGTGGCCAGAAAGCGGTCGACATCCGAGCTGTAGCTTTCCGGGGTTGATAGTGGTTTGGGATATAGCGAGGGCCCCGGCATGGATTTTTCAATGCTGAAACAGCCCGGCAACAATGCCACGATGTGCAGCGAGCCGAGGGCAGCACCCGGCACCACGCCGGAGATCGTCACAGCAACCTCCTGTCCCTGGTGCAGAGCACTCAAATTCACAGGCTTGCCGGCGAGATCGGCATAGGCCACTTGCAGCACCATGCCATGCGCGAAGGCTGCCGCCGGTGCAGCCGGAACATATTGTGCGGTGAGCGCATAATAGCCTGCGCCGCTCACTATCTTTACCGGCTGGCCCTGCAGCGCCGCAGCCCAGGATAGGTCAACCGCCCCAGGCAGCGGCACTGTTTGCCCCTTGCCCGCAAACAAGATTTTTATCGGCGCGCCGGCTTTCTGTTCGTACACCGAGGCTGCGCGTAATAGCCAGGAGATCGCGTCGTCGTCATCGTCACGTATCAGCGCGGCGGGGTCCAGATGCACGGCGGCATTGGTGAATTCTTCCTGGCTGTGCAGCGCCGCCGCGGCGTAGAGGAAGATCGCGACATCCTGATTATTTGACCACCAGAAACTCGCTGCCCAGACGTTTTGGCCCTGCGTGCCGATGACGCGGCCGGCCAGTGCGAGAACATGCGCCGCGCGGTCCGGATCGCCCGCCAGTTGCAAGGCCAGCGCAAGTTTTGCCAGATCGCCTGCCGCCGCCAGATGCGCCGGCGTATTGCTGCCGCCCCAGAACACCAGCGGCTTTTTATCCGGGCTTTGCGCTTCGCCTAGCCCGTCAGCCACCACACGCAAGGCGCCTATATCCGCCCTTCCGGTTCTGGCCAGGAGCCATTGCGTATAGGCAAAGGAGGAAAACGGCGCCGGGGTTTCCGACCCATAGGCGTTGTTCTGATCCGCCACCACCTGCGTCAGATTGCCGGCTTCCGCGCGCAGCCAACTGGCCGAACGATCGAGCACCACCTGCGGCACATCATACCCGGCCGCATGTGCCGAGAACAGGAAATCCATCGCGTAATCGGTCACCCAATCGTTGAACCCGCCGGCATCGCTGAACGACCATTCGCCGATATCGCCGGTCATGGCCTGGCGGTTGACGACGGTGGTGATGGCCGATGCAATGGCGGTTTTCGCTGCTGCCGTGCCGCCGGGGTAGGAGGCGGCCATTGCCGGGTCCAGCAGCGGAAAGGCGCGCGAGACTTGCGAGACTGTGTCGGTATTATCGGTATCCTTGGCCAATGCGCCGAGCAGCATGCCCGTATCCAGCCCCGGAAAACCCGTGGCGGCAAAACGCAGTGTGCCATCCTTGGCGCCGGATGTTTTGACCGCGTCAGGCAAGGAGATGGCAGCACCTGGCTTGATGGCACCGAACAGGCTCAAGAATGCCGGCGGATGCGCCGCGCGGATTGAAAAGGCGAAGGAGCGGTCGATCTTGAGCCCTGCCGCGTTGGTAAGAACAAGCTCCAACTGCGCAACACCCGGCACACCCGCCGTGACCGGTATGCGGATGGTCGTTTCCGCTGCCTTATCCAGGGTGAATGTTGAAGGTGCGGCTGTTGCCAGGGTCAGCCCCTGCGTCTTCACCTGCAATGTATAGTCGCCCGCGGGACCAGAAATATTGGTCAGCGTGACCGGTAGATCCGCCTGATCGCCTGTCGATAAAAACCGTGGCAGGCCCGGCATCATCACCACCGGATCGCGCACCAGCATCTCCGCCGTGCCGCTGCCCGCGGCCTGCAGCGACCACGCCACGGCGGACAACCGCGCCTGCCCCTCGAAATCTGGCACATCCAACGGCACCTGCACCGTGCCATCGGGCCCAACCGTCAAATCGGCTGTCGCCATCGCGAATAATTTGGTGGATTGCATCGGCAGCCTTGGCCCGCCCGCCCCTTCATCGCCGCCTTGCTGGATCGATCCCGCCTCGCCCTGGTCATTCAGCAGTGCGCCAAAGATATCGCGGATTTCCACGCCGAGCTTGCGCTGCCCCCAGAACCAGCCAGCCGGGTCGGGCGTGCGGTATTTGGTCAGCCCCAATATTCCTTCATCCACAGCATCGAGCACCAGATGCACCTTCTGCCCGGCGGCAATATTACTGATCTTCACCGTGATCACCTGATGCGTACGCGGCAGTATCTGGGCCGGCGCCTGTACCTGTACTCCCAGCGTATGCGGCGCCGCATCCAGCCCTATCCAGCCCAGGCCAATGGCGCGCACGCTGGCATGGCCGGGTGCTTCGGCACTACCGCGATGTAGATCGGCGATCACATAGGCCCCGCCATTCCAATCCGGCGTCGCGGTAATACTGGCCGTGGCACCGCCCGTTGGCACGGTGATCTGCTGTTCGCCGTACACACGGTTGTTGGCGACATAGATATCCGCCACCCCGGCGAACGGACCCGTCACCTTTACCATGGCCGTGCCGCCGGGGGTGAGCATACTATGGTCGGTGGTCAGGCTCAGCGTGTCGGGTATCGCCGCTGTGGTGCCGATGCCCGACCAGCCAACGGAAAACGCCACGCTGGTGGCCGCACCGGTTTTGGGGTCGGAGATGATGAGAGTATAGTTGCCATCCGCGAGGCTGCGGGTGAATTCGGCAGGCTTGCCTGCGTCCAGCTCCAGAGTCCCCAGCTCAACCGGGTGATCCACCGTATAGCTCTTCCAGCTCCACGAACCCGAGGACCCAACCCAGTCATAGACTGTATCCGTCCGCACGATCCTGAATTGCAGACCCGCGGCCACGATTTTTGCCGCCACCGGGTTGAAGGCCGCGATATCGAACACCGCCAGCGCGCCGCTGTTGACCGTGCCCCTCTGGAATAAAGGCTTGATGCCAATGAGATCCGGCGTGGTGCTGAGCTTGATGATTTGCTCCGCCGCCGTCACCGTGCCGCTTGGCTCCAGATAGCCGATGCCTATGCGCGCGCGCAGCGGCTGTGTCGTTACGGGCAGCGCCGGCACGTTTGTCTGCAGCGTGATCCGACCTTGCGCATCGGCCGCACCCAGCGGGATATCATTTGCCACATCGGCCGGCGTGTCGTTCAGCAGCCCGAATTGATAGCCGCTGACGCCATGCACCGGCGCATCGTCCGTGGTGATGGTCAGCTTCGCCTGCACCTTCAGCCCCGCGGCCGGCGCGCCATACAGATAATTACCCGCCGCCTGCAGCTTAAGTGCCGTGCCGGTGGCGGCGAATGCAGGTGCGCCGGTCGCATCGACCCGCAGATCGGCCGGCTGGAAATTCTCCACATCGATGTTGAGCTGCCCGATGGACGGCAGCGTCGGGTCAATCATCGCCTGGATGGTCCACTGCCCATGCAGCGCATTCTGCGGCAGCGGGATGGGCACCACCGCCCCTCCGGCCTCATCCGTCACGGCTGTTACGGTTTCCACCTGTACCGTATCCGCCCGCACCAGCCCCAGGCTAAGTTTTTGCCCAGGCAGCGCATTTCCATTGGCGTCACGCAGCAGCACCACGGCCTGCACCGTCTCGCCAGGCCGGTAGATCCCGCGTTCGGCGAAAATAAACGCGTCATTCTGGCGCGGCGCTTCCCGCCCGGTCACGCCCCGATCCGAAAGGTCAAAGGCGGCGCGGTCTAGCGCCAAATATGAGAAATCGCCGTCAGCCCCGTAGGCGGCAATGGCGAGCGGCGCATTGGCCAGGCGCCCATCCGTGAGAGGCTTGGGGATCACGGCATTGCCAGATGCATCCGTGGTCACGGACGTCAGCACATCCCCGCCCTGCGAGATCAGATCCAGCCGCACGCCTGGCACAGTGGCAGCGCTAGAAACCGAGCGCACACCGATATGCAAGCCGTCATCTCCGCTCAATGCGGTCAGGCCGAGGTCGGTGACAATAACCCAATGCGCCGGATAATTCTGGCCGGTGAATGTGTTCTGATCATTCTGGTTCAGCGTGCCGTTCCAGAAGCCCGCCGGTGCTGCCTTGGCGGCATCCTCCGCGACCACCAGATAGACCCCAGGCTTTGCCGCCATGCGGTCACCACTCTGGCCAATGGCTGCGGCTATGGGAAACAATGTCTGCACCGCCGTGTCCGGCTTGGCGTCCACCGCCATCGTCCCGGACCAGATCACCCCCGCCTGCCCTGAAGCGAGGTTGCTCAGATTATACCCCCACAGGCTTTGCTGCGCTGTGTCAAAAACATTGCTGTTCTGGCTGACGGCGAAATCCTGGATCGCGTTCAAATCATTCAGCCGCAGCACGTGGATGGCAAGCTTGTGAATATTGACGCTGGTGATCGCCAGCCCCGCGGCGCTGCGCTTGGCCAGATACAGTCCGTTGCCCGCAATCGCCACCAAAGGCGGGCGGTCCCCCGGCGCAAATTCAACCTTGGCGTCGCTGGCCAGCGTGTCACCATTCTGCGCCGGCAGCCCCGCCAGCAGGCTTACCGTATAATGCTTGGCATATGGCACGCCGCCGATGCACAGGTTGTCGCCGGAAACCTGGGTGACGATGCCGCTGAAGTGATCGACCTTAACGTAATCCTCGTAATGCGCGTCGAGCCCAGGCTTCAGCGGCTCGGTGAAATGCACACATAATGTGGGGGTCTGGTTGCTGGTGTCGATGAAATTGCTGTCGACCGTTAGCCCGTCCGCCCAGGCGGGGGCGGACGCGCCGGTCAGGCACGCCACAAAAATCGAAACTGAAGCGCGCCGCACAGCATCCTCCGAGAGCTTGGTTGCGACACCGTACGATTTACTATTTGGACGTGCAATAAGGCGGCCGGATACGATCAAACTCTCCATTGTTCGGGGCTGTCCATCCCTGACATGGTCTCGATACCGCTCTATCATGGGAACCGCCCCCAATTCCTGCTTCCGATGAGGGCTTTGCGACCAACCGGTCGTTGCCCCGGCCCGGCCCTCAGCTTTCGCGACGTTTGCGGAAGGGAGCCCGCCCCTTCAGCCTCGCAGCGCCTTGAGGTCGGCAAGCAGGCTGGCGAGTAGCTCGCGGAAGTCATCCCCGTCGTAATGCTCAATGTTGAGTGCCTCGAGCGCCCGCGCCTTAGCCTTAACCCCTTCCAAGGTGCGCGCACGAGTGGAGGTAAGGATGCCCTCGAGCGCCTCCATCCGGGCCTCAAGCGGCGCAGCCTGCGCTTCCATTGCCCGCGCCTCGGCGCTTTCGGGTGGATGGTCGTCATAATCCTCGATGATGTCGTCACACTTGAACCTTAGAGCGGCCCATTCATCGCAGGCGGCGATTAGGGCCTCGTCGGAGTCGTGCTCGTCGAAACCCGTGACCGTCATGTTGCCCCCTTGCCCTTGTAGGCCGCACGATACAGCGGCGCCCGATTCGCGACGATGCGGTTCTTGCGCGTCTCAAACTTAAGGATCGGATGTGAAATATGGGCTCTCGCGATGGTCATTGTTGCGGGGTTGATCAGGCTTCCTGACCAAAATGTGGTTCGACGTTCGAACCGAGCACGCGGCCCGGACCGCAGTAGCGGCGGCACTCGCTGACAAAATCGGCACGTTATCCCCCGAGGCAGCGAAAGGCGTATCTGAAGCGTACAACATCATTGCCGGTTTTCGGCTGCTTCTCACGTCCATGTCGTCGGATGCCTTCCTTCAGGCCCCGGACGTGGCGCAGGTCGCCAAGATTACGTGGTGGCCGATTTCAGTCAGTCGGAAGAGGCCTCACTGAGGGAAATCGCTTGCGCTGGGCAGTGGCTGACCGCCTGGCGCATTGCATCCTCGTCTTCCGGTTTCACCTCGCTGACCAGCACGATGGCGTAGCCGTCGTCGTGCAGTTCGAACACCTCGGGGGCGATCCCCAGGCAGACCCCGAAACCGGCGCATATCTGCGAGTTGACATGGACTTTCATGGTCAACCAGCCTCCACCGGATCAAACTCCAGGCTGATGTGAGTCAGTCCACGCAATATGAAGGTTGGCAGGTAGCTATAGCGCCGTGCGCCGGCCGGCCCATGCACTGTCTCGGAGATGCGAATGTCGCTGGTCCGGTCGAACATGCGGTTGAGGGCGACGACCGTCTCCGCCCGTGCCAAAGGCGCGCCGGGACAGGCATGGCGGCCGGCGCCGAATCCCACATGCAGCCGGGCGTTCTTCCGGTCCAACTGGAACTCCGCGGGGTTTTCGAACCTGCGGGAATCGCGGTTGGCGGCACCGTTGGCGATAAACAGGAAGGTGCCGGCCGGAATTTCGACTCCACCGATGCTCGTCGGCATTTTCGCCAATCGGAAGTCGCCCTTGACCGGGCCCTCCGTCCGCAGACATTCCTCGACGAAATTGGGGATGAGGCTGCGATCCGCGCGCAGGCGTTGCTGGATTTCGGGGCGCTCGCCGATGAGCTGGAAGGCGTAGCTGAGCAGCCGCACCGTGGTTTCCTGCCCGGCGGCGAACATGTTGGCGGCGATCCGGGCGACGTCGATCGGCTCCGGCACCGAGCCGTCGGGGAATGTGGCTTGCGCGAGTCCGGTGAGGACATCCGCCCTGGGATTGCGCCTGCGGTCCTCGATATAGGCCGAGAATTTTTCGTATAGAAAGATCAGCGGGCCGTGCGTCACTTCACCGTCCGTGCCGCCGACCACGGCGCCGCCACTCTCCCGCTCCACCCGTATGAGGTGCTTGCGGAACTCCGTCCGATCCTCGGGCGGCACGCCCAGCAGGTCGGAGACGACGAGTACGGCGAAGGGCTGGGCGAAGGCGTCCATGAACTCGCACGCGCCACGGGAAATGAAGGTATCGATCTGCTCATCGGCCAGCTTCCACATGAAGTCCTCATTTTCCTTGAGGCGGCGTGGTGTGATCAGCGACATCAGCAACGACCGGTGGGCGGTGTGGTTCGGCGGGTCCATGGTCGGGAGCTGATCGTGGAATGGCGTTTTGTCGCGCCAGGCTTCAATCAACTCGGAAATATCCTCGTTCTTATGCTCCTCCAGGGGAATGGGGCAGCCGGCAAACGGTCCAGTGGTGGACATGCAGGAGGAAAACCGGACGGGATCATTGTAGATCTCGAGGGCTTCGGCGTAGCCCGTCACCATGACGATGCCGTGATGCGGCTCACGCAGTACCGGAGACTGCTCTCTCAGGTAATCAAAATAGGGGTACGGGTCGTTGACGAACCGATCACTGCGGAAGAAGTCGTGCGCTTCAAACTCGTGGGAGGTATCGCTCATATTAGCTCCTTATCGGGCGTTGCCGACGTACTCACAGTTACCAATCGGCTGAAAGCCAGCCAGGCATTGCTGGGAGGATAGCGGAACAAGTGGCACTTTTGCAAAGCACCTGATTCAAAAACAATCCCGCGCGCAGACACCATGGACGGCTCGGTTTCTACCTGATTGGAGAGTGAGGCGGAAATTCGAGATGCACCTCCAGCCCAGATCTGGCTGGATTGGGCCAACCCGGGTCATTGGTTGAAATCTGATGATAGGCGGAACCGCCGCGAAACTGACGCTCGCGCCAGAAATCCCGCAATGGCGTGGCCGCTTTCAGCATCGGCATATCTCGCCCTGAATACCTTACATCGGCCCAAGCCGGTCATGCCCGCAAGGCGGTTTCATGGGACGACCGTAGGCTGGCTTCGCTTTCGTCGCCCCCTGATTTTCCCCCGGACGTATTGGCGTTGTGCCGTCACTATAGGGCGCTATGCGGCCTGAACGCTTCTCAGCCAACGGTCCTAAAAGTCCCTGAGAATGTGTCCTATCAGGCGGCATCTGGCCGAGCTGTGCCACGAACTACGAATGGGATGTCATATCAAATTGCATGCCCGGCGGCCCGACCTATCCGGTGGGCAATAAAATTATTTATTTATAAAGCCTTAAGCCGTGATTTTGGTGCAGCTCGGGTCGACGCCTTTCCCTTATCTGCATGATAGGGGGCGCACCATTTTTTCTCAAAGTTGCCTGTCTGAGGAGGTTTCGCAAATGGCGTCAAAATGTCTCGGCCCCCAGCGATCGTTGGACTGCAGTGGCCAACCGTGACGTTAGCGCGGATGGCGAGGGCAAAATTGCCCAAATGCAGATAGCATGTTATGCGCCTATCCACATAGATGCTTATTGAGGGCCAACATGCCAAACGATACAACCACACGCTGGACCGTATCCGTGTCCAAAGACACCGACATCTCGGTTCGGAGCTTTCTCGCACAGCGCGGGATGAAGAAGGGCGATCTATCGAAATTCATCGAGGATGCTGTTAAATGGCGCGTCCTGGACCAGACCATGGCCGAGGCCCGCAGTAAATTCTCCGACTCGGCACCAGATGCACTGGACTCGCTGATCCAGGAAGCGGTCACAGCCACACGCGCAGCAACCACCCCAAACGCCGGCTGACCAGTACGGCTTGTCATCGATACGAACGTCCTCATCAGGGCGTTGCTTTCTGAAACATCGCTCCCAGCTCATCTCATGGTCCTCTGGCGCGAAGGGCGGTTCGATCTTCTAACCTCCCCCGGCCAGCTCGACGAACTGATGCGTGTGACGTGATACCCAAAGATTCGCGAGCGGCTGGCGCCAGCGCTGGCTGGGTGCCTCATCAACGAACTCCGGGACGTTGCGGTTACCGTCAAGAACCTCCCGATTGTCACGGTTTCACCCGACCCGCACGACGATTACCTGCTGGCGATCGCAGCCGCAGGCTCAGCAGATTTTCTTATCACCGGCGATAAACGCGACCTGCTAGCCCTGCGGCTATACGAGGGCACGAAGATCGTCACGGTCCGTGACTTTCTTATCCTGCACCGCCGGTTGCCGCGATCACTGCTTCCCGCCGGCAAATCGGCGATCCCCCCCGCACGTATTCGCATAAGTTTACATATTTGGTCTGGCAGAATAATATTAATCGATGACGCCAACGCCTGCGCGGGACCCATCGAATCTGATCCTGAGTGCCATTTTCGCGTTTTTAATCTGTTGTGGAAGCGTCGTCAGCTTCGTCGTCCTGGCCCCGTGTTTTCCGGCGATTACGCTCGAAAGTTGGGAGTTAGGCATAAATGTCGCGGTGGCGACGCACCTCGTGATCGGCCGGGATATCTTATTTACCTTCGGCCCCTATGCAGCACTTTACTCCACCCAGTATCACCCGGCAACGGATGCGGTCATGCTGGGAGGCGGCATGCTGTTGGCCACGGCATTTGTGGCTGGGCTGTGCTGTTTGGGGCGCGGCAAAGCGCGCGTGGCTGCGGCTGGTTTTGCATTGTTTCTGCCGTTCGAGGTCAAGGATGCGCAGTTCCTGTGCCTGCCTATGCTAACCCTGTTGCTGGCCTATCGCATTGCTTTGCCCGCCGGCCATCCGGCTAACATCCCGCTGAGCCGCTTTACCGGGCCCGCTTTACTGGTCGTGGTGCTCGCATTGGCTCTGCTGCCTCTCATCAAAGGTACTTTTGCCGTCGCCAGTGTATTGACAATGGGCATTGTCATTATCTTGCTGGTTCGCCGCAGCCCAGGCCTGGCCGCGGGTGGGCTGTTTCTTTTTGCGGCTGCCTTGCCGGCTTTCTGGTGCCTTGCGCAGCAGCCTCTGGCTGCCCTGCCGGGCTATTTCATCGCCCAACTGCCGATCATCAGCGGCTATTCGGACGCCGTGTCCGGCGCCGGCCCGCTTTGGCAGATCCTCCTTTTTGTTACATTCTGCCTGTTTTTGGGCCAACTGCATATCCGTTATTTGGTTGCCACAGGGTATGCCGGTAAGTGGCTGCTGGCGGGGCTCACAATTCTGCTGTTTCTCTCTTTTAAAGAGGGGTTTGTGCGGCAAGACCAGCATGCATTGGCCGCGGCCGGCATGGCGGCCGGGGCAGGTTGGGCGGGTTTACTCCTGGGCCGTGGGGGGAGCGCGCCGCGGCTTGGCCTTGAGGCCGCTCTGGCCTGCTGGCTGCTCATTGATCTGTCCTATGCGGGCCTTGCGAATGTGCCGTTGACCGGCACCACAACGGCGGCAAAAGCCGCCAGCCTGGCCGAACCTTATATGACGGCGGCGCGTGGCCTGGCGATGCGGCTGGACGGGACAAATTACCCAGCCAACGCTTATGCAAGCAGCCTGTTATCCATCCGTACCCAATCACCGCTGCCGGCACTTGCCGGCCCCACCGATATGTATCCGAATGCGCCGACAGATCTCGTTGCGGCCGGGTTGGTGTGGGATCCACGCCCGGTGCTACAGAGTTATTCTGCTTACACCCCGGCGTTAGAGCGGCTGGATGCGGCGCATCTCGTTGGCGCCGCCGCACCGGTGAATATTATTTTTGCCATGCAGCCCATCGATGGGCGGCTCCCGGCACTGGAGGACGGCGCCAGTTGGCCGATATTACTGAGCCGCTACCGCCTGACAGGTTACGTTCACCTGGCGGGATACGATAGCGATGCCGCCATATTGCGACGCTGTGCCGTACCCGGCACGTTCGCCCTGCAACCCTTCAGCATGGGCCGGTTTGCCCTTGGCACCGCGATAAGCCTTCCACACGCGCCCGGTACGGTCCTCTGGGCCAATGTCGATGTGCAGGCGACCCCGGCGGGTAAACTATTGGCGCTGTTTTTCAAACTGCCGCCATTGTACATTACGTATCAATTTTCCGACGGTACCAGGCTGCGCTACCGTTATGTCGCTGGCATGGGCGTAACCGGCTTTGTCATAGCTCCGCTGGTAAATAGCTCTTCAGGCTTCATTGCGCTCGCCCAATCCCCTGCCAGTTTACCCCGTCCCGTTGCTTTCACCCTCGGTCCGGCCAGTGCCACCACATGGCTGTGGCACGCCAGATTCCACATGCGCCTATCGGTGCTGACACTTCCTGCCAACTGACAAACCGGCTGCACCAACCGCTCAACGAAGGGACAGCAGATAGGGCAACACCACGCTTAACAATGCTACGGAAACGGCATTGAGTTTGCACAGGCTGGCGAATTCGGCTGGTGTGAAGGCTGTTGGCGCGTGCGGCAGCCAGAGAAGGCTCAGATATAGAGCGAAGGGTAATGCGGTGAGCAGCGCGCGGGGCGGTGATTCGGTGGCGCGGAAGGCCAGTACGGCAAGGACCAGGCAGGGGAGGAAGAACAGCGCCACGCCTGCTTGCGGGCCCAGTAGCCATGTTACCCAGGCGGTGTTGAGGCTGGCGCAGGCGCATAGCCACGCCCGGCCGGCCAGGCTGTTGTGGCGCGCGATGAATGGGGTGGCTGCGAAAAAGGGTAGGGATAGCGCTGTGAGCGGGAGCCAGGGGCCGGCGTCTCGGCCGAGGATGAACCAGAGGTAGAGCGGGTAGAATGGTGTGTTGCTTGCCAGCAGCAGGGCGATTTTGTTGCAGGCTTGCGTTAGCCGGTCCTGGTGATGCATCAGGTCCAACGTAGGGCCACGGCGCAGCCAATGGCCGCGGCGAAGGCGCTGGCCATTGTGCCCCAGCCCATATCCGCCAGGGTTACCTTTAGCGGCCAGCCGAGCAGTGTTGCCTGGTTGGTGAGGTCGTAGGTCATATAGGTGAACAGGCCGAACAGGGCGCCGCGCCAGAGGGCGGTGCTCCAGCGCCCGGCGTTAAGCCCCGGTGCCACGGCAAAGATGACCAGCCCGAGTATATACAGCGCGTAGAATGCGATGGCGGGTGCCGGTTGGACATGCGCCGCCATGATGTTGCGCAGCGCCGGGCGGTATAGCCGGGAGGTCATCAGGCTCAGCCACACCGCATCGGCGGCCAGGAAGCTTAAGCCTGAGGCGATGTAGGCGATGACATAGGTTTTCATGATGCGGGCTCCAGCACGTAGAAGCCGACATCGGTCATGCCGGTTGCGAAACCGGCGATGCAATAGGCGAGGTAATAGTCCCACAACCGGCGGAAGGAGGGGTTTTTGCTCTGGGCGGCGGTGCTGGATTGCAGGAAGCGGCGGCGCCATTCGATGAGGGTGAGTTCGTAGCTGGGGCCGAAGAATTCCGTATGTTTCAGCACCAGCCCGGCGGCGGCGGCCTGGGCGGCGATGGCGGTTTTCGTGGGCAGCATGCCGCCTGGAAAAATATGGCGCTGGATGAAATCCGGATGGCTGCGGTAGGCGCTGAAACGCTCTTCGGCGATGGTGATGACCTGTAGCACGGCGCGCCCACCTTGTTTCAGCCGCGCGCGCAGGCAGGCAAAATACGCCGGCCAGTAGGCTTGCCCGACGGCTTCCAGCATTTCGATGGAGACGATGCGGTCATAGAGGCCGGTCTCGTCGCGGTAGTCGCGTAAGGCGATATCCGCGGCGAGACCGGATTCGCTCAGGCGGGCGCGTGAATATTCGGCCTGGGCGGGGGAGAGGGTGAGGCCGGTGACATGCGCGCCACCCTGTGCCAGCAGCTCCGCCAGGCCGCCCCAGCCGCAGCCGATTTCCAGGATTTTTTGCGCCGGTGCGGCCTGTAATAATTCGGCGATGCGCGCCAGTTTGCGGGTTTGTGCCAGGGCCAGATCTTCATCCGGTGTGGCGTAGATGGCGGAGGAGTAGCTCATGCCGGCATCGAGCCAGCCTGCGTAAAACTCATTGCCAAGGTCGTAATGCGCCATGATGTTGCGGCGGCTGCCGGTGCGGGAGTTGCGGTTATGCCAGTGCTGGAGCCGGGCGAGCAGTTTTGCGCCCCAGGTGCCGGTGGTGGTGGCATCCAGCGCGCCCATGTTTTCCGCGCCCCAGTGTAGAAACGCGGCGAGGTCGGGGGTGTGCCAGTCGCCGGCGATATAGCTTTCCGCCAGCGCGGTATCGCCGCCCAGCAGATAGGCGCGCAAAGGGCGCCAGTTGCGTAATTCCATTCTGGCTTCCGCGCCCGGAAGGGGGCCGCGATGCGCGAGTATGGTGCCATCGGGCAGGGTGATGACGAGCCTGCCGTGCTCGAGTTTACGCAGCAGGCGTTGGATGAGTTCCAGGACAGGCCTTGGCATTTTTGTAAGCGCCGGTGCCATGGTCTTTTGGGTTTCGCTCATGTTGATCTCCTGGGCGTAAAGCTTACCGCTTCGGCGGGGGCGGCGGGGCGTGGCTTTAGGCGCATGCCTTTCAGCCATAGGCGTAACGCTTCCCAATGGATGCCCGATACCACTTTTAGCGTGAGCAGCGGGTAGGTGATGGCAGCGCGCAACAATGCTGAATCATCCAGGGGGGTGCTGCGGCCGGTGAGGGCTGCCGTTAATAGCACTTGTTGCGCATCGCTTACGGTGATGCGGAGGCGCAAGGTTTTAGCTGGAGGCTGCACGACAAAATCATAGCGCAGATTCATGTCCATGAAGGGGGAGACGTAGAGGTTTTTAGCGCAGCTTTGCCGGACGATACGGCCGGGCTCGACGGGGCAGAAATAACTATGGCGCTGGCCGAAGGTGTTGTTGACCTCGTAGAGAATGGCTGCCAATGCGCCGCCGGCGGCATGGCAGAAATAGACCGATATAGGGTTGAACGCGTAGCCGAGCAGGCGCGGCATGGTGAGCAATGTGATGCGGCTGCCTGCTGTATCCAGCCCGGCGATTTTCATTTGTGCCTGTGCCCAGGCCAGAGGATTTCCGCTCCCGTCGCCGTAATCGCGGTCGTGGAAGGAGAACAGGTTGAAGCGGTTGTGTGAGAACAGGCGCATTTGCGCTGTCTCTTCATCCAGCGTGGCGAGATCCAGCAGCAGTGAAAAAATACGGTATTTCAGATTATGCTGTTTGGGCGCCACGCGGCTATGTGTGACGATGCCGTGATAGAGCGTGCTCATGCTGCCTCCAGAACCGGGGCTGTGATGTTGATGCGCCCGGATTCGGCCGCCACCTGCCAGGGCCGGCGCACGCCGCCCAGAGCCTCGGCCACGGCGAGGCCGGCTTGCAGACCATCCTCATGAAACCCGGCACCGAAATAGGCGCCGCAGAACCAGCGGTTTTTGACCCCCTGCAAATGCCAGAGTTGTTTTTGCGCGCGCAGGGCTGCAACATCGAAGACCGGGTGTGTGTAGACCTGCTGGTGCAGGACATGCTCAGGGAAGATGTGCGGGTTGAGCGACAGGAAATATTGTTGCGAGCCCGGCAGATCGTGCAGCATGTTCATCCAATAGGTGACGGATACCGGCGCATCGCGCCCGCGCCCGCCGGTATAATTCCAGGCGGCCCAGGCCGTGCTACGGCGCGGCATCAGCCGTGCATCCTGGTGCAGCACGGCTTCGTTGCTGGTGTAGCGAAAATTGCCGAGGATGCTGCGCTCCTGCGGTGTGGCATCTTCCAGCAGGTTCAGGGCCTGGTCGGCATGCAGCGCCAATACCACGGTGTCGAAATGTTCTGTGCCCCCGCCGGCGTCGCGTATGTCCACGCCGCCGTGCTGCGCGCGCACGCTGGTCACGGGGCGGGCGGTGACAATCCGGCCCTGGAAATCATCCCGCAGCCTGGCCACATATTCGCCGGAACCGCCGGTTACCGTGCGCCAGACCGGGCGGTGGCTAAGTTTTAAAAGCCCATGGTTTTGGCAAAAGCGGATGAAAGCGGCGGCCGGTAGCGCGCCCGCCTGTCCCGCCGGGGTGGACCAGACGGCGGCGATCATCGGGTAGAGATGATCCTGACAAAATGCCGGGCTGAAGCCGGATGAACGCAGGTATTCGTCCAGCCGCATCTCGCCGAGCTGATGCAAGGCCTGCGGTGCCTCGCGGTAGAAGCGCAAGATTCCGCGCAGCATGGCCCAGAAACGTGGTTTAAAAACATTGCCTGGTTGCGCGAACAGCCCGGCGATACTACGTCCTGAATATTCCAGCCGTCCGGCCTCGAGGGAGACGGAGAACGACATGTCGGAGGCTTGCGTTGCCACATTCAGATGCCGGAACAGTGCCGCGAGGTTGGGATATGCCGGCTCGTTGTAAACGATGAAGCCGGTATCGATGGGAATCCCGCTCATCCGCACCGTGTGGCTATGCCCGCCGAGCCGGTTTTCCGCCTCGAACAAGGTTACATCGTGCCGCCGCGCCAGCAGCCAGGCTGCCGCCAGGCCGGAAATACCGGCGCCGACCACTGCGATTTTTTGGGTTTCTGGCATGGGCGCTCCTTGCGGCTTCTGGAGCTTATACGTTGGCGGCAGCCCGCTGGATCACTGGTGTGATCCAAACCGCGCGGCTTTGCGTATAAGCCCAGGTGAGCACGCATGATGCAAAATTTGGGGCTGGCCGGGACCGTACTGTGGCCCTGCCGGGGGCATTATTGACCCCGGTGGAGAGCACGGCGCCGTTGGATGCGGCGGCGCAGGCGCGGCTGATCGGACTGGTGGCTTTAAACCAGGACCGGCAGGCGTTTGCGTTGTTGTTCAAGCATTTCGCGCCAAGGCTAAAAAGCTTTCATCTGCGCGCGGGCTTAAGCGATGCCGCCGCCGAGGAGCTGGCGCAGGAGACGATGATCCTGCTCTGGCGTAAGGCGGCGCGGTTTGATCCTGCTTGCGCCGGGGCGGCTACATGGGTGTTCACCATCACGCGTAATTTGCGCACCGACCACGCCCGCCGCCGCATCCAGGCCGAGGTGGAGGCGTTGCCGGAGGCCGATCCCGCTGCTTCGGCGGAGGCTATTTATATGTCGGGCGAGCGTGCCGAAATGATGCGCGGCGCGTTGGCCGCACTTTCCACCGAGCAGCGCCGCGTTATCGAGCTTTCGTTTTTCGCCGATACGCCGCATGCCGCCATTGCCACGGCGCTGCATTTGCCGCTCGGCACCGTCAAATCCCGCATCCGCCTGGCTCTGGCCCGGCTGCGTGATGCGCTGGGGGCTGAACCATGAGTATCCAACACCATCCCACCGATGACACGCTGCTGCGCTTTGCGGCGGGCGCGCTCAATGCCGGGCTTACGCTCGTTACGGAGGCGCATTTGCACGTCTGCGCGCAATGCCGCGCCCGGCTGGGAGAATTTGAGGCCACGGGCGGCGCGCTGCTGGACGAGCAGCCCCCGGCGGCGCTGGCGCCCACTGCCTTTGCCGATGTGCTGGCCCGTCTCGATGGCCCTGCTGTTGCGGTGCGGCCGCCGGTGCCGCCGGCAAATTCAGATATGCCCGCCGTGCTGGCGGGGTGTGAGATCGGGCGGTGGTGGTGGTTGGGGCGCGGCATACGCTACAGCCAGGTGCGCCTGCCCTGGGCGCCGGAGGCCAATGTCATGCTGCTGCGCGTGGCCGCCAACCGCGCCGTGTTTCCGCACACCCATGCGGCGCATGAGCTGACGCAGATATTGCGCGGCGGCTATAGCGATTGCACCGGCACCTATGGCCCCGGCGATATGGCCGATGCCGATGACACCCTGCTGCACCAGCCCTGGGCCGATGCCGAGGGCTGCCTCTGCCTCGCTGCCCTCGAAGGGCCGATGCGGCTGGACGGCTGGCTTGGCCGCTGGCAGCGCCGTCTGGGGCTGTATTAGATGCGCCGCCTGCTGGCGCCTGTGCTTCTGCTCAGCCTCGCCTACTGCTCACCGGTAACATTGCTCAATGCCGCTGCAGGTGGAAATTTTCACGTCACGCGGAACATTGCCTATATGCCGGGGCCGCGCGGCATGCTGGATGTTTACACGCCGGATGGTGCGGTGAACGCGCCGGTGGTGGTGTTTTTTTATGGCGGTAGCTGGCAGGAAGGGGATAAGGCCATGTACCGCTTCCTCGGCGCGGCACTGGCGGCGCGTGGCGTGGTGACGATTATCCCCGACTACCGCGTGTACCCGCAAGTCCGCTTCCCGGTGTTTTTGCAGGACAGCGCTGCCGCCGTGGCCTGGGCCCACGCGCATGCGCAAAGTTTTGGCGGCGACCCGCACCGGCTGGTGCTGATGGGGCATTCCGCCGGGGCCTATAATGTTGCCATGCTGGCGCTGGACCCGGAATATCTCGGTGCCGTGGGGCTGAATCCGGGCCGTGATATTTCCGGCTTCATCGGCCTCGCCGGCCCGTATGATTTTCTGCCTTTGCACGACCCGGTGCTGGAAACCATTTTTGGTGCGCGGCAAAATTTGGCCGCCACCCAGCCGATCAATTTTGTCGCCTCCGGCGCGCCGCCGGCGTATCTCGCGGCCGGCTTGCGCGACACCACGGTGGACCCCGGCAACAGCCGGCGCCTGGCGGCAAAACTGCGTGCCGCCGGTGATGCGGTGCAGGAGCGCTACTACCCGCATCTCAACCACACGCTCATCATCGGCAGCACCTCGCAACTGCTGGGCTTCCTCGCACCTGTGCTGCCCGATTGCCTTGTTTTCATCCGCGCCGTTACCACAGCAAAACAGAGGAGTGCCGCATGAGCTTCGCCGCCCAGATATCGCGCGCCGCCGAGCGCACCAGGCTGCCGGACACGCTGTTGCGTTTTGGCATTTCGCGCCTGGTCGGGCGCACCCAGTCCCAACTGGCCGCAGCACCACTGCGCAACCAGGCATTCGCGCGTGAGATGGAAGTGCTGCCCATTGCCGAGCATACGCAGGCCGCCAACCTGCAGCATTACGAGCTGACGCCTGAGTTTTTTGCCTATAGCCTGGGGCCGCACCGCAAATATTCCTGTTGCCTGTTCGAGGGCACCGATAATCTTGCCAGCGCCGAGCGCCGCGCTTTGGTGGAAACCGTGGCGCATGCGGCGTTGCGCGACGGCCAGCGCATATTGGAGCTGGGCTGCGGCTGGGGCTCGCTTACTTTGTTCATGGCGGAACGCTTTCCTACGGCGCGCATAACCGCTGTTTCCAATTCAGCGCCGCAGCGCCTGTTCATCGAGGCGCAGGCTCGCCGCCTTGGTCTGCGCAACATTCGCGTTATCACCGCCGATATGAATGTTTTCAGCATCGACGAAACATTCGACCGCATCGTATCGGTGGAAATGTTCGAGCATATGGCCAATTGGCGCGGGCTGCTGACGCGGCTGCGGCTTTGGCTGGCACCTGAGGGAAAACTGTTTCTGCATGTGTTCAGCCATGCCAGCCAGCCCTACCGGTTCGAGGTGGAGGATGAGGCCGATTGGATCGCGCAATATTTTTTCACGGGTGGCATTATGCCGAGCCATGGGTTGATCCGGGAATTCGGCGATCTGTTCCGCCTGGAGCAGGACTGGCGCTGGAGCGGGGCGCATTATGAGCGCACGGCACTGGCCTGGCTGGCCAATTACGATGCAAATCAGGAGGCCATCCGCCCCATTCTGGAAGAGACCTATGGGGTGGAGGCAAAACTCTGGCAGCGGCGCTGGCGGCTGTTTTTCCTGGCCACCGCCGGGCTGTTCGGCCATGCCGGGGGCAGCAACTGGGGGGTGAGTCATTACCTTCTGGTACCATGTTCCTGAGCGTCATTGCCGTTGGGTTCTGCGTCAGCATGGTCATGCTTGCGGCCTGGGTGTTCCAGAAGCTGCGCGGCAATGCCGGATGGGTGGATGTGTTCTGGAGCTTCGGCACCGGGCTGTTTTGCGTTTTGGCGGTGCTGGCGGGGCCGGGCGTGCCGTGGCGGCTTTGGGTGGTGGTGGGCCTGCTATTGGTCTGGTCCGTTCGTCTGGGCACGCATATCGCGCGGCGCGTACCGGGCAGGCCGGAGGATGTGCGCTATGCCCGCATGCGGGCCGAAAAGGGGGCGGGGTTTCAGCTCTATCTGCTCGGGTTCACTGCCATCCAGGGTCCGTTCAGTGCCGTGCTGGCCACCGCCGCCCTTTTCGCCGCATGCCAGCCGGCGCCGCACTTCAGGCTGTGGGACGGGCTGGGTATTGCTTTGGCGCTGGGCTGCATCGCCGGTGAGGCGCTGGCCGACCGGCAGATGCGGCAATTCCGAAGCATGCCGGACAACAAAGGCAAGATCTGCGATACCGGGCTCTGGGCGTGCTCGCGCCATCCCAATTATTTGTTTGAATTCCTCTTCTGGGGTGCCTTCCCGCTATTGGGGCTGACCACGCATAATGCCTGGAGCCTGCTGAGCCTGGCGGCGCCGGGGTTGATGTATCTCAGCTTGCGCTATGCCTCCGGCGTGCCGCCGCTTGAGGCCGCCATGCTGGAGAGCCGGGGCGAGGCGTACCGGCAGTATCAGGCACGTACGGGCGCCATATTGCCGCGCTTGCGCTCGTAGCGTCATGTCTCGCTCAGCATCAGCGATAACGGTGCCGGCATGGCCGGCACCGTCGCGCGGCGGATCAATCTCCCAGAGCGTGAAGGGCCTCGGCGATCTGCACGGCGTTGAGTGCTGCGCCCTTGCGGAGATTGTCACCGGTGACGAACAGCGCCAGGCCGTGCTCGACCGTTGGGTCGGGGCGGATGCGCCCAACGAATACGGGATCTTGCCCTGATGCCGCCAATGGGTTTGGCACGTCAGCCAGCACGACGCCTGGTGCCTGGGCGAGGATTTGCGTGGCAGCCGAAGCGGAGAGCGGCCGTTCGAATTCAGCGTTGATCGACAATGAGTGGCCTGTGTACACCGGCACGCGCACGCAGGTGCCTGATACCGGCAGGTCTGGAATGTCGAGGATTTTGCGGGTCTCGTCGCGGAGCTTGATTTCTTCCTCCGTATAGCCGTCCTCGACGAGGTGGTAGTTGAACGGCACGACATTGAACGCGACGGGGACGGCCCATTTCTGCGGTGCCGGAAACTTTATTGCGCTGCCATCCCTGGCCAGCATTGCGCTGCGGTTGCCGGCTGCGCCGATCTGGGCTTCCAGCTCGCTTATGCCGGCGATGCCTGCGCCGGAGACGGCCTGGTAGGTGCTGACGACGAGCCTCTTGAGACCGGCGGCGGCGTGGAGCGGCTTTAGAACCGGCATGGCCGCCATGGTGGTACAATTGGGATTGGCGACGATACCCTTAGGGATCAACCGCAGCGCATGCGGGTTGACCTCGGAGACGACGAGCGGCACGTCCGGATCGTCGCGCCAGGCCGAGGAATTATCGATGACGATGGCGCCGGACGCGGCGGCTTTGGGTGCCAGCCGCAGAGAGGCAGTACCGCCGGCGGAGAAGAAGACGATATCGAGACCCGTGTAGTCAGCGGTCTCGGCATCCTCGACGAGGAGGGTGGTGCCGCCCCAGGGCAGGCGTGTTCCGGCTGAGCGCGGTGAGGCGAACAGGCGCAGGCTTGCCAGAGGGAAACGCCTCTCGGCCAGCAACAGGCGCATCATTTCACCGACCAGTCCGGTCGCGCCGACGATGCCGAGGTGAAGAGGTTGGGATGGGGAAAATTTTGGGCTCATATCATGTGTCTCCTATTGTGCGGAGGCGCGGGATCGGCCGGTTTGCAAAGGCGGCCCCGCGCATCGGCGGGGCATTGTTCAGGTGGCTTGCGGTTCAGACCGTGCGCGCACCCGCCAACGCCCCGCCGAAGCAGGTCGTTTTGCGGGTAATCGGCTTGGTGCAGGCGATGAACATTGCGGTGAGGTTAGACGCAGCGCGGTGCTGTGTAAACGTCCGCCTGTTCGCATTCAGTAAAAATCGAAACTTGCCACCAGAGCGCGATCGGTTGAGGTCCGCTCATCTTGAGCGGCCGAAACCGTGAATCGCCCTCTCAAAAATAGCTAGAGCATGATCGCACTTGAAGCGATCATGCTCTAGAGCGCGGCGGGGGTTGCCAGTGCTGCTTGCGCCTGCTCGATCACCTCGCTTTTGATGGTGTCGGCATTGCCCGCGCTGGGGAGAAATTTCACCACCAGCAGGAGGGTGTTATCGGCGGCTGAGCGGTCGAACAGCACTGTGGGCGGCGGGGTTTTGGCGATATTCGCATTCGCGTCCACGAGCTTGCGGATTTTGTCGCGAGTGTCGCTGAGTGGCGCTGTTTCGGTTAAGGGAAAGCGGATTTCCACTGTGCCCACCGGCCCGCCATAGGTGGTGAGATTTTTCAGTGCCTGGCCCCAGACGCTGCTGTTGGGGATGATGATCTGGATGTTGTCATCGGTGATCACCTCGGTCCAGAATAACGTCAACTCCTTCACCGTGCCGGCATTGCCGCCGACGTTGATGTGATGGCCGATTTTGAATGGACGAAAGATTAAAAGCATAACACCAGCCGCGAGGTTTGATAACGTGCCCTGAAGTGCGAGGCCGATGGCGAGGCTGGCGGCACCGATGACGGCGACCAGGCTGGTGGTCTGCACACCGAATTGCGAGAGCACGGTGAGGCCGGTGATGGTGAGGATGAAATAGCGTACGATGTTGGCCAGGAAATCGCGCAGCATCTGGTCGAAATGCCTTGTGCGGCCGAGGGCTCTGGCGGTGAGATATTCGCCTTTGCCGGAGATCCAGATGCCGATGACGATGATCATGATGGCGCCGAAGAGGCGCAGCACCCAGGGGATGATCAGGGGTGCGGCGTGCGCGAATTCTCCGGTCACATTCGGCGTTGGGTTGAGCATCCGTATCTATTCCTTGCAAAGTCAGAGGAATAGGTGTTGCCGGAATTGGATTGTGCAAGGGTGGAGCCGGCCTGCAGGCCGGCTCCCGTTGTTCAGCCTTCGAAGGGGACGTGCACCTGGCCGGTCATCAGCACGCGGGCGCTGCGGCTCATGATGGCTTTGCTGACCTCCCAATCACTGCCCACCAATTGTGCCTTGGAGCCGACGCGCAGGGTGCCGGAGGGGTGGCCGAAGTTGACGGCTTCGCGCGCGGTGCCGCCTGCGGCGAGGTTCACCAGCGTGCCGGTGATGGCGGCGGCGGTGGCGATGGCGACGGAGGCTGTGCCCATCATGGCGTGGTGGAGCTTGCCCATGGACATGGCGCGGACCAGGACGTCGATGTCACCTGTGCCGATCTTCTTGCCGCTGGAGGAGGTGTAGGCGACGGGGGCAGCGACCCAGGCGATTTTGGGGGTGTGCTGGCGGGTTTTGGCTTCATCGAGGTTGGTGATGAGGCCCATTTTCAGGGCGCCGTAGGCACGGATGGTCTCCAGCTTTTTCAGCGCGGCGGTGTCGTTGTTCACGGCGTCCTGCAATTCCGTGCCGGTGTAGCCGAGCGCTGCTGCTTCCAGGAAGATGGTGGGGATGCCGGCGTTGATCATGGTGGCGCGGAAGGTGCCGATGCCGGGGATCTCGAGGTCGTCGATGAGGTTGCCGGTGGGGAAGAGGGCGCCGCCATCGCCTTCCTCGGCCGGGTTCAGGAATTCCAGCACGATTTCGGCGGCGGGGAAGGTGACGCCGTCCAGCTCGAAATCGCCGGTTTCCTGCACTTCGCCATTGGTGATGGGGACATGGGCGATGATGGTTTTGCTGATGTTGGCCTGCCAGATGCGGATGATGGCGGTGCCGTTTGCGGGGATGCGGGCGGGGTTAACCAGGCCGTTGCGGATGGCGAAGGGGCCGACGGCGGCGGAGAGATTGCCGCAATTGCCGGACCAGTCGACGAAGGCGGTGTCGATGGCGACCTGGCCGAAGAGGTAGTCGACGTCGTGGTCGGGTTTGGTGCTTTTGCTCAGGATGACGGTTTTGCTGGTGCTGGAGGTGGCGGCACCCATGCCGTCTATTTGTTTGCCGTAGGGGTCCGGGGAGCCGATGACGCGCTGGAGGAGCGCGTCACGGGCCGGGCCTGGGACCTGGGCGGATGCTGGGAGGTCCGTGAGGGAGAAGAAGACACCTTTGCTGGTGCCGCCGCGCATGTATGTCGCGGTTACTTTGATTTGCGGGGCGTGAGCCATAGTTACCTCGTATAAGAAACGGTTTCGGCGATTTTATACCGTCATCCCCGCGAAAGCGGGGATCTGTGATTCCCATGGCCTTGGGAGCGAGAGATCCCCGCTTTCGCGGGGATGACGGAGGGTAGAGGCTTAGCTGGCCTGGCTTTGCGTGGTGGCTTCCAAGAAGTCCTGCGCGAAGCGCTGCAGCACACCACCGGCCTCGTAAACCGAGACCTCTTCGGCAGTGTCCAGACGGCTGGTGACCGGGACTTCCAGCGTTTCGCCATTGCGGCGGTGGATGACGAGGGTGAGGTCCGCGCGCGGGGTGCGCTCGCCTTTCACGTCGTAGCTCTCGGTGCCGTCCAGGCCCAAAGTGAGGCGGTTGGTGCCGGGTTTGAATTCCAGCGGCAGCACGCCCATGCCGATGAGGTTGGTGCGGTGGATGCGCTCGAAGCCTTCGGCGACGATGACTTCCACGCCGGCGAGGCGCACGCCCTTGGCGGCCCAGTCACGCGAGGAGCCCTGGCCGTAATCCGCACCCGCCACGATGATGAGCGGCTGTTTGCGTTCCATGTAGGTCTCGATGGCTTCCCACATGCGCAGGGTTTTGCCTTCGGGCTCCACGCGGGCGAGCGAGCCTTTCTGGATGCTGCCGTCTGGTTTGCGGACCATCTCGTTCAGGAGCTGGGGGTTCGCGAACGTGGCGCGCTGGGCGGTGAGGTGGTCGCCGCGATGGGTGGCGTAGGAGTTATAGTCTTCCTCCGGCAGGCCCATTTTGTGCAGGTATTCGCCGGCGGCGCTGTCACCCAGGATGGCGTTGGAGGGGGAGAGATGGTCGGTGGTGATGTTGTCGCCGAGGACGGCGAGGGGGAGCATGCCTGTGAGTGTGCGCTCACCGGCCAAAGCACCTTCCCAATAGGGCGGGCGGCGGATGTAGGTGCTTTGGGCGCGCCAGTCGTACAGCGGGCTGACTTTTTGGCGGGCGCCCTTGCTGGCGAACATCGGGGTGTAGACGTTGCGGAACTGCTCGGGTTTTACGGAGGCGGTGGCGACGGCGTCGATCTCTTCATCGGAGGGCCAGATGTCTTTCAGGCGGATTTCCTTGCCTGAGGCGTCCAGGCCCAGCACGTCCTGCTCGATGTCGAAGCGGATGGTGCCGGCGATGGCGTAGGCGACCACCAGTGGCGGCGAGGCGAGGAAGGCCTGCTTGGCGTAGGGGTGGATGCGGCCGTCGAAGTTGCGGTTGCCGGAGAGAACGGCGGTGGCGTAGAGGTCGCGGTCGATGATCTCCTGCTGGATGACGGGATCCAGCGCGCCGGACATGCCGTTGCAGGTGGTGCAGGCGAAGCCGACGATGCCGAAGCCGAGTTTTTCCAGCTCCGTGGTCAGCCCGGCTTCATCCAGATACAGCGCCACGGTTTTGGAGCCGGGGGCGAGCGAGGATTTTACCCAGGGCTTGCGGGTTAAGCCGGCACGGTTGGCGTTGCGCGCCAGCAGGCCGGCGGCGATGACGTTGCGGGGGTTGGAGGTGTTGGTGCAGCTCGTGATGGCGGCGATGATGACGGCGCCATCGGGCATCAGCCCCTCTTCCTTGATCCAGGGCGCGGAAATGCCACGGCTGGCGAGGTCTGATACGGGCAGGCGTTTGTGCGGGTTGGAGGGGCCGGCCATGGTGCGGACCACGGTGGAGAGGTCGAATTTCAGCACACGCGGGTATTGCGCGGTTTTGAGGTCGTCGGACCACAGGCCGGTGAGGCGGGCGAAGTTTTCCACCAGTTTGATCTGGCTGTCCTCGCGGCCGGTCAGGCGCAAATAATCGATGGTCTGCTGGTCGATGGAGAACATCGCCGCGGTGGCACCATATTCGGGGGCCATGTTGGAGATGGTGGCGCGGTCGCCGAGCGACAGGCTGGATGAGCCCTCGCCGTAGAATTCCAGCCAGGCGCCGACGACCTTCTGGTTACGCAGGAATTCGGTGAGGGTCAGCACGATGTCCGTGGCGGTGATGCCGGGCTGGCGGCGGCCGGTGAGCTCCACGCCGATGATGTCCGGCAGGCGCATCCAGGAGGCGCGGCCGAGCATGACGTTCTCGGCTTCAAGCCCGCCCACGCCTATAGCAATGACGCCGAGCGCGTCCACATGCGGGGTGTGGCTGTCCGTGCCCACCAAAGTGTCCGGGAAGGCCACGCCGTCCAGCGTGTAGATGACCGGGGACATGCGCTCGAGGTTGATCTGATGCATGATGCCGTTGCCGGGGGGCACGATCTCGATGTTCTCGAAAGCCTGCTTGGTCCAGTTGATGAAGTGGAAGCGGTCCTCGTTGCGGCGGTCTTCGATGGCGCGGTTTTGGGCAAACGCGTCCTTCTCGAAGCCGGCATGCTCGACGGCCAGGGAATGGTCGACGATGAGCTGGACGGGGACGACCGGGTTCACTTTGGCCGGGTCGCCGCCCATGTCGGCGATGGCGTCACGCAGGCCGGCGAGATCCACCAGCGCGGTCTGGCCGAGGATGTCGTGGCAGACGACGCGGGCGGGGTACCAGGGGAAATCGAGGTCGGTTTTGCGCTCGATGAGCTGTTTCAGCGAGGCGGTGAGGGTGGCGGGGTCGCAGCGGCGGACCAGGTTTTCGGCCAGCACGCGGGAGGTATAGGGCAGGCCGGCATAGGCGCCGGGGGCGATATCCTCAACCGCGGCGCGGGCGTCGAAATACTCCAGGGAGGTGCCGGGGAGGGGTTTGCGGTATTTTGTGGTCATTTTTGGTTCACCTTAAGGGATTTGCTGTTCGATATTGAGGCGGGAGGTGCGGATGTGACGGCGCATTAGCAGCTCCGCCAGCTCGCCGTCACCATCGGCGATGGCGTCCAGGATTTTGTGATGTTCGGCGAAGGCCTGGACGGGGCGGTTGGGCGTGGCTGAGTATTGGATGCGGTACATGCGGGCGAGCTGGTAAAGCTCGTCGCACAGCAGGCGGAACAGCATGCGGTTCCCGCTGCCTTGGACGATGCGGTAGTGGAAGTCGTAATCGCCCTCCTGCAGGTAATAGCCGCTGCCGGCCTGGAAACCGGCGTCGCGCTCGTGCTCGCGCAGGACTTCGCGCAGCGCCTCGATCTGTTCGGGCGCCATGCGTTCGGCTGCCAGGCGGCAGGCCAGGCCTTCGAGGGATTCGCGGATCTGGTAGAGTTCGCCCAGCTCTTCACGGCTGAGGGAGACGACGCGGGCGCCGATATGGGGGATGCGGACGAGGAGTTTCTGGCCTTCGAGGCGATGCAAAGCCTCGCGCAAGGGGCCGCGGCTGATGCCGTAGGCGCGGGCCAGCTCGGGCTCGGAGATTTTGCTGCCGGGCGCGATCTCGCCTTTGACGATGGCGGCCTGGATCTGGCGCAGGATTTTTTCGGCGAGGGTGTCGCTGGAGGGGACGGCCGGTAATGTCAGGGTTTTATCCATGGTGTTGACAATGATGCTGTTGTTCCGCTTCGAATTGGCGGATTTATGGTCCATAAGCGTTAAACTGTCAACAATAAACCCGTGTTGGCGCGTGGTGCTTTGGCGCGGCACCTGTGCGGGGGCGCGCCATTTTTGGAGTGACCGGCGGCCGGGATTACCGCTGCCCGGGGGGATTGGTTGCGTGGAGGTTTGCCGTTGCACTGACAGGTTGTGGCGGGGGCGGTCGTCATCGTAACGCGGTATCAATGAAGCTGCTTTAACCAAGGAAACGTGAATGGACACAGCAGTGTGCGACCGCTAGCACTGCGCTGTGATGCGGCATTTTGATGCGGGGCGTGGTTGATGACGACGATGCAAGCCAGGGCTGAGACCAATATTGTTAAAGTCCCGGAACGTGAGTTTTTGGAGCTGACGCAGGCTGCGCTGGAACCGCCGTTTGAAGGTTATGTCGATTTCTACGGCTACCATACGCTGGCCGGGGGTTGGTGCATGGCTGGCTGGACCACGCGCCAGGATGATCTTTTAACCAGGCTCGGCCGGGTCGAGGTTCGTTTTGAACGAAACACGATTGAGGGCGAACCGCTGTTACTGACATTCGAACGAAACGATGTCGTCGGGCGCGAGGCTGTCGGGTTTCTGATTTTTCTGCCGGCGCCGGATGACGGGGCGGGGCGGTTGCTCTCGCTGGGGCTGCTGTGCCGGGCCGGGACAACGCAATATCTGACCCCGGTGGATACCGCCTACCAACTGCGGGACGCGGAGCTCCTTAAACGGCTGAATTTTATCGTCATGGGCGTTGCATCCGGGCCGGCCCGCGACATTATGGATGTGCGCCTGCATGGCCGGCGGGACCAGGTGCAGACCGGGCTCATCGAATATTACGGTTATCACCAAACCGCCGGCGGCTGGTTCTTTACCGGCTGGGTGGGGCGGAGCTGGCTGGAGACCGCGCCGCCGGAGCGGCTGCTGATTACCTCCGACGGGGCGGATGTTTATGCCGCGACCGTGGCCTGCCTGTATAGCCGCACGGATTTGCCGGAGAGCGCGGTGGGGGTGCTGTTCTTCGTGCCCGGCAAGCATGATATCATTGGCAACCTCAAGGGTATTTCATTGCGGCTGGGTGATGTTACCACCGTGATGCAGCCGGTTATCAACCTGCCGCATTTGCGTGAGGCGGAGCTGGGGGCGCGGGTGAAAGCCGATGTTGGCCAGACCAGGCCTGGGCCGTATCGCGACCGCATGGCCAATATACTGGCGCGCCGCCCCTATGCCGGTGAGGACACGCTGGACGCGCTCAGCCCCGCGATCCTCCTGTATGTCGACCATGCCTTCACCTGTGGCCCGGGCGGGCTGTTGTTGATGGGCTGGATGCTGGCCAAGCCGGAGGAGGTCCGCGAGGTGCGCGTGCGCTGCGGCGAACAGGTGGCGGTATTGCAGCCGCAGAGCTTCGTGCGGATTGAACGCCTGGATGTGATGGAAGGTTACGGCAAATTCGGCTTTGAGGATTCGAATTGCGGTTTCATTACCTATGTGCCGGACATTGTGCAGCCGGATATGAAAATTTATATTGAGGTTGAAACGAGGCGGTTTGAGATACGGTACCGCAACATACCCGCCCCTGCGCCCGGCGGGATCAGCGCCATTAAGCTGCTGCTGGGGGCTGTGGATGTGCGCTATGGCGATCTTGTCCCGGCGTTCGACCGTGTGCTTGGCCCGGCGGTGGAGGCGATGAATGCCGAGCGGCTGGCGCCGCGCGTCGGCCGCCAGGTGACGGATTACGGTGTGGTGCCGCAGCATCCCAAATATTCCGTGCTGGTGCCGCTGTTCGGGCGGCTGGATTTCGTCGAATATCAGATGGGGCTGTTCTCGGCGCGTGCGAGCAATGCGGATGTGGAATATGTGTTCGTGCTGGATGACCCGCCGAAGAAGCGCGAGGCGCAGCAGCTTTTTGCCTCGGTGTTCGCGCGTTTCGGCATTCCCTTCCGCGCCGTGCTGCTGGAGCGCAACCTGGGCTTTGCGCCGGCCAATAATGTGGGCATGGAATATTGCCATGGCGAATATCTGGTCTATCTGAACTCCGATGTGTTTCCCGGTTCGCTGGATTGGCTGGAGCGGCTCTCCGCCCGGCTGGAAGCCGAGCCGGGCCTGGGCGCGGTTGGCCCGCTGCTGCAGTTCGTGGATGGCGCGGTGCAGCACCGTGGCATGTATTTCGAACGGCTGGAGGAATATGGCAATTTGTATTTCTGCCAGCATGTGGATAAGGGGCTGCAATATACCGGCGCCGGGGGGATGGAATATTTCATCGGCATTACCGGGGCCTGCATGATGCTGCGGCGCGACCTTGCCGTGCGGCTCGGCGGGTTTGACGAGACTTATGCGATTGGCGATTTCGAGGATTCCGATTTATGTTTGAAGATTCAGGAGTTGGGGTTTGGCTGCGGCGTTGATCACGATGTGATGCTGTACCATCTGGAGCGCAAATCGCAGCTCAGCGGGGCGCTGACCTGGCGCGCCAATCTCACCGCCTATAATGCCTGGCAGCATGAACGCCGCTGGGCCAAGACGATCGCGCAGAAACAGGCGCAAGAATTTAAGGTGCCGGCGTAACATGGCTGACGGTATGGTATTGAGCGTGACGCCGGAAGTGAAGGCGCGGCCGCTTAAGATTCTGATCGCCTCGCATTCCCATCCTGAGATTTCCAATGGCGGTGCCGAGATTGCCGCCTACCAGCTTTACAAGGGGCTGCAGGGGCATGATGAGGTAGCCGAGACCTGGTACCTGGGATGTGACCGCGAGGCCGGGGCTGATAAGCCGGGGGCGGTGCTGACGCAGCCGTTCCCCGACCGGCACGAGTATCTGTATTCCACCGGCGCGTTCGAATGGTTCAAGTTCGCCAATCGCGACCCGCGGTTTCCGCATGAGTTCAAGAAGCTGCTGCGGGAGTTGCAGCCGGATATTGTGCATTTTCATCACCACATCAATTTTGGTGTGGAGGCGTTCCACCATGTCCGTGAGGTGTTGCCGCAGGCGAAGATTCTGCTGACGCTGCATGAGTATCTGGGCATATGTAACCATTACGGCCAGATGGTGACCACGGGGCATTTCAGCCTGTGCTATGAGAGCAGCCCGGCGCGTTGCCGCAACTGCTTTCCCGAATACAGCAAGGCGGATTTTTTCCTTCGCAAGCTTTATATCCAGCGGTTTTTCAATTTGGTTGACCGGTTTGTGTCGCCCAGCCATTTTCTGGCGGCGCGCTATATCGATTGGGGCATTGCGCCCGAAAAGATGATTGTGCTGGAGAATATGATGCCGCATGTGGCGCGCGGGACGATTGCGCCACCGCCGGCGGATGGGGCGCTCAGGCTGGGCTTCTTCGGCCAGATTTCCAAGCTCAAGGGGATCGACGTGCTGTTCGACGCGGCGGTGATGCTGGAGAAGGAGGAGGTGACCGATGTCAGCTTCGAGATTTTTGGTGATTACCGGGGCCAGCCGCCGGAACTCCAGGAAGGGTTTTTGAAGCGCCTGGACAAGGCTGGGGCGAACATCCGGTTCAATGGCCCGTATGACCGCCAGCGGGTGGATGGGCTGATGCAGTCCGTGCATGCCGTGATCATGCCCTCGGTGTGGTGGGAGAATTCGCCGGTGGTGATCCAGGAGGCGCTGCGCAACCGCCGGCCGGTGATCTGCTCGGATATTGGCGGCATGGCGGAGAAGGTGCGCGATGGGGTTGATGGGTTTCATTTTTCCGCAGGAAATCCCACGGCGCTGGCCAGCCTGGTGAAACGGCTGGTTGCGGACCGTGCGGTGCTGGCGGAGCTGACGGCGGGGCTTTCCGGCGAGCCGGAGCTGGTTTCAGGGTTGGGGGCGTATGTGGGGGTTTACCGGGAGTTGGTGGTAGGGCAGGACAATTAAGCGCAAAGTTGAGATGCCGAAACCAAATGTTGTGGGAGTCTAAGCTTTAGGTTAAAATTTTATCGCGGTCAGTGGAGCTAGGGTTGGAGATGCGTATTGCATGCATAATGATGCAAAAAAACGAGGATCTGCTCTTGGAGCCTTGGATCAGATACCATTCCTATTTATTCGGAATCGATAATATTTTCGTTTTGGATAACGGGTCGACTTCGGCCGTTACGAATGAAATTCTTCAACAGTTTGAGAGTATAGGCCTTAATGTTGATCGCAGGCGTAATACGCCAAAAGATTTCGACAACAAAGGGCAGATCGTTGGATCTATCATAGAGGAGTTTCGTGATAAAGATCTATATGATGCAGTCTTTCCGCTCGACTGTGACGAGTTCCTTGCTGTTACATCCGAATATGGAATTTCATGCCTTCGCCATGATATATTGGGCTACCTTCGCGGGCTGAAAAATTCTAAATCAATTTATAGAATTGATCATTGCTTGGACAACCGGCCTGGCTTTTCAGATCTTTTTCGGCTGGCAGATTTTCAGAAGGCCTTCATTCCGGTTGCAAATTTTAAAGACATAGACCACGGCTTCCATAACCCGAGCACATTGAACGGCGAGCCTTTGCTCCCGTCAAATTTAATTCACATACATATGCATTTCAAACCGTATGAATTGGTTAGAGCCCACGCCAGAGACAAGCTTGTTCCGTTTGTCGATGTAGATGATCCGGCGGCGCTGGCAAGCTTTACGGGAGTCGGGCGGCATCTTCTTAGATATTTTACGCAGTCGGATCATGAATATTATGCCGATGTAGGGGCGGACTACGCCTACCCTCTCATAAGTTATTCTGGATTTATAAATTTGCTGCGCGTCCTGATGCCAACCGACGATTTTTTGAAAATATGGTGCCAAAAGCCGGCTGGTTTCACCCGGGCCAGCATAGTGCGTGATGTGGTCGACCTGCCCGGTCCATTTTATGCCCCGGATTATGCGAAAGCGAATCCAGACGTGCAACAGAGTGGCATGGACGTGGTGATTCATTATTGCCTGTTCGGCTTTCGGGAGGAGCGTTTGCTGAAACCCGCCCATTTAGATGCACCGGTTGGGTAATATGGTATCTGGAGGCGCTGGCCGTTAACGCTGTGGCGCCTAAAAAATTACCACCAGGCCTTAGGCTCCCGCTCTATCGTCCGCGTGTGGAAATTACCCTTCACAAAGGAGCTTTAAGCAAATGCGCTCTGCCCGGCGAGTTGCTTCACGATGCGGTCGATTACAATTTTCTCAAATTCAACGCCTTCTGGCGTGGCGTACCATTGTTGATCATGCCAAATATATCCAGGCAACGGATAATTAATATCAAAGCGAATAAAATTCCGTTTATTGGCAGTGACCGAAATCTCAGCGTCAGCGGGCCATGTGACCACGCTTATGATGTGGTAATTCTTGCGCGGCCAAGTTTTCCTGACAGCAGCGGCGATGCGGTTTAGATCTTCATCTGCATAATTAGGAGTAGCATTTGGGTTTTGGGCGTGGATCAAAAACACAACCCGCTCGGCCTCATCAATGTCAGAATAAAAATTCCCGATCCTTCGATTGTAGCGAGCGCGCAGCTCGGCATAATCGTTTGCCGCATAAATCTCCGGGGACTCGTGGTTATAGCAAACATCATGATGGCGATTGCGGATCACATCTTCCGACTCGCTGACGAACAGATTGGCTGAGTCGAGGTACCCCTCGAATCTTGCTTCGAGCACCCCGGCAATTCCCGTGATCGTGTGAACTGCCAGATCAAACGGGTGTGATTTTTCGCCGCATTCCGCGGATGGCTTCAGCCCCCATCTTGTCAGCACAGTGCGGGGGAAGCAGTCTTCACCCAAAGAAACAAACTTATATTTCTTTGATATTTCACTGGTATCGGCTGATGAAGCATCCATTCTTTGCTGTCCGTCCTTGTGCCAAGTCTGCGTAGTGGGAACGGAATCTATATTTGTCAATGTCGCTTTGCAATCAGAATATACAGAGATCATACCACCATTGTGGTTGGCCTCATGAACGGCACTCATCTTGTCGCCCCAGTTCGCGCCAGGATCGATAAGGCGGAAGAAGCGGATGGCGAAACCGGCATTGCCGCCGCCGACGCCGGCTGCCACGCTAGATGTGCAGCCCGGGGGCCTCGTGGCCGGTGCGGGCGACGTATTCGGTGTAGCCGCCATCGTATTGGTGGATGCCTTCGGGGGTTAGCTCCAGCACGCGGTTGGAGAGGGCGGCCAGGAAGTGGCGGTCATGCGAGACGAAGAGCATGGTGCCTTCGTACTGGGCGAGGGCGGTGATGAGCATCTCCTTGGTGGCGAGGTCGAGATGGTTGGTGGGCTCGTCCAGCACCAGGAAGTTTGGCGGGTCGAACAGCATCAGCGCCATCACCAGCCGGGCTTTTTCGCCGCCGGAGAGCACGCGGCAGCGTTTTTCCACTTCGTCGCCGGAGAAGCCGAAGGCGCCTGCGAGCGTGCGCAAGGCGCCCTGGCCGGCGTGGGGGAAGGCGGCGTCCAGGGTTTCGAAGACGGTGCTGTCGCCGTCCAGCAAATCCATGGCGTGCTGGGCGAAATAGCCCATCTTGACGCTGCCGCCGAGGGTGACGGTGCCGGTGTCCGGCTCGGCGGTGCCGGCGATGAGTTTCAGCAGCGTGGATTTGCCGGCGCCGTTGACGCCGAGCACGCAGCAGCGCTCCTTGCGGCGGATGAGCAGGTCCAGACCTTCGTAGATGATCTTGGCTCCGTAGCGTTTATGTACGCCGCGGAAATTGGCCACATCCTCGCCGGAGCGTGGGGCGGGCTTGAAATCGAACGCCACGGTCTGGCGGCGTTTGGGCGGCTCGACGCGGTCGATCTTGTCGAGTTTTTTGACCCGGCTCTGCACCTGGGCGGCGTGTGAGGCGCGGGCCTTGAAACGCTCGATGAAGGCGATTTCCTTGGCCAGCATGGCCTGCTGGCGCTCGAACTGGGCCTGCTGCTGCTTCTCGTTCAAAGCGCTCTGGCGGGCGTAGAATTCGTAATCGCCGGAGAAGCTGGTGAGGTTGCCGGCGTCGATCTCGATGACCTTGTTGATGATGCGGTTCATGAATTCGCGGTCGTGCGAGGTCATCAGCAGGGCGCCGTCATAGCCGCCGAGGAAGGTTTCCAGCCAGATCAGGCTTTCGAGGTCGAGATGGTTGCTGGGTTCGTCGAGCAGCATGACATCGGGGCGCATGAGCAGGATGCGGCCGAGGGCCACGCGCATCTTCCAGCCGCCGGAGAGTTTGCCGACATCGCCGTCCATCATCTCCTGGCTGAAGCCCAGGCCGTCCAGCACTTCGCGGGCCTTGCCGTCCAGCGCGTAGCCGTCCAGCTCCTCGAAGCGCGATTGCACCTCGCCGAAGCGCTCGATGATGGCGTCCAGATTGTCCATTTGCGCGGGGTCGGCCATGGCGGCCTCTAACTGTGCCAGCTCGGCGCCGATTTCGGCCACCGGCCCGGCGCCGGCCATCACTTCGGCGACGGCGCTGTGGCCTTCCATCTCGCCGACATCCTGGCTGAAGAAACCGATGGACACGCCGCGATCGACCAGCACCAGCCCTTCATCGGGCTCCTCCTGGCCGGTGATCATGCGGAAGAGCGTGGTCTTGCCGGCGCCGTTGGGGCCGACCAGGCCGATCTTCTCGCCCTTCTGCAAGGCGGCGGAGGCCTCGATGAAGACCAGGCGGCTGCCGTTCTGCTTGCTGATATTGTCCAGGCGAATCATGTGGTCCTCGGTGGGCGGAGTGGTTGGGGGCTCTTAAACCAACTCTCCGGAGCCGTGAACCGCCGCCAGGAGCCGGTCAGCCAAACATGGCCAGGGCATTCTCCTCGTTCTCGGCCGCACGGGTCAGGCGGGCGCCGTCGGCGGCACGGCGGATTTCGAGTGTTTCGCTCTGTCCGGCGGAGAGGCAAAATTCGAAGCCGTGGTGGCCGCTGCCGTAACCCGCCGCCTGCACATCGGCGCGGTACAGATTAGCCATGACCCGGCCGATGCGTTTGTCATCGACGAAGATATCCAACAATACAGGCTCTTCGGGCGCGGCTTCGTCCTGAGCCCAGCCATGGCATATGTCCGGGCCGGCGGCATCGAGATAGCCGCGTAGCGTGCCGATGGCCTCGGCGGCATCGATGCCGGCGCGGGCCGCGAGGCGGCGATGAATGGCGCGCAGATGCAAGCCGCCCAGCAATACCGGCAGGCAGCTTGTCTCCGGCGCCGCCGCATCCGGATAGAGCCGTGAGAATTCTCCGGCATTGTGGAATTGTTTGCGGAAATATTCACCCATGAAGGTCTCGGCCGGGCAGTTTTCGGCGAAGATGATTTCGTGGTTTTCCATCTCGATGTGGAAATAGGTGATCAGCTCGACGCTCTCGGCCTGGGTGATGGACACGCCGTTGATGAGCCGTGCGGCGTGGATCAGCGCGTCATCGATGCAGATGGCATGGCCGGGGGAGACGTAGAGGTCGCGGGCGGGGATGCCATCGGCCAGGGCGCCGGCCTGGATGCGGATGGGCAGCACTTTGGCGTGGTTGGCGAAGGGGGCGGCGTAGCTGCGCGTGCCGATCCATTTGATGGGCTGCAGCCCGGCGTGCAGGGTTGGCAGCAGGTCGCCGATGGCGAGAGTCTCCACCGCGACCTCGCCGCGCGCGGTGGTGATGCGCGTGCCGGTGGCGTAGCAGGTGACTTCCTCGATCTGGGTGTTGCCGCCGGATGTGCCGGTGGAAAAGGACTCGCCGGGGGAGAGGCTGACGGCGATGTTGATGGTGAGGGTTTCCGGTGTTGCTTCGGCATTGGTGCCGTTCAGTATCAACTGGCCATTGGCGAAACTGCTGGTGCTGACGGTGAAGCTGTCGGCGAGCAGTGTGTCGCCGGCGGTGAAGCCGGTGATGGTGCCGTTGAACTGTGCGGGATCGCCCAGCTCGATGATGCCGCCGGTGCCGGAAAAACTGATGGTCTGGCCGGAGGAGACGGAGCCGTCCAGCACGATGGAGGAGGGGTCATCGATGAGCGTGCCGGTGCCGGTGAGGGCGCCGGTGATGAGGAGGGTGGTGCCGTCCGTGGTGTCGATGGTGCCGTTGTTTTGTAACGGACTGGCGAGTGTGCCGCTGAGGGTGACCAGCGCGCCGTTGACGACCTGAGCGGCGGCGAAGCCCGTGAAGCTGCTGCCGAGGGCGAGGCTGCTGGCGTTGTCGAATTCCAGCAGGTCTCCCGCACCGGCATTGGCGGTGACGGCGCCGATGAAGCTGGCACCGGATTCGATGACGAGGGTGGCGCTGTGGGCGCCGAATTGCACGGCGGCGGCGCCGTTGCCGCCGGCGATGAGGCCGGCATTGATGAGCGTGCCGCCGGCGAGGGTGACGCCCGCACCGCCGGAGCCGGCGCTGCCATTGGCGCCGTTAAAGGCGCGATGGCCGCCGATATTGCCGGCGCCGCCGCCGGTAATGGTGCCGTTATTGGTGATGGTGGAGGCATTGCCGCCGTAGATGCCGGCGGCACCGGTGCCGCCGTCGCCGCCCTGGGCGTCATAAGTGCTGCCGCCATTGCCGCCGGCACCGCCGGTGATGGTGCCGGAATTGGCGAGGGTGAGGGCGGCGGAGACAAAGATGCCGTCGCCGCCGAGCCCGCCGTTGCCGCCGCTGATACCGTTGTTGAAGGGGGTGCTGCCGCCAGCACCGCCGGTGCCGCCGGTGATGATATTGGTGTTGGTGATGTTGACGGCGCCGGTGCTGGAAATAGCGGCGGCGGCAGTGTAACCGGCGCGGATTTTGCCGGTTTGCCCGGCATTGCCATAGCCGCTGGCGGGGCCGTTGCCGCCGGTGAGGCTGCCAAAGTTGAACAGCGTATCGTTGGGGCCGGTGGTAATCGCGGCCTGCTCGATGCCGCCGGTGACGGCGCCGGTGCTGGCGATGGTGAGCGGGGTGGCATAGACCGCCGGGCTGAGGCTGATGCCGGTGGCGATGCTGGTGACGATGGTGGCGATGCGGGCGGTGATGGTGGTGTTGGTGCCGTCCGTCTGTTCCACGAAGCCGGTGCCGGCCGTGCTGGTGATGTTCAATATCTCAGTGCCGCCCAGCACCAGCCCGATGCCGGGCTCGAACGTGCCGGAGGCGGCGGAGAAACCCTCGAGCGTGATGGTATCGTTGGCGGTGAAGCCGGTGATGGTGGCGTTGTTGAGGGCGGAGGTATGGCCGGAGATGGCGAAGCTACCGGTGCTTGGGTTACCAGTGCTTGGGCTGATGCTGGAGGGGTTGATGCTGATGGTGGTGCTGGCGCCGTTGCTGACGGCGACGAAATTATCCGTGCTGGCGCCGAGCGCCAGGGTTTGCGTGGAGCTGCCGTTGGAGAGGGTGAGCACGCCGCCGCTTAATGTTTCCGTGGTGGCGGCGAAGCCGTCCAGGATCAGTTGATCGGTGCTGGTGAACCCGGCGATGGTCTCGCCGGTGGCGAGGCCGGCGGTATTGCCCTCGATGGTCCAGGCGGCGCCGGAGGCGAAATCGATCTGTTTGAAATTCTGCACCTGCGTGCCGAGGCCGGAAAACACGGAGGATGCTGTGCCGGAGAGGATCAGGACATCGGCCACCGCGGCATTGGCGATGATGTTGCCGTTGAACACGGCGTTGCCGGCCGCCACCAATGTTGCGGCATTGGCGCCGAATTTAACGGCGTTGGCGCCGCTGCCGGGGGTGATGGTGCCGGCATTGGTGAATATGCCGCCGTTGAGATAGACGCCGCCGCCGCCGGTGCCAGGCCGGTTGCCACCGCCACCGGTGCCGCCCTTGATGACGCCGTTATTGGTGACGGTGTCGCCGGCAGCGGTGACGACGCCATAGCCGCCATTGCCGCTCAGGCCATAAGCACCGCCATCCTGAGTGTAACCGCCTGCGCTGCCTAGGCCGCCAGCACCGCCGGTCACCGTGCCGGAATTGGTGAAACCATCATTCGCGGCCAGAGCAACGCCGATGCCGCCAGCGCCGCCGGCGCCGCCGGTAATGCTGTTGATCCTGGAGGGCACGCCGGCGCCATTGCCGCCAATGCCGCCGGTGATGCTGCCGCTATTGGTCAATACTTCGCCGCTACCGCTGAAGCTGACGCCGGTACCGCCATTGCCGCCGGCGGGCTCGACCGCCACGTCCTGACTTGCGGGGCTGGTACCGGCAGCGGCGGTTACGGTGCCGGTGTTGGTGATGCTGACGGCGATGGCGTAGCTGCCGGTACCGAGGGTGAAACCCGGGGTGATGGGGGTGCTGACGATGGAGATCCCCGGGGGGGCTGCGGTGAGGGTGGTGTTGGTGCCGTTGCTGGTGAGTTTGAACTGGCTGGCATAGGAGAAGCCGCTGACATCCAGTGTTTCCGTTGTGCCGCCGCTGTTTTTCAGCACGAGATGATTGGCGGAGTCGAGACTCTCTGACGTGGCGGCGAAGCCGGTGAGGGTGATGGCGTCGCCGACCACCATGCCGGTGATGGGTTGGCCGTTGGCCAAAGCGAGCGTGGTGCCGGACAGGCCGAAGCCGCCCTGTGTGGAGGCAAAACCGAGGGCGCCGAAACCGGAGAATGTGCTCGAGGAGAGGGTGAGCACGAAGGTGGTGGTGCCGCCGACCTCAAGGGCTGCGTTGGCGTTGCCGACGAAGCCGCCGAGCTGGGTGGCGCCGGAGGCGATGACGACGGCGCCGCCGGTGGCGCGCAGCTCGGTGCCGTTGTTGTTGAGGATGACGCCGTTATCGACAAATACGCCGCCGTTGATGCTGACGCCGGTGCCGTAGGTGCCGGGCCGGGCGGCGTAATGCGGGTTGCCGTAATAGGCCACGGAGGCGCCGGTGCCGCCGCTGACGATGCCGTTATTGATGAAGGTGCCGCCGCTGAGCACCACGCCGTAGCCGCCATTGCCGCCATATTGGCTGATGGTGGTGCTATGCGCATCGCCAAAGCCGCCGGTGCCGCCTGTGACCGTGCCGGTATTGACCACCACCCCGCCCGATTGGCTGACCCCCGCACCGCCCATGCCGGGGTGGCCGTAGAAATTCTGCACATCATCCTTGCTGCCGGTGCCGCCGATGATGTTGCCGGCATTGGTGAGCGTGCTCAGTGAGACCTGCACCCCGGCATTACCGGTGTTGCCCGTTGTGTTGCTGCCCGTGTAGCCTGGCGGGCTTGCTGTGCTGCCGATGGCGCCGCCCGTGCTGGTGATGGTGAGAGGGCCGGGGTAATTCGTGCTGCCGAGGATGACCGTGGTGTTAATTGTTGTGGTTATTGTGTTGGTCACTGTTACCTCGGTGGAAATGTTTGGGGCGCGCATGTTTTTCACATCTAGGTGAAAATTATGCAACATATTGTTGCGCAGATTGTGAAAAAATGAGAAATTTGTAAATGTGCCAATTTGGCGAGGCAATGCTAGATTGTGCCCATGAGTGTTTTGAACCCACGGGATGTGTTGCTGCAAAAACTGCAGCAGGCGTTTTTGGCGCATGGCTATGAGCAGATCACCATGATCGGCCTGGCCAAGGCGGTGGATATGTCGCGCCGCTCGCTCTACAATTACTTCGCCAATAAGGAGGAGGCGTTTCGCGGCGCCATCCGCTGGGGCAACCAGCATAACATCGCCGTGGGGCAGATGGCCGCGGCCGATGCCAAGGCGGCGGGCGCCAGCGCGCTGGAAATTCTCGTGGCCTTTGCCGATGCGCGCTATGGCCAGACCCGGCGGGAGCTGAGTGCCTCGCCGCATGCGGTGGAACTCAATGACCAGGCTTTCAGGCGCTGCCGGGACATCATGATAGACGCGGCGGTGGCGAGCCAGGACCGCTTGGGCGAGATATTGCTGGAATTGCAGGAGGAAGGGCTGGTGCGCTGGCGGGAGGGGTACTCCGCCGGGCATCTGGCGCAGTTGTTTTCCGATGCCGCGCGGGGGGTGAACCAGACCCTGCCGCCACGCCCCTCCGTAAGCCTGCGCGAACGCTACCGCGAGATATTCAGCGCCCTGATGGGTGGTGTGGCGGGCTAGGGCGCGATCGGTTGAGGTCCGCTCATCTTGAGCGGCCGAAACCGTGAATCGCCCTCTAAAAAATAGCTAGAGCATGAGCGCACTTGAAGCGATTATGCTCTAGATTCCGGCTGCGAAGCCGCCGGTGACGCGCAGGGTTTCGCCGGTGATGAAGCGGGCCTGGGGAGAGGTGAGGTAGAGCATGGCATCGACGATGTCCTGCTCGGCACCGTCATCGGGCAGGTATTGCATGGCTTTGACGCGGGCCTGGGTTTCCGGGGCGAGCTCGTTGCGGATGGTGTCTGTTAAGATGATGCCGGGGGCGATGGCGTTGACGCGGATGCCGCTTGCTCCCAGTTCGCGCGCGAAGGTCATGGTAAGGCCGATGACGGCGAGCTTGGAGGTGCCGTAGCCGCCGCCCTGGAAGGCTGCTGCGGAGGCGATGTTGATGATGCTGGCACCCTTGCGGCCGGCCATGAAGGGGGTGGCGGCGAGGGTGCAGGTGATTGTGCCCATGACGTTGACATCGAACAGGCGCCGGATTTTTTCCAGCCCCAGCTCGGCGAGCGGCCGGCTATATTCGTGCGAGTGCAGCCCGGCGTTGTTGATGAGAATGTCGATGCCGCCATGGGTTTGCGCGATGTCGTGCATGATGGCGTTGATACGCGTCTCATCGGTGACGTCGCCGGCAAAACCTGTGGCCAGGGGACCGATTTCGGCCGCTGCCTGTTTGGCGGCATCGCCATTGCGGTCCACCAAAGCGACGGCCATGCCCTGCGCGGCGAGGGCAACACCAAATGCCTTGCCGAAGCCGCCGCCGCCGCCGGTAACCACGGCTACGTGTGGGGCTGTTGTCATGGCCTTCTCTCCCTGTTCATGAATGGGTGATAGAACGCCATGCTGTTTGCGCCTAGCCATCGGCACGGCGCAAAACGCCTATGTCAGCACCCTTGCCCTGCTGGTTGGTTTTAACGAAGGCGAGCGCGCGCTTGATTCATACGCTTGATTCATGGGGCCTGTATGTGCGAGAGCTGGTGCTAAGGGCATGTTCAGAGCATCTGGCATGGCTGAATGAGAGCGCCGCCAAAAAAAGAGCGGGCAGAGGAAATGTAAATGTTACAAGCAGATTCCGTGGACGTATCGGGCAGCAACCATCCGCAGGCCAGACGGATGGCGGTCATCGCTTTTATCAGCTTCAACATCACGATCGGCTGCATTTACGGCTCGTTCAGTGTGTTGCTCGCGGCGGTGCAGGCGCATCTGCATGTCGGGCCTACATTCGCCTCATTGGGCATTCCGGCGGTCAGCCTTTCAACCGCACTTTGCGCGCCGTTCGTGGGCGAGCTTGCCGCCCGGTATTCGCTGCGGCTGGTTATGTTGGTCGGCTCCATTTTACTTGTGAGCGGCTTTGTTTTGCTGGCGTTCGCAGGCAGCTTTCCCTTGTATCTGGTGGCCTATGGCCTGTTGGTCGGGCCTGGTATGGCGGTTGGTGTCATTTTGCCGAGCACGCTGGTCACGCGCTGGTTCACGGTTAATCGCGGCAAGGCATTGGGTTTTATCAGCACGCCCGTGGTGATCGCCGGGGTGCCGCTGCTCTCCACCTGGGTGTTGCAATCGCACGGGCTGACAGCGGCGTATCTGGTGCTGGCGGCCTTGGCGCTGCTGAGCGTGTTCGGTTCGCTGTTCGTCATCGACGGGCCGCCCGACGAGGCGGCGGCGGCGACGGGCGGGTTGAGCATGGCGCAGCTCGCGGGGTCGATGCGGTTCTGGGGGCTGACGCTGGCGTTCATCGCCTCGGCGGTGAGCTCGATCGTGCTCACTGTGCACATGGTACCGATGGCGCAGACCTGGGGTATCGTCGGGATGCGGGCTGCCTCGCTGATCAGCATCATGTCGTTGATCGGGATTATCGGCACAAATCTGTTCGGCTGGGTGTCCGACCGGCTGGGCGCGACGCTGGCGCTGGTGCTGGTGGTTTTCGATGGCGGCGTGCTTTGGCTGCTGCTGTTGCTGCACCCCTCCTACCCCGCGGCGGCTGTGATCATCGGGTTGATCGGGCTGCATGCTGCTGGTGTGGTGCCGGTGTTCAGCGCGGCGCTGTCCGAGGTGTTCGGCAAGGAGAGTTTCAGCCGCGCCTATGGGCTGGTGCAGCTTATCATTTTGCCGTTTTCCGTGCTCTGCGTGCCGGCGGCGGCGCTGGTGTATACCCGTACCGGCTCATACGCCGGGGCGATTATCGGCGTGGCGGTGTTTTTGCTGCTGGGCAGTTTTCTCGCCGTCACCGCGCGGCGGCATAAGGGCAATGTGCTGGTGTAAACTGGGTGATGAGGAGAGGGGCCATGGGTGATACGGATGGCAAGGCGCGGTTCGAGCTCTACCGCGGTGCCGATGCGAAGGATTATGGTGAGCATGGCATCCAGCGCGTTGATGACATAACCCCCGCCATTGCCGAGGGGCTGGCGCATTACATGGCGGGTGAGGATGACGCGCATGGGCAGATTGTGGAGCTGCTGTACGGGGCGCCTGGAGTCAGCCTGACGAAGGTGTGGTTCAAGAGCGGTTTTCCGCTGCCGCTGCATTCGCATAGCGGCGACTGCCTGTATTACATACTGGCTGGAAGTATAAAGCTGGGCACGGAAGTGCTGGGGACCGGCGACGGTTTTTTTGTCGGCAATGATGTGCCCTATACCTACACTGCAGGGCCTGAGGGCGTGGAGGTGTTGGAATTCCGCAATACCAATGAGCTGAACATCCGCTTTATGGCCCGCAACAAGAGTTTCTGGGAAAAAGCGGGGAAGAAGATCGGCGAGCGCCGGGAGGTTTGGAAGCAGGAGCAGCCGCCTTCGACTTTGGTGTAGGGGTCAGGCGGCGAAAGCCCGGCGCAGGGCGGCTAGTTTTGCGGCTGTGAAGCGCTGGGATATGCCGGCGGTTTTGGCCAGAGTGTCGAAGCCATGGATGGCGCCGGGGACGACGACGAGTTCTGTTGGGACGGCGGCTTCGATGAGCCGGTGGGCGAAGGCGATGTCTTCCGCCACGAACAGATCGAGCGTGCCGGTGCCGATGAAACTGGGCGGCAGGCCGGCGAGGTTTTTGGCCCGTGCCGGTACTGCCGCGATGGGCACGGAGTCCGTGCCGGGTGTCTGCCCCAGAAAACATTCCCAGCCGAAACGATTGGTTTCGGCATTCCAGCCGAAGGCGCCGATATGCGCGGGCACGGCACGGCTGGTGCCGGTGCGGTCATCGAGCATCGGGTAGATGAGCGCCTGGAAGCAGATGTTGTATTGGCCGCGATCGCGCGCGGCGATGGACAGCATGGCGGCATGGCCGCCGCCGGCGCTCTCGCCCAGAAGGGCGATGCGGGTGGGGTCGGCGCCGATTTCGCGGGCATTTTCATGCATCCAGCGCAGGGCGGCATAGTTATCGGCCAGGGCGCCTGGAAAAATTGTTTCGGGGGCGAGGCGGTATTCCACGCTCACCACCAGGCAATCGAGCGCTGCCGCCAGCTCCTGGATCTGGCTCATGCCGGCGCGTGATGAGCCGGCGTTGAAGCCGCCGCCATGCAGATGCAAAATGGCGGGGCCGGAGGTGTTGGGTTTGGCGTTGACGATGAAGAGCGTGACGGGAGCGGGATCGTCGAACCCCGGGATCTGGCGTTCCTCCACGCTGATGCCGTCCAGCCAGGGTGGGGCCAGGCCGGCGATTGTGGCGCGGCGTTGGCTTAGTTTTTCCAGCGATAGCGGCGTGTAGCTTGCGGTCATCGCTTGCATGCGTAAGGCGATGTCGCGCAGCTCGGGATCGACGAGGTTCAGGAGTTCCATGTGTGTTATCTTACGCGATGTTGTAACGGTCGCAATAATCCTTGAAATGCGTGCGTATGCCGGCGGCGGTCAGGCCGAATTCTTCCAGGCTGTAGACGTGCTTGCCGTGCTTGCCTTTCGGGGTTTCGGCCAGGAAGGCGGTCATCGCGGTTTCGGCCTCGGGCGTGAGGGGCTCGTCGAAATTTGCGTAGAGTTTGCGCATCTCGCCGATCGGGTCTTTCATCAACTGGCCGTAGTGAATGTCGTGGATCGAATCCTCGCCATGCGCATCGCGAAAGGCGTTCTGGCGGGCGATCATGAGGTCGAATGTGCCGATCATCTGTGCGGCGATTTCGGGCAGATCGACATGCTCGGAGAACATCGGCCGGACGTGGCGGATGAGGCTGCAGGCGGAGCCGACGACCTCCACCGGGTCGCGATGCGTCATCACCAATTGGGCGTCGGGATAGACGGTGGTGAGGTCGTTGAGGAACAGCGGGTGCCAGGGATTTTTCAGTGTCCAGCGGCCGCCGTTTTCGGCCTGCAGGAGCTGCAGCAATTGCTTGTGGAAGCGGAAGGCCGGGAGGTAGCTGGTGTTGTTGAACCAGTCGCGATAGCTGGGGATGTGCAGATTCGATTCGAAAATCTGTGCGCAGAATGACAGCGCCATGGCGTATTGGCACTCGGTCGGGCTGTCTGCGTCCTCGTAATGAATAGCCGCGATGTGGGGCATGAATTTGATCGCGGCGTTCAGTTTTTCCTGCTCGGCGATGTAGCGCGGGTCTGAATGCAACGCGCCGGCCTTGGCTGGCGGGGCGGAGTGGAGGGCCTCCCAGCGGAGCAGGGAGCGCCGGGCGGGGTCGGCGTTGAGCAGGTTGATGGTGAGGGTGGTGCCGGTGCGCGGCAGGCCGAATACGAACATCGGCTTTTCGATGGGGCGCTCCAGCAGTGCTGGGTGCTGCTTCAGATGCTCGACGATACGCAGGCGGTTGGACAAAGTGTTGACGATGTTGGCTTCCCAGCGCTGCGCGCCGGTGGTTGAGAGCTGGGCCTCATCATTGGAGGCCTGCACCAGCAGTTCGAGACCGGTCAGCACGAAGGGATCGCCCAGATCGGTCAACCCTGTCGCCGTGCGTGCTTTCTCGATGATGTCGTCTACCCGCATTTACGCACTCCATTCATGGTCACGCCAAGCCAAGCTAAGCCAGGTGCCTTGCGGCGCCCGGCGTGACTCTCACATATTCATATTTCGCTGCTGGCGCCTGGTTATTTTTCCGGGCCGCCCATCTGCACCCAGCGCTCGTCGGTGGTCCAGACATATTCGAGATAATGGCCGAGGAAGGGGCGCGCATCGAGATAGAGGAAGCGCAGAAATTCATTCCCGCCTTCGAGCACGACCGGGTAGGGCTGCTGGTCCACCCGCGCGCGGAATTCCTCCCAATTGGGTACGCGCATGCAGATGTGGTGGAATTGCAGCCCGTCGCCTTCCGGCAAAGCATCGGTGTATAATTGCACATCGCCGGCTACGGGCTGGATAAGCTCATACTGCAGATCGCCAACCCAGATGAAGGCGAGCTTGCTGGTCTGCGTGCCAGGGCCGTTCACGGTGGTCACCGCCGTGGTGCCTTCGTATGTCATCACGCGGTCGATCTTCGCGCGTTCGCCGAAAATCTTGATCCATTTGTCGATATCGCGCGTCACATAGGCGTTTTGGTAGTGATAGCCTTCCAGCATGCTCGTCTCCCGTATGGTTTGGCGGATTGTTTTCCACCGCTTTGCCCTGAAACGTGGGAATTCCCCCGCGCCGGCATTATATAATGCGCATATTAACCGGCCAAGCTGGTCCAAAAGTCAAGCCGGCGCCTGCCGGCCAAGGCCAATATACGCTCCGGCGATTGCGGATATGGGGGCGGCCGGGGGCGTGGGTTTGTCTGAAGATATCAAGCCGCAATTTGATCCAGGGGGTAATCAGGCTCATAAGAATGGGCATGGTTCAGGTGCCGATAAGGCAACGATATCGTATTGAGGGGGATGAAATGGGGTCTCTGACAGGCAAGGTCGCGGTGGTGACGGGTGCGAGCCGCGGCATCGGCAAGGGCATCGCCATTGCCCTCGGCGCGGAGGGCGCCACGGTGTATGTTACCGGGCGCACGGTAACACCAGGCACCTATCCGTTGCCCGGCACGGTGGGCGAGACAGCGGCCGAGATTGATGCGCGTGGCGGCAAGGGCATTGCCGTGGCGGTGGACCATGCCGATGACGCGCAGGTGGCGGCGTTGTTTGAGCAGGTGAAGCGCGAGCAGGGGCGGCTGGATCTGCTCGTCAACAATGCGTTCGCGCTGCCTGAGGATCTGACGGAGCCGGAAAAATTCTGGGAAAAACCGCTGTCCAACTGGCAGATGATCGATGTTGGCCTGCGCTCCAATTTTACGGCGGCCTGGCATGCGGCGCAGATTATGGTGCCGCAGAAATCCGGGTTGATCGTTGCGATTTCAGGGTATGTCGGTGTGACATATACTTATGGCGTGGTTTTCGGTACCTGCAAATCGGGTGTGGACCGCATGGCGCGCGATATGGCGATTGAATTCGAGCCGCATAATATTGCCTCGCTCTCGCTGTGGCAGGGGCTGACGATGACAGAGCGCGCGATCCGCAACATCGACCGCAATCCGGCGATGAAGAAACTGACGGTGACCAATCCGCTGGTGAGCTGCTCGCCGGAATTTCCGGGGCGCGTTATCGCGGCGCTGGCGGCTGATCCGGAAGTGATGAAGCGCTCGGGCGGGACTTTCATCACTGCCGAGGTGGCGGCGGATTACGGCATTACCGATATCGACGGCAAGGTGATCCCCACACTGCGTGCTGAACGCGGTTCGCCGATCTGGCAGCCGATTAGGCCGCCGATTGAGCGGGCAAAATAATGGACGCGCAACGCCAGGCCCGGCTGGAGCAACTGCTGGACAAGCAGGATATCACCGAATGCCTGGGCCGGTTCAGCCGTGGCATGGACCGGTTTGACCGGGAGGTTTTTCTCTCGGCCTTCCACGCGGATGCGACCATGGCGGCCGGGCCTTTCGTGGGCAGCCCGGCGGATTGCTATGACTGGGCGCGGCCGATGCATGAGGCGGGGCAGATTGCGACGCATCATAATCTGCTCAATGTCAGCATCGAGCTTGATGGCGATACGGCGCATACCGAGACCTATTACCTGTTCGTCGGCCGCAACCGCGATGATAGCAACTGGATTGCGGGCGGGCGCTATATCGACCGGCTGGAACGGCGCGATGGGGTGTGGAAGATTGCGCTGCGGACCAATGCGATAGAATGGTCAGGCATGGTGCCGAGCATGGGGATTCCCTTTGCCGATGTGCCGGATATTTTCGGCAATGGCGCGCCCGCGCGCGACAAGACTGACCCCTCCTACCGCCGGCCGCTGACCAATTTGCGGGAGAAGCAGATTCCCTCTAGCTGAGCAGCAGAATAACAGGGAAAGGACGCAACTCGTGACAGAACGCAGATTCGATGGCCGCGTGGCCGTGATCACCGGTGCGGGCCGTGGCTTGGGCCGCGCCTATGCGCTGCTGCTGGCTTCCAAGGGTGCCAAAATCGTGGTGAACGACCCCGGCGCCAGTGTGGCTGGGGGCGATGCCGATACCGGCCCGGCTGCCGAGGTGGTGCGTGAGATACTGGCGGCGGGCGGCGAGGCTGTGGCCAACCTGGACTCCGTGGCAACGCCTGAAGGCGGGGCGGCGATCATCCAGACGGCGATCGACACTTACGGGCGCATCGACATCCTCATTCAGAATGCCGGCAATGTCCGCTATGGCGGGCTCGCCTCGGTGAGCCATGAGGATTTCCGCGCTGTGGTGGATGTGCATTTTCTGGGGGCGTTCAACGTCGTGCGCCCGGCCTTTGAGCTGATGTGCAAGGCGGGTTATGGGCGCATCGTGCTTACCTCCTCCATCGGCGGGCTGTACGGCGGCAAGAACACGGTGAATTACGCGATGTCCAAGGCTGGGATGATCGGGCTCAATAATGTCGCCGCTATTGAAGGTGCGGAGCATAATGTGAAATGCAACGCCATTGTGCCGGGGGCGCTGACGCGCATGGCCGATGGGCTGGATACCTCCTTCTACCCGCCGATGGGGCCGGAGCTGGTGGCGCCCGTGGTGGGCTGGCTGGCGCATGAATCCTGCACGGTGACGGGGGAGATGTTGGCCTCCATCGCCGGCCGGGTGTCGCGTATGTATGTCGAGGAGACCGAGGGCGTGTTCCGGCCTGAGTGGAACATCGATGATGTGGCGGGGGAGATCGATGCGATCCGTGACCAGAGCCATGTGTGGTCGCTGCATCCGGCCGAGCATGCGCATATCGAGCATATCAAGCGCTCTTGCGAGATCGCCAAGGCTGGCACTCAGGGTTGAAGCAGCTCGACGGCGATGCGTGAGATCAGCCCCTCCAGCGCCCGCACACGCGGGCCTGTGAGCTGGCTGTTTTTGCGTGAGGCGATGACGATGTCGATACTAAGTGAGGGGTCGATACTAAGTGAGGGGCCGATGAGCGGCCAGCTTTGCAGCCGGCCGGCATCGATCTCCTCCTGGCAATAGCATGCGGGCATGAGGGCGTAGCCCATGCCGTCGCGGAGCAGGTCTTTTGTCAGCCGGGCGGAATCCGCTTCCATGCGGATGTTGAGTTTTACCTGAGCCCATATTGCGGCATCGTTGATGACGGCGCGCAGGCCCAGGTGATGCGAGGGCAGCACCAGCGGCAGTTTTGCGGCTTCGGCGAAGGCGATGGGTTTTGCGCGCGGTAGAGGGCTGGCCGTGCTGCCCACCAGTACCAGCGGTAAGGAAGCGAGCTTTTGTACTTGCAATTGGTCGTGGTGCGGCTCCTCCTCCACGAGCACGAAATCCACCACGCCGCGGCTGAGCCAGTCGATGAGACTGCCGTTGATGCCTTCGACGATGCGCAATTTTATGCTGGGAAACGCCTGATCGATGCGCAGGGCCATGGGTGTGGCCAGCCTGTCCGCCAGCCCGGTGGGCAGGCCGATGGCGATATTGGCCTCCGCGGCGAAGGGGAAGGATTTGATGTTCTGCAGCGCCAGCTCCAGCTCGCGTAAGGGGCCTGCCACCGAGGCGCGCAGTACCGCCCCCTCCTCGGTTAGCCGCATGCCGCGCGCGGTGCGGCTGAACAGCGCCACGCCGAGTTCTTCCTCCAGCAGCCGCATCTGCCGGCTCAGCGCCGGCTGGGCGATGCGCAGCACGGCGGAGGCTTTGGTGAGCGAGCCGTCCTCCGCGATGCGCATGAAATAGCCTAGCCGCCTGACGTCCAACGCCGCACCTCCTATACAGTTTTGTTATATCGTGATGCTAAAAATTGTAATAGATGCATAGCTTCCGCTGCGCTATCAAAAACCCGCCAGAACAAGAGCAAGGCGAGGAACGGATTGTGAGCTTTATTGAAAAATATGGCCCGTGGGCGGTGATCGCCGGGGCGTCTGAGGGAACCGGCCGGGCCTTTGCCCGGCAGATTGCGGCGGCGGGGGTGAATTGCATTCTTATCGCGCGGCGGGAGGCGCCGCTGTTGGAGCTGGCGGCTACGCTGCGTGCGGAGAGTGGTGTGGAATGCATTACGGCTTCCATTGATCTGGCCGGGCCGGATGCTTCTGAGCGCATTGCCGAGGTGGTGGGGGCGCGTGAGGTTGGGCTGTATATCAGCAATGCCGGGTCTGATCCCAATGGCTCGTTTTTTCTCGATCAGGATGTTGAGGCCTGGGTTGATCTGGTGAACCGGAATGTGCTCACCAGCCTGCGCTGCAGCCATTATTTCGGCCGGGCGATGCGGGCGCGTGGGCGGGGCGGCATCATACTGGTCGGCTCCGGCGCATGTTATGGCAGCGGTCCGAATCTGGCGGTGTATTCGGGCTCGAAAGCATTTGAGCTGTGTTTTAGTGAGGGGCTTTGGGCCGAGCTGGCACCGCATGGGGTGGATGTACTCAGCCTGGTGATGACCACGACGGATACGCCGGCGCTGCATGAATTGCTGGCGAAAAAGGGCTTGGCGGCGCCGCCGAATTTGATGGCGCCTGAGGCTGTGGCGAAGGCAGGGCTGGAGCGGCTGCCGTATGGGCCGGTGCATAATGTGTGGCTCGCGGATGATGAGATTGGCAATGTGCCGAGCTCCGCGGCGCAAAGGCGCGAGCGTGTAAACATGATCGCGCAGGCGAGTAAAGCCGTGTTCGGCGGCAAGAAGGAGGGTTGAGCATGTCATTGGGTGAGTTGCAGGCCCGCCAGGCCATTGCCGACCATATCTATCGCTATTGCCGTTCGGTGGACCGGCTCGATATTCCGCTCGGCCATTCCATCTGGCATGAGGATGGTGTTGCGGATTACGGCGGTTATTATCAGGGGGCGGGCAAAGGCGTTATCGATCTGATCTGCCAAAATCACAGCAGCCTGCTGCATCATTCGCATCAGATCTCGAATATTCTCATCGAGCTGGATGGCGATACGGCGGGCAGTGAGAGCTATTGCACCGCAGCACTCCGGCTGCAGCGCGGCGATAAATTACTGCATATGATGGTGTGGTCGCGTTATATCGATAGCTGGTCGCGCCGCGAGGGGCGCTGGGCGTTGGATAAACGCATCGCCATTCGCGATTTCGATGAGGTTCGCGAAGTTGCGGTGATGGAGCAGCATGAGATTGGCAGACGCGACCATACTGATCCATCCTATGGCGTGCTGGGGCGTACGGCATGAAAGCCGCCTATATTCAAAATGGGCTGGTCTGTGTTGGGGAGATGCCGGAGCCGGTGCCGGGGCTGGGCCAGGCGCTGGTGCGCACGCATAGCTGTGGCATGTGCGCTTCCGAGCAGCATTTTCTCAAATCGGGGCAGAATGTTATCGACCTCTCGCGCAAACATGGCGGGGCCTATGCCAGCCTGGATATGAGCCGGCCATTTGTTCCGGGGCACGAATATGTTGGCGAGGTGCTGGATTACGGCCCGGGCAGCAAGCGTACCGTGAAGCCGGGGCGCAGGGTGACGTCCGTGCCGATTATGCGGCAATCCGGCGCGCATGCGGTTATCGGCTTCAGCCATGATTGCCCTGGCGGTTTTGGTGAGCTGATGCTGCTGGATGAGAATTTTTTGATGGAGGTACCGGCGGATCTCGATGACGATCTGGCGGCGATGACCGAGCCGCTGGCGGTGGGGCTGGAACATGCGCGCCGTGGCAAGCCGACCCGGGAGGATGTGGCGCTGGTGGTGGGCTGCGGTGCCATCGGGCTGGGTGTGATCGCGGGGTTGAAGCTGATGGGCATTGCGCCGATCGTGGCGGCGGATTTTCACGCTCACCGGCGGGAGCTGGCGTTGCGCATGGGTGCGGACATCGCCATCGACCCGCGTGAGATTTCGCCCTATCAGCCGATTCCGGATTTGGGCAACCGGCAGGTGAATTTGATTTTTGAATGCGTCGGCCTGCCGGGGCTGCTGCAGCAGATCATTTCCGCCGCCGCATTCGAGGCGCGCATCGTGATGGGTGGTTATTGCATGGAGCCTGAGCAGCTCTATGTGTTTGCGGCGCAGAACAAGCGGCTCACGGTGCATTTCGCCGGTGGTGAGGAGGCGCAGGATATGGAGTTGGCGTTACGTTCGATTGCCGAGGGGCGGGTTGATGTGCGCAGTTGGCTGGGTGAGCGCATCGGGCTGAGTGGTGTGGCGGAGGCGATGGCGCAGATGTCCGGCCCGCTGGCGCCGGTGCGCAATGTTGTGGACCCGCGCAGATTATGAGCCGGTTTGGCATTGAATTATTGAGCGTGTTCGGCATGAATCCTGTCGAGCATGTGGCGCTGGCGGCGGATCTTGGCTGTGCCTATATTTCCACCGGGCTGACGCAATTGCCGTTCAACCCGCATGGCTATGCGCCGTGGTCTTTGCGCGATGATCCGGCTTTGCGGCGGCGGTTGAGCGAAGTGATGCGGGACCGTGGTGTTTCCATCGCGCTGGGTGAGGGGTTGATCATTCGCCCTGGCGTGGAAATGGCGGATTACGCCGCGGATTTGGAAATTCTGGCTGAGTTGGGGGCGGGCTGCGTTAATACCGCCAGCATGGAGCCGGATGTGAACCGCACCGCTGACCAATGTGCCGTACTTGCCGAACTTGCAGGCCAGCACGGCATTATCGCGAGCATCGAGCTGGTGCCGGCGAGTGCCGCCGGGACGCTGGCCGCTGCACTTGCCATCGTGCATCATGTAAACCGGCCGAATTTCCGCCTGCTGCTGGATTCGATGCATGTGTTTCGTTCCGGCGGTAGCGTGGAAGAGTTGCAGGCGCTGGACCCGAAGCTCATCGGCTATGCCCAGCTTTGCGATGTGCCGATGCCGGCTATAGAGCCGGATTATATGCGCGAAGCCATGTTCGGGCGGTTGGTGCCGGGGCAGGGCGATCTGCCGCTCGCGGGCTTTATCGCCGCACTTCCGCCGGACATTCCCATAGGGCTGGAAGTGCCGATGCTGGCGCAGGCGCAGGCCGGGATTTCGCCGCGCCAGCGCCTGCAGCCGGCGGTCGACGCCGCGCGGGCATTGCTGTAGGATATAGGCAAACCTTGGAGGAAACCATGCTGAGTGTTGCTCGCTACGGTACGCGCGATATCGAACGTGCCAAACTATTTTACGACGAAATCGCCGCATTGCTTGGCGCCAGGCGCGCCTTCGAGCGGCCTGAGGTCGTGGCTTATAAAGGCGCCGAAGGGGGCATGTTTCTCGTGGGCAAACCTTTTGCGGGCGAGGCCACTGTTGGCAACGGCACGCAAGTGGGGTTCGGCGCGAAAAACCGTGCCACGGTAAATGCCGTGCATGCCAAGGCGCTGGAACTGGGCGGCACCTGCGAGGGGCCTCCGGGTGTGCGCGGGCCCGATCCCAATGGTTTTTATGGCGCCTATTTTCGGGATCTCGATGGCAATAAGGTGCTGGTTTCCAGCTTCGGCCCGCCGGATTGACCAGCGCCCCGCACGGTTATAGGTACTGGTGGGTACCTTTAACGGTGCGGCAGGGAGAGAGCGGATGAATAGTGTACAGGACCAGCAAGTCGCCGTTGTAACCGGGGCCAGCGCCGGCATCGGCAAATCCACCGCGCGCATGCTGGCGCAGGCCGGCTGGCATGTCATCGGCGTGGGGCGGGATGCCGGGCGTTGCGCCGCCGCGGAGGAGGAAATCCGTGCTTCCGCCGCAGCCGGGGCAAAGGTGGAGTTCCTGCGCGGCGATTTCACGGAGATGAAAGACGTTGCGCGTGTCGCAGCAGAGATCGCGCAGCGCACCACGCGGCTGGATGTGCTGATCAACAATGCCGGCGGCGTGCGCGACAAATTGTACACCACGAGCGAAAATCTGGAGGCGACTTTTGCCGCGAATCATCTCGCGCCGTTTCTGCTTACGCGTGAGCTGCTGCCGTTGTTGAAGGCGACAGCGGCTGCTGTGGGCAGTGCACGGGTTATCGCCGTGTCGTCCTCGGGGCATGAAATGTCCTCCGGCATGAACTGGGATGACCTCAACATGTTCGGCAATTTCACCACAGGCGGGGCTTATTGCCAGGCCAAGCTTGCGAATATTCTGTTCACGCGTGAGCTGGCGCGGCGTGGTGCTGCCGATGGTATTATCGCGCAGGTGATGCATCCCGGCCGCATCAAAAGCAATTTCGCCAGCCATGGCGATCAGGCTATGCAGGATTACATGGGGGCCATGGCGATGACATCGCCCGATGAGCCGGCCCGTACACTTGTCTGGCTTGCCACCGCCGCGGAAACAGGGCGTGATCCGGGCCGGTATTTTCATGATATGCAGGAGGTTGCCGCAGCACCTCAAGCGTTGGATGATGCTGCGGCGCGGCGGTTGTGGGATGCGAGTGAGGAGATACTCGCCAAACTTACATAATGGGCTCTTCGCCTACCAATGTCGTGCGGTGCATCATGCGGCCGCTGTCGTCTGGGTAGGCTTCTACCCGGTGCAGCACGCCGGTGTTGTCCCAGATCACCATATCGCCGATTGTCCATTCATGCCGGTACACAAACGCCGGCTGGGTGGTCCAGGTCTGCAATTCAGCAATCAGCGCCTGGCCTTCGGCCTTGTCCATGCCCTTGATCCAATCCGCGCTGGAGCCGAGCAGCAGTGATTTGCGACCGGAACGATGTGTCCATACCAGCGGTTGGGTTTTAGGCGGAAAGCTGGCCCAGATTTTTTGCATTTCCGCAGGCGCGTTCTGGAACACATCGCGCTGGGTTGCGGCCATGGTGTGTACCACGCGTAGCCCGCTCAGCGCCTGCTTGCGCGCCTCTGGCAGGTCGTCATAGGCGGCATAGGTATTGGCGAATTCCGTCTGGCCGCCGATGGGCGAGGTTTTGCGCGCGGTGAGGATGGACGCGCGGGCCGGTACGTCGTCGCTGAAGCCATCGAAATGCCAGAGCACCGTGCCGCGCAGATATTCCGCGGTGGGCGTGATCTTGGAATCCAGCGTGACCTTGTACAGGCCTTTGTCGCCTTGCTCCACGAGTGCACCCAAAGTGCGGGAAAAACCGAGTTGCTCTTCGTCGCTCAACTCGATTTTGGGAAACAGCAGAATCCCGCGTTGTTCGAGCAGCTCACGGATTTCGGCGGCCTTTGTCCCGCCTGCCAGCGTGGCGTGATCCGTCGTGATGCTGGTGCCGACGCGCGGCGTGATATTACTGGCGATGAAGGACATGGGTGTTTCCTGCTGAGGTTTTTTGCATCTTAGCGGATGCGGGAGAGGCAGGCTAGGTGGAGTGGGAGCGCTGATGCAGCGCTCCCATTCGAATCAGGCGCGGCCATCCTCATGCGCCATCCAATGCACGAAACGGTGCATGGGATACATCGCATCATGCGGATTGCCGATGGTGCTCGGCCCCGCCTCGCCCAGATGCACGATGCGCTGCGCCCCGCCGCTGGCCAGCCGGTCACGGTAGTCGGGCATGCGGTTGAACGGGTAGAAGCCCACCGTCTGTGTTGCCACGTTGATGTATTTCACGGCATCATCGAGACTGTCCACACGCACGACATTCGCGGTTTTGTTGATGGGGTGAAAATCCACAGGCTCTTCGGAGCGGATGACCACACCTTTGCCGTCAGGCTTTCCCCAGACGCCGTATTCATCATCCATCATGATCATGGTTTCGATCTGCTCGCGCAGGTCCATGTCCAGCGGGCGGATGTCGCCTGAGTCTTTCGCGCGCGCGGCGATGCGGCGATGCAGTGCGGCGCAGAAACGGTCGACCTGTTCCTGGCTGCCTTCCACATATTGGAAGCGGCTGGCGACGCAGGCTTCTTGGTTCAGCGTCATCACATCCGCCGAGGCGAGGTCGGCTGCGCGTTCCAGTGTTTCCTCGGATGCAAAGGCCTCACGCCCCACCATCGAGATCGAGGTTTTCGGGTCGAAGGACACGAGCTGGAAGCCTGGGCCGAGGTATTTGATGACATTGTTGATGGCATCGCCGCCGCCCCAGGCCACGATCTTGTCGAAATACTGCGGCCGGTACAACACCTGCTCGATGGCTGCATCGCCGCCGCGCCAGTAGACGGCGGACATTGATTTCACGATGGGATGTTCGGGGTCGATCATCGCCATGGTGCGCAGGATGGCGACCATGGTGAACGGATCGGCGGAGGACATCTTGAACAGGTTGATGCCCTTGACCATCGCGCCCTGCGCTACCGATTTTACGGCAACACCCGGCGAGTTGCCTGGCAGAACATGGATCAGGCGCGGGGCGAAGGCGCGTACGAAACTTTTGCGCCCGGTGAAATCCTGCTTCGGCACCCAGCCATCCAGCGCGCGCGGGTCGGGGAAGTTCTGCTCGACCTCGGCTTTGAGGATGTCCTTGTTCAGATAGGCCACGGCGTGTCTGGCCACATTCTCCACCACGCTGCGCGGCAGAATATGGGTGGAGGCCATGCGGTCGAAACATTCCTGCATATAAGGATTGTCCGAGGCCAGCATCTTTTGTCCGGTCTCGACCAGAAAATCGATGATCTCGGCCAGCGGCACGTTGAGCAATGGCGGCACTTCCGTGCGCGGATGCACGATCTTGTTCAGATCGATCTTCGGCGTGGCGAAGGTCACACCCAGATCGCGCGATTTATGTGTCGAATCATTGCCCTCGATGACCACGCCGCGCGCGAAAATCGGCGCGGAGATGATCGGGGTCTGCACTCCAGTTACTGCGTTCATGCTACACCTCTTACATAGGCATCCACGGTTCCGGCGCAGCCGATCTTGTCGTCGCCTTCAAGGTCTGAATACCGCGCCACATTGTCGCGCACGCTCGGGCCCTTCGCGCCACAGGCGCAGGGGCTGAAATCAATCGAGATTTTATCGCCGGAAATCACCCCGCCCCAGCGGCCGTCGATCGACAGATCGAAGAAAGCGGCGCGGCCTTCGAATTCGTTCTTGGTGATGGGCAGCAGCTCATCGCCATTTTTGTTCAGCGTGAGCGGCACCAGCCAGGCCGGCAGATGGTAGCGCCCGCCCTTCTGGCAGCGCGGCATGCCGGAATGCATCTCCTGCATGGAGTAATTCTGGTAGTTGCGGTCCGGCTGGATGTTGAACGTCTCGTAGACGAATTCGCGGTAATTATCCGGGAGTACCGCGCGCTTGAGCCCACCGCCGACGTAGATCGAATTATCGGCGTTGAAATCCTTGCCGCTGTAGCCCAGGTCGCGCACAGCCTTGGCGACGTTATAAAGCCCTGCCCACAGGCCGGAGACGTGCAGCTTGTTGGCGCGCGCCTCGATAAGCGCCTGCGCGGTGATGCCCACCGCATCGTCAACCGCCTTCTGGCGGGCTGCCGATGTCGCTTCATACCGGGCAATGTCTTCCGGCTTGGCTGTGCCGTCGGCAATGGACTTGCGCAGCACCACCATGTTGGTCAGCCCACCGACGGTGATGGGCGGCACGGGGTAGACGAAACGCTCGAAATTCGGGTCCTGCAGCGCCGCGGTATAGGCTTCGCCGGTGGCATCGTTGCGTGCCACCTTGGCGACGGGGGCCATGCCGAAAATGATGCGGTCCTGGGCAGGCTTAACGCCCGAGCCCCAGCTATAAGCGGCCACGGCCTCTTTTTTGCACCATTCCATGTCGGCTTTGGAGGCGACGAGCATGGCGGATTTGCCTGTGGTGCCGCTGGAGCAGGACACGTAATGCCCGCCCTGTTCGAGCTTCTCGACCCAGTCGTCAATGCCGTGGATGGACGCGACGTCCTGCGGCGGCACGCGGTAGGTGGCAACGGTGTCGAGCCATTTGCCTAAGCGGTCCCATTTCTCGCCGGAGAGGAAAGATTCCGGGTAGCTCTTATAGGCGGTGTGCGGCAGCAGCAGTTGCACGGCATCCTCATGGCTGCGGATTTCGGTCAGGTTGGACTCGCGGGCGCGGTGGCCGACGAGTTTTATGGCGTCTTTGCGCTCCTGGAAGCGCTCGTTCATCGCCTCCACCTGGGCGGCGCGGACGTCTTCAAATGCAATATCGTAGCGGTTTTCAGAACCGACGAGCCGGGTCAGCTTTGCGGCTGCTTCACCCATGTGATGTACTCCTTCTATATCCGTTTCCGGGCGTTTCCGGTTATTTAAATGGGTACCAGGCTGATTTTGTGGTACCAGTACGTTTCATTATATGGGGAACATCCCCGGAGGGCAAGCAGATTCAGCATGAGGCAAAATTGGCGGCACCGCGTGCCGGCCGGCCGACCCGTGAACAGCAGGTGCAGCGGCATGAGGAGCTGCTCACCACGGCGCTCGACATCTTCCTGGAGCGCGGCTTCGAGCAGGCGACGATGGAGGAGATCGCGACCGCAGTCGGCATGTCCAAGCGCACGGTGTATGCCTATTACGAGGATAAGCCGGCTTTGTTTAAAGCGGCGGTGAGGCGGGCCATTGTCCTCTATACGATACCGCGAGAGGCCATAGAGGCGGTGGTAACGCAGGATCTGGAGGAAACGCTCGTCGCCATCGGCCAGCAGCGGGTGACGAATATGGCGACGCCGGTTGCCACCAAACTACAGCGCATCCTTGGCACCCAATCCTTTCGCTTCCCTGAACTTTTCAACGAATCCTTCGAGAGGGGGGCGGGGCCGGTCATGGAGGTGCTGAGCGAATTATTCGCGCGCTACAGCAAGGAGATTATCGTGACCGATCCCGCCCGTGCCGCCTCGGCCTTCCTCAGCCTGGTGGTCGGCGGGCCCACGCGCATTATCGTTTCAGGCAATGTGATGGATGAAGCGGAGATCGACGAGCGGATTCGCTTTGCTGTGGGGCTCTTCCTAAATGGTATGCGCCGCCGTTAGGCCAGCGCGGCAGGCTGGGCTTCAGCCGGGGCCAGCAGGCCGCTGGCCTCCTTCAGGTTCACACCCGTAAGCTGGCGGCGCAGGGCTTCGCGCATCAGCCAGGCCAGCATGTCCGCCGCGGCGTTGTAGGAGAGGCCGCCATGGGCGTGGATGTTGGAGATGCAGTTGCGGGCGGAATCGCGGGTGCCGCGTTTGGGGTTGTAGGTGAGATAGATTCCGAGGCTGTCCGACACGGTCAGGCCCGGACGTTCGCCGATCAGCACGGCGCATAGTCTGGCGCCGAGGGCCTCGCCGATGTCATCGCCCAGGGCCACGCGGGCCTGGGTGGCGATGATGATGGGGGCGATTTTGAAGCCGGGGAGGCGCGCGAGGATGGCTTCGACCATCGGCACGGCATTTTGCATGATGGCGGTGGCGGAGAGGCCGTCGCTGATGATGAAGACCGCGTCGTAATCGCCGGGGGGGAGTTGGGGCAGGCAATCGGGGTGCAGGCGGCGGCCGAGGTCGGGGCGGCGCAGGTACATGTCTCTCCCCTCGACCTCGCTATGGACGTGGATGGCGCCGGGTAAAGCGGTTTGCAGGGCAGCGACGTTGAGTTTGGTGTGCACGGCGTCGCGCGCCTTGGCATGGGCGAATTGGAAGTCGAGCACGTCGGCGATCTTCATGGCATCGCCCGCGCGGCCGAGGCCGATGCGGGCGCGTGTCGCTAGCCGCAGTGCGCTCCAGGGATCTTCATTTGGCATTTCGATGCTCCGCATCAGGCGGCATCGCGATGCTCCGCGATCAGGCGTTTCAGCACTGGGTTCCCGCCCGGCAGGCGCATCCGCCCGGCATGGTCGTACATGTCCATTTTTTCCAGCCAGGTCTCGAACTCGGGCGCGGGCCGGGCGCCGAAAGCCGAGCGTAGGTAGAGAATGTCGTGATAGGCGAGGGATTGGTAATTCAGCATCACGTCATCCGCCCCCGGCACGGCGATGACGAAGGAGACGCCGGCGGCTGTAAGAAGCGTCATCAGCGTGTCCATGTCGTCCTGGTCGGCCTCGGCATGGTTGGTGTAGCAAACGTCGCAGCCCATCGGCACGCCGAGCAGCTTGGCGCAGAAATGGTCTTCCAGCCCGGCGCGGATGATCTGTTTGCCGTCGTAGAGATATTCCGGGCCGATGAAGCCGACCACGGTGTTGACCAGCAAAGGCGAGAAGGCGCGGGCGACGGCATAGGCGCGGGTTTCGATGGTCTGCTGGTCGATGCCGAAATGCGCGCCGGCTGAGAGTGCGGCGCCCTGGCCGGTTTCGAAATACATCACATCGTTGCCGAGCGTGCCGCGCTTGAGGGATAGCGCCGCTTCCTGGGCCTCGCGCAGAATGTTGAGGTTTATGCCGAAGCCTTCATTGGCCGCCTCGCTGCCGGCGATGGATTGAAACACCAGATCCATCGCGCCGCCGGCATTCATCACCTCGATGGCATTGGTTACATGGGTCAGCACGCAGGTCTGGGTGGGGATGTCGTAGCGCTGGCGCAGGCTGTCCAGCATGTCGAGGAGCGAGATGCAGTTTTGCACATTATCGGTGGCGGGGTTGATGCCGATGACGGCGTCGCCGGTGCCGTAGAGCAGCCCGTCCAGCGTGGAGGCGGCGATGCCGCGCAGGTCGTCGGTGGGGTGGTTGGGCTGGAGGCGCGAGGAGAGGCGGCCGGGCAGGCCGATGGTGTTGCGGAATTTTTTCACCACCACGCATTTGCGGGCCACGGCGATGAGATCCTGGTTGCGCATCAGCTTGCTGACGGCGGCGGCCATTTCGGGGGTCAGCCCTGGGGCGAGCCTGGCTAGGGCGGCGCTATCGGCCTCGTAGGAAAGCAGCCAGTCGCGCAACGCCCCCACGGTGAGGTGGGAGATGGGTTTGAAGGCAATGGCATCATGCGTGTCGATGATCAGCCGGGTGATCTCGTCGCTCTCATAGGGGATGAGCGTTTCTTCGAGGAAGATTTTTAAGGGCAGGTCGGCCAGCACGGCTCTGGCCGCCACGCGCTGGGCATCGCTCTCCGCCGCCAGCCCGGCCAGCTCATCGCCCGAGCGCCGGGCCGAGGCGCAGGCCAGAACGGCTTTCAGATCGGCGAAGCGATAGGTCTCGCCACGGAAACTATGAGCAAAATTCCCCATGCGGCATGCAAGCACAGGGGTTTACTGCGGTGCAACATAAATTCGCCTTGGGAAGCGGGTTATCCTGCTTCGTGGCGTAGAATCTCGGCCAGGGCGTGCGGCCTTGTGGTCATGGCCTGGTGCCCGGCATCGAGGCGGATGGTGCGCCCGGTTTTGAAGCGCGCGGCGAAAATCTCCTGCCAGGGCACGGGCAGAATGCCGTCGCGCAGGCAGAGCACATAGCTGGCGGGCACGGCGCCGAGCTGTTCATGGCGCCAGCCCGTATGGGTGTAGCTGGCCGTGGGCCAGGCATCCGGGCCGAGTTTGGCGAGAAAGACGGCTGTTTCCTCGGGGTTCATATCGTTGCAGAAGCACGCTGCCATGCGCTCTGCCCGCTCTGCCAGTGAATGGGTCTGCGGGTCCAGCGGCCAGCCGACTTCATCCGGGTTTGCGCCGTGCACACCGGCGCCGATCATGGCGATGACGGTCTGGCCGGGGAGCGGCACCGAGCAGGAGATGTAGATGGCGCGGCGGAACAGTGACGGCTGGAGGGTGAGGATGTGCGGCATTACCGAGCCGGCCTGGGAATGGCCGACCAGCACCGGGTTTTGCAGCCCGGCGGCGGTGATGTCCGCCAGCAGTTCGGCGGCGATGTCGTCGATGCCTGTGTTGGTGGTATCCCGCCCGCGTTTTACGCCGCAGCCGGGCACGTCCAGCGCCAGCACACGGCCGATTGCCTCCGGTGCCTGAGCGCGCATGGCGGCGATCGCCTGGACGCGCATGGCGGCGATGGTCTCGGCCCAGACCCAGCTACCCTGGCCCCCGCCGTGCAGGAAAACATAGTCCACCTTGCCGCTCATTTTAGCGGCCGAGCCCGACCAGCATGCCGCCATCCACGGGGATATCGCGCCCCGAGATGAAGGAGGCGGCCGGTGAGCACAGGAAGGCGGCGACGGAGGCGATTTCTTCCGGCAGGCCGAAGCGGCGCAGCGGGGTTTTCTGGCGCATCGCCTCCATTTGCGGGCTGGCGGCGGCTTCCTTGCGCGCGGCTGCGGTGTCGATCAGCCCTGGGGAGATGGAGACGATGCGCGCGTTGCGGGCGCCGAACGCCTCGGCCTCGCGCCCGACCAGGCGGATGACGGCGCGTTTGGAGATGGGGTAGGCGATTTCCGGCGAGGTGGCGAAGGGCAGCAAAGAGGAAGAATCATCAGACGTCAGGGCGGCGATGGCGGCGTCGATCTCGGGTGAGCTGACCAGATAGGCCGAGGAGGAGGCGGTGAGCACGCAGCAGCCGCCTTCGGCCATGCGCGGGCGCACTAACGCTGCCAGCCGGGCGGAGACGTCGTAATTCACCTCCAGTATGCGCGCGGCATTGGCCATGGTGGGCGTCAGCCCCGCTGTATGGATCACCGCACCCACCGGGCGGTCGCCGATGATGGCTTCGAGCTGGGCGAGGATGGCTGGGTCCGACATGTCTCCGGCCAGGAGTTCCACCTGCTGCCCGGCGGCGCGTAAGGGGGCGGCGCGCTCTTCCAGCCGGGCCAGGCTGATGTCGCACAGGATGAGCGGCCAGCCGGCTTCGGCCAGTTTGGTGACACAGGCTGAGCCGATGCCGCCAGCGGCCCCGGTGATGATGGCGACGCCGATGGTTGCTTGTGTCATGAGTCTGCTCCTCCGCATTTTCGGTCATTTCAGCATATTGCCGGGCGCGCGCAACCGCCTGGCTGGGGGAAATGGCCTGTCCCTTATGCAATGGCCTGGGTTAGATGCAGTTCCTAAATCCCGTAGCGTTGGCGGATGCCGTTGAAGCGGGCCCAGAGCTGTGCCGTGCGCACTTCCGGCGTTACGCGCGCGCTGCCCTCCGGCAGGGCCTGGGTGAGGGCGGCGCGTTTTACGAGGTTTGTAGCGAGCGGCACCGGCCTGCCGGCCAGCATGTGCCGGTAGGTGAGGTTGCCGCGGATAAAGCCCTGGGTGTCGATCCAGTTGTGGAAACCTGGATCGTCATGGCACAGCACCATGCGGATTTTGCCATCCGCATCGGCTTTGCTCCGGCTTGGGGTGTAACTTACCGGGCGGTACAGGTAGTCCATGCTGTTGCAGAACACGCCCATGTTGGTGAGCATCCACAGGCCCTCATGCGCGGGAAATTCAACGATGAGGGCTTCATCCTCGGCGATGTGCCAATGCATGTTGGTGGCGGCGCGGCCGCGTTTTTTGTCATCCGCCGTGTCCGCTTCCGGGGGGAAGTTGTTGGGATCGTGTTCGTTGACGCCGCCATGCGCGAACATCCAATCCGGCCAGTCCTGCATTATGCCGGTGACGAAATTGCCGGCCCAGTCCATCGCCTGGATCATATCCGCCGGGGTTGGCAGAGGTTTTGGGCTGGTCATGTCGATGCGCTCGATGCGCATTTTCGCAGGGGTTTCATCCCAGCGGTCGAACCCCTGGCGGAGGAAGAGTTTGCGTGAGCCTGGCGTGGTCGGCAGCCAGTTGGGGCCGCGCTGAGGGCCGCCGATGAAGAGTTCGAAACTGCCGTCCCAGGTGGTGGTGAGCTGGTGGCCGAAGAGATTGGCTTCGGGGATATCGCCGAAGGGGTCGTGCAAGGGGGCAAAGCCGGCGGCGGTTTTTGCGGGGCGCGGGCCTTGTACGGTGAAGTTAAGGAAGGGTGCGGTGCCGCGGTTGCCGGTGATGCGGTAGGTTGAGTTTCCATCAATCCAGGCCTGGAGATAGATGAAATCCGCGCAATCGCCGCCGAGTTTGCGGGTGGGTGAGTTGAAGAGATGGAGGGCGGGGAAGCTGGTGTTTTTGGTCTCCAGCGCGAGGTCGAAAGCCTGACCCAGATTTTGGGTGAGGAAGCGGAAGGCATCGGCCCGGTGCAGGGGGGTGGCGGGGTTTTGTGGCTTGAAGGATTTTTCGCCCGCCTCTTTCAAACGGTCACAGAAACCGGCCCAGGCTGCGCGCAACGCTGCATCATCGTCCGCTGCATCATCGTCCATGGTCATCACTCCCGTTTTTCAATCTCTATACCGAACCGCGCGCGGAACGGGGCAAACTCTTCATGCAACGCATCTATATCTTCACCGATATCGGTGAGCAATTTTGTGGAATACTGGAATTTTCCGTAGCGGTCGCCACGATTGTTTTTGAGGTAGTTGCGCATCGCCGTCTCGGCCTTGGTGGTAAGTGGCCGGCCGCAGAATGCGTAATAGCGGCGGATTGTATCTACCGGGTCCACAACAAAATCCGTGTAACGGACATGCAGGATGCGGGGGTCGTTGACCAGCGGGTTGCTCATGGTGTTGGCGATGCCGGCGCGTGTCATGGAGAGATGCAAGCGCGCCTCGGCGTGCAGGTCAATCTTGCCGACAATGCCGTCCAGAATATCGGCCATCATCATGGTGCGCGAGGCTGCCACCTGCACCGGGTCGCGGTGCAGCCAGACGAGATTGGCATCGGGGTAGGTATCGAAAAGCGCGGCCAGGCGGAAGCCGTGAAATCCTTTGAGCACCCAGTATTTTTTGGGGCGGGCATATTGGCATTGCTGCAGCATGGCCTTGTGGATGCGGTATTGCGCGGCGGGGTCGGTCGGCAGGCCCATGGAGAGCGTCTGCATCGGTACGCGCCACCAGGCGGTGGGCGTCATCACGCGGAAATCGCAGGCCCAGGTGCGCTCGTCTTCCGGCAGGCCGTCGCCCAGCATGTCGTTATAGGGGTGGCTGTGCAGCCATTTGGGCATTTTGGCGTTGATCTCGCGCCAATCCGCATCGGCCTGGGTCCGGCGTGGGGTTTCCGCGCCGGTACCGGGAGGGGGTGAGGGGTACATCACCTCCCAGAAGCGTAACGCGCGCGCGTCCGGGTCCACAGACATCAGTGCGTGCATCAGCGTTGTGCCGGAGCGCGGCTCGCCGGTGGCGAACATTGGGCGGCCGATGATTTCTTCAGCAATGGGGAAGCGATTTTGGTCCGCAAATAGATTCAGGCGCGAGGTGAGCAGCCAATGGCAGACGGCGGCGGCCGCGTGCTGCCCCGCCTCGTCCATGCCGATGCTGTTGAGATGATCGACGGCCTGGTGAAAGCGCGGGCGCAGCGTGGCATCGCCGTAATCCTGGGCGCCGGTTGCTGCCTCTGCCGCGGTTAGGAGTGTTTCGGCATCCAGGTTCATATCTGGCCCGCCAGGCGCAGCAGTTCATCCTCGGCCTCGCGGACTTTCGCGGCACTGCGCGCGGCAAATTTCAGCCCCGCCATGCCGCTGTAATCCATGATTTTTGGCACGCGCAGCCCGGCATCGACAAAGGCTTTCAGCCGGCGCGCGATTTTGGCGGGTGTTCCTGTGGGGATTATGGAAATGACCATCTCGGGCCGGGCTTTTTCCAGGAGGAGTAAAATACGCTCGCGCGGCAGTACGGCGGGGTTGATGTCCTGATAGCCGTTCCAATCCGCGCCGAGCGGATGCTCGAAGCCGCGCTTGGCCAGTTCCTGCGCGGAGACCTGGAGCAGGAAGGCTTTCACCAGCGGGGCTTCCAATATCTCGGCGAGTTCAGCATCGTCATGCGCGACCATGCACACCTGGATATTGGCGGGTACAATCGCCAGCGGGTCACGTCCGGCACGCTCCGCCGAGGCCCGTACGGTTTTCAACTTGGCTGCATAGTCCTCAGGTGTCCAGGCGCCGGCCGGCCACCAGCCATCGGCGTAGCGCCCGGTGATGTCGAGCATGCGCGGGCCGTTGGCGCCGATCCAGATGCGGGGGAGTTTGCCCTGATAAGGCTCGGTGTCCATCCGCGCGTGGTGGAGTTTGTAGAACTGGCCTTCGAAATCCACTGGCCCGTCGCTATCCCACAGCAGGCGGATCAGTTTCAGCGCTTCCTCAAACCGGCTGACAGGTTTCGAAAAATCGAACCCGTAAGGCATTGTGTTTTCCGTCTCACCGCTGCCGAGGCCGAGGATGAAGCGGCCCTTGGCGAGATGGTCGATGGTGAGTGCCGTTTGCGCCAGCATGGCGGGGTGGCGCCGCACCGTGTCCACCACGCTGGTGGCAAGCGGGGTGTTGCTGGTGAGCACGGCGGCCGCGGCGGCCACGGCCAGCCCGTCGAGATGCCGGTGCGGGGAGGGGGATGTCGTGGCGAGGTCGGTGAATTCGGGATTCCAGATGGACTCTGGCCAGAAGCTGACCATGTGGTCCGGCAGCCAGATGGAATGGTAGCGTCCGGCATCCAGCGCGGGCAGCACGGAGAGGTCGAGCGGCAGAGTGGTGCGCAAGAACGCGGCGGGTTGCACCGGCATTGTCGCGGCATTGGTCACTTTGGTCGCTCCTGTTGGTTGGTGGCATTGTGTTGCATCGGCGGCATCGACAAACCTCCCATTTGGGAGGTAGCCTGCGCCATGCACACCGCCCCGCCGCTTCTGGATCTGCTGCCGCCGCTTCTCGATGGCGTTTTTGAAGACCCGCCCTGGGGCATTTTTCTCGACAGGCTGCGGCACCACACGCAGGCGGATTACGCGGCGCTGACGTTTCGGCCGCCGGGCAAGCCGCTTAACCAGGTGGTGCATCTGTATTCCGGTGCGGCATCGCCGCCGCTCGTCTCGCAATTGTACCATGAACATCTTTATGAGACCGACCCGCTGCCTTATTACAATCTGGCCGAAGGGCGGGCCTATGCGCTGCATGAGATGCTGCGCGCAGGTGAGCCGGAGCACGACAGTTATTACAGAAATCTGCTGGTGCCGAGCGGCATGAATGCGATGCGGATGATGCGCGTGCGGGAGGCAAGCGGTGTGAACGGCTGGCTCAACATTACGCGCCGCACAGGGGATTTTGGGCCTGCGGACGATGCGCTACTGCACGAAATCGCGCCTTATCTGCGCGGGGCGTTGCGTAATTTCGTGGCGCTGGAGCATGAGCGTTTCAATGCCGCGGTGGCGAATGATGCCATCGGCCGCTTGGCCTTCGGCTGGTTCACCCTGGATGCGAATTTGCAGGTGCTGGATTGCGACCGCCAGGGCGAGACCCTGCTGGCGCATTCCGGCATTCTCGGGCGTAATGCGAATGGCCGGTTGACCGCACGGCCGAGGGCGTTGGAGCAGGAAATCATCGCTGCTGTGCGTACGCTGGCGGCTGAGCCGCGCTCGCGCCCGCGCGCGATCATTCTCAACCGCGACCCGTGGCTGGATATGCTGCTGATGCCGACGCATAAACGCTCGATCTCGGCCAGGCCAGACCCCGCCATCATCGCCTATGTGCATGGCGATAACTGGTCCTCGGCCGACCGCTGCGAGCAGCTCGCGGAACTATTTTTGCTTCTACCCAGCGAGGCGCGGCTGGCGCTGGCGTTGAGCCGTGGCCTGACGATTACCGAAGCCGCCGCGGAGCTTGGCCTGACGGTTGAAACCGCGCGCAATTATTCAAAGAAGATCTATTCGAAACTAGGTGCGCGCGGGCAATCGGATCTCGTGCGCTTCGTCATGCGCAGCGTACTCGCTATTGCGTAATGGTTACGAATTCACCCCCGCCGCGTGCCGGGCCGAAATATAGCCCCAGGTCATTGCAGGCCCGATGCTGGCCCCAGCACCTGGGTAGAAACGGCCCATGACGCTGGCTGTGGAAACGCCCGTGGCATAGAGGCCGGGGATGACGCTGCCATCCTCACGCAGCACGCGCCCCGTTACATCGGTGACCACGCCGCCATAGGTGCCGACATCGCCTGGCACCATGGGCACGGCGTAGAAGGGGGCCTCGGCAATGCTGCCGAGTGTGGCGGAGGGTTTGTGGTAGGGGTCGCCCAGCCAGTTGTCGTAGGCGCGGGCGCCGCGTTTGAAATCTTCGTCGTTATTGGCGGCGACGAAGCCATTGAACCGTTGCACCGTGGCTTGCAGCGTGGCGGGGGGGATGTTGATCTGGGCTGCCAGAGCTTCCAGGCTGTCCGCCTTGCGCAGGTAATTCTGCTCGTACCACGCCTTTGGTTTTTTTGTGCCCGGCATGGAATTTCCGAGCATGTAGTTGCGCAGAAACTGGCTGTCGAGGATCGCCCAGCTTGGCACGGCGGGCACGGTTTTGTTACGTTCCAGCATGCCTTTGCAATAGGCCATGTAGGAGCCGCCCTCATTCTGGTAGCGCACGCCGCTTTGGTCCACGAGAATGGCGTGTGGTGCGGCGGTGAGCCCTTGCCCAGGTGGTTTCACATAGTCGGTCTCGATGCCGGGGGAGGTTGTGGTCTGGAAGCCGACCATCTCCTCCATCTGTCCTATAGCCGCGCCGTGGCGCATCATCTCGCGGATCATTTCGCCGGTGTCGCCCTCGGCGGCGTTGGACCAGTTCACATTCGTGCCGGGCTGGTACTGGTCGCGCATTTCCTGGTTACGGGCAAAGCCGCCGGCGTTGATGAGCACGCCGAGCTTTGCGCCCACGCGCCAGGGCTTGCCGTCCTTTTGCGCCAGCACGCCTGTTATGGCGCCGTTGCTCTCCACCAGCTCCTGCACGGGCGTTTCAAGGCTGAATGCCACGCCGGCCTTGAGGGCGGCCTGCAGCATGCGCCCCTGCAGTGCGGCACCTGAGGAGATCATACGCTTGCCGAGCAGGCGCGTGAACATTGTGCGTAGCCCGACTTTCAGCATCAGCGCTTTGCCCGACCAGGATTGCTTGTAGGTTTTCAGCCGCAATGTTTCTTCCAGCGTGGCGGCGAAATTGAGGAAGCCGGGACGGAGCTTGTCCTTCCAGGGGCCAAGCTCGTTGATGTTGAAAAGCTGTGCCACCACCGTGCGCCCGGCTTTCGAGCCGCCCGGTTGGTCGTCATAATAATCGGGCCAGTATTTCGCGCGGTCGAGCTTGATGCCGCTGTGCAGCAGGAAATCGATCATGCGCGGTGACTGCTCGACATAGGCGATGCGCCGTTCGCGTGTTGCCCCTGGCGCGTTTTCCGAGGCGCCGGTGACGCTGTCGAGATAGGCCAGTGCCTGTTCGGGACTGTCGGGAATGCCGTCGCGTTTCATGAACGGATTGTTGGGCACCCACATCACCCCGCCGGATTTGGCGGTGGTGCCGCCGATGAGGGCTGTCTTCTCGATGATGAGCACGGTTTTGCCGGTCTTGCGCATGACCAAAGCGGCGCACATGGAGCCGGCGCCGCTGCCTACGATGATGAAATCGTATGTCTCGTCAAATTCGCTCATTTATACGCCTCTCCCGGGCAGATCGTTGACATTATTCTAGAGGCGTTTTGTGCCTGGTTGCAAGCAGCGCCTCAAGACTCATGATTGACGGTGATACCGTCGATGACGAAATCGATGATCGCCTCGCTGATCTCTTCCTCGCTCGCCAGGCCCGGGGGAAACATCCAATCCTGGAACAGGATGCAGGAGAGCACGGCGGCGAAGGATACGCGGACCATCAGTTTCGGTTCGACCTTGGCTTTGCCGCCGGTCCTGCGGTTCATCATCGCCGCACCGCGGGCAAAATAGTTTTGCAGACTGTCGATCTCGCCCACGCCGGGGGTGGTGAAGGGGGCGTAGGTCTGGGCGAAGACCAGCGACATCAGCATTTTGGAATGGGCACGGATGAAGTGCTGCAATTCGCCGATGTAGAGCCGCGCATTTTCCCGCAGGACGATGCGCTCTGGCACGTCATGCAGATGTTTGGCGTTGAACGCATCGAAATGCCGGACCAGGGGCTCGAACACGGCTTCGTGGAACAGCACTGGTTTTGTGTTGAAATAACGGAACAACTGCGCCTCGGTCACATCGGCGCGGCGCGCGATGTTCAGCGTGGTGGCACCGGAAAAGCCGAAGTTTTTGAATTCCTCGCCGGCGGCCTGGAGGATGCGTTCGCGTATCTCAGCAGGCGCGCGGCGCGGCTTGCGTGTTGCTGGAAGATTCATGTTGCTGGCAGAATCATGGGCGGATATGCATTTTGGTTTCATTGTTCGGCCCGCGCAGTTTTTCGAACACGGCGGGGAGATCCGCGAGGGGCGCCTCGCCGGTGATGATCGCCTTCGGGTCGGTATGGCCCTTGTCCATCTGCTCAGCAATATAGAGAAAATCGCGCATCGTATAGCCTACGAGAAACTGTATTGTCACACATTTATACGCGGCCATGGCGGGCATTACCGGGTCCGCATGGGTGCAGAAGCCGAGCGAGATGATTTTGCCGTACAGCCCGGCATGCATCACCGCCTTGCTCAGCATGCCCTCGCTGCCGACGCATTCGTAAACAATATGCGGAGCGCCGCCGAGCGCTTCTTTTACCTCGCCGATTTCACCGTCGCTGTAAGGGATAAATGCATCAGCCCCCATCCGCAGGCTCAAATCTTTTCGCCGGGCCGAGCGTGACATGGCGACGATCCGCCCCGCCCCCAGCCTGCGCGCCCAGTAGATGGCATAAAGTGCGACCGTGCCGCCGCCCAGCACCAGCACGCGGTCTCCGGGCTGGATGCCGGATTGGCGCACGCCATACAGGCTGACGGCGAGAGGCTCGATCAGCGCGCCATCGGCGAAGGAGAGGGTGGCGGGTAGTTTGATCGCGGCACTGGCCGGCAGGCGCGCATATTCGGCGAACCCCGCCATGGCGCTGCCGCCATTGCGGCACAGCACGGGGTTGCCATGCGCGCAGGCCTCGCAATGTCCGCAGGACAGTGACGGCACCGCGGCGATCTTCTCACCGATGCGCAAGCCCGCGACGTTTTTGCCGATTGCGGTAATCTCGCCGGCATATTCATGGCCGAGCCGGCTGCCCGCGCCATAATCCCAGGCCTCGCCTTTGGTCATGGATAAATCCGTGCCGCACACGCCGCAGCGCGCGACTTTGATCACCACATCGTCCGGCCCCGGCTCGGGGTCCGGCACGTCGGCGATGAAAACGGGTTTGCCGTGGCCGGGATAGATCGCTGCTTTCATGTCTTCACCCGTTCAGCAAATCGTAGGTTGCAACATAATCGCCAAAGCGCTCACGTACCTCCGCTTCGGTGAGGCCGAAGTCGGCAATGTTGTAACGATGTGTGCCATGCTGCAACTCCGGCTTATCGGCAATGCGCTGCGCCATGCCGGTGCGCGCCGAATCCGTCATCTCCATGCCGATGAAGCTGTAAATGCGCTCCAACACCGCCATAGGGTCGCGGTGGAAATCGCCATGGATGAGATCCAGCACCTGGCCGGGATGGTTTGCGCTCACGTCTTGCGCTTTGTGCACGGCTTTGGCCCATTTCGCCACCTCGCGCGCCAGCATATTATGCGCGCGCTGCTCCAGGCGTCCTTCCTCTACCACGGGATGCAATTGCAAAAGCAGCGCGCAAAGAGAGGGCACGGATTTCGCCGGGTCGCGGTGCGTATGGATCACTTTTGCATCGGGGAAGACGGCAAACAGCAGGTCGAGGTTTTCGATATGCCCAGGGTTTTTCAGCAGCCAGCGTTTTGCGGGCTCGCCGCTGCCGATCAACTGCATGCAGCGGTAGTAGTGGTTGTAGGCATCCGCCTCGCTCTGGCATTGCCACCAGGCATCGTAGCTCGCCGCCGACCAGCCGCAATTCCATAGATTGGAAACAAAACTCTGGCGTAGTATCAGGCAGCATTCATCCACCTCCTCCGCCGCCATGTGATGCGCCGCCCGTTTATGCGGCGTGGCGGCATAACGCGCCTGCATCGCCGCGGCGGTTTTGTGGAAGGCGGGGTAATCGGCCCAGCGCTCTACTGGCGGGCGCGGCATCGGGCTGTCCAGCAGCCAGGTTTGCAGCCCCTGGAAACGCTCATCCACCGCCATAAGCCGGTGCAATGCCGTGGTGCCGGTGCGCGGCACGCCGGTAATCACCACGGGGCTGGAAATCGCGTGGGCGTCGAAGCCCGGGTTGGCCGCCATCGATTTGATGGCCTGTGCCCGGCCCTTGAGTACGCCTACCACCGTGCTCCAGGCGTAGCGGCGCCCGCGCTCGGAAAAGCGCGGGTCGTAATCCATGGATTGCAGCAGCACCCGCAGCCCCGGCAGGTAATCCGCGCCGCCAAAATCCGTGGTGCCTACCTCACGCGCGACGAGATCATGCAGCTCATCGAGTGCCGAAGCAAAACGCGCGGGTGGGTTGTAACTATCGTCCATGGTCAGTCCAGTGGAATGCCGCCGAGCGAGGGGCCGCCATTCACCGCGATCGTCTGACCGGTGATATAGGAGGCCGCGTCGCAGGCGAGGAACACGATCATATTGGCGATCTCATCGGGTGTGCCGGCGCGTTTGAGCGGAATCGAGGAACCCATATTCGTCTGGTCCAGCCCTGCAGCGTCCCAGGCAGCCGCCGCGCGCGGGCTGGCGATCATGCCTGCCGCCACGCAATTGGCGCGTATGCCAAAGCGCCCCCATTCCGCTGCCGTTACAGTGGTGAACATCTGCAGCGCCGCCTTGGCCGAGGCATAATGCGCCCCGCCCTTTACGCCCGAGATGCCGGAATTGGAGGAGATATTCACAATCGCGCCGGATTTCTGCGCGATCATGTGCTTGCCCGCCTCGCGTGTGCAGAGATAGGCGGATTTGACGTTGAGATCGTAAATCGAATCCCAGCCGCGTGTGGGGATGCTCTCCAGCGGCCCCATGCGCGTGCCGCCGGCATTGTTGATGAGAATATCGACCCGGCCAAACGCCTCGATGGTCTTCTCCACAAGGTTGATGCAGGACTCTTCCTTTTTCACATCCGTCGGTACGGCCAGGCACTTGCCGCCGCTCTGTTCTGCGATGCTGGCGGCGGAACGCTCCAACTCATCCGCCGTGCGGCTGGCGATGACGACATGGGCGCCAAGCGTTGCCAGTTGCAGCGCGGTGGCAAAGCCGATGCCGGTGCCGCCGCCGGTGACGATGGCGACACGGCCGGTAAGGTCAAGTTGTTTCGAAATCATATTACCATCTCCTGCGGCGCTGACAGGCCCGTACGCGGATGCGCAGTTCCTCGGCGCGTTGTTCCGGCGTGACGACCGCCGTGTCGGACGGCAGATGCGCGCGCAGCGCCGTCAGTTTTACGCGTTTGATGATGGGTGTCGGGTTTGTGTCGCAATCAAACCAGCGCCCGTAAATCCCGCCTTCCTTATACCCAGCCGGGTCCAGCCAGTTCGGCACGCCGGGGTCGGTCAAGGCAATCACCGCGCGGAATTTGCCATCCGTGCTCACCTGCGCCGTGTGGCCGTTGAGGCTGGAAAGCCTGTAGACATATTCAAGCGCGTTGAAATATGGGTCGTTGAGCTGGATGTTCCAATACGGCCGGTGCGCGGGCAGATCCGTTTCGATGATGAGCGCCTCGTCATCGTCCAATTGGAAGCAGGCCGGCCAGTACACCTGCTTGGCCAGGGCACCGGCATAACGGATCGGCTCGAATATGTTGAAGCCGACGCGATCCTTCACGCCATTCTGCATGCCGTAGTAAAGTTGCGTCTTGCGCCGTGGAAATTTCGCCATTTCCTGAACACGGGTGAGGATCTGCTCAGGCGACAGGCGCGGCTTGGGCGGTACTTTGTCGAGGCATTCGATGGAGAGGACAGGATCAACCTCCCGGGCCCAATCATAGCTGCGATACCGCACCATCATGCCGCCGGCCTCAGCGTCGATCGGCGCCCATTTGCCGGTGTAGCCGGCGGGTTTTTCCGCACTGAAAACCACCTCGAAATCCTCATTCAAGGCGAGGCCGAGATCGGTGTCATCCACCTCATTATGCCCGCTGGGGGAGGGCATTTTATCCACCATGCCGGACATCGCGCGCTGCGTGGTGAAGCTCAAAATCTTGCAACTGCCGCGGTTGCCGGACACGCGATAGGTCAGATCCCCCCGCAGCGGCGCGTAGAGATAGATATCATCCGGGTTCGGCTGCAGCGTAAAAACAGGGTTCCACAGCGGCGCCCAATCGGGGTGCTCGGGTGTGGCATGAAAATACGCGAAATAGGCATAGGACAGGCTCGTCATCGTCTGCCGGTACACATCGGCGCGATACGCCGGATCAGCCGGGTGCCAGGTATCCTGCAGCCCATCCACCGCGCCTTGGAGCGGTGCCAGCAGCGAAAATAAATCGTCCATCGGTGCGTCCCTCAGTTGCTTGGTGCTGCCTCAAAGAATTGGATGCCGCCGGCTTCGGGGAGGATATACTCCAGGAAATGCCCCAGCTCCGGCTGCTCGACGATGATCGCCCGCAAGAACCCCGGCACATGGGTCTGGTGCACGATTTTCCGGCCTGTTTGCTTCACTTCCACGAGCAATTCATCCCACGCCGCTTCGGTTGGCACGTAATAGCCAAAATGGTGCAGGCGCATGGCGAAGCCGTCCTCCGGCAGCCCGGCGCGAAACACGTCGGTGCCGGGCCCTTCGCCCCAGATCAGCTCATACATCACCCCGCCGGCCCAGCCGATTTCCATGCGGATTTTGCCGCCGGCAGGGGTCGGGCCGGCCAGTTGGCGGAATTCCTTGATGCCATAGCGCTCGGAAAACAGGGCCACGGCCTGGTCCATGTCATTGGTGTTATAGGCAATCTGGAAATGGTCATGGCGCAACAGGCCCGCGCCGTATTTGGGCTCCGGCCGCGCCAAAGCGCTCTTCACATTGTTCACGGGCATATAACTCCTCCACGCCATCCAGCCTGCTGACCGTCTACGGGTCTTATGCAGAGCTGTGCATCACCAAGATAGTGTTCACTGTCTTAAAGCGGAATATTGCCACGCGCAATACCGCGCCGGACATTTCTGTATCCGGGCGGCAAAATCCGCTAGTCTGGTGACAAAACAGGAGCGTCCCATGTCCGGCTATGCCACGCATGACGTGCTAAACCAGCCGCCGGAGTTTACCGGCTTCAACGCCTATCTGGGCGATGCCGCGCTGCGCGATGCGGTGGGGGTGTTTGGCGCTGCCTGGGCGGAGGGGCGGTTGGAGGCTTGCGGGGCGCGCGTCGGAGCTGCGCATGTGCAGGCCCTGGCGCGTGAGGCCAACCGCCGCGTGCCCGAGCTGCGTACGCATGACCGTTTCGGCAACCGCATTGACCAGGTTGAATTCCACCCCGCCTGGCACGCGTTGATGGGCATGATACGGGCGGATGAGGTGCATGCGCTGGGCTGGACGGCGGAGCGTCCGCTGGGTTGGACGGCGGAGCGTCCGCTGGGTTGGACGGCGGAGCGTCCGGCCGCGCATACGGCACGCGCTGCTTTGTCCTATCTGTGGTCGCAGGGCGAGGCCGGTGTGGGCTGTCCCGCCGCCATGACTTTTGCTTCCATGGCCGCCCTTCGCCACGCGCCGCAGTTGCTGGAAAAATTCCGGAGCAAAATTCTCTCACCCGGCTATGACGCGGCACCCGTGCCGCCGGCGCAAAAAACCGCACTCACCGTGGCCATGGCGATGACGGAAAAACAGGGCGGCTCCGACCTGCGCCAGACGCAGACAAGCGCGGTACCGGTCGGGGGGCGCAAATATCTGCTCACCGGGCATAAATGGTTCTTCTCCGTTCCCACGTCGGATCTGTTTCTCACGCTGGCGCGTAACGATGCCGGGATTTCCTGCTTCCTCGCGCAAGGCTGGCGTGATGACGGCAGCCGCAATTTTCTGCTCCTGCAGCGCCTCAAGGATAAATGCGGCAACCGCTCCAACGCCTCGTCGGAGGTGGAGTTCCGTGGGCTGGAGGCGGAGCTGGTGGGGCAGGAGGGTCGGGGTATCGCGACAATTCTGGAGATGGCGCAGCTCACCCGGCTGGAATGCGCTTTGGGCTCGGCCGGGCTGATGCGCCAGGCGGCATCGCTTGCCATCCACCATGCCGGCCACCGCACGGCGTTCCAGCGCCGCCTCATCGACCAGCCCCTGATGGCAAACGTGCTGGCGGATCTCGCCATCGAGGCCGAAGCCGCGATGTGGCTGGCCATGCGCACCGCCGCGGCACTGGACGCAGGGGAGGCGGCGCTGTTCCGCATCCTCGCCCCCATCGCCAAATACTGGATATGCAAACGCGCGCCCGCCGTGGCGGCGGAGGCCCTGGAATGCCACGGCGGCAATGGCTTCGTCGAGGAACATGTGGCGGCGCGGCTGTACCGTGATGCCCCGGTGAATGGGCTCTGGGAGGGCTCGGGCAATGTCATCTGCCTGGATGTGATCCGTGCGCTGACGCGCGAGCCGGAAGCGGCGGCGGCACTGCGGGCGGAAATTGCCCTGGCGGCAGGCGGGCATAAAGCACTGGATGACTGGCTGGCGGCCCCGTTGCCGGAACCCACGGAAGGCAACGCCCGGTATCTGGCGCAACAACTGGCGGTAGCGCTGAGCGCCAGCCTGCTGCTGCGCCACGCGCCACCGGCTGTGGCCGAGGCATTTTGCGCAACACGGCTGGGGCAGGGCAATGGTTACGCCTTCGGCACGCACCCGGCGGGTGTGGCGGTGGAGGGCATATTGCAGCGCGCGGCGGTGCAACTGCCGGGCTAACGCCGCAACGAATGTTATGCGATGGTGTTGGAAAAACCTGGCGTCCCGTAGGGACGGGAACCCAAAACGACCATAACATAACGTGGTGTGAGGGCAAGAAAGCAAAACAAAACGGCAAATTTCTTAGATGGAAAACATTCATCTAAATGATGGAAAGTCACAGGACACCTGCTGGCGCCCAAGCCGTAAAGTCACCGCCGACGTGTTGTGAGGACAAAGTCCCGCATCCCAATTAGCTGGCTTCGACACCCGCTTCGCGCAGTCCCTTCAACAAGTTGGGCCGACGTCATATCTGATGCCTCAGCCAACCCTGGCTGATCCATTCAGGTTACCCACCAGCATGCTTGGCGACAACATCGTGGACCTTCGACGGCTCAAAAACTACGTCCCGTGCCCAGGTTCCAAACCCGCCCGCTTGGTTGATAGGGCCTCTGTCAAACTTCCAAAGAGCCTAAGTAGAATCCGAGTCTATCTGGGTGAGCCGCTATTGCCTCATAGATAACCGTGGTCCGCCATCGCGCTGCGCAAAGCCGCCGCAACTCACAATGTGCGCGCCTTCGGGGCTGGTTGCCGGCACCTGGCGGGTCGTGCGCATCAACCGGATGCATGGAGCAGCCATGCAGTCGGTCCAAACGCGAGAGCCGGAGTTCGTATGACTTTTTTGCGCTAATTTTCGAAAATGAGGAGGAAGAAGACGTGGCCGTAAGTAAACTGGAGAAGGGGCGTTGGGGGAAATATCTTGATCAGTTTTCTACCCAGTTACCGTTGCAATTGGCCGAGGTCATGGTTGAATCGCTCAAATTAGGCAGCCAGGTTGAGGCCGAGTGGGTGCGCATTTTTAGCGTCAACTACGACCATAAGGACGATATCATCATCATCTCGCTTGATGGCCTGGAACATATCATCCACAGGCCAACGACGATATTTATCGATGAATCCGGCGGTCAATTGACGAGCATCGAGATCATCGACGTGGGCAATACTCATCATCTCGTCCAATTGCGTAAACCGCTGGCTCAGCCATCCCTTGCGGCCAATGCCGACGCTGTCGACGAGGCTGGATTGGAATCATTTCCTGCAAGTGACCCCCCGGCCTGGGCTGGAGCTTGACTCTAGACTCTCGTGGTGGCGCCCAAGTCCGGAACCAGCGCGGTTACCAAACCGCAGCGGGGCAAGCCCAAATTGACCGCGAGGGGCAATGCCTCGCCTCGGGCACGGAGCCATCTTTCAGGAGTTGCATTATGAAACGACATTACCAGACCCGTTCCGCCCGAGCGCTGTTTGAACCCACCCAAGCCGGCGCCCTAAAACTCTCCAATCGCATTGTCATGGCTCCCCTCACCCGTAACCGCGCCGGGCCGGGGTTAGTTCCCGGGCCTCTTATGTGTGAATACTATGCCCAACGCGCCACGGCGGGCCTGATCGTCGCCGAAGCCACCCAGATTTCGGCCCAGGCGCAAGGCTACGCCGATACGCCCGGATGCTACACCGACGAGCAAGTGAGGGGGTGGAGATCCGTCACCGATGCCGTGCACGCGAAGGGTGGGACCATCGTCGTGCAGCTTTGGCACACCGGCCGCGTTTCCCATACGAGCTTCCAGAAAGACGGCCTGGCTCCAGTTGGCCCTTCCGCCATCCGCGCCAATACAAAGACATTCCTAACCGGTGCCGGCTTCGTGGACGTTTCCATGCCACGCGCCCTCCGGCTGGATGAGATACCGGGCATAATCGAGGATTTTCGTCACGCCTGCGCGCTCGCCATTGAGGCGGGGTTCGACGGTGTCGAACTTCACGGTGCCCATGGCTACCTGCTGGATGCGTTTTTGCGCGACGGCACCAATCATCGTACCGATGCCTATGGCGGCGCCATCGCAAACCGCGCGAAACTGCTCCTGGAAGTAACAACGGCCTGCGCAGCCGCCATCGGCGCTGACCGCTTGGGCGTTCGGATTTCTCCGGTCTCGACCGCGGGGGACTCACATGACAGCCAGCCGCAGGCACTCTTCAACCATGTTGCCGAAAGCCTCAGCCCACTGGGGCTGGCCTATCTGCACGTCGTCGAAGGTGAGACTGGGGGCGCCCGAGATAGTATTGCGTTTGACTATGCCGCGCTTAGGGACCGTTTCAACGGTGTCTGGATGGCCAATAACGGCTATGACCGGGAGATGGCAATGGCCGCGGTATCGAGCGGCCGTGCAGATCTGGTCTCTTTCGGCCGTCTCTTTATCGCCAATCCTGATCTGGTGGTACGCTTAGAGGAAGACGCGCGGCTCAACCAAATGATGGCCGAGGAAACGCTCTATGGCGGTAGTGCCCACGGCTATACTGACTACCCGACAATGCAACAAATCCCCGCATCGATAGACATCTAGCGACTCATTCAAACACCAAGCCCAGGCAGAAAAAAATGGCCGATGTCGACAAGCTTACGATCCCACTTGAAAAACTATGCTTCATCATTGACAAAGCCCGCCAATTTGATGGCAAGGATGTACTGACGGATCCTGGCGACAGTTCCAACGCGTCCGACGATGGCATGCGTTCCGTACTTGAAGACCATAGTAACGACCCGGTCTATGCTGAGCTCACGAGCGCCATATGGGCGTTGAACGAAGATGAACAAGTTGATCTCGTTACGTTGATTTGGCTTGGCCGCGGCGACGGTGCGCTAAATAATTGGGAAGAGCTTCGCGCAGAGGCCGCACGGGACCATACCAGCCGGACGGGGGACTATGTATTAGGCATACCGCTGCTTTCTGATTATCTGGAAGAAGCACTTTCACAATTTGGTCTATCCTGCGCCGATCTCGACGACAGTGATCTTGCATGAGCATGGACTGGGCCATAGAAAATGCCCCGGACTCAAGCCGACATACAACTCCTGGAGATAGACGATGGTGAGCCCGCTCAACAATCGCCGTGTGGTGCTGGCCGCGAGGCCGGTGGGAGCCCCGGATGCGAATGGTTTTCGCTTCGAAGACGGCGCCATACCGCCGCTTGCCGAGGGCCGGATCTTGCTGCGCATCCTCTATCTTTCGCTTGATCCTTATATGCGTGGGCGCATGTCCGCAGCCAGATCCTATGCCCAGCCTGTGGAAATCGGAGCGCTGATGGAAGGCGGTACGGTGGCAATTGTCGTCGAATCGCGTAACCCAGATTTCTTGCCTGGCGATATCGTGCTTTCTTATTCAGGCTGGCAGAGCTACGCCATATCCGACGGCACCGGCGTGAGCAAACTCGATCAGGCGGTGGCGCCGATTTCAACAGCGTTAGGGGTGCTCGGCATGCCTGGCTTTACGGCCTACGCGGGCCTGCTGACCATTGGCCGGCCGCAACCGCAGGAAACTGTCGTCGTGGCGGCGGCCTGCGGACCGGTTGGCTCGGCGGTTGGTCAGATCGCGCGCATTCATGGGGCCCGCGCCGTTGGCATCGTTGGGGGCTCGGAAAAACTGGCCTTTGTACGAGATGAGTTAAAATTCGATGTCGTGGTGGACCGCCGCAGCCCGGATTTCGCCGACCAACTGCGCCAAGCCTGTCCGCATGGAATTGACGTCTATTTCGAGAATGTCGGCGGCATGGTGTGGGATGCCGTGTTTCCCTTGCTCAACAAGTTCGCCCGGATCCCAGTCTGTGGCCTGGTTGCCGAATATAATAGCGTTGGCCCCCCGCCGGGTCCCGACCGACTCCCCGTTGCCATGCGCGAAATCCTGACCAAAAGTTTGACGATACGCGGCTTTATCCAGCACGAATTTGCCGATCAGCAACCTGAGTTTTATCGTAAAATGTCCGCGTGGGTCGCCGATGGGCGGGTGCACTATCGGGAAGATGTAGTGGACGGGCTGGAGAGAGCCCCCGGAGCGTTCATCGGTATGCTTGAGGGCCGCAATTTTGGCAAGCTTCTCGTCCGCGTGAGCGAAGTTTAATGCCGAACCGTGATGCTTGAAACCAGTTTGAAGCTCCTTAAAACCGACACCGTCTGTAAGACGCCAATTATTTCTGTCGAATCACTATTCAAAAGCTTCGACGGCACGATGATCCTCAAGGATATCAATTTCACCGTCAACGAAGGAAACCTGATCTCGATATAAATAGCGGCGGCAAAGTGTACCACTGAACCGGCTTATTTGCGGCCTTTATGGCGGCGCAAAAGTGTACCGGTCCTGCTAGGCCGATTGATGCCCTTGACGGGCATTGATTGGCTGGAAGGATGTTTAGAGTGGAACTTTATGGTGCTGTCCGGCGAGCCGTGATGGTCGATG
>JAMFRO010000052.1 GCA_026224825.1 bacterium | reverse complement strand
GATGGACCACCGGTCCAGTACAAACGAAACGTATACAGTTTGTATGGGGGTCGCAAGTAGCTCGTAGGGCAAAAGTAACTGGGACATCAACTACAAGGAAAATATAATGTAGTTGATGTCCCACTTCTGTGATTCGTCCGCTTGTCCTCCACGCTCGCTGCGCTCACTTGTCGTCCCAATTTGTAAATACCTCACATATGAGGCTGCCTCCCTCGATCTCTCGTGACGGTCGCTCACGCTCCCTGTGTTGGGTCGAGTACCGCCCCCCAGCTCCGCTGGGTCCCCCATTTAACCACATTCTCATCCTCCTCGAATATATCCTCATTTCTGGATATACATATCTTCAAACCTTTCTTCTTTCAAAACTCACAATCACTCACAATCACTCAAAACTCTCACAATCACTCAAAACTCCTTTCATTCCAACTAATCAAAACTAATCACCTTCCACCCCCACATAAACACTCTCCAACTCCTCCCCTCCACCTCCGAACTTTTCCAACTCCCGATCAAAGTCAAAATTCACCATATCGAAAACATCCACCTCCTTTTCTTCCTCACTAGCAAAAGTCATCATATTAGTATCCACTCCTAACATGTCCTCGCCGGACACATTCCACAGACTCACTCTCTCATCCTCCTCTTCCGCCCTCTCGGCCTCCAACTGCTGCTCCAACAACGACATCTCCGCCCTCTTCTTCTCAATCTCCAACTCCTTCAACTCGACCGCCATCTCCGCCATACGCAGCTCCTTCCTTCGCCGCTTCGACAAACTCACTTCCGTCCCCACCGAATACGACCCTCCACCATCACTCACTTCATCTACCGATGGCGTACCCCCATCTCTCAACGCCCGTTTCCGACCCCGACTCAGAACCAAGTCGTGTGACACTTCACCCACATCCTCATCCTCATCCACCTGACGCATGCTCGCATCCCCTACCATCACGGATTCCACCTCTCCATCACCCAATACCTTCTCGACCACCGACTTCCAGTAATTCTCAACGTCGCTCCGCAACACCGACTTCCTCTTCCGCTCCACCCTATCCAACTCGAATCCAATCACTGACAAATCCAACTTCTTCTTTAACAAATACAAATCCTTCATCGTCGATCCATCCGTCAACTGAACCAACAACAATAAATGCGTCCTCGACTCGGCGCGGTACAAAACTCCGTAAAACCCATACCCATGACGGTCATCCTCCCGGCTTAACAGAACCCGTCGTTTCTCCATCTCCGCCTCAACCTCTCTCCTGCACGTGTCCAACTTACGTGGACGCCCTCTTCCAGGCCTCGACCCAGACGGCTCGACGCTCACCCACTCCGCCAAAAGAGAACAACAGATCAAACGGAAATCATCCCGTACAACATTCATGTATATCGCATCCGATAAATGCTCCATGACAATAGACATGTAGACAAAAAAGAGTTAAAGAGTTAAAGAGTTAAAGACTTCGCAAAGAACTCTGACTTAAAATGTGGGCGACCCCGCCTTCATATAGACAAAGCCGAACACTAGCGTGCCCCGCTTAACGTACACGGACTTACGTGTAAGGGCTTACATCGAAGGATTTACATCTACGGGTGCATGAAGAGCACGTGAAGGTTCGCGTAGAGAGCGAATCAGAAAGTGGTCCATCAACATGATGGACCACCGGTCCAGTACAAACGAAACGTATACAGTTTGTATGGGGGTCGCAAGTAGCTCGTAGGGCAAAAGT
>JAMFRO010000051.1 GCA_026224825.1 bacterium | reverse complement strand
ATCAACTACAAGGAAATTATAATGTAGTTGATGTCCCACCCCGTCTGATTCGACTCGCTTGTCCTCCACGCTCGCCAGCTCGCCCGTCGTCCCCTATGAATGCCCTGTATTTCAGGCTGCCGCCCTCCTCTCTCGTGACGGTCGCTGCGCTCCCTCTATATGGGCGAGTACCGCCCCCCAACTTCGTTGGGTCCCCTAGCATTCCACATTCTCATGCTTCTCGAATTAATTCTGATTTTTCTACGTATTCATCTCGAAATCTTTTTTTCCGCCAAAACCCATACTCATTTCATTTTTGAGTATTTTAATCCAGATTCACCTTTGTTCATAAATGCTTCTTCTCAACATCTCCATATTTATATTTCCGAACAACTATTAGCTTTTTACATCACTGTGTAGCCCGCATCCATCTCTATCTATCCCTACAATATCTAATCTCTACCTCTTCATTTGCCTCCTCCAAAATTCATTCCTTCTCTTTTTCGAGTGACCCCCCCCCCCCTCTTCCGAGCTCGCTTCCCAACGACTCAAATCATCCCCAACCACAACACTTCACATCGCTGCCACCGCCACCAACTCTTTCTCTTCAAAATCCTATCCCGAACAATTAACATCTGCTTCCCTTTCAACCACTCACATCTTACTTACATCTCCATCTCCTCAACCACCTTCTCGCTCAATCTTCTCCTCTCCAATGCTCCCACATTGCATGACAACACCATCCGGCCTCCACACTTCGTAAAATCTGCTTCTTCACAAATCAATAACTGCTCACGCGTCAGACGCTCGACCTCCTCGCCGCCGCTCCTGCGTCTCGTCATACCACTTCAATATATCAGCCACTCGCCACTGCTTCGCACACTCCCTTGCCGGCGAGACCACCGTCTCACAATCCGTGCTCCCGCACTCTTTACACGGCACCAACCCACAATGCCGTCCGTGAAACTCACCCAGAGTTTCCTTGGCTTCGTCCAACTCACGCGTCAGACGCTCGACCTCCTCGCTCAATTCCTCAGCCCGCTGGCAACAACACGCACAACCCATTGCCTCCTCTTCTCCCGCTCCGTTTTCCACTCGCGGCCCTTCCATCATTTGCCCTTCCAAATACTCTTTCTACCTTCAAATCAGTTCAACAACCAACATTTCAACTGGAATCCCGACTCACGTTTATCGCCTTCCCACAATACAATTCCTAATACATCCCGCCGTAATAACTAACGTCCCGAAACCTTCCCAAAGGGCTCTCGAAGAGAGCAGGCGCGTCTGGATAGATTACAAACGCAAAATGAATGCAAGTAAACTTGAAAAGGATCTTCCAAGAAAGAGTGGGCGACCGCCCAACTATATAGCATATGCGCCTTGCCAAAATAGGCAAGCTTAACGTCGTTACGTCCACGTAGTCACGTATATGTATTCACGTGGACGTATTCACGCGCACGTACATGAAAAGGTGCCCTGTGAGAGGTTCGCTTCCAGAGGGTGCTTCAGGCCGCAGTAGCCTAGAAGAGATTCGGTAAAAGGACGAATCAGAAAGTGGTCCATCAACATGATGGACCACCGGTCCAGTACAAACCAAACGTAGACAGTTGGTATGGGGGTCGGAAGTACCTCGTAGGGCTAACGAACCTGGGACATCAACTACAAGGAAATTATAATGGAGTTGATGTCCCACCCCGTCTGATTCGACTCGCTTGTCCTCCGCGCTCCCTTCGGTCGCCCATCGTCCCTATTCTCTGCCCTGTATCTCAGGCTGCCTTCCCCCTTCTCGTGACACTCGCTGCGCTCGTTGTATTATGGGCGAGTACCGCCCCCCAACTTCGTTGGGTCCCCTAGTATTCCACATTCTCATGCTCCACGGATTTTTGCCCTTTTTTTGGTATATCTATCTCAAATCTTTTTTTTTCGAAAAAACCTATACTCACTTTTATTTTGAGACTTTTAATCAAATATCACTTTTGTTCATTTTAACAACTTCTGAATCTACTCACACTTCAACCTCCGAACTTCTCTTAGCTTTTTGCATCATCATCAAGCCCTCGCTTTCCTCTATCTATTCCTAGCTTATCTAAGCCGCATCTCCAAAACTGCCTCCGTCAAAATTCATTCCCTTCTTTTCTCCTGACCCCCCCCCCAGAGAGCTCGCTTCCCAACGACTCAAATCTATCCATTTACTGCTTCCACCAACTCTCTTCTTGTTTCCATTTCATTTCATTTCATCTCACGTGTCCATCTACACGTCCATGACTACCGTCCATTAACTAAAAACCTCCCGTTTTACTTCTCAACCCCTTCACTCACATACGCTAACTCATCATCTCCTCCCAACCCACCGTCCGTCAACATCACCCAGCGCGCCCGCGCCGTCCTCCACGGATTCTCCTCCTCCACCAATACGCGCCGAACCCCTCGTCGCCTCACCAACTCGTCCAACTCGACCTCCATCCGCAACCGTACCCACTCCTCTCGATAACCTACCTTCCTCTTCTTCCCACACTCCACTTCACTCCTCACGCAAACCTTTCCCTTCTCCATTCCGTCGTTTTCTTTCGATCCTTCACCCAAGCCCTCGCTGCCTTCACTCAACAACGACCAAACCCTTCTCTTTTCCTCCTCCCGCTGCTCACGACGTACCTCCACCAACCGTCGCACCTCCTCCTCCACCCCCTTTTTCGGATTCAACATCTTCCATATCTCCCTCTCGGCACGACCTTCGCACATCCACCGGCTCTCCTGCCTTTATTCACACTTCTTCATCAACCCAAACCTCTTCTTTCTTCATACATTCATAATCATTCATAATGAAACATACCACTTACATCTCTCTCTTCTCTTACCTACTACTCCCACTAATACCATTAACCGTACCAACGATTCCAAAAGGGAATCTATCGAAAGGCTTCTCCAAAAGGTTTCCGAGTAGAAAATGAATAGAAAGTAGATCGGAAAGTGTTCCAGAATGAAAGTGGGCGGTGCCCCCTTCATATAAATGGCGCCTAGTGCTAGCGGGCCCCGCTTCACGTAAACGTGTTTACGCCTACGGGTTTCCGTGCATGTATTCACGTGGACGTACATGAAAAGGTGCGCTGTAAGAGGTTCGCTTATAGAAGGTCTGCCCTGAAGGGTAAGCCTGAAGGATCAGGTGAGAGATTCGGTAAAAGGACGAATCAGAAAGTGGTCCATCAACATGATGGACCACCGGTCCAGTACAAACCAAACGTATACAGTTTGTATGGGGGT
>JAMFRO010000004.1 GCA_026224825.1 bacterium | reverse complement strand
TGGACACTCGGCTGATCCGCAGTGGAAAAGCATGTGGATGGCCCTTATCGACGAAAGCTCGTTCCGCCGGGTTCGATAGGATGACCGGCAAAAAACATCTTGCCAAATGATCTGCGATTAAAGAACCGGCAAAAAACATCTTGCCAAATGATCTGCGATTAAAGAACGAAGGAGCAGGTGCGCCTGTCGAACCAAGGAACTGGTTTAGAAATTGGGGAGGTTGGCGCGGGTGAAGTCGATGGGGATGCTCTGGCCGGCGAAGTTTACCGTGCTTTGGCGCGGGGCGGCCTGGGCTAAAATTTTGACGCGCCGGATGACGTACAGCCGCTCAGCGGAGAGGCGGATGGCTTCGATGGTGTCTTCGGCTTGCAGGACCAGCAGATCGGCATGGTTGCCGGGGGCAATGCCGTAGTTTTCCAGCCCCAGGATTTGCGCCGGGTTGGTGGTGACGGCGGCGAAGCAGGACCGGATCTCTTCCACCCCGGTGAGCTGGCCGACATGCAGGCCCATGCTGGCCACCTGCAGCATGTCGTGGCTGCCTTGGCTGTACCAGGGGTCCATCACGCAATCATGGCCGAAGCCGACCGTCACACCCGCTTCCATCAGCTCTTTTACCCGGGTCATGCCGCGGCGCTTGGGATAGGTGTCGTGCCGGCCTTGCAAGGTGATGTTGATGAGCGGGTTGGCGATGGCGGCCACACCGGATTGCGCGATGAGGGGGATGAGTTTGCTGACGTAGTAATTATCCATTGAATGCATGGAGGTGAGATGCGAGCCGGTGACGCGCCCGCCCATGCCGTGGCGGATGGTTTCGCAGGCTAAAGTTTCGATGTGGCGCGAGAGCGGGTCGTCGGTTTCGTCGCAATGCATGTCCACCATCAGCCCGCGTTCGGCGGCCAGACGGACGAGCGTTTTTACGCTCAGCGCGCCGTCTTCCATGGTTCGTTCGAAATGCGGGATGCCGCCGATGACATCGATGCCCATGGCCAAAGCGCGTTCGAGGTTTTGTGCGGCATTGGGGTAGCGGAAGAAGCCGTCCTGCGGGAAGGCGACGAGTTGGATGTCGAGATAGGGTTTTAACTCCTCGCGGAGTGTTGCCAGGGCTTCAACGGCCAGGAGGCGGTCGTCGCATATATCCACATGGCTGCGGATGCCCAAAGTGCCGCGCGCCATGGACCAGAGGCAGAGCTGTTTGGCACGGGTGTAGATGGCCTCCACCGTGAGGTCAGGCTTCAGCTCGCCCCAGAGAGAAATGCCCTCCAGCAGCGTGCCGGATTGGTTCATGCGCGGCAGGCCGAGGCTGAGGGTGGAGTCGAGATGGATATGCGCGTCGATGAAGGGCGGGGTGACGAGACGGCCGGTGGCGTCGATGGTCTGGGTGGCTTCGGCGGCAAGGGCGGGCTCGACGGCGGCGATGCGGGTGTTCTCGATGCCGATGTCGATGCCAATACGGCCATCGGGCAGATTGGCGTTGCGGATGATGAGATCGAGCATGTTTTTGCGCCCTTTGTGAAGGCCCGTTGTGAAGCTTGGGGCCAGCATGGCCAAGCCATGGTTGCCGCGCAAGCGGGGGATGGGTAAACGGGTGCATGCGCTGGATCATCCCTTTGTTGCTGCTGCCCCTTGCCGCCTGCTCCTTGCCGGGGCGCCAGACTTTGGCGCCGGACCCGGTGCCTGCCGGGGCGCAGAGCATTGAGGCGACGAAAGCCTTTGCCGGGCGGATTCCGCTGGTGAGCATTCAGCCGGGCACCACGGATTTTGCCGGGCCGCTGAAGGGTGCGGTGGCGCAGGCGCTGGCGATTAAGCCGGATGCGGCGTTTGAGGTGCGGGCGGTGACCCGGGCCTCGTTCAAGCCGGGGGCGGATGCGGCGCATCTCACCGGGTTGGCGCCGCTGGCGCGCGATGTGGCGCAAGCCATTGCCGGCGACGGCGTGCAGCCGGGCAATGTGGCGCTGACGGCGGGCTCCGGCGGGGCGAGCACGGAAATCCTCGTCTACGTCAAATGATTCTCTCGCCCTCATGGCTGATGCCGGCACTGCGGCGGTTGGACCCGGAAACTGCGCATAATCTCTCATTAAAGGCGCTGAAGCTGGGGCTGGTGGGGAGTAATAACTCGCCGGATGACCCGATTTTGGCGGCGCGGGCGTTTGGCCGGGTGTTGCGCAACCCGATTGGGCTGGCGGCGGGGTTTGATAAAAATGCCGTGGCGGTGAATGCGCTGGGGCGGCTGGGGTTTGGCTTTGTGGAGGCCGGTACGGTGACGCCGCGCCCGCAGGCGGGCAACCCGCGGCCAAGGTTGTTCAGGCTGACCGAGGACCGGGCGGTGATCAACCGCATGGGGTTCAATAATGCGGGGCTGGAGGTTTACCTGGCCAATTTGCGGCGGGTGGACCGGCAGAATCTGGTGCTGGGGGCGAATGTCGGCATCAACAAGGAAGGGGCGGATCCGGAACGGGATTATCCGGCGCTGGTGAGTGCTGTTTCGCCTTATGCGGATTATATCACCATCAATATTTCCTCGCCGAATACGCCGGGCCTGCGCGATTTGCAGTCCGAGGAGCGGCTGGCGGGGATTTTGGCGAGGATTGAGACGAAGCGGCCGGTGTTTGTGAAGATTGCGCCGGATTTGTCTGAGGAAGGGCTGGAGGCGGTGGTTGCGGTGGCCGTGCAGCATGGGGTGACGGGGCTGATTGTGTCCAACACTACGATTGCCCGGCCGGCGACGCTGCAGAGTGGTTTGCGCCATGAGATAGGCGGGCTTTCCGGCGCGCCGTTGTTCGCACCTTCCACGTTGATGCTGGCGCGGGCTTATAAATTGGCGGCTGGTAGATTGATGCTGATTGGGGCTGGTGGGGTGAGCACGCCGGATGAGGCGCTGGTGAAGATTCTGGCTGGGGCGTCTCTGGTGCAGTTGTACTCGGCTTTTGCGTTTCAGGGGCCAGGGATGGTGCCGAAACTGGCGCGCGGGCTGGCGGATATGCTGCGGGCGCGGGGTTTTGCCAATGTGAGCGAAGCGGTGGGGGCTGGGGCGTGAGCGGGTTTGGCGGGCTGGCCGGGGATTATGACGGGTTTATCGTGGATTTATGGGGCGTGGTGCATGACGGGGTGAGTTTGTATCCTGGGGCGCTGGATTGCCTGGAGCGGCTGCGCGCGGCGGGTAAGCCTGTGGTGTTTCTCTCCAATGCGCCGCGCCGGCCTTCGGGGATTGCCGCGGCGTTGGCGGGCATGGGGGTGGGGGCCGGGCTTTACACTGGGATTATGTCCAGCGGTGAGGCGGTTCACCTGGGATTACGGGACCGGACCGAGGCGTTTTCCGAGCTGGGGCGGCGGTTGTATCATCTGGGGCCGGTGCGGGACCGGGATGTGTTTGAGACGCTTGATTATGAAGAGGTTTTTGATCCGGCGGGCGCGGATTTCATTTTGAATACCGGGCCGGATGATATTCTGGGGCCGCAGGATCCGGAGTTGTACCGGCCGGTGCTGGTGGCGGGTTTAAAGGCGCGGGTGCCGATGGTTTGTGCCAATCCGGATTTTGAGGTGATTCGGGATGGGCGGCGGATTATTTGCGCGGGCTATCTGGCGGAATTGTATAAGGCGGATGGCGGGGTGGTGATCCAGCGCGGTAAGCCGGATGCGGCGATTTATGGGCCGGTTTTGGCGATGCTGGGGACTTCGCGGGAACGGACGCTGGCGGTGGGGGATTCGTTGCGGACCGATATTGTCGGGGCGCAAAATGTGGGGGTGGATTCGTGCTGGGTGCTGTCGGGGATACATGCGCTGCATCCGGAAAATGCATCTGCCGAGGCAGCGGCGCATGGGGTGAGCCCGAGGGCGATTCTGTCGGGGTTTGGCTGGTGAGGCCGTGGGGCGGAATACGCTATGCTCCTTTCGCCCTACGGCTTGCTGATCCAACCGAGAATCACGGTTATGGCCCCGGCATTTGGAACATATGGAAAATGTAAGCGGGCAGGGCGTAGGCGTTCACGACTGCCATAAGCACGGGTGGGTGGCAGACCCGTCTCACACGCCGCGTGTGAGGCCGCCATCGGCGCGGATATTCTGGCCTGTGATATATGATCCTGCTTCTGACAGAAGAAATGCGACAACGGCGGCGATTTCATTGTAGCTTCCGGCGCGGCGTAGCGGTACGCGGTTACTGATTTCATCGGCGGCATGGGTGCTTTCATCTGGAAGGATGATGCCGGGAAGGACTGCATTCATGCGGATGCCTTCGGCGGCGTAGCGGTCGGCGTAGAGTTTTGTCCAGGCGCCAAGGGCGGCACGGAAGGTTGAACCTATGGGGAAACGCAGGTCGGGCTCGCAGGCGTCCGCTGCGGAGATGTTGACGATGGCACCATTGCCTTGCTGCAACATGAGTGGTGTTACTAGGCGTGCCATGCGGATGACGTTCAAGAGGATGAGATTGAGGTCTTGCTGCCAGTCCTCATCGGTTAAGCTTAACAAGTCGCCGCGTTTGGGGTCGCCCGTGTTGTTGACCAGCACATCGACGCGGCCGTAACGGCGCTGTGTTTCGGCAACGAGTTTTTCGAGGTCGTGAGGCTCGGTTACCGAACCTTGCATGCCAAAGCCGCCCAGTTCCTGCGCGAGGCGGGAAGCTTCCGGTGATCGGGACATCAGAGCGACTTGATAGCCGAGTCCAGCCAATTTTCTGGCGCAAGCGGCGCCGATGCCACGGCCTGAGGCTGTTATGATGGCGACGCGTGGTTCGCCTCCGCTGTTAGGTATCATCACTCCGATCTCAGCAAGGATGGGTGGACGGTAACGTAGCCCATCATTTTGTTGTCGTCCAAGCTGTTACGTCGGATGAATCGGGCAGGGGTCTTTTGCTATGGTTGCGTCATCGGTGAGGAGTAGAATGCCTTCGACGGTGGCTTGGGGAGTTTTCGAGGGGGGAGGGGGCGGCCTGGGATGCCCTGCCTTCGCGGGAATGAGGGTAGTGAGAGGTGAGACGGGGCTGGCCTAAAGTAATGGGGGCTGGGGCCGTCGGTCCGAAGGGCAGCCGATTCCTGTATGGGCATGCTTCGCACGATGGCGGAGCCCTGGCCTTATACTAAACGGGACTGTTTTACGGCCGCAGCGATGAAACCCTCGAACAGCGGGTGCGGGGCGAGGGGCTTGGACTTCAGCTCGGGGTGGTATTGCACACCGATGAACCAGGGGTGGTCGGGGTATTCTATGATTTCGGGGAGGACGCCGTCGGGGGAGAGGCCGGAGAAGCGGAGGCCGGTGGCTTCGAGCTGGTCGCGGTAGTGGATGTTGACTTCGTAGCGGTGGCGGTGGCGTTCCTGGATTTGGGGGGCGCCGTAGACTTCGCGGACGAGGGAGCCTTCGGTGAGGGCGGCGGGGAAGGCGCCGAGGCGCATGGTGCCGCCTAGGTTGCCGCCGGCGGCGCGGCGCTCGATTTCGTTGCCGCGGGCCCATTCGGTGAGGAGGCCGACGATGGGGATGTCGCAGGGGCCGAATTCGGTGGAGGAGGCGCCGGGCAGGTTGGCCAGGTTGCGGGCGCATTCGATGACGGCCATCTGCATGCCGAAGCAGATGCCGAAGAAGGGGACTTTGCGTTCGCGGGCGAAGCGGACGGCTTCGATTTTGCCGATGGTGCCGCGTTCGCCGAAGCCGCCGGGGACGAGGATGCCGTGTACGCCGTCGAGCTGTTCGACCGCGTTGGGCTGTTCGAAGATTTCTGAATCCACCCAGTCGAGCTGGACGCGCACGCGGTTGGCGATGCCGCCGTGGGTGAGGGCTTCGGCCAGGGATTTATAGCTGTCCAGCAGGTTGGTGTATTTGCCGACGACGGCGATGCGCACGGTGCCTTCGGGCTGGCGGGCGATGTCGACGATGCGCTGCCAATGCGAGAGATCGGGCTCGTCCTCGAAGGGGAGCTGGAAATGGCGCAGGACTTCGCGGTCCATGCCGGCCTCGTGGTAGGAGATGGGCACGGCGTAGATGGTGTCGATGTCCAGGGCCGGGATGACGGCCTCGGTGCGGACGTTGCAGAAGCTGGCGATCTTGCGGCGCTCGTTCTCGGGGATGGGGCGGTCGCAGCGGCAGATGAGCATGTTGGGCTGGATGCCGACGTTTTGCAGCTCTTTGACGGAGTGCTGGGTGGGCTTGGTTTTGAGCTCGCCGGCGGAGGAGATGTAGGGCACCAGGGTGAGGTGCAGGAACATGGCGCGGGCGGGGGTGAGCTCGTTGCCGAGCTGGCGGATGGCTTCCAGGAAGGGGAGCGATTCGATGTCGCCCACCGTGCCGCCGATTTCGACCAGGACGAAGTCGAGGCCTTCGGTCTGGCGCAGGACGACCTCTTTTATGGCATCGGTGATATGCGGAATGACCTGGACGGTGGCGCCGAGATAGTCGCCGCGGCGCTCCTTGGCGATCACTTCCGAGTAGATTTTGCCGGTGGTGGCGTTGTCGGCCTTGTTGGCGGCGACACCGGTGAAACGCTCGTAATGGCCGAGGTCCAGGTCGGTTTCGGCGCCGTCATCGGTGACGTAGACCTCACCGTGCTGGTAGGGCGACATCGTGCCGGGATCGACGTTGAGATACGGGTCCAGCTTGCGCAGACGGACCGAATAGCCGCGGGCCTGCAGCAGAGTGCCGAGGGCTGCCGAAGCAATGCCTTTACCGAGTGACGAGACCACGCCGCCGGTGATGAATACAAACCGCGTCATGGAATCCTACCTTACACGAGTCGCAAAAAAAGCGGGAGGGCTAGTGTTTAAGGATTGCTGCCCGGGGCAGGCACGGCAGGGCTGCTTGGGGCGCTGGCCGGGGCGGGGAAGGCGTCTGCCGGGGTTTGCGGCAGCGAGAGCGGGGCGCTGGGTGCCGGCACGGCGGGGCCGGCCGGGACGGTCTGGCTGGTGGGGGCGTTGAGGATGGCGGCGTTGGTGTTGGCGGCGCTACCTTTGTAGAGCAGGGCCAAAGACAAGGAGAGGGCGAAGAACGCCGTGCCGAGGATGGCGGTGGTGCGGGTGAGGAGATTGGCCGTGCCACGGCCGGTCATGAAGCTGCCCATGCCCTGGCCGCCGCCGAGGCCGAGCCCGCCGCCCTCGCTGCGCTGGATCAGAACGACGCCGATCAGTGCGATGGTAACGAAGACATGCAGGACGAGGAGAACTTTGATCATCGACTAACCCGGTTGAAACTATTCGGGGGCTTCTAGTCTTGTGGGGCGGCGGCGGCAATGGCCAGTAGATCTTCTGGTTTGAGGCTGGCGCCGCCGACCAAGGCGCCGCCGACCTCGGGCAGGGAAAGCAGGCTGGCGGCGTTGTTGGGTTTTACGGAACCGCCGTAGAGGATGGCGGTGGTTTTGCCGGCTGAGCCCAGTTGGGCCACCAGGGCGGCGCGGATGGCGGCGTGCATGGCGGTGACGTCGGATTCCGTGGGGGTGCGGCCGGTGCCGATGGCCCAGACAGGCTCATAGGCGACAACGCCGGCGAAATTTTCCGGCAGGCTGTGGGTGAGCTGGGTGCGGACCACGTGTTCGGCTTCGCCGGCATCGCGCTGGGCCTCTGTCTCACCCACGCAGACGATGGGGATGAGGCCGGCGGCGAGGGCTGCCAGGGTTTTGGCGTGGACATCGGCATTGGTCTCGCCGTGGTCCGCGCGGCGCTCGGAATGGCCGAGGATGACGTATTTTGCACCTGTCTCGGCGATTTGGGGGGCGGAAATGTCGCCGGTATGCGCACCTTGGGTGGTGGCGTGGCAATCCTGGGCGCCGAGGGCGACGGGGGAGCCGTGCAATGCCGTGGCGAAACGGTCCAGCAGGGTGAAGGGCGGGCAGATGATCACATCTACATGGGGGGGGGCGGTGCGAATGGCCTCGGCATAGGCGGTTACGCCGCTCAACTGGCCGAACATCTTCCAATTACCTGCAATGATTTGCCGCATAGTGCTAAGCTCCCGTGGTAAACTGCATGTGGATCGTCAAATTGGTTCTGCTGCTATGCAGCAAAATGATTGGACTTTGAATGGTGCGATGCAACATAGTGAGGCTCGAACCTGAAGGAGGTTTAGTCATGTTAATGTTTCTTGCCACGCTGAGCACGTCGGTTGCGGCGGTGTTTCTGGTCCAGGCGCTGGACATTGAAGGTGTGAAGGCGGCCAAGCGCCGGGCGAGCCTGGCTGCGAAGGCCGAGGTCTCTTATCCGGACGGCGCTGTAGGCGCGCGTTAATCCGGGGGCAGGTAGGATATGCCGCGTGGGGCTGGTCTGTTGATGATCCTGTCCGCGCGGCACGCTGAACTCCCCTCTGGCTTGGTTATTTGCCCGATACTGGCCGCCTAGCTATAGAGGCGGCGGTCTGGGGTAAAGAGAGCGGATGCTGTTCTGGGTTCGTAAGTTTATGGGTCACTGGATTGCGAAAGTGTTACTTTCGCTGCTTGTGATAGGGTTCGTGTTCTGGGGCATTTCGAATGTCCTGACACTGAGGGCGAGCGACTCGTCCGTGGCGACGGTTGGCGGTGTGCCGATCGATGTATCGGTGGTGCAGGCGGGCTATCAGGCTGAGCTGAATCAGGTGAGCCAGCAGGGCCAGCCGGATGTTTCCGTGAGGCAGCAGATTGCGAGCCAGGCGCTGTCGGAAGCGCTGCGCAAGCAGATTTTACAGGCTGAAGAGAAGAGCCTTGGCGTGGTGGCGCCCGATGCGGCGATCCGCCAGCAGGTTGATGCGGAGCCGGCTTTTCAGACCGATGGGGTGTTCGATAAGACCCGGTTTGCGGCTGTGCTGGCGCAGAACAATTCCTCTCCGGACCAGTATCTGGGCCAGTTGCGCGATGAGATCGGCACGCGGCAGTTGCTGGTGCCGGTGCTGCGCGGGGCTACCCCGCCGCCGGAGCTGATCAACCGGCTGTTTACGTTTCTGGGTGAGCAGCGTGTGGCTGATACGGTTTCTATCGCCATTGCGGCGCAGGCTGCCCCTGCCGCGCCCGGCGATGATGTGTTGCAGCGCTATTGGCGCAACCATCCGGCGCAATTTACCACACCTGAGTACCGGCGCATCAAGCTGGTGATTCTGAGCCCGGCGCTGCTGGCGGCGCAGGAGCAGGTGGCACCCGCGGATGTGGATGCGGCTTATGCGCGTGTGGCGGCGGGCTCGCCCACCGTGCCGCAGCGTAGTGTGCAGGTGATCTCGGTGGGTGATCTGGCCAGCTCCTCGCGACTTGAGGCGGCGTGGAAGAAGGGTGCCGGCTGGGACAAGATGCAGGCGCTTGCCAAGAAATATGGTGCGGCCTCGGTGGAGCTGGATCAAGCGGCGCAGACGCAGATCCCCTCGGCCGGGCTGGGCCAGGCGGTGTTTGCCGCACCGGTGGGTAAAATTATGGGGCCGGTGGCGGGCGATGCCGGCATGTATGTGTTCAAGGTGACGGCGCAGGGGCAGAACGGGCCGGATGCCGCGACTTTGCGGGCCCAGGTGACGCAGCAATTGCAGTTGCAGAAGGCGCAGGCCGATGTGGCGCAGGATGTGGATGCGCTGCAGGATGCGCTGGCCGGGCAGACGCCGCTGGACCAACTGCCGGGGAACCTAGGGCTGGCGGCGGTGCAGGGCACGCTGGATGCCACGGGCAATACGCCTGACGGCACGCCGGCGCCGCTGCCGGGTAGTGCCGCGCTGAAGGCGGCGATTGTGCAGGCGGTTTTTGCAGGCCATCAGGGTGATCCGGCGCAGTTGATCAACGGGCCGGAGGGCAGTTATTTTGCGCTTACGGTGGACCAGGTTGATGCGCCGGCTGTGCAGGATTTTGCGAAAGCGCGGGGTAAGGTGCTGGCTGCCTGGAATACTGACGCGCTGACGCGTTCGGCTGAGGCGCAGGCAGCGGCTTTGCTGCATGCTGTGCAGCAGGGGCAGGGGTTGAAGGCGGCGGCTGCCGTTGCGGGGTTGCAGGTGGTGACGACACCGGCGCTGACGCGAAATCCGCAAGGGGGTGCCGATACGCAACTGGCAACGCTGTTGTTCAGCATAAAGCAGGGCCAGGCGACCATGCTGCAGACCGGCACGGGGTTCACCATCGCGCAATTGACGCAGATTACGGACCCTAACCCGGCGCAGGACCAGGCCGATGCGCAGCACTTGCAGCAGCAGATAACGCAGGCCTTGCAGAATGACGTGGGCGAGAGTTTCCTGGCCGGGTTGCAAGCGCGCGACAAGGTAAGCGTCAACCAGAAGATGCTGGCGCAGATTTATCAGTAAAGTTGGAATTATGAACGCCGTATCGCCTGACCGTTTCGAGACCTTCCGTGCCGCCTATGACAATGGGGGCGGCGCGCTGGTCTGGCGGCATGGGATTGCTGATTTATTGACGCCGGTGGCGGCGTTTTTGAAGGTGGCGCATGGGCAGCCCTACTCCTTTTTGCTGGAAAGCGTGGAGGGGGGCATGGTGCGCGGGCGGTATTCCGTGATTGCCATGGCGCCTGATCTGATCTGGCGCTGTGAGCATGGCGTGGCGGCGGTGAACCGCGATGCGCGGGAGAACCCTGGTGCGTTCACGCCGGTGGGCGAGGCGCCGCTGAAGAATCTGCGCAGCCTGATTGCGGAGACGCGGCTGGATGTGCCGGATAACCTGCCGCCGATGACCGGTGGGCTGCTGGGGTATCTCGGTTATGACATGGTGCGGCTGATGGAGGAGCTGCCGGCGATAAAGCCGGATGTGCTGGGGATTCCGGATGCGATTCTGGCGCGGCCTGGCGTGTTCATCATTTTTGATGGCGTGACTGATGAGATGACGCTGGCAGCACCGGTTTATCCGAAGGTGGGCGTGTCGGCCGCCGAGGCATATGCGGGGGCGGAGGTGCGGCTGAACGATGTGGCGCAGGATCTGGAGCGGCCGGTGCCCAAGCTTGTGGGCTTGCAGCCGGGGCCGCTGGAGCAGAGCTCCAATATGGAGAAGGAAGAGTTTCTGGGCGTCGTGGAGACGGCCAAGAACTATATCCGGGCCGGGGATGCGTTTCAGATCGTGCCGAGCCAGCGGTTTGAGGCGAAGTTTTCGCTGCCGCCGTTTGCTTTGTATCGCAGCTTGCGGCGGGTGAATCCGGCGCCGTTTTTGTTTTTTCTGGATTTTGGCGGGTTTGTTGCGGTGGGGTCGTCGCCTGAGATTCTGGTGCGCTACCGGGATGGCGATGTGACCATAAGGCCGCTGGCGGGGACGCGCCGGCGCGGGGTGGATAATGCCGAGGATCTGGCGTTGGAAGCGGAGTTGCTGGCTGATCCGAAGGAGCGGGCTGAGCATTTGATGCTGCTTGATCTCGGGCGCAATGATATTGGCCGGGTGGCGGAGATTGGTTCCGTGCGGGTGGTGGAGAGTTTTGTCGTCGAGCGGTTCTCGCATGTGATGCATATTTCCTCGACCGTGCAGGGCAAGTTGCGGCATGATTGCGATGCGCTGGATGCGCTGATTGCGGGTTTCCCGGCGGGTACGCTTTCGGGCGCGCCGAAAGTGCGGGCGATGGAGATTATCGAGGAGCTGGAGCCCTCACGCCGGGGGCTGTATGCGGGGTGCATCGGCTATTTTGCCGCAAATGGCACAATGGACACATGCATTGGCCTGCGTACCGCCGTGGTGAAGGATGGCCATATGTATGTGCAGGCGGGTGTTGGCGTGGTCGCCGATTCGGATGCCGAGGCGGAGTATGCCGAGAGCCAGCAGAAGGCTCGGGCCTTGTTCAGCGCGGCGGAAGATGCGGGACGCTATGTGTCCGCGCCGGAGGTTTGAGCGATGATTTTGCTGATTGATAATTACGACAGTTTTACGTTTAATCTGGTGCAGTTCTTTGGAGATCTGGGGGCGGATTGCGTGGTGAAGCGCAATGATGCGCTCTCGCCGGAAGAGGCGCTGGCGTTGAATCCGGATGCGATTGTGCTGTCGCCGGGGCCGTGTACGCCGAATGAGGCGGGGATTTGCCTGGATATTGTGAGACTGGCGGCGGAGCGGGCTGTGCCGTTGTTCGGGGTTTGTCTGGGGCATCAGGCGATTGGCCAGGCGTTTGGCGGGCAGGTGGTGCGGGCGCGCGAGCCGGTGCATGGCAAGACCAGCGAAGTGACGCATGATGATACCGATGTTTTTGCCGGGTTGCCGAGCCCGTTTACCGCGACGCGGTATCATTCGTTGATCGTGCAGCAGTCGACACTGCCGGAGAGCCTGGTGGCGACGGCTTGGGTTGACGATGGCACGATTATGGGGCTGCGGCATGTGAGCCTGCCGATCTATGGGGTGCAGTTTCACCCGGAGAGCATCGCTACGGCGCATGGGCATGATATTCTGCGCAATTTTTTGAGTCTGGCCCGGAATGCGACGGCGCCTAAGCAGGCGGCGTGAATATGGCGTTGAAGCCGGTGCTGGCGCGGTTGGGGCGGGGTGAGCGGCTGAGTGCTGCGGATGCTGAGGCGGCGTTTGGTATTGTGATGGATGGGGCGGCGACGCCGGCGCAGATTGGCGGGATGCTAATGGCGATGCGGGCGCGTGGTGAGACGGTGGACGAGCTGACCGGGGCGGTGACGGCGATGCGGGCGCGGATGACGCGAGTCGCGGCGCCGGATGATGCCATGGATGTGTGCGGGACCGGCGGTGATGGCGCGCATAGTTTGAATATTTCCACGGCTGTGGCGTTTGTGCTGGCGGCTTGTGGTGTGCCTGTGGCCAAGCATGGCAACCGGGCGCTTTCCTCGCGGGCCGGTGGGGCGGATGTGCTGGTAGCACTTGGGGTGAATATTGAGCCGCCGCTGGAGCGGCTGTCTGAGATTCTGGCTGAGGTGGGAGCTGTGTTTTTGTTCGCGCCGCAGCATCATCCGGCGTTGCGGCATGCGGCGGCGGTGCGGGTGGAATTGGGGACACGGACGATTTTCAATTTGACGGGGCCGTTGGCGAATCCGGCTGGGGTGAAGCGGCAGATGGTTGGGGTGTTTGATCCGGCGTGGTTGCGGCCGGTGGCCGAGACGTTGCGGGATCTGGGGACTGAGTCTGCCTGGGTTTATCATAGTGCTGGGCTGGATGAGCTGACGCTGGCGGATGTGAACCAGGTGGTGGCGTTGAAGCAGGGTGAGATTACGCAATTCAGCTTCAGTGCTGTGGATGCCGGTTTGCCGGTGGTGCCGCTGGAGGCGATTGCTGGTGGTGATGCGGTGGAAAACGCGGCGGCATTATTGGCGTTGCTGGAGGGCGCGCGGAATGGCTATCGTGATACCATATTGCTGAATACGGCGGCGGCGCTGATTGTGGCTGGCGTTGTGGAGACTTTGCCCGCGGGTGTTGAGCGGGCCGCGGCGGCGATTGATAGCGGTGCCGCGTTGCGGGTTTTGGAGAGATTGCGCGTGGCCACGCAGGAGTTGAGCCTCACATGAATAAGATGGTGGTTGAGGATATTCTGGCCCGGATTTGCACCGACAAGCGGGTTGAGGTGGCGGCGCGCAAGGTGACGACGCTGTTGGATGAGTTGAAGGCGGCGGCGCGGGATGCGGATAAGCCGCGCGGTTTTGGCCGGGCGTTGATGGATGCATCGGCTGCTGGGCGGCCGGCGTTGATTACGGAGATTAAGAAGGCATCGCCTTCCGGCGGGTTGATCCGTGAGGATTTTGCGCCGGCTGCACTGGCGCGGGCCTATGCGGCAGGTGGGGCGGCGTGCCTCTCTGTGCTGACGGATGAGAAATATTTTGAAGGCACGATTGCGCATTTGCGCGAGGCGCGTGCGGCGGTGCGGTTGCCGGTGCTGCGCAAGGATTTTATCCTCGATGCCTGGCAGATTTACGAGAGCCGGGCGATGGGGGCGGATTGTATTCTGCTGATTATGGCAGCACTTGAGGATGGTGAGGCGCGGGATTTGGAAGGGCTGGCGCGGGCGCTGGATATGGATGTGCTGGTTGAGGTGCATAATGAGGATGAGCTGGACCGCGCACTTGGGTTGCAGACGCCGCTGCTTGGCATCAACAACCGTAATTTGAAGACGATGGTGACGGCGCTGGAGACGACGGAAACGCTCTCCAGCCTGTGCCCGCCGGATCGGTTTCTTGTCTCAGAATCCGGGATTAAGACGAATGAGGATATTGTGCGCCTGCAGAAGGTTTGCGTGCAGGGTTTCCTGGTTGGGGAATCGCTGATGCGTGAGGCGGATGTTGGTGCGGCGGTGCGGCGTTTGCTGGAGAAGAGTTGAGCCGGCTGACGCATATTGATGAGACGGGGGCGGCACGGATGGTTGACGTGTCGGCCAAGGCGGAAACATTGCGGGAGGCTGTGGCGCGGGGGCGGGTGGTAATGCTGCCTGAGACGCTGGCGCTGATCCGCGATGGGCTTGCCAAGAAGGGCGATGTGCTGGCGGCGGCGCGGATTGCCGGGATTATGGGGGCGAAACGGACGGCGGAGTTGATTCCGTTATGCCATGTTTTGCTGCTTGAGGCTGTGACGGTTGAGTTTGAGCTGTTGGCGGATGCTGTGGAGATTACGGCGACCGTGCGGACGACCGGGCGGACGGGCGTGGAGATGGAGGCGCTGACGTCTGTTAGTGTCGCGGCGCTGACCGTTTACGATATGCTGAAGGCGGTTGACCGGGGCATGCGCATCGAGACGGTGCGGGTGGTGCGGAAATCCGGTGGTGCTTCGGGGGATTTTACGCAGCCGTGATTAGTGTGGAAGAGGCACGGGCGCGGATTATTGCGGGTCTGGCGCCTGTTGGTGCGGAGACTGTGGGGCTTTCTGCCGCGCATGGCCGTGTGTTGGCGGCGCCGGTGTTGGCGCGGGTGGCGCATCCGCCGGCTGATGTGTCGGCGATGGATGGTTATGCTGTGCGGGCGGTGGATGGCATTGTTGGGGCGCAGTTGAGGGTGATTGGTGAGGCGCCGGCGGGGCATCCGTTTGGCGGGGCGGTTGGGCCGGGTGAGACGGTGCGGCTGTTTACGGGGAGTTTTGTGCCTGCGGGTGCGGATACGATTCTGATGCAGGAAAATGCCACGGCTGGGCCGGGTGGTATTGTTGTTAATGAGGCGGCTGTGGCGGGGCGGCATATTCGTGGCCGAGGCCAGGATTTTGCTGTGGGTGATGTGTTGTTGCCGGCGGGGCGTCGGTTGACAGTGCGAGATGTTGGTTTGGCGGCGGCGGGGAATTATCCGTGGTTGACGGTGTTCCGCCGGCCGCGTGTCGCTATACTGTCGACGGGGGATGAGATTTCTCTGCCTGGCGAGGCTGTGGGGCCGGGGGGGATTGTTAATTCCAATTCCGCTATGCTGGCGGCTTTTGTGGCGGCTTGCGGTGGCGAGGCGGTGGTTTTACCGGCAGCAGGGGATGATGCGGCGGCGATTGCGGCGGCGGCAGAGGCCGCGCGGGGTGCCGATTTTTTGGTCACGACCGGCGGTGCCAGTGTGGGCGCGCATGATCTGGTGCAGGCGGGGCTGGGCGCCCAAGGGTTTGCGCTGGATTTTTGGAAGATTGCCATGCGGCCGGGTAAGCCGCTGATTTTTGGGCACATGGGGGCGATGCCGGTGCTGGGGCTGCCGGGTAACCCGGTCTCGGCCTATGTGTGTGCGACGTTGTTTTTGGCACCGGCTTTGGCGGCGCTGGCGGGGTTGCCGGCGGGGGCGCCGGTTTTTGAGGCGGCGCGGTTGCTGGGTAGCCTGAAGGCGAATGATGTGCGTGAGGATTATCTGAGGGCTCGGTTGGACTGGCAGGATGGCGGGCTGGTGGCGGAAGCTTTTGCGAGGCAGGATTCGGCTATGCTGAAGCCGTTGGCGGGTGCGGATGCGTTGATCCGGCGGCCGCCTTTCCAGAAGGCACTGGGGGATGGCGATGTTGTCGAGATTATTCGACTGGTGTTGTAAAGCTTGACGCGATTGTGAGAACTAAACTAGAACATCTGGGAAGTTAGCGCTTTGTTCCGCACCCTGGTTTCGTTCTGGAGAGTCCCATGCTGACCGCTAAGCAACATGAATTGCTGGTTTTTATCGATAGACATCTGCGCGAGACCGGGTGCAGCCCGAGTTTTGAGGAGATGAAGGAGGCGCTGGATCTGCGCTCCAAATCTGGCATTCACCGGCTGATTTCCGCACTTGAGGAGCGCGGGTTTTTGCGCCGGCATAAGCATAGGGCGCGGGCGCTGGAGGTGGTGAAGCTCTCGGAGGATATGCAGCCGCAACGCGAGGCGTCGCGGTTTGCGCCGAATGTGATCCAGGGTAATTTTTCCGGTAAAATGCCTGGTGTGCGGGCGGCCAATGAGGCGGGGGCGGTGTCCTTACCTTTATATGGCAAGATCGCGGCGGGTCTGCCGATTGAGGCACTGCGCGATAGTGAGGAACAGATCGAGGTGCCCGTGTCGCTGCTCGGCAACGGCGAGCATTTTGCGCTCACGGTTGAGGGCGATTCGATGATCGAGGCTGGGATTCTGGATGGTGATACGGTGATCATCCGCCGGGGTGATACGGCTGAGAATGGGCAGATTATTGTGGCTTTGGTGGATGAGAATGAGGTGACGCTGAAGCGGCTACGGCGGCGGGGGCAGTCGATTGCGCTGGAGCCGGCGAATGTAAGGTATGAGACGAAGATTTTGCCGGCTGAACGCGTGAAGGTGCAGGGGCGGCTGGTGGGGCTGCTGAGGCAGTATTGAGAAGGACGTAAGCACTTCTTTTTGTGAACAAAAAGAAGCAAAAAAACTTTTGGCCCTTGGGGGCATGGGCTTTGGCGTCGCCAAAGCCCATGCCCCCAAGGGCCAAAAGTTTTTGCGGGCTTTTTTTAAAAAGCGCTGTTTGCTTTTTTATTCTGCCGGCGGCGCTGCTGTTCGCCCGATTTACCGGATTTTGCGGCATATGGCGGCTTGTCCGAAGGCGGACGCTTGGCAGGCGGGGTGCCGGCATAGGGCGTGCGGCCGGGCGTGGGTGCGGTCGTGGGTTCGATCTTCGGCTCGGTCTCTTTCATATTGGCGGTGGAGGCCTGAAAAGCCTCCGCCATATGGGAGGCGATTTCGAATTTGGTCTCTTTGTCGAAGATCTTGATCGCGCCGATTTCCTGTTTGGTGACGTTGCCGGCCTTGCAGATGAGGGGGATCATCCATTTGGGGTCGGCGTTGTGCTTGCGGCCGATAGGCATGCGGAACCAGGCACCGGGGGTGTTGCTGGGGACGTAGGCTGTGCTGGCGGGGCGGGGGGCGCTGTCCTGCTCGCGTTCGCGGAAGGAACGCGGTGGCGGGGCGGGCGGCAGGATGGTGACTTTCGCCGGCTCGGGCAGATGGGCCCGGGCGATACGGATGAGGGCGGCGGCAATGGTCTCGGGCGATTGGCGCGCGAGCAAAGCTTGCGCCAGGGTCAGTTCTTCCTCGGTCGGCGTCTGCGTTAGCTTCGGATCGTCGAGCAGGCGCTCCTGGTCGCGGGCGCGGATTTCGGCCGGCGTTGGCGGGTCCTGCCAGATGGCTTCGATATTGGCCTGGCCGAGAAACAGCTCGGCACGGCGGAGCTTGGAGGGCGGGACCAGGAGGAGGCAGATGCCTTTGCGGCCGGCGCGACCGGTGCGGCCGGAGCGGTGCAGCATGGTGGCTTTGTTGGTTGGCAGCTCGGCATGGATGACGAGGTCTAGCTCCGGCAAATCGAGGCCGCGGGCGGCGACGTCGGTTGCGATGCAGATCTGGGCGCGGCCGCTGCGCAGGGCGTCGAGGGCGGCGTTGCGCTCGCTTTGGCTGAGTTCGCCGGAGAGGGACACGGCGTTGAAGCCGCGGGCGAGCAGGCTGGCGTGGAGGTGGCGCACGGCATCGCGCGTGGCGCAGAAGACCAGGGCACGGGTTTCGTACAGGCGCAGCAGGTTGACGAGGCCGGCTTCGAGCTCATGGCCGAGGACGCGGATGGCGCGGTATTCGATATCGGCATGCGGCTGGTTGCGGCCGGCCGTGTCGATACGGAGCGCATTTTGCTGGTAGCGGCGGGCCAGGGCCGCGATTTCCTTGGCGATGGTGGCCGAGAACAGCAGAGTGCGGCGGGATTCGGGGGCGGTGCCGAGGATGAACTCCAGCTCGTCCTTGAAGCCGAGATCGAGCATTTCGTCGGCTTCGTCGAGGATGACGGCTTCCAGCTCGTTGAGGTGCAGGTTGCCGCGGTTGATGTGGTCCTGCAGGCGGCCGGGTGTGCCGACGACGATGTGGCAGCCGGCGGAGAGGGCGCGGGCTTCGCGCCTTGCATCCATGCCGCCGACGCAGGAGACGATGCGGCCGCCGGCGAATTCATAGAGCCAGCTCAGCTCGGCATGCACCTGCAGGGCCAGCTCGCGCGTGGGGGCGATGACCAGGACCAGCGGGTGCAGCGTGGTGGGGAGGCGCTCATTGTCGCCCAGAATGGTGGGGGCGATAGCGAGGCCGAAGGCCACGGTTTTGCCGGAGCCGGTCTGGGCCGAGACGAGCAGATCACGGTCCGCGGCCTCCGGCTGCAGGACGGCCTCTTGTACTGGAGTCGGGTCCTGATAGCCGCGGCCGGTGAGGGCGCGGAGGAGGGCGGGATTGGTGATGGGGAAACTCATGCGGGCTCTTAGGGGCAGGGGGGATTGAGCGTCAACCGGGCTTAAGCGCAGTGCTGGGGAGGGGATTTTGGGGAGGCTGGCTTGGGATGGATGTGGCGCAAGCCGTTGCAGTGAAAAAAACTTACAAAAATGACAGGCATTTTGCTGAGAATGGCGCTATCCTGGTGATGTTTCAGGATTGAAGGCCGGGCAATGGTGCCCTATGCTGAAAGGGCCGGGCTCCGCCGGGTGATCCGAATGTTTATTGAAGGACAGTTTTTATAGTGCGACCCCCGAAAAACGACCGCCAGCGGCAGAATCGTCGTCGCGGCTTTGACGACGACAATTTCTTTGGCAACACGCTCCCGCCCCCGTCCTTTTCAGGGTTTGGGACCGCATCCTCCGCGCCGGAGGCCAAGGCAACGGTGAAATGGTATAACTCTGAGAAGGGTTTTGGTTTCGTCGAAATGTCCGATGGCACTGGCGATGTGTTCCTGCATGCCAATTCTCTGCAGAATGCAGGGTTTCAGGCGGTTACACCTGGCGCAATCCTGACCGTTCGCGTTGGACAGGGCCAGAAGGGCCGCCAGGTTGACCAGGTGATTGCCGTGACCGAGGGCGATGCGCCGCCGCCGCGTAGTGGTGGTTTTGGTGCGGGTCCCCGCGATGGCGGTGCTGGTGGCGGTTTCGACCGTCCGCGTACCCCGCGCCCGGCGCGCCAGCAGGCCTCTGGTCCGGCTGTCGAGATGGTTGGGATTGTTAAGTGGTATAATGCCACCAAGGGGTTTGGGTTTATCTCCCCGCAGAGCGGCGGCAAGGATGTGTTTGTGCATGCTACCGCGCTTGAGTCGGCTGGGATCCAGCCTTTGCAGGAAGGCCAGTCTGTTAAGATGAGCGTTGTGCAGGGGGCCAAGGGGCCGGAAGTTAGCTCGATTAGCGTCGACTGATTGCTGCGAATTTTGCGCTATGGGAACGGCCCCGGTAAAGCGGGGCCGTTTTTATTGGGCGGGGCTGTGGCAGACGGCCTCTATATTATGCCCGTCCGGGTCGAGCACGAAGGCGCCGTAATAATTTTCGTGATAATTCGGGCGCAGGCCGGGCTTGCCATTATCGGTGCCGCCGGCGGCGAGGGCTGCGGTGTAGAAAGCGTCGACCGTGGCGCGGTTGGGGGCGGTGAGGGCGACGTGGGCGCCGGTGATGGGGGCGGTGTTGGCGCCGATCCAGAATTGGCGCCGATCCAGAAAAAGGCTTTGGGTGCGACGCCGTAGCCGGCGAAAATGCCCGCTTCGCCATAGAGATGGGTGATGCCGAGGGGTTTCAGGGCGGCATCGTAAAACGCCTTGCTGCGGGCGAAATTGGAAATTTTCAGGGTTACGTGGTCGAGGATCAGAGATCCTTGCTGGTGAGGCGGGTTACGCCGGCGGCGGCGAGGCGGGTCCAGGCAGCGTCCAGCGAGCCGTTCAGGTCGATGGCGCGGCTGGCGTCCTCTATTATAGAGGTGGTGAAGCCGAAACTTCGGGCGTCTTCGGCGGACCAGGCGACACAGAAATCGGTGGCGAGGCCGCAGAGGTATAAATCCGTGATGCCGCGCGCATGCAGATAGCCGTCTAGGCCGGTTTTGGTGGTGCGGTCGGCTTCCAGGAAGGCGGAATAGCTGTCGACATTGCGGTGGGAGCCTTTGCGCAGGATCAGGCTGGCGTGGGGGATGGCGAGGTTGGGGTGCAGGGCGGCGCCCTCCGTGGCCATGACGCAATGGGTAGGCCAGAGGATCTGCTCGCCGTAAGGGAGGGAAATGGTCTCGAAGGGCGGGCGGCCGTGGTTGGGGGCGAAGGAGATGTGGTCTGCCGGGTGCCAGTCCTGGGTTAGTACCACGGTCTCGAATTTGGCGGCGATCTGGTTGATGAGGGGGACGATGGTATCGCCGCCGGGGACGGCGAGCGGGCCGCCTGGGCAGAAATCGGGCTGAAGATCGATGACCAGAAGGGCGCGGTGTTTTTGCATAGCAGTATTTATAAAGGATTGCGGGGAGGGGATATAGACAGGGGGAGAGGAAATGGGGTAAGGCTCCGCCCCTCAAGGAACGCGGGAGGCCCGGCGAAGGTTCGCTGTGCCGCATGTACCACGGTCCGTTGGTGGCGCTGGCTGTACTTAAGCAAGCGGTCATCAAAGGATATAAGGAGCCAGTAATGGCAAAGAAGATTGTCGGCTACATTAAGCTGCAGATTCCTGCAGGCAAGGCCAACCCGTCGCCGCCAGTGGGCCCGGCGCTGGGTCAGCGCGGCCTGAACATCATGCAGTTCGTGAAGGAATTTAACGCGGCGACGCAGAGCCTGGAGCCCGGCATGCCGGTGCCCGTGGTGATCACCGCTTTCGGTGACCGTACCTTCTCCTTCATCATGAAGACCCCGCCGAACACCTACTTCCTGAAGAAGGCGGCGGGCATCACCAAGGGCACGACGACCCCGGGTAAGGGCGCTGCTGTTGGTAAGGTGACGATTGCGCAGTTGCATGAGATCGCCAAGATTAAGATGAAGGACATGAACGCCAATGACGAGGCTGGTGCCGTGCGTATGCTCGCAGGCAGCGCCCGTGCAATGGGCGTGACAGTGGTGGAGGGCTAAGAATATGGCACATGATAAGCGTCTGACCGCTGCCCGCGCCAATGTGGACCGCAATAAGAATTATGATCTGAGCGAGGCGATTGCGCTGGCCAAGGCCAATGCGAAGTCCAAGTTCGATGAGACGATCGAGATCGCGCTGAACCTGGGCATCGACCCGCGCCATGCTGACCAGATGGTCCGTGGCCTGATCTCGCTGCCGAATGGTACCGGCAAGGTGCTGCGCGTGGGCGTGTTCGCCCGCGGTGCGAAGGCCGAAGAGGCTCTGGCCGCCGGCGCCGATGTGGTTGGCGCCGATGACCTGGCCGAGAAGGTGCAGGCTGGTGACATTCAGTTCGACCGTTGCATTGCCACGCCGGATATGATGGCGCTGGTGGGTAAGCTCGGTAAGATTTTGGGCCCGCGCGGCCTGATGCCGAACCCGAAGCTTGGCACCGTGACCATGGATGTGAAGGGCGCGGTTACCGCTGCCAAGTCCGGCCAGGTTGAGTTCCGCGCTGAGAAGGCGGGGATCATCCATGCTGGTATCGGCAAGGCGAGCTTTGATGATGTGAAGCTGGTTGAGAATGCCAAGGCGTTGATTGACGCCGTGCAGAAGGCTAAGCCGACCGGTGCGAAGGGTACCTACCTGAAGAAGGTGGCGCTGAGCACGACGATGGGTCCTGGCATCCATGTGGATGTGGCGACCGTAGCTTAACGAGACGTGGCGGCTTCGGCCGCTGGCTTTTAACAAGATACATCACGGCTTACGCCGTGATGGGCAGGGGGGAGCTAAACTCCCTCCGACCTGTCCAAGACCGTATGTACCGCGAGGTTTAAAGGAGCTTGCTCCGCACATGGTAGAGAGGTGCCAGAGTTATTGCCTTGGGGTGTTTCACTTTGGGGTTGCTTTGGTGGTTCGATATGAGGACAGGCGATAGATGTCCGGGGTGGTCCCGGCATCTTGGGTAACCTGGTGGCGCATGATTTCATGTGTCACCGCAAGAGGAGACGGATGTGGATCGCATAGAGAAGCGTGAATTCGTCGCTGAATTGTCTGCGGTGTTCGCGGAAACGTCGATGGTTGTTGTCACCCGCAATGCGGGGCTGACAGTGGACGACGTGACCAAGCTGCGCCGTAACATTCGGGCGGCGGGAGCCAGCTTCAAAGTGGCGAAAAATCGTCTGGCTTTGCTTGCTCTTGAAGGAACCCGGTTCGAAGGCATTGCTCCCCTGTTGAAGGGGCCAACCGCGCTGGCCTGGTCGAAAGACCCGGTTGCCGTGGCGAAAGCTGCCGTCGACTTCGCCAAGACCAATGACAAGTTTGTTCTGGTGGGCGGTGCCCTTGGGACTCAGTTGCTTGATGCAGCCGGGGTCAAGGCGCTTTCCGAACTGCCGTCGCTGGATGCACTCCGCGCCAAGATCCTGGGGCTTATTCAAGCTCCGGCGACCAAGGTTGCGGGCGTGCTGGCAGCGCCGGCCGGACAGCTTGCACGGGTTTTTGCGGCGTATGCCGATTCCGAGAAGAGCGAAGCGGCCTGACGCGGTTTTTGCCGTTTGTCGCTGTAATGTGTCGCTGATATCGTGGGGCCGCGTGGTGCGGCCTTGCATTGAACCAATCAAAGCCTACTTACGTTAAGGATTATTTACATGGCCGATCTGAATTCGCTCGTTGAAGAGCTGTCGAAACTGACCGTTCTGGAAGCTGCTGAGCTCTCCAAGCTGCTCGAAGAGAAGTGGGGCGTTTCCGCTGCCGCTCCGGTGGCTGCTGCCGCCGCTGCCGGCCCGGCTGTTGCCGCCGCCGCTGTTGAAGAGCAGACCGAGTTCACTGTGATCCTGGCCGCCGGTGGCGACAAGAAGATCAACGTGATCAAGGAAATCCGCACGATCACCGGCCTGGGCCTCAAGGAAGCCAAGGATCTGGTTGAGGGCGCCCCGAAGACCGTCAAGGAAAACGCGACGAAGGACGAGGCTGCCGCGATCAAGAAGACACTGGAAGAGCAGGGCGCGACTGTCGAAGTCAAGTAACTCCGCTTCCCGTCGTGGTTCTTTTGAGCTGCGGCGTGCATAGGACCACAGGGCAGGCGATGACCTTCGGGTGATCGCCTGCCGCCTGTTTTTGTAAGACGACCCGTCCAAAAGACGGCGCTGAACACAATATTTGCGAGGATGATGCGATGAACGCGATCAATGGTGGCATTGGTAAAGGGTCTTTCACCAGCCGGAAGCGTATTCGTAAAAGCTTCGGCCGCATCCCCGAAGTGGCGCCGATGCCTAACCTTATCGATGTGCAGCGCGCGAGCTATGACAGCTTCCTGCAGATGCATGTGAAGGCGGATGCGCGGACGCATTCCGGCCTGCAAGAGGTTTTTAAATCGGTCTTCCCGATCGACGATTTCGCTGGCCGTGGCCGGCTTGAGTTCGTCCATTATGAGCTGGAAGAGCCGAAATACGATGTTGAGGAATGCATTCAGCGCGGCATGACCTATGCGGCGCCGCTGAAGGTGATCCTGCGCCTGATCGTCTGGGATCTGGACGAGGATACGGGTGCCAAATCCATCCGCGATATTAAAGAGCAGCCCGTTTATATGGGCGACATGCCGCTGATGACCGATAACGGCACCTTCGTGGTGAACGGCACCGAGCGTGTGATCGTGTCGCAGATGCATCGCAGCCCGGGTGTGTTCTTCGATCATGATCGTGGTAAAACACACTCTTCGGGTAAATATCTCTTTACCGCCCGCGTGATTCCTTATCGCGGCTCCTGGCTCGATTTCGAGTTCGACGCCAAGGACCTCGTGTATGTGCGCATCGACCGCAAGCGCAAGCTGCCGGTGACGACGCTGCTGTATGCGCTGCCGAGCCTGGCGACCCAGGCGTTGCAGGCGGCCCGCGCTGCCAAGGGCGAGCCGGTGGAGATCAGTGAGATCAAGGGCATGGAGCCCGAGGAAATCCTCAACGCCTTCTATGGCAAGGTGCTGTACACCTCGACCAAGGGGCAGTGGGCGCGCCCGTTCGAGGCGGATTCGTTCCGCAACCAGAAGCTCATCGAAGACCTGATCGACGCCGATACCGGCGAGGTTGTGGCCAAGAACGATGAGAAGCTGACCGCGCGCGTGGTGCGCAAGATTGCCGAGAAGACCAAGCGGGTGCTGGTGTCACGCGGCGATATGCTGGGCCGGTTCATCGCCGAGGATATGTTCGATCCGGCGACGGGCGAGATTTTTGCCGAGGCTGGCGAAGAGATTATCGAAACCAAGCTGGCTTTGCTGGAAAGCAAGGGCATTGACGAGCTGCCGACGCTGGCGGTGGACCAGGGCAATGGCCCGTGGATCCGCAATACGCTGGCGGCGGATAAGAACAGCAACCGCGAAGATGCGCTGATTGATATCTATCGCGTGATGCGTCCGGGCGAGCCGCCGACGAGTGAGACGGCTGAGGCTTTGTTCCGTGGCTTGTTCTTTGATGGCGACCGCTATGATCTCTCGGCTGTTGGCCGCGTGAAGATGAATATGCGCCTTGGCCAGGAGGTTGAGGATTCCGTGCGGACCTTACGCAAGGAAGACATTCTGCGCACGATTAAGATCATGTGCGAGCTGAAGGATGGGCGTGGCGCCATCGACGACATCGATAATCTCGGCAATCGCCGGGTGCGTTCGGTGGGTGAACTGATGGAGAATCAGTATCGCGTTGGGCTGCTCCGTATGGAGCGGGCGATTCGTGAGCGTATGGGCTCGGTCGATATTGACAGCGTGATGCCGCATGATCTGATCAACGCCAAGCCGGCGGCGGCGTCTGTCCGTGAGTTCTTTGGCTCCTCGCAGCTTAGCCAGTTCATGGATCAGACCAACCCGCTCTCCGAAGTGACGCATAAGCGCCGCTTGTCGGCCCTCGGGCCGGGCGGTTTGACGCGTGAGCGCGCCGGGTTTGAGGTGCGTGACGTGCATCCGACGCATTATGGCCGTATCTGCCCGATTGAGACGCCGGAAGGCCCGAATATCGGTCTGATCAACAGCCTGGCCACCTATGCCAAGGTGAATAAATACGGGTTCATCGAGACCCCGTATCAGCTTGTGGTGGATGGGGTGGTGCAGCCTTCGTGGAAGTATCTTTCCGCGATGGAAGAAGAGCGCCTGACCGTGGCGCAGGCTGATGCCAAGAAGGATGCTGATGGCCGGTTCACGGCTGATCTCGTGTCCGTGCGCCGCAATGGCGACTTCTTGCTCGTGAAGCCTGAGGAAGTGACCGCGATCGACGTTTCGCCGAAGCAGTTGGTTTCGGTGGCGGCAGCACTCATCCCCTTCCTTGAGAATGATGACGCGAACCGCGCGCTGATGGGCTCGAACATGCAGCGCCAGGCGGTGCCGTTGATCCAGTCCGACGCGCCGATTGTTGGCACGGGCATGGAAGCGGCTGTGGCGCGGGATTCCGGTGCGACGATTGTGGCCAAGCGGGCTGGTATCATCGACCAGATTGACGGCGCGCGCATTGTGGTGCGGGCGACGGCTGGGGATGGCACGACGGCGGGTGTCGATATCTATCGTCTGCGCAAGTATATGCGTTCTAACCAGAGCACCTGCATTAACCAGCGTCCGCTGGTGCGGGTGGGTGATCGCGTGTCGGCTGGCGATATCATTGCCGATGGCCCGTCCACCGAGCTGGGTGAGTTGGCGCTGGGGCGTAATGCGCTTTGCGCGTTTATGCCCTGGAATGGCTATAATTTTGAGGATTCTATCCTGATCTCGGAGCGGATTGCTCGTGATGACGTGTTCACTTCAATTCACATTGAAGAGTTCGAGGTCATGGCGCGTGATACCAAGCTGGGCCAGGAGGAAATTACGCGTGATATTCCGAACGTTGGTGAGGAAGCGCTGCGTAATTTGGACGAGGCGGGGATTGTTTATATCGGCGCCGAGGTGAATCCGGGCGATATTCTGGTGGGTAAGGTGACGCCGAAGGGCGAGAGCCCGATGACGCCGGAAGAGAAGCTCCTGCGCGCCATTTTTGGCGAGAAGGCTTCGGATGTTCGTGATACGTCGCTGAAACTGCCGCCGGGTGTTGCCGGTACGGTGGTGGATGTGCGCGTGTTCAACCGCCGGGGTGTGGATAAGGACGAGCGCGCGCTGGCGATTGAGCGGGCGGAGATTGAACGTCTTGCCAAGGATCGTGACGATGAGCGGGCGATTCAAGAGCGGTCTTTCCTTAACCGGCTGCGTGAAGCGCTGCTGGAGCAGGTGGCTGGTTCGGGCTTCAAGGGGATCAAGGCGGGGACGCCGCTGACCTCTGAAGTGCTGGCCGAGCATCCGCGTGGCGCCTGGCGTAATATCATCGTGCAGGATGATGCGGTGATGGCGAATATCGAAATCCTGAAACGGGAATTCGATGCCGCCGTGAAGCGCCTGCAGGACCGGTTTGAGAGCAAGGTTGAGAAGCTGCAGCGCGGCGATGAGCTGCTGCCTGGCGTGATGAAGATGGTCAAAGTGTTCGTGGCGGTGAAGCGCAAGCTGCAACCGGGCGACAAGATGGCCGGGCGCCATGGTAATAAGGGTGTGGTCAGCCGCGTTGTGCCGGTTGAGGACATGCCGTTCCTTGAGGATGGTACGCCGGTTGACCTGGTGTTGAACCCGCTGGGTGTGCCGTCACGTATGAACGTGGGGCAGATTCTTGAGGTGCATCTTGGCTGGGCCTGCGCCAATCTCGGCAAGCAGATCAACCACGCCATGGAAGAGTATCGCCGCACTGGCGAGGCGCGTGAGGATTTGTTGTCGCAATTGAAGCGGGCCTATGGCGCGGAGATCTTCGATGAGCAGATCGCTGGGCTGGAGAATGAGGATCTGTTCGAGCTGTGCCAGAACATCAAGAAGGGCGTGCCGATTGCGACCCCGGTGTTTGATGGGGCGCGCATTCAGGACATCGAGGACATGCTGACTTATGCCGGGATCGATGTGTCCGGGCAGATGACGCTGATCGATGGCCGTACCGGTGAGCCGTTCGAGCGGAAGGTGACAGTTGGGTATATGTATATGCTCAAATTGCACCATCTCGTCGACGACAAGATCCATGCTCGGTCCATTGGCCCGTACTCGCTTGTGACCCAGCAGCCGCTGGGTGGTAAGGCGCAGTTTGGTGGTCAGCGCTTCGGTGAGATGGAAGTGTGGGCGCTGGAAGCTTACGGCGCTGCCTATACGCTGCAGGAAATGCTGACCGTGAAGTCCGATGACGTCTCTGGCCGTACGAAGGTCTATGAGGCGATTGTCCGCGAGCAGGATAATTTTGAAGCGGGCATCCCCGAGAGCTTCAACGTGCTGCTGAAAGAACTGAAATCCTTGGGTCTGAACGTCGACCTCGACACGGCGGCCTCTTAGGCCGCCGCGAAGAGTTTGATGCAGGATTCTGGCAAATTAAGGATGATGAGTGATGAGTGACCTGATGAAAATCCTCGGCCAGCCCGGCCAGGCGGCGACCTTCGATTCGATCAAGATTCAGATCGCGTCGCCGGAGCAGATCCGCAGCTGGTCTTATGGCGAGATCAAGAAGCCGGAGACCATCAACTACCGTACCTTCAAGCCCGAGCGCGACGGCCTGTTCTGCGCCCGCATCTTTGGGCCGATCAAGGATTACGAGTGCCTTTGCGGCAAGTACAAACGGATGAAGTTCCGTGGCATCATCTGCGAGAAGTGCGGCGTTGAAGTTACGCTGGCCAAGGTGCGGCGCGAGCGGATGGGGCATATCGAGCTGGCCTCGCCGGTTGCGCATATCTGGTTTTTGAAGTCGCTGCCGAGCCGTATCGCGACCATGCTCGACATGACGCTCAAAGATGTCGAGAAGGTGCTGTATTTCGAGTCGTATATCGTGCTCGAGCCCGGCACGACCGACCTTAAGATTCATCAGCTCATCTCCGAAGACGAGATGTTCAACAAGCAGGATGAGTTCGGCGAGGACGGCTTCCGGGCCGGCATCGGCGCCGAGGCGATCAAGCATATTCTGGTTGGGATTGATCTGGCGGAAGACCGCGCGCGTATGCGTGGCGAGCTGAAAGAGACCAATAGCGAGACCAAGCGCAAGAAGCTGGTTAAGCGTTTGAAGCTGGTTGAGAACTTCCTCGACTCGGGTACGCATCCGGAGTGGATGGTGCTGGATGTTGTGCCGGTGATCCCGCCTGAGCTGCGCCCGCTGGTGCCGTTGGATGGCGGGCGCTTTGCCACATCCGATTTGAACGATCTGTACCGCCGCGTGATCAACCGCAACAACCGTTTGAAGCGGCTGATGGAATTGCGCGCGCCGGATATTATCGTGCGCAATGAAAAGCGCATGCTGCAGGAGGCGGTTGACGCCTTGTTTGATAACGGCCGCCGTGGCCGTGCGATCACGGGCACCAATAAGCGTCCGCTGAAATCGCTTTCCGATATGCTGAAGGGCAAGCAGGGGCGGTTCCGGCAGAATCTGCTGGGCAAGCGCGTCGATTATTCTGGCCGTTCGGTCATCGTGGTGGGGCCGGAGCTGAAGTTGCACCAGTGCGGCCTGCCGAAGAAGATGGCGCTGGAGCTGTTCAAGCCGTTCATCTACGCCAAGCTGGAGAAATACGGTCTCGCGACCACCATCAAGGCGGCCAAGCGTATGGTCGAGAAAGAGCGTCCGGAAGTTTGGGACATCCTTGAAGAGGTGATCCGCGAGCATCCGGTGATGTTGAACCGCGCGCCGACGCTGCATCGTCTGGGCATCCAGGCGTTTGAGCCGGTGCTTATTGAGGGCAAGGCGATTCAGCTTCACCCGCTGGTTTGCACCGCCTTCAACGCGGATTTCGATGGCGACCAGATGGCGGTGCACGTGCCGCTCTCCATTGAGGCGCAGCTCGAAGCGCGCGTGCTGATGATGTCGACCAACAACATCCTCTCGCCCGCCAACGGCAAGCCGATCATCGTGCCGAGCCAGGATATCGTGCTGGGTCTCTATTATCTGTCTCTGGAGACGGCCGAGTTCGTCGCCACCAAGGATCAGGAGACCAAGGCGTTCGGTTCCGTGTCCGAGATCGAGCTGGCGCTGGCCGCTGGTGCGATCAAGCTGCATGACAAGATCCGTGCGCGTGTGCATGCGATTGACCATGAGGGTGTGACGAAGGCTGGCATCGTGGTGACCACGCCGGGCCGTATGTTGATGGGGCAGCTGCTGCCGAAGAACGTCAACGTGCCGTATGCCGTGGTCAACAAGATGTTGACCAAGAAGAACGTGCAGGACGTGATCGATCTGGTCTACCGCCATTGCGGCCAGAAGGAAGCGGTTATTTTCTGCGACCGTCTGATGGGGCTCGGCTTCCGCCATGCGGCGAAGGCCGGCATCTCCTTCGGCAAGAACGATCTGCGTATCCCCGACTCCAAGGCGACGCTGGTTGCTTCCACCCAGGCCGAGGTACGCGAGTTCGAGCAGCAGTATCAGGATGGTCTGATCACCGCCGGCGAGCGCTATAATAAGGTGGTTGACGCCTGGTCGCGTTGTAAGGACCTTGTCTCGACCGCGATGATGAAGGAGATCTCCAAGCAAGAGATCGGCAAGCCGACCAACTCGGTGTGGATGATGAGCCATTCCGGGGCGCGTGGTTCGGCGGCACAGATGGCGCAGCTGGCCGGTATGCGCGGGCTGATGGCCAAGCCGTCAGGCGAGATCATTGAGCAGCCGATTATCGCCAACTTCAAGGAAGGCCTGTCGGTTCTCGATTACTTCAACTCGACCCATGGTGCGCGTAAGGGCCTGGCCGATACGGCGTTGAAGACCGCCAACTCGGGCTATCTGACCCGCCGTCTCGTCGACGTGGCGCAGGATTGCATCATCATCGAGGATGATTGCGGTACTGAGCGCGGTTTGAGCGTGAGCGCGGTGCGTGATGGTGGTGAGGTTGTGTCCTCGCTGGCCGAGCGCGTGCTGGGCCGGACCACGGCGGCCGACGTGCTTGATCTGATCACCGGCAAAGTGCTGGTGGCGGCGAACACGCTGATCGAAGAGCCCGAGGCCGAGACGATTGAGAAATCGGGCGTTGAGACGGTGAAAATCCGTTCGGTGTTGACCTGCGACACCAAGATTGCGGTGTGCGGCATGTGCTACGGGCGCGATCTGGCCCGTGGTACACCGGTTAACGTCGGCGAGGCCGTGGGCGTTATCGCCGCGCAGTCCATCGGCGAGCCGGGCACGCAGCTGACCATGCGTACCTTCCATATTGGCGGTGCGGCCCAGCGTGGCGCCGAGCAGTCCAACGTGGAAGCCAGCCATGACGGCGTGGTGAATATTCGTAACCGCAATGTGGTGACGAACAGCCAAGGGGTGCCGGTGGTGATGAGCAGAAACTGTGAAATCATCCTTACCGATGCCGCTAACCGTGAACGCGCGCGCTTCCGTGTGCCTTACGGCGCCCGGTTGCTGGTGGATGAGGGCGCGACCGTGGCACGTACCCAGCGGCTGGCCGAATGGGATCCGTACACCCTGCCGATCATCACGGAGCGTTCCGGTATCGTTGAATACGCCGATCTGATCGAGGGCATCACCCTGGTCGAGCGGACTGACGAAGTGACCGGCCTGACCTCCAAGGTGGTGGTGGATTACAAGCAATCCGCGCGTGGGGCGGATTTACGTCCGCGCCTTATTCTAAAGGACACCAAGGGCGAGATCGTTCGCCTGACCAATGGTACCGAGGCCCGTTACTTCCTCGCCCCCGATTCGATCCTCTCGGTCGAAGCCGGTGCGACAGTGGCCGATGGCGACGTGCTGGCGCGTATTCCGCGTGAAGGTTCCAAGACGCGCGATATTACCGGTGGTCTGCCGCGAGTCGCCGAATTGTTCGAGGCACGCCGGCCGAAGGATCATGCGATCATTGCCGAAATTGATGGCCGCGTGGAATTTGGTAAGGATTACAAGGCCAAACGCCGCGTTATCGTGAAGAATGACGAGACGCAGGAAGAGACCGAGTATCTGGTGCCCAAGGGCAAGCACGTCTCCGTCCAGGAGGGTGACTATGTTCGTAAGGGTGACCCGCTGGTCGATGGCCCGCGCGTGCCGCACGACATTCTGCGCGTGCTGGGCGTCGAGGCTCTCTCTGATTACCTCGTGAACGAAATCCAGGATGTTTACCGTCTGCAGGGCGTGAAGATCAACGATAAGCATATCGAGGTGATCGTCAGGCAGATGCTGCAGAAGGTGGAGATCACCGAGGCCGGAGATACGACCTTCCTGGTCGGCGAGCTGGTGGACCGGGTGGAGTTCGACTCGGAGAACGCCAAGCTGGCGGCAGACGAGCGTATGGCGGTGGGCTTGCCGGTGCTCCAGGGCATCACCAAGGCCTCCCTGCAGACGCAGAGCTTCATCTCTGCCGCCTCCTTCCAGGAGACGACTCGCGTGCTGACCGAGGCTGCGACGGCGGGTAAGACCGACTACCTGACAGGCCTCAAGGAGAACGTGATCGTGGGCCGTCTGATCCCTGCCGGTACCGGCAGTGTGATGAACCGGCTGCGGGCCGTGGCGGCCGGGCGTGACCGCCAGACGCTGGGAGTCCAGCGTCCGGCGATCGGTAAACCGGAATTCGCGGCTGAATAAGCATGAATCCGGGGCTTTGCCCTCGATTCGCCGGGGGTTGAAGTCTTGGAACCTTGTTATTGGAACGGCGCCTTTGGGCGCCGTTTTGATTCTTGCTGGGCAGCTATGTGGTTTTCTCCGCACAGCGTTTTTCCAGGTGAAGATTGGGGCTGAAGTGCTTGACTTGGGACTAGGCGGCTTCTAAGGAAGGCGCTCTCGCGGTCCGGATATCCGGGTGCGGGTTGTCTATAAAATCTGGCGCGTGCGGCGCCGTGCAGGGAAACCTGGACCTAGGCCGCGTGCTGGAATGTTTTCCGTAAGGTGGAGCTTCCGCCTTGCGGTTGTTTTTTATGGATAGCCTCGCCCCAGACAAACGGGCCAACAGGAACAAACGTAGCAGGATGAGATATGCCGACCATTAACCAGTTGATCGCCAAAGGCCGCGAGCCCGCGCCCAAGCGTAATAAGGTCCCGGCCCTGGAGGGTTGCCCCCAGAAGCGTGGCGTTTGCACGCGCGT
>JAMFRO010000050.1 GCA_026224825.1 bacterium | reverse complement strand
GCCCCATCAAAACCATCAACCATCACCCAGATCTCTCACGAAACCCAGAAGCCCCCCGTAGCAAAAGCCACAAAGAACCAGAAACGCCACCAGCGTATCCCTTCCCAAACTATGCAATTGTCAAAGACCGAAGCTCCGAGTGAAGAAGCCAACAAAAAAGGCGCCGTTTCCGGTACCTTTGTTGTAGCCGCCGCTCGAAGCGTAGGCAGCTTCTACTCTCGCCCAGCCTCGACTGTCAACGCATCGTCACACAGTTTTTTCTACTCCGGTTTTTGAGGGTTTTCCTGGGGTTCCAGCCGTTTCCTCAAAAACCATCGGACAAAAAACCCAGGAAGCCCCTCATTTTTTGCATCGCAGCAAGGCCACCATGCGTTTAACGCAGGGCTTCAAGATACGCCTCAGCCGCAAAAACCCGTGCAAAACCGCCGGCCAGCGTCGCGCTCACCGCCCGGCGTATATCTTCCTGGCGGAAATCCTCAGCCAGATCCGGCGCCCCCGTGGCATCGGCGATGAAATCGACAAAGTAATCCCGGTCATGCGCCGCCCGCGCCGTACTCTCGCAGCAGAAATTGGTCATATACCCGCACACCGCCACGGTATTCACATCCAGGCTGCGCAGAATCGCCTCCAATTCCGTGCCCTCGAAGCAGGAATAGCGGCGCTTCACGACGTGCAGCGCGCCCGGCACGATCTCCAGTCCCGGCACATATTCTGCCTCCGCCGAGCCCTCGGCAAAGCCAATACTCTCCACCGCACCGGTAAAATCGAACATCCGCCCGGCATCGCGCCCATCAGCCCTATGCACATGCCGCACATAGATCACCGCCCGCCCCGCAGCCGCAAAGGCGCGTGCCAGATCGTTGATCCGCTCCAGCGACTCACCGAAATCCCGCACAAACAGCGGCGATCCGGCCTCGGCATATATATTCTGCACGTCGATCACGAGCAGCGCAGTCTGGCTCCCAACTTGGCCCATAGTAAAACTCCCCGGGTTATCCACCCGGGGAGCCTAGTTCTTACGCCGCCTCGGCCAGATGACCGCCGATCACCAATCCCGCATCCGAGCCCGTTACGGTGACATTTTCCCCATCCCTGACCGTTCCTTCCAGGATCAGTCCGGCCAGCGGGTTCTGCAGATTGCGCTGTATCACCCGTTTCAGCGGCCTGGCCCCGTAAACCGGGTCATACCCCGCCTCCGCCAGCCAATCCCGCGCGCTCTGGTCAAGCACCAGCCGGATATTCTTATCCGCCAGCAACCGCTCCAACCCACGCAACTGAATGGTCACGATACTCGCCATATCCACCCGCTGCAGCCGGCGGAACAGCACGATCTCATCCAGCCGGTTGAGGAATTCCGGCCTGAAATGCTCACGCACCCGCGCCATCACCCCGGCCTCGGCCAGCAGCACATCCTCGCCCTCATGCTGGGCCGCCAGAATGTCACTCCCCAGGTTGGAGGTCAGCACAATGATCGTATTGCGGAAATCGACCGTCCGCCCCTGCCCGTCCGTCAGCCGCCCGTCATCGAGCACCTGGAGCAGGATATTGAACACATCCTCATGCGCCTTCTCGACCTCATCGAAGAGAATGACCTGATACGGCCGGCGCCGCACCGCCTCGGTCAGCACCCCGCCCTCATCATACCCAACATAACCCGGCGGCGCCCCGATCAGCCGCGAGACAGCATGCTTCTCCATGAACTCGCTCATATCGATGCGCACCATCGCCCGCTCATCATCGAACAGGAACTCGGCCAGCGCCTTGGCCAGCTCGGTCTTGCCCACACCGGTCGGCCCCAGGAACAAAAAGCTGCCAATCGGCCGTCCCGGATCCTGCAACCCGGCCCGCGCTCGGCGTACAGCGTTGGATACGGCGATAAGTGCCGTCTCCTGCCCCACCACCCGGTGCCGCAGATTATCCTCCATCTGCAACAGTTTTGCCCGCTCGCCTTCCAGCATCTTCTCCACCGGCACGCCGGTCCAGCGCGAGACCACCCCGGCAATCGCCTCTTCCGTCACCGCATCATTCACCAGCCGGCCTTCATTCTGCGCCGCCAACTGCTTTTCCAAATCGGGAATGCGCCCGTACAGCAGCTCAGACGCCCGGGCGAGATTACCGCTGCGCTGCGCCACCTCCACCTCGTTGCGCGCCTGCTCCAACTGCTCCTTCACCTTTTGCGTTTCGTTAAGCTGGGCCTTCTCAGCCTTCCATTTCGCCGTCAGCGTTCCGGATTTCTCCTCCAGCTCGGCCAGCTCCTGTTCCAACTTCTCCAGCCGCTCGCGGCTCGCCGTATCAGTCTCCTTGCGCAACGCCACGCGCTCGATTTTTAGCTGGATCAGCCTGCGGTCGAACTCATCCAGCTCCTCTGGCTTGCTATCCACCTGCATGCGCAACCGGCTCGCCGCCTCATCCATCAGGTCGATCGCCTTATCCGGCAAAAACCGATCGGTGATATAGCGGTTGGACAAGGTCGCCGCCGCCACAAGTGCGGCATCGGCGATGCGCACACCGTGGTGAACCTCGTATTTCTCCTTTATCCCGCGCAGGATCGAGATCGTATCCTCCACGCTCGGCTCATCCACAAACACCGGCTGGAACCGCCGCGCCAACGCGGCATCCTTCTCCACATGCTTGCGGTATTCATCGAGCGTCGTCGCCCCCACACAATGCAGGGCACCGCGCGCCAGTTCCGGCTTCAGCAGGTTGGAGGCATCCATCGCCCCATCCACCTTGCCGGCACCCACCAGCGTATGCATCTCATCGATGAACAGAATGACCTCGCCGGCGGCGGTCTCAATCTCCTTGAGCACCGCCTTCAGCCGCTCCTCAAACTCACCGCGATATTTTGCCCCGGCCACCATGGCGCCAAGGTCGAGCGCCAGCACGCGCTTGTTGCGCAAGGATTCCGGCACATCGCCATTCACAATCCGCAGCGCCAGCCCTTCCACAATCGCGGTCTTGCCCACGCCAGGCTCGCCTATAAGCACCGGGTTATTCTTGGTCCGCCGTGCCAGCACCTGAATGGTCCGCCGTATCTCCTCATCCCGCCCGATCACGGGATCGAGTTTCTGCTCGCGCGCCAACTGCGTCACATCCCGCGCATATTTATTCAGCGCATCGAACTGCTGCTCCGCCGTGGCGCTATCCACCTTGCGGCCCTTGCGCAGCTCACTCACCGCGCGCTCCAGCGTCTGCGCCGAAACCCCCGCCGTTTGCAGCGCCTTACCCGCCGCCGTGCCGCTCGCGGCAAGCGCAATCAACAGCCGGTCCTGCGCCACAAATGCATCGCCTGCCTTGGTGGCGCCCTGCTGTGCCGCATCCAGCACCCGCACCAGATCCGGCGTCAGCCCCGGCTGGCCAGCGCCCGAGCCCTGCACTTTCGGAATTTTCGTCACCGCGGCATCCACCGCCGTCTTGGCTGCCGCAGCATCGCCCCCGGCCATGCGGATCAACCCGCTCGCCGCCCCCTCCTCATCATCGAGGAAGGCTTTCAGCAGATGTTCCGGCGTGATCTGCTGGTTATACTCACGCATCGCAATCGTCTGCGCGGCCTGCACAAAACCACGCGCGCGCTCTGTAAATTTCTCAAAATCCATATTTTCGCTCCTAAATCGTCCCTAAAAAGGCAACGCGCGGTCTTTGCCCCTCAATAGGCAACAAAGACCTTGCCAGCCCAATATGGGCGGGGCCATGATTTGCCTCAAGTGGTTACCGAAGTATGGGCGCAAACTTATGAAGATCGAATCCCTCTACCGCTACCCCGTCAAAGGCCTCACCCCGGAGCGCCTCACCGCCACCACCCTCTCCCCCGGCAGATGCATCCCCTTCGACCGCGCCTTTGCCCTGGCCCAGGGCGATGCCGGGCTGGACACCGAACACCCGGCCTGGATTTCCAAAGTAAATTTCCTCTGCCTGGCCAAAAACCCCGCCGCCGCGCGGCTGCGCACCTCATTCGACGAAACCACCGGCCTGCTCACCATCCACGACCCGCTGGGCGCGGATCTGGTTGCCTCCCCCTTCACCCCCGAAGGCCGCACCGCCCTCGCCGGCTACCTCACCGCCTTCCTGGGCGACGAGGCCCGCTACGGCGCGGACGGCAAAACCCCGGAATTCCACAATTTCCCGCAACACAGCTTTTGCGACCACAAAACCCAGGTGATCAGCCTGATCGGCCTGGGCTCGCTCACAGCTTTGGAACAAGCGGTCGGCGCTCCACGAGACAAACTGCGCTTCCGCGCCAACATATATATAGAGGGCGCGGCCCCCTGGGCAGAGTTCGAGCTGCTGGGCAAAACCCTGGCCATCGGTGAGGTCCGCATGGTGGTGCAGGAGAGCATAGACCGCTGCCCCGCCACCATGGTGAACCCCGACACAGCCGAAAAAGACGCCAACCCGGTGAAAGAACTGCGCCAGCATTTCGGCCATATCGACATGGGCGTCTTCGCCGAGGTACTCCGCGCCGGGGAGATCAAACCGGGGGATGAAATCACGGTGGTTGGATAGACGCCGCGACCCATAAGAAAAATCTATCAATCATAAAGGGGGAATGGGATGGGACGGCTGGCGGGGAAGCGCGCTTTAATTGCCGGGGCCGGCGGGTTGCTGGGCTCGGATATCGCCCGGGGGTTCGCCGCCGAGGGGGCGGATCTCATCCTCACCACAAGAACTGTGGCAAAGCTCGAACCTCTGGCCGCGGAAATCCGCGCGCTCGGCCGGCGCTGCGCGGCGGTGGCAGCCGATTTCACCAAGGATGAGGATTGCGACCGCCTGGCCGATGCCGCCTGGGAGGCGTTCGGGGGCATCGATATCGTGCTGTTCTCCAGCCAGCCCGCCAACCCAAATCTTGGCGATCTGCTCAGCACAGCAGAGGACGACTGGCGCGCTCAGCAGACATCCATCGCCTGGGGGCCGTTGCGCATCATGCGCCGGCTGGCGCCTAAAATGATCGCGGCGGGGGGTGGGGGCAGTATCATTACCCTGACCTCCTCTACCGGGGACGAGCCGGTGCCGGGCTATGGCGCCTATGGCATTGCCAAGGCCACGCTCTGGGCGGTGACACTGTATATGGCGGCGGAATGGGGTAAATTCGGCATCCGCGCCAATGGCTTGCAGCCCGGCTCGATTGCCACAGGCAATAATGCCGATGAGTTGGAAGCGCTGCTGCGTAAAAATGGCGCACTCAAAAACACCGCTCTGGGACGGATGGGGCGGAATCATGAATGCCTGGGGGGGGCGATCTATCTTGCCTCCGACGAATCCAGCTTTACCTCCGGCCAGCGGCTTAAGGTGAATGGCGGGCGCCTGTAACCTTACGCGGCTTTGGTGGGTAGAACCGCAGAATCACTAGCAGGAGCAGAATCCCCGGCAGAGCGGCGCAGGCGGCGGTGATGAAGAAGCGCACAAAACCGATTTTGGCGGCCAGAAACCCGCTCGCCCCGGCCACCGTGTGCAATGCCAGCGGGGCGAGGGAAGAGAGCAGGGCATATTGCGTGGCCGTATGCTCGGGATGGCAGAGGAGCGACAAATAAGAGAGGAAGGCCGTGTCCGAAAATGCGTCCGTGAAAGATTCCACCGCCGAGATGACCAGCAGGATGTGCGGCAGATGGGGGAAAAGCCCCAGCACCGGGTAGAGGCACAACGCCACCACTTGCAGCAGCGCCGTGAACAGCAGCGCCTTACCCACCCCGATGCGCGCCACCAGCACCGCCCCCAGAGCCGTGCCGGCCAGGCCGCAGACCAGCGAGATGGGGCCGCTGGCCACCGCGATGGCGGCACGGTTGAAGCCGAGCGAGATGTAGAACGGGGCCAGCATCGTCGCCCCGAACGCGCCACCGAGGCGGAACAGCAGGATGAAGGCGACGGCCACGGCCGCACCCCGGCGCGAGAGAAACTCCGTGAGCGGCTCACGCACCGCCACGGCGAAGCGGGCACCCAGGCCGGATGGAACCACCTCGCGCGTCACTTCCGGCTCAGAGGCAAAATACGCCGCCACTGGCCCCAACAGCGCGAGTACGGCCATCAGCCCCACCGCGACATGCCAACCGGTTTTGATGGAGAGTGCGGTGACCCCCGCATTGGAGACGAGAAACGCCACCCGCCAGCCCCAAACCTCGCAGCCAAGTGCGGCCCCCTGCAGCCGAGGGGCAAAACTCTCGATGCGCCAGGCATCGATGATGATGTCCTGGCTGGCGGAGCAGAAGGCCACCAGCGCGCCGAGGCCCAGGATCAGCGGGACATGGTGGGCCGGGTCGGCCATGGCCTCGGCCAGAATGGCCAGAGCGAGGGCGAGCTGCACGGTGATGAGCCAGCCGCGACGGCGGCCGAAGAACAGCGGGCGGGCTTCATCGAACACCGGGGCCCAGATGAATTTGAGCAGATAGGGCAGGCCGATATTGGCGGTAAGGCCGATAAGCCCCGGCCCGATATGTTCGGAGGCCATCCATAGCCGCAAAGTGGGGCCGGAGAGCGCCCAGGGCAGGCCGGAGGAAAACCCCAGGGCCGCCATCAGCGCCAGGGTTTTCAGCTCGAAGCGGGAGAGCCCCCCGCTTTTGGTGGTGCTACTGATTGCCGGTATCGTTGATGTTGTCGCTCTTGCTGAAGGCGCCGCCGGTGATATTGCCCTCATCGCCCGGCTGCATGCCGGCCAGGCAATCGCCCTGCCATTGCAGTTGCGATGTCACGGTCATGGCACCCTCGGCGCCGTTATACACGGCCTGGAGCTGTAGAGTCTTCTCGCCATAGACCAGGGTTTCATGGATATGCACCCCCTGGCCCAGGCCCTGACTCTGGCAGGAACCGTCTACATTATAACGATTGCCATGGCCGGAGATTTCCAGCCCGGTGCAGGCGCTCTGGTTGCTGGTGAAGAATTTCTGGTCGTTGAGCGCATCGACGCAACTCACCGTGACCACGTTCACCGCATTGGCCAAGGGCTTGCCATCCGGCCCGGTGACCGTGGTGGTACTCTGCCACAGGCCGGGGGCGCGGTTGGGTAGCTGCGCGGCCAGGGCCGGTGCGGCGAGCAGGGTTGCGAGACAAAGGCCTGAAAGAATACGTTTCGTCATGGCGTTTATGCTAGGCCGAAGGGCCGATTCCAGGCAATTGCCCCGGCGCTGAATTTTCCGTGTCAACGCGGCTTCCCGTATGGCGCATCCGGGCGTAGGTTTTGCTCCCAAACCGCCAGGGGGAAGCAAAATGTGGAAAAAGATCGCGGCCGGCATCCTGTTGTTGCTCATCCTCATCGCCGGGGCGGGGTATTATCTGTTCGCCAACCTGGACTCCTATATTAAAGCCGCGATTGAGAAATACGGCAGCCAGGCGACGCAGACCGCTGTGACCGTGGGCAGTGTCAGCCTTTCGCTCAGCTCAGGGAGCGGGGGCATCTCCGGTCTCAGCGTCGCCAACCCCGCCGGTTACAGCGCGCCCGCCGCGATCTCGCTCGGCAGCATCGCCTTGCAACTGGATACCGGGACGCTGGCGGGCAATGGGCCGATTACCGTGGAGAGCGTTGTTATCAGCCAGCCGCAGATCACCTATGAGGTGAAGGGGCTGGGCCAGGGCAGTAATCTGCAGACCATTCAGCGCAATGTGCAGGGCTATGCCGGCAGCGACGCAGCGCAGGCCCCGGCGCCGAACGGCGCGCCGGCGCGCAAGGAGATCATCCGCGACCTCACCATAACCGGCGGGCAGGTGACGGTGCTGGCGCCGACGCTGGGCAAGACGCTGGTGGAGCCGCTGCCACCGATCCACCTCACCGATCTGGGCGGGGCAGACGGCGCCACACCGGCGCAGATCGGCGCGCAGGTGCTCAATATTATCGCGGATAAAGCCGCTGTCGCCGGGGCCACGGCGCTGACCAAGCAGCTTGGCGGCGGGGCGGTGCCGGCGCAGGCAGGAGGCTTGCTGCACGGGCTGTTCGGGAATTAAAGCGGCGATTTATTGTGCTGGCATAGGCCCGATTTTAGCCATTTGCTGAAATTTTTAACTTGGCCAGCGCGGCGCGGCCCGCAAAATACCGCTGATTTCGTTGTGTCGTGTTTTGGCGCAGTCTTTGCTACACTCATAGCAGGCAGCTAGGGTTCCGGCCGGCGTATTACGCCGGTGCTGGTCCGAGAGCGGCGGTCTTGCGGGAGACATCCGCAATGATGCACGGCGGGACAAAAGCCCGGGAGAGCATGGATGCGTGGGTACGCGTCAGCTCTCTATTCGTACCCTCACATCGATGAAGCGTTTTCACCGACGGGGGTTCTTATGCTCGATCTCGATAGTCTGACACCTGAAGAATATCGCGCCCGGTATGTGGCGTTGCAGGAGGCCGCACGGGCACGCGCGGCCAAACCCGCAGCGGTGCCGGGGATTGTGCCGCTGGCGGAGGTGCGCAAGTGGGAAACCATCCCGCCTGGCTGTTATGTGGCGCTGCGGTTGAAGCGGTTTGATGTGCTGCGGATTGTGAATGCCTCCGGCACGCCGGGGGCGGCACTGTTTTTGTGGAATGCGGATGATGTGTCCGAGCGTTATAACGCGGGCGATACGGTGAAACTGCAATGGACCACGAACCTCACCACCGGGCGCGTGCTGTTCTCCGATATGGGGCGGGTGCTGTTCTCCATTACGGCTGATAGCGGGGCGGGGCATGACAGCATCATTGGCCCCAATACGCCGGCGCAGGCGGGCACGGGGCGCAATGGGCGGGATAATTTGCGCCTGGCCGCTGCGAAGTTTGGCATGACACGGCGGGATGTGGGGCCGGCGTTGAGTCTGTTCTCCCGGATTGTGGCGGATGATGATGGCCGGCTGCATTACCAGGGCGCGCCGCCCGCCGGGGCGCTGGTGGAGTTGCGGGCCGAGCAAAATTTGCTGGTGGCTTTGTCCAACACGCCGCATGCGTTGAGCCCGGTGCAGGTGGCGACGGGGGGAATTGAAATTGCCATCGCGCACACACCGCCGGCGGCGGATGATTTGTGCCGGCATTTTACGCCTGAGGCCGAGCGGGGATTTATCAATACCGATGAAAGCTTTGCGCCATGAATATCGTTTCGGACACCCTTGTGCCGGCGCGCGCGCCTTATTCCGCCACGCTCAAGGCGGGGCAGGTGATGCGTATCGTCGATCTGGAATCTCAGCAGGCGGTGGATGCATTGTTTTACAATCTGCATGATTTATCCGAGCGTTATTCGGCGCAGGATACGCTGGCGGCGCAGGCGGTGCGGGGGGGACCGTTCTATCTCGAAGCCGGCGCCGTGCTGCTGTCCAATGAGGGGCGCGCCATGGTGACTTTGGTGGCAGATACTTGCGGGTTTCATGATACCAATGCCGGAGCCTGCTCCTGCGAGAGTAATACCGTGCGGTTTGGGCATGAGACGCGGTTCATGCATGCGTGCCGCGAGAATTTTCTCACCGAGCTCGGGCGGTATGGCATGGGCAAGCGCGACCTTGTTTCCAACGTGAATTTCTTCATGAATGTGCCGATCCGGCCGAATGGTGAGCTGACGGTGGATGATGGGGTTTCTGCCCCCGGCGGCTATGTGGAGCTGCGGGCGGAGATGGATGTGCTGGTGCTGATTTCCAACTGCCCGCAGGTGAACAATCCATGCAACGGGTTCAAGCCGACGCCGATCCGTATCATCATATCTGAGGGTGTGGCCTGATGTTTACGAAAGTGCTGATTGCCAACCGGGGCGAGATTCTGGTGCGTATCTGCCGGACGCTGCGGGCGATGAATATCGCCTCGGTGGCGGTGTATTCCGATGCGGATAGGTTCGCACCCGGTGTGCTGGGGGCGGATGAGGCCGTGCATATCGGCGAGGCCACGGCGGCGCGGAGTTACCTTGATATCGAGGCGATTATTGCAGCGTGTAAGCAGACTGGCGCGCAGGCTGTGCATCCGGGCTATGGGTTTTTGTCCGAGCGCGTGGAATTTGCGCGGCGGCTGGCGGCAGAGGGGATTGTGTTCATCGGCCCAGGTGAGGCGCATTTGCGGGATTTCGGGCTGAAGCATACGGCGCGGGCGTTAGCGCAAGCGGCGGGGGTGCCGATGCTGCCGGGCTCTGGGTTGATCGGCAGTGTGGCTGAGGCATTGCACGAGGCTGAGCGGATTACCTATCCGGTGATGCTGAAGAGCTCTGCCGGGGGTGGCGGGATTGGCATGGTGCTTTGCCATGATGCGGTGGAGCTGGCCGAGAAGTTTGAGAGCATCGGGCGGTTGGCTGCGAATAATTTTGGCAATGCGGCGCTGTTTCTGGAAAAATACGTGGCACGGGCGCGGCATATCGAGGTTCAGGTTTTTGGCGATGGCAAGGGTGGCGTTGTGGCGCTGGGGGGGCGGGACTGCTCGCTGCAGCGGCGCAACCAGAAGGTGATCGAGGAGGCACCGGCGCCCAATGTTTCGCCTGAAACACTGGAGCAATTGCAATCAGCGGCGGTGCGGCTGGCCGCATCGGTGGCTTATGAGTCGGCAGGGACGGTTGAGTTTGTTTATGATGCGCAGGCGGCGCAAGCATATTTTCTGGAGGTGAATACACGGCTGCAGGTGGAGCATGGCGTTACCGAGGCGGTGTTCGGGGTCGATCTCGTGGAATGGATGATCCGCCAGGCGGCGGGTGAATTTACGCTCCCCGCGCAGGAGTCGCTGCACGCCGTGGGGGTGGCGATAGAGGCGCGGATTTATGCGGAAATTCCAGCGGAGGATTTTCGGCCGGCGAGTGGTACGATTATCAATTTTACACCCCCGCCGGGTTTGCGTGTGGATCGTTGGGTGGAGTCCGGCACCGCTGTCTCGCCGTTTTATGATCCGATGATCGCCAAGTTCATCGCAACGGGCACGACGCGCGACGAGGCTATCGATAATCTGCGGGCGGGGCTGAAGGATTGCGATATCAGCGGAATTGAAACCAATGCGGATTACTGCCGGGAGATTTTGAATCTGGCCGATTTTCGTGCAGGCACCATGACCACGCGGACATTGGCGGGGTTTGCCTATCAACCGCAAACGGTGGCGGTGCTGGATGGCGGGGCGCTGTCCTCGCTGCAAAGCCTGCCTGGGCGGCTGGGGTTTTGGGAGGTGGGGATTCCACCTTCGGGGCCGATGGATGATGTTTCGTTCCGCGCCGCCAATACGCTGCTGGGCAATGCGCCGGGGACGACGGCGCTGGAGCTTACCCTTACCGGGCCGACGCTGAGATTTTATACCGCCGCGACCATCGCGCTGACGGGGGCGATGATGGAAGCCCTGCTGGATGATGTGCCGGTGCCGCATAATGCAGCCATTGCCGTACAGGCGGGACAAATTCTGAGCCTGGGCGCCATTACCGGGCCGGGGCAGCGTTGTTATCTCGCTGTTGCGGGCGGGTTCGCGGCGCCCAATTATCTTGGCAGCACCGCGACGTTTACGCTTGGCGGGTTTGGCGGGCATACCGGCGGGGCGTTGAAGGCCGGTGATACTTTGCGGCTGGCGCATGCCGCCACAGCCGCACCCATCGCGCCGGATTTTGCACCGCTGACGCATGATTGGGAGATCGATGTACGCTATGGCCCGCATGGGGCACCGGATTTTTTTCAAGAGAGCGATATCGAAACCATTTTTGCCGCCACCTATGCAGTACACCACAACTCGGCGCGTACCGGTGTGCGGCTCATTGGCCCCAAACCCGCCTGGGCGCGGGCGGATGGCGGGGAGGCGGGGCTGCACCCGTCCAATATTCACGATAATGCCTATGCCGTCGGCGCCATTGATTTTACCGGGGATATGCCGATTTTGCTGGGGCCGGATGGGCCTTCGCTCGGCGGATTTGTCTGCCCGGCGGTGATTACGAAATACGATTTATGGAAAATGGGGCAGTTGAAGCCTGGCGACCGCGTAAAATTTATCCGCGCCGATGACCAGCCTGCTGTTCTTAGCCGCCAAGGCGATATCACCATTCGCCGCGCGGGGGATGAAGATATACTCATCGAATTTGGCGAGATGGCGCTCGACTTTGAGCTACGGTTACGGGTGCAGGCGTTGCGCGATGCACTGGCTGCACAAAAAATTCTGGGGGTGATCGATCTCACGCCCGGTATTCGCTCGCTGCAGATCCATTTCGATGCGGACCGTATTTCGCTGGCCGAGGTGTTCGCGGCGCTGGAAGCCACGCTGCCGACACTACCGGCGCCTGAGGATATGGTGGTGGAGAGCCGCATTCTGTATCTCCCGCTCTCGTGGAACGATCCGCAAATTCAGCTTGCCATGCGCAAATACCAGGAGACGACGCGGCCCGATGCACCCTGGTGCCCGGATAATATCGAGTTCATCCGGCGCATCAACGGGCTCGCATCCATCGATGAGGTGAAACGCATCATCTTCGATGCGGCCTATGTCGTTCTGGGCCTGGGCGATGTTTATCTCGGCGCGCCGGTGGCAACCCCGTTCGACCCGCGGCACCGGCTGGTGACGACCAAATATAATCCGGCACGGCCGTGGACGCCGCAAAACGCGGTGGGGATTGGCGGGGCGTATATGTGCATTTACGGCATGGAGGGGCCGGGCGGGTATCAGTTGTTTGGGCGCACCATTCAGGTGTGGAACACGCATCGCGAGACGCCGCCGTTTGCGCCGGGCCATCCGTGGCTGCTGCGGCATTTTGATCAGATCCGGTTTTTTGAAGTAACGAACGAGGAACTCGAAGAGGCCCGCGCGCAATTCCTGCATGGGAAATATCCACTGCGGATCGAGGCGCAGACATTCTCGCTTGGCGAATATAAAGCGTTCTGTGCCGCCAATGCGGAATCGATTGCCACGTTTCAAACGGCACAGCGCGCGGCCTTCGCGGCTGAACGCGAAGATTGGGCGGCAAAGGGGCTCAATACGTTTGAGGAAGTCGAGGCCGAGCCGCCGCCTGAGGAATCACCGCTGGCGCCGGGGCAGCGCGCCATCGCCGCACCCGTGCCCGGCAGCATCTGGCAGATTCTGGTACAGCCGGGTGAAAAAATCGCGGCGGGGGATGTTATCGCCATTATCGAATCAATGAAAATGGAGGTGCAGGTGCGCAGCCCCGCTTCCGGTATTCTGCACAGCCTCTCCGCCGCCCGGGGGCAGATTGTCCGGGCCGGCCAGCGTTTAGGAATTATCACGCCATGATGCTCGATCTGCTCGAAATCTCCACGATCCACGCCGCCTATCGCGCCGGTACGCTTGAACCCGTGCAACTCGTCACCACACTGCTGGCGCGCATTGCCGCCTATCCGGATAAAGCCGTGTTCATCTACCGGCCGGAGGATGCGACAATCATCGCCGAAGCGGCATTGCTGGATATTGCCGAGATCGACCGCCTGCCGCTGTTCGGTATTCCGTTCGTGGTGAAGGATAATATCGACGTGGCTGGCATGCCGACCAGCGCCGCCTGCCCGGCTTTTGCCTTTGCGCCGGCGCGGGATGCCGTTGTGGTGGCACGGCTGCGCGCGGCCGGGGCGATTGTGTTGGGCAAAGCAAATCTGGACCAGTTTGCTACCGGGCTGAACGGCACGCGCTCACCTTTTGGCGCGCCGCGCTCGGTGTTCGATGCCGCTTATATCTCCGGCGGCTCGTCCTCTGGTTCCGCTGTTTCAGTCGGCGCGGGGCTGGCGGTGTTTTCGCTGGGCACGGATACGGCAGGGTCGGGCCGGGTGCCGGCGGGGATCAATAATATCATCGGGCTGAAACCCAGCATCGGGCGCATTCCCACCACCGGGGTTTTGCCGGCCTGCCAGAGCCTGGATTGCGTGAGCATCTTCGCCAATAGCGCCGCGGATGCACTGGCGGTGCTGCGCGTGGCGGAGGGTATTTGCCCCGCCGATGCTTATTCCCGGCCGGTGCGGAATGTGACGCTGCCGGCACGGCCGCGCGTGGGGATTCTGCTGCCGGCCGAGCGGGAATTCTTCGGCGATGCCGAAGCCGCCGCGCGTTATGAGGCAGCACTGGCGCAGGCTGCTGCCTTGGGGTGGGAGCCGGTGGAAATCACCTATGCGCCATTCCGCGAAATTGCCGCCATGCTCTACGGCAGCGCCTTTGCGGCCGAGCGCGTTACCGCCATAAAACCGTTCTTCGAAAGCAAGCCCGATGCCATAGACCCCACAGTGCGGCGCATATTGGAGCGAGGCGCAAAATACTCAGCCGCGGATTTGTTTGCGGATATGCACCGCCTGGCCGGATTGAAAATTCTGGCGGGCGCGGAGATGGTGAAGGTGGATATTCTGCTCCTGCCCACCGCGCCCACCAGCTTTACCGTAGACGAAATGGAGGCCGACCCGCTGGAAGCCAATGCCAAACTCGGGCTCTATACGAATTTCGTGAACTTCATGGACCTTTCCGCCATTGCGCTCCCGGCAGGATTTGGGGAGAGCGGCCGGCCGGCCGGGGTCACACTGATCGGCCCGGCATTTGCCGATGACGCGCTGACCGCTCTGGCCGATGCGCTGCACAACGCGCTGGGCGCCGGGGCAGGGGTAAGCAGAAAACCGCCGCATACAAGACTGGAAGCCCCGGTGCCGGAGGTGACTTTGGTGGTGGCGGGAGCGCATCTCTCGGGCATGGTGCTTAACCACGAACTGCTCAGCCTGGGAGCCAGGTTGGTGGCAGCCACCACGACAGCACCGGATTACAAGCTGTTTGCCCTGGCCACGACACCACCCAAGCCAGGATTGGCACATACGCCAGGCTTTGCCGGGACGGGTATAGCGGTAGAAATCTGGTCACTCCCGACCGAAGGCTTCGGCAAATTCGTCGCCGCACTCCCCGCCCCCATGGGCATCGGCAAAGTAACACTGGCCGACGGCAGCACCCACCCAGGCTTTCTCTGCGAAGCCCACGCACTGGAAGGCGCCGAAAACATCACCCCCCACGGCGGCTGGCGAGCGTACCGGGCCGCAAAATAACCTGGGTTGGGGGTGGTTCCACGGAAAAGGGGGGGGGGGGGGGCCCGCCCCCCCCCCCGGGGTCTGGGGCGGAGCCCCAGCCTTTACCGTGGAACCACCCCAACCCCAGCGGTTTTGCACCCGGCTTCGCCTTGACGGGCAGGGCCGGGCGCGCTAGAAACCAAGCGCTTGCTACGGACTTCATGCGGCGGAACCGGCATGGTGCTGGGACGTGATGAGGGTGGGGGAAAATTCAATGAGCACGGCGACCATGACACCGGCGAAGGCGCGTACGGCACTTAAGGTGATTGATGCGGATACGCATTATACAGAGCCGCATGATCTGTGGACGTCCCGCGCGCCGGCGAAATGGCGTGACCGCGTGCCGCAGGTGAAGCTGCATGACGGGCAGATGAGCTGGGTGATCGATGGGGATCAATCGATCGGTACCGGGGCGCATCCCAATAGCGCGATATTGAAAGACGGCAGCAAGGTGCGAGTGCTGGACAAGTTCCTGGGGCTGAAGTTTGCCGATGTGCATCTGGGCTCTTCCAGCGTGAAGGAACGGCTGGCGGTGATGGATGAGACCGGGGTTTATGCGCAGATTGTTTACCCCAATATTCTGGGATTTGGCGGCCAGGCTTCTGCGAAGGTGGATGTGGAGCTGCGCCAGATTTGCGTGGAGATTTACAACGACGCCATGGCCGAGCTGCAGGAGAGCTCCGGCCAGCGCATGTTCCCGATGGCGCTGCTGCCCTGGTGGGATGTGAAGGCGGCGGTGAAGGAAACCGAGCGCTGCGCGAAGATGGGGTTGCGCGGGATCAACATCAATTCCGATCCGCATCTGCAGAAGGATGATCATGGCGGGTACATCCCCGATCTCGGCAAGCCGCATTGGGATCCGCTGTGGGAGGTTTGCGTCGGCAATAATATTCCGGTGAACTTCCATATTGGTGCCAGCGAGACGGCGATCGACTGGATGGGGCAGCAGGGCTGGCCGTCGCTGCCGCGCGATCTGCGGTCGGGGATTTCGGGCGCGATGCTGTTTTTCAACAACGGCAAGGTTGTTTCCAACCTGATCTACTCTGGACTGCTGGACCGGTTTCCCGGCTTAAAATTTGTCTCGGTTGAGAGCGGCGTGGGTTGGGTGCCGTTTTTGATGGAGGCGCTGGATTACCAGTTGTTGGAGATTGCCGAGGGCACGAAGTTCGACCTGAAACCCTCGGAATATTTTAAGCGCAATTTCTATGCCTGCTTCTGGTTCGAGAAGAACGATATCTCGCATACGCTGCGGAAAGTGGGGATCGATAACGTGCTGTTCGAGACTGATTTTCCGCACCCCACAGGGCTCTACCCGATTGAGAACCTGGAGGCGCGGCTCTCCGGCCTGACCCTGGAAGAACGCACGAAAGTGCTCGGCGGCAATGCGGCGCGGCTCTATAATATCGCGCTGTAATCAGGTGTTGCCCCCGCCCCCCAAAACCCCCGCTGGTGCCGCGCCGCCGCGTCTGGCCGGTTCAGTACGGCGTAGCACCAGCATTGATGTAGATTGGCCGGAGGGGCGCAATGGGGTGATGCGCCTGCTGGGGCGGGGGCGGGATGTTTTTACGCCAGGGGGCAAGGCGATCGAGGTTTTCGATGAGGGGGCGTTCGAGGCCAGCATCGATGCTGAGCGGCGGCTGCTCTCGCTGCGTGCCACGCCCGCCCCGGCGGGGTTGCAGGCGCTGGTGGGGGAACGCGCGGGCGGGCATTTGCGCAAGGCGATCGACCGGGTACTGCCGCAGGAGCGGCGCAGTGGCACGCCGCTGCATCTCATACTGGATGATATTGCCGGGAGCAGCCTGATCGCGCCCTGGGCCTGGTCGCGCTGGGACCCCAACTGGCTGGCGGAGATGCAGGCGCGCAAGGCCGACCCTGCCTTCGCCGCCGCGTTCAACCGCGAGAATATATGCGCGGGGTTACGCACCGGCTCCAGCGGGCTCAGCATGGCGGCCGATGGCATCGATGCCGGTGTGTTGCGTGACCCGGCGGACCCGGAGGGCTGGCATGAGTTCCCGCCCCAAGCTGGGGTGGGGATGCGGCGGGCGCGGCGCATCGATGTCTGGCGCGATACGCTGATCCACATCGATGCGCATTTTCAGGATAGCGCGACCACGCCCGATGGCACGCGCGCGGCACTGCATGAATACCGCATCCGTGCCACGGCGGACCCTGTGTCTCTGGTACTGCTCTCGGTGGAGGCGGAGCCGCGTGTGTTGCCCTTTGCCGAATGCCCGGCGGCGGCGGCGAATGCACAGCGCATGGTGGGCAAAACACTGGGCGAATTGCGTGAGGCGGTGCTGGACGGGCTACGCGGTGTGGCCGGCTGCACCCATCTCAACGATGCGCTGCGGGCACTGGCCGATGTGCCGCTGCTTCTGCCCGCGGCCTGCTGCCCGTGACCTGCTGCATGTGACCTGCTGCCCGTGAGCATGGATGGTTACAGCGGTTTTTCACCGATAATGGCCGGGCCGACCACCGGGTCCGCATGATGATGCACGATGGGGACCAGACCGGCGCGGCGCATCACCTCCGTTATATGGTCCTGCGACCAGCCGCTCTCGAACCAGCCGAATTTGCGGATGCAGTAGATGGAGAACGGATCGAGCCGCAGGCCCCAATGCGGCCACCAGATATGGTTGAGCGGCTCGCCCGCCAGGACCATGCGCCCGCCTGGGCGCAGGGCCTGGGCGTAGCGGCTGACCGCCGCCAGCGGGTCCACCGCATGGTGCAGGCATTCATAGAATAAAACGAGATCGACCGGCCGCTCCGGCGCAAACCCCTCGAAGCTCCCATGTGTGGCCGCAATGGGATAGCCCGTGCGCGCCGCGCGCCGGTTCACCAGCTCCACGAATTTGCTGTTTATATCCACGCCGATGACCTGCAGCCCCATGTAAGCGGCGACTTCGGACGACAGCCCCCAGCCGCAGCCCATATCCAGCAGCAACTCGCCTTTGGTTGCCTTGGCACAGCTCAGCGCCCTGGCCAGGCGCTGCAGATGCACCCCCATCACCGCGGGGTCCGGGTGGTCATACGGGTTGATGGCGGCCACATGGCCGTCGATGTCGAACGCGGTCTGCTCATCCTGTTCAAGCCGGTAGGGATGGCCGGACAGCTCTTCATAGAGCGCCATCTGGGCCGCGGCATATGCGGCGCCGAACGGGTCCAGTTGTGTGTTTATCTGGGTGGACGGCTGGTATTTTATGTCCTGCCAATAGGCTTCACAGGCCGGTGTGCCTGGGCCGCCAAGCCTGTCGCTCTCGGCAACGAACTCATCCAGCCCGCTCTCATCCAGGCTAACGGATTCGCGGCCGAATTCGCGGCGGCGGGCGGCCACGCGGTTGTAAATTCTGTGTTTTAATCGCCGTAATCTGTTCAAACCCCTCATTTCCATACGCTAGCATGGTTTCGCGGACGAACACCATTTGCCCGGTGGCGCCGGCGGGTGCGGAAAACATCTGGACAAAAGATAAACGGGTTGTTCATATTAACGCCATGGAAATGACCGCGCCCACGCCCCGCGGGTCGGCAGCCAGACGCTGCCACCGCCTCGCGCCCGCTTTGGCCATGTCCCTGGCTATGGGCCTGGCGGCTTGCGCTTCACGCCAGCTACCCGCACCGCAGGCCAGCCTCGCACCCCCTGCCCCCGCCCAACCCGCACTACCCCCGGCACCACCGGCACCCGCGCTGGTGAATGCCGGGCCGGAGATGTTCGGTACCGCCTCCTGGTACCGGCCTGGCCCTGGCCTGCACCGGACCTGCACAGGTGAGATGTTCAGCGGAAACGCGATGACCGCGGCCTCTCATACCATCCCGGTCGGCACACAGGTGCGGGTGGCGCTGCTGGATGATGACAGCCGCTCGATTGTGGTGCGGGTGGATGATTGCATGCCGCGCGGCCGACGGATTCTCGACCTCTCGGAAGGGGCGGCCGCCCAGTTGGGGCTGGTAAGCCTGGGCGTTGCCCGCGTGACCGTGACCCCGGTGATGCTGGTGGATAGCCGCTGAACTGTGAGGGAAGCCCCTCGATCCGCCATTCCCGCTGCCTTAATATTGGTTTAGGCGGCGGAAGCCGGAGCTGATCTCCCTCGACTAAAGGGCTTACGACACCATGTGTTCGTCTCAGCAAAAGGAGATGACCATGGTTGATGAAAACGAATTCGCCGGTACCGCCCGCGACCTCGGCGGCAAGGTCCAGGACGCCATCGGCGGGTTGACGGGTGACACCGCGACGCAGGCCAAGGGCAAATTGAACCAGGCCTGTGGAAAAGCACAAAAGACATTTGGCGCCGCGGCCGACGAGCTGCGTGACAACGTGACGGACAGCCCATTGACGGCACTTGCCGTTGTCGCGGCGGTTGCGTTTGCGGTGGGATTCCTGGTGAAGAAATAAGGAAACCGGGGATCCATGGCGGAGAGGGTGGGATTCGAACCCACGGTAGGCTTGCACCCACAACAGTTTTCGAGACTGCCCCGATCGGCCACTCTGGCACCTCTCCGGCGGACGCTGGAGCGGGCTTATAAGGGGGGCGCCTTGCCGCTGCAATGGGGATTGCGAAATTGCCCCCTCATCTTTGGCGAAGATGGCCCTTTAACGAATCAGCATTGACACTGGCGGCGGCCCGGCTATAACGCGCCACTCTCGCGGCCGGGTTTTTAGCCCTGCCGCGCCAATCGTTTTGTCGAGACCCATTCTGAAGACCAGGATTTTAATATGTTCGCAGTCATCCGCACCGGCGGCAAGCAATATCGCGTCACCCAGGACGTTGTGCTGAAGGTTGAGAAGCTCGAGGCGGAAGCCGGTAGCACGGTCACCTTTACCGATGTTCTGGCCATTGGCGGCGAAGGCGGCCTTACGCTGGGCTCGCCGGTGGTTGCCGGCGCCTCGGTCACCGCCACCGTCATTGCCCAGGACCGCCTGGACAAGGTCATCATCTTCAAGAAGCGCCGCCGGCAGAACAGCCGCCGCAAGAACGGGCATCGCCAGTGCGTTACCGTGCTGCGCGTGTCCGCCATCAACGCGGCTTAAGGAGCACACAAAATGGCACATAAGAAAGCAGGCGGTTCATCCCGCAACGGCCGCGATACCGCTGGCCGCCGTCTTGGCGTCAAGAAATCGGGCGGCGAGGCCGTGATTCCCGGCAACATCATCATCCGTCAGCGCGGCACCAAGGTGAAGCCGGGCGAGAATGTTGGCCTTGGCCGTGACCACACCATCTTCGCGCTCGTCGCCGGCAAGGTTGTGTTCACACGCAAGTCCGATGACCGGGTGCATGTGTCCGTGACACCGGTTGCCGCGGCACCGGTTGCGGCCCTGGCCGCCGAGTAATCCTGCACACGGGGTTCGCGTGCGCCAAAACGCTTCGCGCCTCACCCTACAGAAGCCGGCGCAAGCCGGCTTTTTTATTTGAGTAAACCATGAAATTCCTCGACCAGGCGAAAATCTTCCTCAAATCCGGCGATGGCGGCAATGGCGTCGTCGCGTTCCGGCGCGAGAAGTTCATCGAATTGGGCGGCCCGGATGGCGGCGACGGCGGGCGCGGCGGGGATGTCGTGTTTGAGTCCATGCAGAACCTCAACACGCTGATCGACTTCCGCTATACCCAGCATTTCAAGGCCAAAAAGGGCGGGAATGGCTCGGGGGCGGACCGCACCGGGGCCGGGGCGCCGACGCTGGTGATCAAGGTGCCGATCGGCACGCAGATTTTTGACGATGACCGCGAGACCATGCTGGCGGATCTGGACAAGCCTGGCATGCGCATCGTGTTTTTGCGCGGCGGAGATGGCGGGTTTGGCAATGCACGCTTCAAATCCGCCACCAACCGCGCACCGCGCCGGGCCGATCCAGGCTGGCCGGGCGAAGAACGCTGGGTCTGGCTGCGGCTGAAACTGATCGCCGATGCCGGGCTGGTCGGGCTGCCGAATGCCGGGAAGTCGACGTTCTTGAAGGTCGTATCCGGCGCCAATCCCAAGATCGCCGATTATCCGTTTACCACGCTGCACCCGCAGCTCGGTGTGGTGCGGCTGTCGATGTCGGAAGAGTTCGTTCTGGCCGACATCCCCGGGCTGATCGAAGGCGCGCATGAGGGCACAGGGCTGGGCGACCGTTTCCTGGGCCATGTCGAGCGTTGCGCGGTGCTGATTCATCTCATCGACGGTGCCGCGGGCAGCGTGGTGGATGCTTGGCGCACCATCCGCACCGAGCTGGAAGCCTATGGCGGCGGCTTGGTGGATAAGCCCGAGATCATCGTGCTCAACAAGCTCGATGCCATGACACCGCGTGAGTTTTCCTCGCGCCGGGCGGCTCTGGCGAAAGCTTCGGGTGCGACCGTGGTGGGGATTTCCGCCGTGGCCGGCATGGGAGTTAAAGAGCTGCTGCGCACAGTACAGAATACGATCACAGCGGCCCGGAACGCATGATCCCGTCGCTGAGCGCTGCCAAGCGCATCGTGGTGAAAATCGGCTCGGCACTTATTGTAGACCCCGCCACCGCAGCACCTCGGACCGATTGGCTGCGCGGCGTGGTGGATGACATTGCCACTCTGGCCGGGCGGGGAGCGGAAATTATCGTGGTTTCCTCCGGCGCAATTGCGCTGGCGCGCCGCCAGCTCGGGCTGGGCGGAGCGAAGCTGCGCTTGGATGAGAAGCAGGCCGCCGCCGCCGTGGGGCAGATCCGCCTGGCCCAGGCCTGGGCCGAGACCCTGGCCGCGAAAAACCTCACCGCCGCGCAATTGCTCATCACGCTGGATGACACCGAGGACCGGCAACGCTACCTCAACGCCCGCGCCACCCTCTCCACTTTGCTCTCGCTCGGCTGCATCCCCGTCATCAATGAGAATGACAGTGTTGCCACCGCCGAAATCCGCTATGGCGATAACGACCGGCTGGCCGCGCGCGTGGCCGAGATGATGCAAGCCGATATTCTGCTGCTCCTCTCAGATATCGACGGGCTGTACACCGCCGACCCGAAGAAAAACCCGGACGCCACGCATATCGCCGCCGTGCCGGTGGTAACTCCCGAGATCGACGCCATGGGCGGGGAGCCGCCGCCCGGCTACTCCTCGGGCGGGATGAAAACCAAGCTGATGGCAGCCCGCATCGCCACGCAGGCCGGTTGCGCCATGGCCATCGCACTGGGCAGCCGCGCCAACCCCATCGCCGCCATCGCCAAAGGCGGCAAATGCACCTGGTTCCTGGCCGCACCCGAAGGCCGCTCCGCCCGCAAAAACTGGATCGCCGGGCACCTCGCCCCGCAAGGCTCCATCACCATAGATGACGGCGCCGCGCGCGCGCTCGCCAAAGGCTCCTCGCTCCTGCCCGCCGGCATAAAATCCGTCACCGGGGCGTTTGAGCGCGGCGACCCGGTGGAGATCATCACCCTGGCAGGCGCGCACATCGCCCGCGGCCTCGCCGCCTACTCCAGCCAGGAAGCCGCCATCCTCGCCGGCCACCGCTCCGAAGACTTCGAAGCCCTCCTCGGCTTCCGTGGCCGCGACGAGGTTATTCACCGGGATGATTTGGTGTTGTTTTAAAAAGGCGGGGGGCTTCGCCCCCTCGACCCCCACTGGGCCTGAGGCCCAGACCCCATTAGTTGAAGACTTAAAAAAGAGGCCTGCCACTTCGGTGTTTGAAACACCGGGGAGGCAGGCCTCTTTTTTAAGTCTTAAGTAGCGGGGGTCTGGGGCCTCAGGCCCCAGCGGGGTCCAGGGGCGGAGCCCCTGGCCTTTTTAACCAACCCCAAACCACCCGGGGGATTAACCCTTGCGCGTGCCGATGGAGGCGAAGCGTTTGTTGAACTTGGCGACCTGGCCGCCGGTGTCCATGATGCGCTGCACGCCGGTCCAGGCCGGGTGGGACTTGGGATCGATATCGAGGCGGAGGGTATCGCCTTCCTTGCCCATGCAGGAGCGGGTTTTGAATTCCGTCCCATCGGTCATGATGATGTTGACCTCGTGATAGTCCGGATGAATGTTCGATTTCACCGTGTCAGCTCCAATAGGTTTTGCGCCGCCGATCCCGACCGGCAGCAAAGGAGCCCGCGTTTACGCCGGCAGGGCCACAGATGCAAGGGCGGATTTGGCAAAGCTGGCGGCCTGATCGAGCGATTTGCGGGCTTCGGGCAGGATGGTCTGGCTGATCTGCCAGACATGGGGGAGGTTTGGCCAGATGGTGAGGTCCACTTTGCCGCCCGCCGCGCGGATGCGGGTGGCCAGGCGGGTGGAGTCATCGAGCAGGATTTCGCGGTTGCTGACGTGGATGAGGGTGGGGGGCAGACCGGTGAGGTCGCCGTAGAGGGGCGAGGCCAGGGGGTTTTTGGGGTCGGCGGTGCCGAGGTAGTTTGCCGCGGCTTCGTTCATGCGCGGGGCGTAGAGCATGCTTTCGCGGGTGGCATTGGTTTCAAGCGAGGCGCCGGTGCAGGCCAGGTCGGTCCAGGGTGAGAAGAGGATGATGCAGCCGGGCAAAGGCAGATTTTCGGCTTTGGCGGCCAGAGCCAAGGCCAGGGCCAGCCCGCCGCCGGCGGAATCCCCGGCGATGACCAAGCGCTCGGGCGGGGTTTGCGCGATGAGGGCGCGGTAGGTGGCAAGAGCGTCATCCACCGCGGCGGGGAAGAGGTTTTCAGGGGCCAGGCGGTAATCGGGCGCGTAGACGGCGAAGCCGCGCAAGGCGAAGGCGCTGGTGATGGCGCGGTGGGAGATGGGCGAGCAGGTGAAATAGCCGCCGCCATGCAGGTAGAGCAGGGTTGCTTCAGGTGGCGTGAGGCCGTGCACCCATTCACCGGGGACGCCACCGAGATTGTCGAGCGTAAAGCGGGCACCTGGCAAGGGCGGCACGGGGGTGAGCAGGTTGCGCGCGACACCGGCCGAGGTGGCGCGGGCCAGGCGGCGTTTGACGTAAAAGCGCAGAAACGGGTGGACGAGGTAGGACTGCCAGCTTGGCATTTGTTAGCCTGCAACACTAAGGTACTGAACAAACTGGGGCCTGGGCCGGCAAGAGTAAAGGAGCTGCGGAATGATTCGCGCATTGGCGATTTTACTGCTGTGCCAACTGGCCGGCACGGTGCTGCAACAGGCGCTGGGCCTACCCATGCCGGGGCCGGTGCTGGGGTTTGTGATCCTGGTGGCGGTGTTTTTGTACCGTGGCGGGCCGGGGGCGGAATTGCGGGAGACCAGCCAGGGGCTGCTGAAGCATATGGGGCTATTGTTCGTGCCGGCCGGTGTGGGGGTGGTGGGCGAGCTGACCGTGCTGAAGCAAAATGCGCTGGCATTGGTCATCGCCATTCCGGTGTCCACCGTGCTGGGGCTGCTTGTCACGGGCATTATCATGCAGCGGTTTATGCGGCGCGCGGACGCGGCCGATGCATAATTTCTTCCATATCTGGGTCTATCTGCGGACGCAGCCGCTGCTCTGGCTCACCATCACCTTGTGCATGTGGGAAGTTGCGCGCGCCATCGACATACGCGCCGGGCACCATGCGTTGAGCAACCCGACCGTGATGGCGATTGTCCTCACCGCCGCACTTTTGCTGCTCACCCACACCAGCTACCAGACCTATTTTTCAGGCGCGGAATATATCCAGTTTCTGCTGGGGCCGGCGACGGTGGCGCTGGCCGTGCCGATGTACGCCAACTGGCCAGTGATAAAACGCAATTTTCTGGCCATCATCGTGTCGCTCACCGCCGGCTCCATGGTGGCGGCGGGCTCAGCCATGCTGATCCTGCGCGCGCTTCATGCGCCGCGCATGGTCATCATCTCGCTCGGGCCCAAATCCGTAACCACGCCGATTGCCATGGGCATCGCGCAGGACCTGGGCGGCAACCCATCGCTCACCGCCGTGTTCGTGATGATCACGGCGATGTTCGGGATTCTGGTCTATCCGGTCGTGTTCCGGGTTGGGCGCGTGACCGATTGGCGGGCACGCGGGCTGGCGGCCGGCGTGGCGATGCATGGGCTCGGCACGGCAAGGATGCTGACGATCGATGAGACCGCCGGGGCGTTCGCCGGGCTGGCCATTGGGCTGAACGGGGTGATCACGTCGCTTTTTCTGCCGGTGATGATCGTGGTGTTCGGAATTTAGCCTACCATTTCTCTATATTGGCCGCACGGGCACGGCGGACGACGTAATCCGTCCAGGCCAGTTGCACCGCAAGCGGCGCCAGGCCAATGGCGATGCGCTCCCATTCCGATGTGCACAGGAAGGCGATGGCGGTGAGCCCGCCGATGATGGCAAAGCCCCAATGGATGGCGGCGACGAGGCGGGCATCCATGCCGGCGCGGCGGACCACCTGGTAGAGATGGCCGTTATGGGCGCGGGCGATGTTTTCGCGGGCCAGGCTGCGGCGGATGAGGGTGAAGGTAACGTCGTAGAGGACGCCAGAGAGCAGAAAGGGGACCAGCAGGAAGGAGAGGGGCACGCCCTCGAACCTGGTGGCGGCGACGCCGAACAAGGCCAGCATGAAGCCGCAGAACTGGCTGCCGACATCGCCCATGAAGATTTTGCCGCGCGGGTAGTTATACGGCAGGAAGCCCAGCACGCCGCCAGCCAGCAGCAAGGCCGCCGTATAGACGAAGAACCCGCCGCACAGCCCGGCGATACCGGCCAGGAACAGGCAGGCGATGAGAGTGACACCGGAGGCCAGCCCGTTCAGCCCGTCGATGAAATTCATCGCATTGGTGACGAAGAGCAGGAAGAACACGGTGAGGGGCAGGCCGGCCCAGCCGATATCCACCACGCCGAGATGCGGCAGAGACAATGTGTGCACCACCAGCCCGGAGGCCACCGCCACGAGGGCCGCGATGAGCTGGGTGGCGAGCTTGATGAGGAAGGAGAGGTCGAGGATGTCGTCCAGCAGGGAAATACCGGCCATGAGCACCGCGGCGGCGATGACGCCGATGAAATAGCCCGGCGCCAGGCGGGAGACCTGGCCGTGGTAGTACAGCAGCAGCACGCCGAGGATGAAGGCGGCGACGATACCGACCCCGCCGGATTTGGGCGTGGTATGGGTGTGCGCCTTGCGGGCATTGGGGCGGTCCGGCACGCCGATGAAGATCATGATGCGGACGATGATGGCGGAAAAGATCGCCAGCCCGCCCATGAGGGCGAGGTGGCGGGGCAGAGCGAGCGGGGCCAGGACGGATGAAATGGTCATGCGCGCCGGACCATGGCGGAAACCGGCATAAAATTGAAGAGCGGTCGAGGCTGTTTCAGAAGTCACTCTGGTGAGTCGTATAGTGGTGATTTTTGAGCACCGGCGCGGAGCGTACGTTTGTACGTGAGCACCGGCGCACAGAAAAGCGCCGCTAGACGGCCGCCAGAGTGACTTCTGAAACAGCCTCGCGAGATTCCCGGGCGCATGTAACACAATAGGGCTTGCCGCCGTGGCGGCACCACGCCAGAAGCGGCAGGCAGTATCCAAGCGGGAGAGCGGCGCGTGAAGATTGCGATTATTGGTGGCGGTTATGTCGGGCTGGTGTCCGGCGCGTGTTTCGCGGAATTCGGCGTGTCGGTGGCGGTGGTGGAGGCCGATGCCACGAAGCGGCAGATGCTGCTGGAGGGGAAGATCCCCATCTACGAGCCTGGGCTGGACAAGCTGGTCAAGGACAACACGGCCGCCGGGCGCCTGACCTTTCCCACCACGCTGGAACAGGGCATCGCCGAGGCCGAGGCCATTTTTATCGCCGTCGGCACGCCCACCCGGCGCGGCGATGGCCATGCGGATCTGACCTATGTGTTCGCCGCCGTGGAACAGGTGCTCAAGGCGCTCGACCATCCGGCCGTGATCGTGACCAAATCCACCGTGCCGGTCGGCACCGGGCGGAAAATCCTGGAGATGGCCAAACGCCTGCGCCCGGACCTCGCCGTGGAAGTGGCCTCCAACCCTGAATTCCTGCGCGAGGGCAGTGCGATCGGCGATTTCATGCGCCCGGACCGGGTGGTGGTGGGCACTGATGGCGAGCAGGCACGTGAGATGATGCGCCGGCTCTACCGCCCGCTTTATCTCATCGAGACGCCGATCCTGTTCACCGGGTTGGAGACGGCCGAGCTGATCAAATATGCCGCCAACGGGTTTCTGGCGATGAAGATCACATTTATTAACGAGATGGCGGATCTGTGCGAGAAAGTCGGCGCGGATGTGAATGACGTGGCGCGCGGGATCGGGCTGGATGGGCGGATCGGGCGCAAGTTTTTGCATGCGGGGCCTGGGTTTGGCGGCTCTTGCTTCCCCAAGGACACACTGGCGCTGATGCGCATCGCCGAGGAGGCGGGGGCGCCGTCGCGGCTGATCCAATCCGTGGTGGCGGTGAATGATGCGCGCAAGGAATCCATGGCCGCGCGCGTGGTGGCGGCCTGCGGCGGCGATGTGCGGGGCAAGACCATCGCCGTGCTCGGCCTCTCCTTCAAGCCCGAGACCGATGACATGCGCGATGCGCCGTCACTGCCGTTGATCCTGGGGCTGGCGTCGCGCGGCGCCACCGTCCAGGCATACGATCCGGAGGCGATGACGGCGGCCCGGGCGCTGCTGCCCGCCGGCGTGCAACTGAAACCGGATGCCGCAGGGGCCTTGACCGGGGCGGATGCGCTTGTACTCATAACGGAATGGAACGAGTTCCGCGCTTTGGCGCCCGCCCGGCTGAAGGAGCTGATGCGGGGCAATGTCGTCGTCGATCTGCGCAATGTGTTCGACCCCGGCACCTTGCGCGCGGCGGGCTTCACCTATGCCGGCATCGGCCGGAGTGCTGCGTGACCAACCCCGAACGAGAGACCGGTTTCGCACCCGTGGCCGGCACGGCGCAGCGGCCTCTCGCCAGCAACCCCAGCCGCGAGGCCAGCCCCGAGGAAAGACGAGTTTGAAACTCCCGCATAAGCATTATCCCGATTATGCCAATCCGGAGCTGCTGGATAAGATTCCGCTGAACGCGAAGACGGTGCTGGATGTCGGCTGCGGCCAGGGCGCGCTGGGGGCGGCCTATTTGCGCCGGAACCCTAATTGCCGCGTGCTGGGGATTGATGCGGATGAGGAGGTGGCGGCACAGGCCCGGCTGCGGCTGACCGAGGTGGCGTGCGGCGATGTGGAAGCCACCCCCATGCCGTTCGAGGTGCCGGACGGGATCGACTGCATCATCTATGGCGACATACTGGAACATCTGGTCGACCCCTGGGCGCTGCTGGCCGAGCATGTGAAATATCTGTCGCCGCAGGGCACCGTGCTGGTGTGCATGCCCAATATCGAGAACTGGCGCTTTGCCGCCCGGCTGCTGCTGGGCACCTTCGATTATGAGAGCGAGGGGCTGCTCGATAAAACCCATCTGCGCTGGTTCACATCGCGCACCATGGGGGCGGCGCTGGGTGCCGCCGGGCTGGAGCTGGCGGATCTCACACCACGCCCGGCGCCGCAGGAAAAGGCCGAGCAATTCACCCAGGCCATGGTGCCGGCGCTGCAGGCCATCGGCGTCAACCCGCAGGATTATTTCAAGCGCGCCTGGCCGATCCAGTTCATCTGGCGCGCGCGCAAGGGGTCGCCCGGCCATGTCGAGATCGCCGCCACCATGCTGGCGCCGCAGGGCGGGGTTTCGGATGTCCGCGTGGTGGAGCCGATGCGCGCGCTGAGCACCGACAGCTCTTTGCTGAGCACGGTGCAGAGCGAGGAGGCGATCAGCCCCGTCGCTCCCGAGATACCGCGCATCGCGGTGCTGCACCGGCCGCTGCTCTCCGGCCCGGCCGGCTTGCAGCGCCTGCGCCGGCTGCTGGACAAAGGCTATCTGATCGTCACCGAATTCGACGACCACCCGATGTTCCTGGAGCAGCGCGGGCTGGATATCGACAATATGTACAGCTTCCGCGGCGTGCATGCGGTGCAGACCAGCACGGTGCCGCTGGCCGAGGTGCTGGTGGCGCGCAACCCCGAGGTGGCGGTGTTCCCCAACGGGGTGTACGAGCTGCCGGCGCCGCATAATTTTGCCAACCCCGAGCAGATGACGCTGTTCTTCGCGGCACTCAACCGCCAGGCGGATTGGGCACCCTATATGCCGGTGCTTAATGAGGTCTCCCGGGCCGTGGGCGAACGCTTGCGCTTCCATGTGATGTTCGACGAGGGCTTCTATAACGCGCTGGAAACGCCGCATAAGAGCTTCGAGCCGATGGGCGATTACGCGACCTATAAAAAGATGCTCTGCCAGGCGGAAATCAGCTTCATGCCGCTGGGCGATACCGTGTTCAACCGCGCCAAATCGGACCTTAAATTCATCGAGGCCGGGGCCGCGCGCGTGGCGGCACTGGCGAGCCCGGTGGTGTATGGCAGCGTGATCCAGGACGGCAAGACCGGGCTGCTGTTCCGCGACCCGGCGGAGCTGCGCAGCTCGCTGCTGCGGCTGCTGGCCTATCCGGAAGCGACGAAGCGCATGGCCGATGCGGCGCGGGCCTATGTGAGCGCCAAGCGCATGCTGGCCTACCAGGTAGAAGCGCGGAGCGACTGGTACCGCGGCCTGTGGGCACGGCGCGAGGAGCTGAACGAGGCGCTGAAGGCACGGGTGCCCGAGCTGTTCCAATGAGGCGGCTGTTCACATGACGGCGACTCTTCCGATGGCGGACAGCCGCAAGATCGCCCTCTCGCCGCATATCGAGATCGAGTGGCTGGAGGGACGGACCGCACGGGCTTTGTGCCCGAATTGCGGGACGCAAGGGCAGGTGCGGCAGATGCTGGACATCGTGTTCAACCCGCCCGACCCGCATGAGGACGAGCACCGGTTCATCGTGCAGACATGCCCGGCCTGCGCGGTGCGCTTTGTCGATAATACCATGATGATGGATTACAGCACGGAGCGGCTGATCCAGCTCGGCTGGGACAGCTACCAGGTGCAGCTTGGCGCCGGCATCTGGCCGATCACGGCCCAGCTCGCCGCACTGGACAAGCCGCGCGGCGCGAAAGTGCTGGAGATCGGCGGCGCCTTCGGCTTCGGGCTGGATTTTTGCATCCGCGCGCGCGGGTGGGACGGGGTGGGGTACGACCCCTCGCCGCTCGCCGCCTTCGGCCTGCAGGAGCTTGGGCTGCCGCTGAAGCAGGAATATTTCGCCGTCAGGCATCTGGAGCTCGGCCCCTGGGATGTCGCGGTGGCGACGGAGCTGCTCGAGCATATTTCCTACCCCATCGCTTTTCTGCTCATCATGCGGCGGGCATTGGGGGAAACCGGGGTGCTGATCCTCTCGACCCCGGACGCCGATTTCATCAACCCGGCAACACCGGCCGCAAGCCTGCTGCCGCTGCTCTCGCCCGGCGCACATACCGTGCTGCAGACCGAAAAAAGCCTGGATATAGCGCTGCGCGCCGCCGGCTTTTTTCATACGCGCATTGTGCATGATGGCACCTCGCTCGTCGCTTATGCCTCCGCAGCACCCTTCACGCTGCTGGAGGACCAGGTGGCCCGCCGCGCGACATACCGGCATTATCTGGTGGAGCGGGCCCGGATCAGCCCGGAGCACAGCGATCTGCGCCTTGGCTTTGCCGGGCGTGGTATTTTCGAATCCGCCAATGACGGCGATTGGGCGGCGGCCGATGCCGCCTGGGATGCATTGCTGCCGGCGGTAAAGCTGCGTTTCGGGCTGGACCTGAACAGCATGACGGCGCTGCCGGCGGGGGCCGCCGACACCAGCCTCGCCGAACTCTGCGGGCTGATGCCGCTCGGGCTTGGCATGATCCTGTTCGGCCGGGCGATGCGGCTGCTCCAGGCCGGGCAGAGCCGGGCTCAGCTTGAACCGTTGCTGCGGCTGGCCGCCGAGGCGGTGGATGCATTGCTGGACGCGCTGGCCCAGCGCTCGCTGGTGGATGGGCTTTCCGCCAGCCTGGGTGAGCTGTTGCGGACGGAATTGCTGATCTGCGCCGCCGCGGCCGGCAGGCCGGAGGTGGTGGCCCAGGTGAGCGCGCTGGGTAATGAGGAAATCAGTTGGCGGGTTTTTGTGGAGCTGGTGAGTGCTGGTGAGATTACCGTTGCGGCGGCGCTGCGGGAGACCCTGCCGGAGCTGCCGGCACAAAGCATTCCCGCCGGGCTGACACGCAATATTCTGCTCAGCCTGGTGAATTTCCACCTTGCCCAGGGCGGCGATACGCGGCGCGCGCTCTCCTATGTGGCGGCGTTGCAGGCCAATGGCGATAATACCGATGACGCGCTGCTCAGCGCCTTCACCGGGCTGGTCAATGCCGGGCAGCTCGATGAAGCCGAAGCGCTGCTGGCCCGCGAGCCCGTGCTGCAAAATCTGGACACAATGCCCGGTGCCCATGCCGAGGGGGCGCGCTGGGCCGAGCTGATATTTCTGCTCCAGCGCCGCCCGCTGGAGGCCGCCCGCAAGGCGGCCGCACGTAGCCAAGCCGCGCGCAGCCAGGGTGGTAGCGATGCCGCAAGGCTTGCCGCGATTTATACCGACGGGTTTATCCGGCTGGTGAATAGCGGCAGCTTTGCCGAGGCACAGGAACTGGCCGCCGGGCTGGAGCCCTATATGGCTCTATGCCCGCCGGCGGCGCGGCTGGATGCGCTGATCTCGCTGCTGTTCCTGGACGCGCAGCCCGGCGGCGGTACGCCTGAAAATGTGCCGGCCCGGCTGGAGGCGTTGCGCACGGCAGGCGTGGATGAGCTGCGGCTGACCGAACTCGCCTTCAATGCCTTCTCGATGCTGGTCAATCAGGCAGCCTACGCACCCGCCCGGGCACTTCTGCCCGTGGTGGACCCGGCGCTCATCAAACTGCGCCCGCCCCTGAACGCCGTGGCGTGGGATGCGCTGTTCGCCGCCGGCATGTTGTTCCTGCAACAGAAAGACGATTTGCGGCGCGGCGCGGCCAGTTTCGCGCGGCTGCGCGATGCTCTGGTGAAGCAGACACCCAAGGACCAGCCGGCCGACCCGCTGTTCTGGTCCGCTTTGCGCGGCGAGGTGATCGCTCTGCACCAGCTCAACCGCGGCGCGGAAGCCACTTCAATATTACGCGCCTTCCTGGACGCCTATCCTGATGCGCCGGAAGATTTGCGCGAGCAGCTCAAGGGCAGAAAAAAACCATGAGGTATCAAGTCTACGGGGCCATCAAGTCCATTCTGCGGGCCCTCAAATGGTATCTCACCGTGCCCATCGGCCTGGTCATCGGGCGGCTGCGCAGCACGCGGCAGATCGTGCATGTCTGGCCGGAGGGCGGCGTGACGCTCGGCCCGCAAGTCGTGCTGTTCATGCATTTCGACGGGCGCGGCGGGGTCCGGCCGCAATTATTCGACTACATGCGCGAGCTTAAGGAGAACGGGCGCGACGTTGTGTTTGTCAGCAATGCCGGAAAAATCCAGCCAGAGCCGATGGCGCTGCTGCGGGAGATCTGCCGCTGTATCATCGTGCGCAAGAACATCGGCTATGATTTCGGCGCCTGGCGCGATGCGCTGGACCACCTCGGCCTGCCGCGCGCGGAGACGCAGGAGATTATCTGCGCCAACGACAGCGTGTTCGGCCCGCTGCTGCCGCTGGGCGATACGTTGCGCCGGCTGGATTACGGCCAGGCGGATATATGGGGCCTGACGGAGAGCTGGCAGGTGCGCTACCATCTGCAATCCTTCTTCCTCGCGTTTGGCCCCAAGGCGATCCGCGCCGAGGCTTTCCGCAAGTTCTGGGGTGCGGTGCGGCCCGTGCCGGCCAAGGTGTTTATCGTGAAGGAATATGAAATCGGCATCACCCAGGCGATGGTGCGCGGGGGCTTAAGCTGTGCCGCCATCTGGACCTATGATGCGCTGATCAAAATGGTGCGGCGCGATGGGATGGAGCATCTGTTCGAGAAGGAAGAGACGGAGATGGGGAAAGCCGATCCCATCCGGCTGACGCGCAAATTGCAGGCGCTGCGCATCCGCGACCGCGTGGCGCGGCGGATACCGCTGAACCCGACCGCGGATTTATGGCGCCAACTGCTGACCACGGGCTTTCCCTTCATCAAGCGCGAATTGCTACGTGATAACCCGACCAAGGTGGAAGATGTGGGCGATTGGGAAGAGGTGGTGCGCCAAGAGCTGGGCGCCGATCCCACCCCGATCCTGCTGGACCTGCGCACCATGCTGAAGGGCTCCGCTCCCTGATCCGTATTGCGATCCGGCTGGTGCTGGTGGCGGTGTGGACGCTGCTGGCCGTGCCGGTGCAGGCCGTGCTGCTTATATGTCCCGGCCGGGGCAAGGAGCGGTTCGCGCGGGTTTACTGGCGGGGCGTGGCGCGGATTCTGGGGCTGAAATTGCGGGTGATCGGCGAGCTTACCACTTCGCGGCCGGTGGTGTTTATCGCCAATCATAGCTCCTGGTTGGATATTGTGGCGCTGGGCGCTGTGCTGCCGGCCTGTTTCATTGCCAAGGGGGATGTGGCGGGTTGGCCGGTGATCGGCGCGATTGCGCGGCTGGGGCGGACGATTTTTGTGTCGCGGGCGCGCGATACGGTTGTGCGCGAGCAGCGCGAGCTGGAGGGGCGGCTGGCGGGGGGGGATAATATCATATTATTCCCCGAGGGCACGACCTCGGATGGTAACCGGGTGCTGCCGTTTGCCTCGGCGTTTCTCACTTTGGCGTTCTGCCCGGCGAACCCCGCGGTACAGCCGGTGACGATTGTGTATGACCAGCTCGACGGGCTGCCGGTGCGGCGCGGGGACCGGGCGGAGCTGGCCTGGTATGGCGATATGGATCTCGCGCCGCATGCGCTGCGGCTGGGGCGGCGGCACAGCTACCGGGCGACGATCGTACTGGGGGCGCCCGTGCCGCCGGGGGTGTATAAGAACAGGAAAGTTTTGTCGGCGGCGCTGGAGTGCCAGATTGCCGCCACGGCCGCTGCGCTGCGGCAAGGCCGGCTACCGGCTTGAAATACTGGGGTTACACCAAAGATTCATTGGAATTGTCTTGACACGGCGCGCCCAAGCATAGCGAAATTGCGTTGTGTTCAGGAGGATCTTGTCGATTTGACCTTGACCTGGCTTAGCCTCACGCGCTTTTCCGTCCGGCACACCCGGATGGAATTAGACGTATGAACGCGACAAACCCTAAAACCCGCAAACTTCATGTCGTGACGCATGGCTGCCAGATGAACGTGTACGATAGTGCGCGTATGGCGGATATTTTACGCCCGCTCGGCTATACCACCGTGGATACGCCTGAGGGTGCCGACATGGTGATCATGAACACCTGCCATATTCGCGAGCGGGCGGAGGAGAAGGTTTTCTCCGCACTCGGGCGGTTGCGGGTGATGAAGGAGGCTCAAGGGGGGGGCATGATGATCGCCGTGACCGGCTGCGTGGCGCAGGCGGAGGGCGAGGTGATCGCCAAGCGGGCACCTTATGTGGATCTGGTGGTCGGGCCGCAGTCTTATCACCGGCTGCCGGAGCTGATCGCGCAGGCGCATCGCAAGCAGGGCGTGGTGATCGATACCGAGTTTCCGGTGGAGCAGAAATTCGATCATCTGCCGGATGTGGCGGCGCCGCAGGGGGTGGTCTCGTATTTGTCCATTCAGGAAGGGTGCGATAAATTCTGCTCCTTCTGCGTGGTGCCTTATACGCGGGGGGCTGAATCCTCGCGGCCGGCTTTGAGCGTGCTGGCGGAGGCGCGGCGGATGGTCGCACTTGGGGCCAGGGAGATCGCGCTGCTGGGGCAGAATGTGAATGCGTACCATGGCGAGGGGCCGGATGGCCGCACCTGGGGGCTGACGCGGCTGCTGGCGGAGATAGCCGAGATCGATGGGCTGGAGCGGCTGCGCTATACCACCTCGCACCCCAACGACATGCCCGATGAGTTGATCCTGGCGCATCGGGATAATGCGAAATTGATGCCGTTTTTGCACCTGCCGGTGCAGTCGGGTTCCGATAGAATTTTGAAGGCCATGAACCGTAAGCATGATGCGGATCATTTCAGGCGGATCGTGGATAAATTGCGGGATGTGCGGCCGGATATCGCGTTTTCCTCGGATTTTATCGTGGGACATCCGGGCGAGACGGAGGCGGATTTTCAGGACACGATGAAACTCGTGCGTGAGACAGGTTTTGCGCTGGCCTATTCCTTTACCTATTCCTCGCGCCCCGGCACGCCGGCGGCGGGGCTGCCGCAATTGGCCGATGAGGTTAAAAATACCCGGCTGTATGAGCTGCAGGCGGAGTTGCGGCGGCAGCAGGATGCGTTCAACGCCGCGACCGTGGGGCTGACAACGCCGGTGCTATTCACCGGGCGCGGCCGCTATGAGGGGCAGATTTCCGGGCGCTCGCTCTGGCTGCAGCCCGTCGTGGTGCAAAACGGCGAAGAGCTCACCGGCCAAATTCGTAACGTGCAAATTACCTCGACCAATACCAATTCTATCGTTGGAGTTCTCTTACCACAGGAGCAAATCGCCGCTTGAGCCAGATCCTCTCCACCTCACCCTCCGCCCTGGTACCGCCGCAGCGGTCCCTCACCATGACCTTCGGCAGCAATAACCTGCTGTCCCTTTTGCTCGGGGATCACGACCGGCATCTGGCGCGGATCGAGCAGAAGCTCGGCGTCAAGCTGGCGTGCCGGGGCAATCGCATTGCCATAACCGGCCCGGCGGGGGCGGTGGCGGCGGCCGAGGCGGCTTTGTCCGCTTTGTACCAACAATTGGAACGGGGCGAGGCGCTTGACGGGGGCAAGGTGGACGGGGTGTTGCGGATGATGGACCCGGCGAATGAGCCGCGTCTGCCGCTCTCTGATTTACCGGCGATCCGTACCCGCAAGGGGCCGGTGGGACCGCGCAGTGCCGGCCAGGCGAATTATATCGATTTGCTGTCGCGCCATGAGATGGTGTTTGCGATGGGGCCGGCGGGGACGGGCAAGACATACCTTGCCGTGGCCCAGGCGGTGGCGATGCTGACCTCGGGCAAGGTGGAGCGCATCGTGCTCTCGCGCCCGGCGGTGGAGGCGGGCGAGCGGCTCGGGTTTTTGCCGGGCGATATGAAGGAGAAGGTCGATCCGTATCTGCGCCCGCTGTACGACGCGCTGAATGACCTGCTGCCCGGCGACCAGTTGACCAAGCGGATGACGACGGGCGAGATCGAGATCGCGCCGCTGGCGTTTATGCGCGGCAGAACCTTGGCGCATGCGTTTGTCATTCTCGACGAGGCGCAGAACACCACCGCCGTGCAGATGAAGATGTTTCTGACGCGCATGGGCGAGGGCACACGGATGGTGATCACGGGCGATCTCACCCAGATCGACCTGCCGGCGAACACGCGCTCGGGCCTGGCCGATGCGCTGGAGACGCTGGAAGGCATCCAGGGGATCGGCGTGGCGCGGTTTGCCAATAGCGATGTGGTGCGCCACCCGCTGGTCGGGCGGATTGTGGAAGCCTATGATCAACGCTATGCCGCCGTGAAGGAGCAGGCCCGCGAACGCCAAGGTTAGTGGCGGGGCTGGAAGACAAATGGAACCTGGAAGTACGAGCCCCTTCGGGGGCGAACTGGTGATCACCGACCGGCGCTGGCGGGCGCATGTGCCCAATGTGGTGCGGCTCGTCGCCCGCGCGCTGGCGGTGGCGGAATGCACGGCCAGCGTGGCGCTGACCGATGACAGGACCGTGCAGCGGCTGAACTACCGCGACCGCGGCAAGAACAAGCCAACCAATGTGCTGACATACGAGCAACCGCCGGAAATGCTGCTGGCGTTTGGCCAGGTGGCGCGGGAGGCGGCGCGCGAGGGCAAGACCATCGCCCAGCATCTGGCGCATCTGCTGGTGCATGGGGCGCTGCATTTGCACGGGTTCGAGCATGAGCATGTGGGCGAAGCACGGGAGATGGAGGCTGAGGAGGCACGGCTGCTCTCGCGCATCGGCGTGCCCAACCCGTGGAAGCCGCGATGAGCTCAGCATTGGGGCGATTATTGGGCCGCTTACGCAATACCGAGCAATCGGTGCGCGATTCCATTGCCGAGCTGGTGCAGGATGCGGCCAGCGAGGCGGCACCGGATGCCACCGTAGGGCTGAACCCGCAGGAGCGGGCGCTGATCGCCAATGTGTTACGGTTGCGTGAAATCACCGCCGATGATGTGATGGTGCCGAGGCCGGATATTATCGCCATGCGGGCGAATGTGACCTTGGAGCAGGCCAGCGACCTGCTGCGCCGCGAGGGGCATTCGCGTTTGCCGGTGTACCGCGAGCATCTCGATGATGTGCAGGGCATGGTGCATCTGAAGGATGTGTTCGCCTATACCGGGCCGGCGGCGGAATTCGACGTGGAGAAGATTTTGCGCAAGCCGCTGATGGTGGCACCGCAGATCGGCGTGCTCGACCTGCTGCTGCAGATGCGCCAGACGCATACGCATCTGGCCCTGGTGGTGGATGAATATGGCGGGATCGACGGGCTGGTGACGATCGAGGATCTGGTCGAGACCATCGTGGGCGATATCTCGGACGAGCATGACGAGATAGAGGGGCCGATGCTGACCGAGCGGGCCGATGGGGCGCTGGACCTCAATGCCCGCCTGCCGGTGGAGGATTTCGAGGTGAAGATGGGGCCGGTGCTCTCCGAGGATGAGCGCGATGCCGATATCGAGACCGTCGGCGGGCTGGTGTTTAATCTTGCCGGGCGGGTGCCGGCGAAGGGCGAGATCATCGCGCATCCATCCGGCATAGAGTTCATGGTGCTGGATGCGGATGCGCGGCGGATACGCCGGCTGCGGGTGCGCAAGACCTTGCCGGAACCAGCGCCAGAACCGGGCTAAGGCCGATGCGCCGGGCACTGGAATGGGTGCTGGGGCTGACCTCCTTCGCCGCGGGGACGGTGGATGTGATCTCCTTCGCCAAGTTGGGCGGGGTGCTGACCTCGGCCATGACCGGGAATATCGCGCTGCTGGGGCTTTATATCGGGCGCAATGAGGCGGCTTCGGCGCTGGGCTCGGTGGTGGCGCTGGTGGCTTTTATCATCGGGACTGGTGCCGCGGCCTGGGCGGTGCGCGGCCGGGCGCAAGGCAACGCGTTGAGGCGGCTGCTGGCGGCGGAGCTGGTGCTACTGCTGGCCGGCACGGCGCTGTGGCTGGCCGCCGGCCGGCCGGCGAGCGGTGTGAGCGGCGATGGTGTGATCGCGCTGCTGGCGCTGGCCATGGGCGCGCAGATTATCGCCGGGCGGCAGTTGAACCTGTCCGGCATTCCCACGGTGGTGTTCACCAGCACGCTGACGAATATCGTGGTGACCCTGACGGATGCATTCGCGCGCAAAGCCTGGAAGATGCCGCCGGATGTGCTGCGGCAATGTGTGGCACTGGTGCTGTATTTTGCCGGAGCGCTGGCGGCGGGGGTTTGCGTGTATACAGGCGCGCTGGTGCCGATGGTTCTGCCGATTGCCGCGGTTGGCCTGGCGCTGGCGCTCATGCTTTAACTATCCGCATGGCCCGGCCGGACCATGCGGATGATCTGCCCCCGGCTAGAGCATGATCGCTTCAAGTGCGATCATGCTCTAGCTATTTTTGAGAGGGCGATTCACGGTTTCGGCCACTCAAAATGAGCGGACCTCAACCGATCGCGCTCTAATGTTTCGCGAGGGTTTGCTGCAGCAGGGTGAGGTTTTCCTGCACGGTGGGAATGATCTCCGCCGCCGCCGCCTTGATGTCCGCATTATTGCCGTTCGCCGCCTCGTCCTGGAAAATGGCCAGGGCGTCTTCATGGCTGCTGATCTGGTCCTGCAGATAATGGGCGCCTAGCCTGGCGTCGTTATTACGGATCAGCGCGGCATAACGGGCCGTCAGCGTATAAGGCAGGGTGTCCGGCAATTCGAAATCATTGGCCTTCGCCAGCGCTTCCAGCTTGGGTTGATTTGCACGGGCGTCGTCACAAATTTTAGCGGCAACCTTCAGTACGTCCGGCGACACCAGGCCCGAACCACTCGCTGAAACACCGGTTTTTCCCGTAATGGCCACGCATTCCTTGAGGTCGAACTGGATCACCTGATAGCCCGCGACCAAAGCGTCGCTATCGGGGGACTGCAGGCTCGCCGCCGAGGCCGGCGACACTGCCGATGCATAAGCCGCCATCCCAAACAAAACGGCGCCACCCGCAACAATATTACGAAATTTCATGCCATGTTTCCTTTTGTGCTCTTCTGTTCTTTTGCGATTATTTAATCGTTCCGGACTTTGCCCATGGGCACCGGTCTTCATTTTTTTACAGAATCTACAGGCGTAACCACGGCGCCGTTATTCCACGGCCTAAACACAGATAATGATGAATAAGAATTTTCACAGGTCACGGGACGCAAAATCCGCACGATAGCGGCGCAACCGGACATCCTGCCGCTCGATGGCGGCGGGATGCCCGGTGCTGGCGGTTCCCCGGAGACTACTTCAGCGCGGCGCAGAAACGCTGGATGCGGGTGCAGGCCTCACGCAAAGCCTCGGTGGAGGTGGCGTAGGAGATGCGGAAATGGCCGGGGTAGACGAAGGCGGAGCCGTGTACTGCGGCGACGCCTTCTTCGTCCAGCAGGGCTGTGACGAAGTCTTCGTCATTGTTGATTTTGACGCCCTTGGGGGTGGTTTTACCGATGCAGCCGTGGATGCCGGGGAAGACGTAGAAGGCGCCTTCGGGCTTGTGGCAGGTGATGCCTTGGGCCTGGTTCAGCATCTCGACCACCAGGTCGCGGCGCTCCTTGTACACCACGACCATTTCCTTGAGCGCGTCTTCCGGCCCGTTGAGGGCGGCCACGGCAGCGGCCTGGGAGACGGAAGAGGTGTTGGAGGTGGACTGGCTCTGCAGCTTGTCCATGGCCTTGATGAGTTCCACGGGCGCGCCGCAGAAGCCGATGCGCCAGCCGGTCATGGCATAGGCTTTGGAGCAGCCGTTCATGGTGATGGTACGCTCGCGCAAACGCGGCTCGACCTGCACGATGGTGGCGGGCTTGAAGCCGTCATAGGTCAGCTTGTCGTAGATATCGTCGGTGAAGACCCACACATTGGGGTGCTGCAGCAGCACGTCGCAGATGGCGCGCAGCTCCTCGGCCGAATAGGCGGCACCGGTGGGGTTGCTGGGAGAGTTGAGAAAGAACCATTTGGTCTTCGGGGTAATGGCCGCTTCCAGATCTTCGGCGCGCAGTTTGAAGCCATTGTTCTGGCTGCACGGCACGAACACGGGCGTGCCTTCGGCCAGGGCGACAATGTCCGGGTATGAAACCCAGCACGGGGTGGGGATGATGACCTCATCGCCCGCCTGCACCGTGGCCAGCATGGCGTTGAAGATGACCTGCTTGCCACCGGTGGAGACGATGATTTCCTCCGGCTTGTAGTCGATGCCGGAGTCCCGCAGGAATTTGGCGGCGATGGCTTTACGCAGCGCCGGGGTACCCGCGACATCGGTGTATTTGGTATCGCCAGCGTTGATCGCAGCGATGGCCGCCTGCTTGATATGATCCGGGGTGTCGAAATCCGGCTCGCCGGCGGAGAGGCCGATGATGTCACGCCCCGCGGCTTTCAGCGCCCTCGCTTTGGAGGAAATGGCGATGGTCTGGCTCGGGCTGATACGGTTCAGGCGGTCGGCGATCAGGCTCATTTGTCATCTCTTGCAAGTTTATGGGCGCCGGGGTTCTAAACCCGTAAAGCGCGCCGCGCAAATCATGCCCGCCCCGCCATTGGCGCTTATGTTACTGCGCCCTTGACGTGTGATTAATATAAATACACAACCATTGATAGAAAATTGTGCTTGCTAAAAGCTGGCCCAGCAGAAGAGGTGTCGTGAAAAACATTTCCACCCGGTTCATACCCGCTTTTTGTGTGGCTTTCACTTTGGGGCTGGCCCCCTCCGCGGCGCAGACCACCGGCGCCATGGTGCCGGTGCAAACCCCACCCGCCACGGCGCCTGTGGCCAAGCCGGCCGGCACATTATCCAAAGCGGCGGAATTCAGTACATTGGCTGAGGCTAGCGCACATTGCCCGACCAGCACGGTGGTGTGGTCCACCTTAAGCAAAAGCCATAGTTTTCACGCCAGCGGCTCCCGCTATTTTGGCAAGACCAAGCATGGCGCCTATGTGTGCAAGGATGACGCTTTGGCCGCCGGTTTCCATCAGGCCAAAAGCTGATATTGCAATCCGGGGCGGCAAACCGGCTGCCACGGATTACACCTTGAAAGGGAGCAAAATGACCGAAACCGTGACCCTGCCTTCGGGCATCAAATATGTCGACCATGTGGTGGGTACCGGCGAGACGCCGACGAAGGGCCAGCAAGTGACCGTGCATTATACCGGCTGGCTGGATGACAATGGGGAGAAGGGCAAAAAGTTCGACTCCTCGCGTGACCGCGGCCAGCCTTTCGTCTTCAAGCTCGGCGTCGGCCAGGTGATTTCCGGCTGGGATATCGGTGTTTCCACCATGCAGCCGGGCGGGCAGCGCACTTTGACGCTGCCGGCTGAGCATGGGTACGGCCAGCGCGGCGCCGGCGGGCTCATCCCCCCGGGTGCGACGCTGATTTTCGATGTGGAGCTGATCAGCTTCGCATAAGCTCTTCCCGCGGCAGGTATTTTACCGCCGCGGGGGTTTGCTCCCGGCGGCCCACTCGCCGCCGGTCGCGCGCCGCCTGCACCATCTGGCCGAAGCATTGCTGCAGGGCCAGCGTCTCGCCGGTGCGGCGCTCCAGGGCGCGCAGGCAAAAATGCACCTGTGCCATTTTCTGGTAATATTCAGTGAAGGCGTAATTCAACAGCCCGCCGGTGATAGCACCCGCCACCGGCACGGCCTGGGCCATGATCTTATCCGAAATGACCATGCCGAAGCGGCCGGCGGCACTTTTGATAAGCACATTGATGGTGAGGTGATTGACGCCAAGCCGCGTGGCCCAATAGCCTAGCTCTGTGTCGTCATCCGCATTATCGGGCCCGCCGAAGGCCAGAACCTCCAGGCAGGCGCGGCGTGTGTCCTCGGCGGATAAATCCTCGCCGGAATCGCGCGCCACCTCGGCGATGGAGCGCAGGATGGTCATGGTGGTGAAGGGAATATCGAACACCACCCCCGGAAACCCGACAAAGCCCGAGGCGGCGCCGCTGGCGGCCGTGGCCAGGCGGTGCAGACGGCTGGCGCGTGGCTGTTTGGGGCGGGCGAATTCCGGCACGGCCTCCAGCCCGAAGGTGGCGTAATTATAGCTGGACCAGAGCGTGTCCTCGACCATATCCGCCGCGCGCTGCACCAGGCTGGTCCAGGCCGAGCCGCCCAGGCGTTCGCCGGTGCGTGAGATTGAGGTACGGAGCCGGTCGATCCGGCGGCCAAAAACGGCGGTGAGCCGGAGCAGAAGCCCACGGGAATCCGCCATAACAATGGCGGCGTGCCAAAGCCGCTCGCGTTCCTGCGGCGTGAGGAAGGAAGCAGATTGTACGATATGCTCGGGAATGGCGGGCTGTCTCATGTCCAGGCTCAAGATGAGCCCCGCCCGGACATGAGACAAGTGAAGTTACGGAATATTATTCCGCGGCGACGGAAACGCCCTTAACCGCCTGCACGATCTCGGCAAAGGATGCCGGGTCGTCGAACGCGATGGCGGAGAGGACTTTACGGTCCAGCTCCAGCCCGGCCTGCTTCAGCCCGAAGATGAACTGGCTATAGGTCAGCCCATGCTCACGCACGGCAGCATTGATACGCTGGATCCAAAGCGAGCGAAATTCGCGCTTTTTAACCCGGCGGTCGCGATACGCATACTGCAGGGCCTTTTCCAGGCGCTCCAGCGCGATGCGATAATTGGTCGACGAACGGCCGACGAAGCCCTTCGACAGTGCCAGAACTTTTTTGTGACGGGCGTGGGTGGTAACGCCCCGTTTTACACGTGCCATTTTTTACTCTTCCCTTATGCGATGCCGTACGGAGCCCACTGCTTCACAGTGATGCCGTCGGCGTGGGTGAGTGTCTGGCTGCCGCGATTCTGGCGCTTGGCCTTCTGGCTGCGGGCGTAAAGATTATGGCGCTTCTTGCCCGGGCCGGCGAGAACCTTGCCCGTGGCGGTGATCTTGAAGCGCTTCTTGACCGATGATTTGGTCTTCAGCTTCGGCATTTTGGTCTCCTGTCGCTGCAACCCCGCCGCTAAGCGGGGGTCCCGAACATCGGGGCGGCGGCCAGGCATGCCTAATGGCCCGGACACGCACGCATCACGTTTTACGGTGAAGCGGGCCGTATAGAGGCACTGCCCCCCCGTGACAAGAGCCCCAAAGGGCGGCAGACTCACGCGCATGGCAGGTAAACCGCCGGATGCGGCCAGGTTGTACGAAGCGGCACTTAACCACATGGCGCGCTACGCGGCCACGGAGGTAAGCCTCGCGCGCGTTCTGGCGCGCCGGATCGATCGATGGGGGAAGTTGCAGGGGGAAGAGGCCGCACCTGAGGAGCTTGCCCTCGTCATGCGCCGGGCCAAGGCCGAAATCCCCGGCGTGCTGAGCCGCCTGCGGGAGTTGGGGGTGGTGAATGACGAGGCCTTCGCCGCCTCGCGGGCGAAACGCCTGACCCGGGAAGGCAAATCCCGCCGGGCCACAATGGCGCATCTGGCAGCCAAAGGGATAAAAGCCCCCACCATGACGGACGATCCGGAACGCGAACTCGCCGCCGCCTGCGCCTATCTGCGCCGCCGCCGTGCCGGCCCGTTCGGCCCCGCCCCCGCGGATAAAATCCTCGCCGCCATGGCCCGTGGCGGCTTCTCACAAGCCACCACCCGCCGCGCCTTGGCGCTGGACCGGGATGAAGCCGAGACGTTGATCAGCTCTCTATCAGAGCCCCTCGCCTAGCCCGGTATTTTTAATCCCGCCCAAACCGGGCTGAGCAGCGGATTAAACCCCGCCCCGCCAGTAGGCGGCAAACGCGACTGCCTGAAGAAATAATCTTCCACCGCCCGCTCAATATCGGCAGGTATCACCCCCGGCGGCGCAGGCTCAGCTCCAGCCGCAAATTCCTGAGCCCCCGCCTCCCCACGATCCGAGGAAGCCGCTTCCGCCACCGACACCGCCTCATGCACGCTGTTCCGCCGGCGCAATCCAGGCGCTCCAGCGGAACCCGGCACCGCCGGATGAAGCGAACTCCCACCAGCCGCACCACCACCTGCCCGTGGCGCAAAAGACAATCCCGCCAACCCCGCCCCACGCATCGGCAGATACAGCTCCGCCGCATCGGCCTCCCGTCGCGCCCGCCCAGCCGCCGCCTGATGCCGCGCTTGTGCCACAACCGTCCGGTAGGATGTTTTTGCTCCATCCCCCTGCCGCGCGGCTAAAACCCCGGCATCGGCCTGCACACCACCCAGCCCAGCGGCCAAAACACCCGCCTCACCCACGGGTGCCAGAGCCCTCGATTTTTGTGCCGCCTGTCGCCCGGGCATGCCAGCAATCGGCGCAAACCCGCCCAGCCCCGGCCGGCCAGCCGCCATCGCCACACCATAAAGCCCCATTCCTCGCATATCGGCACTTGCCGTCGCCGCCACGGTTTTGAGCGCCTTACGAAACGCCCCTATCGCGGCACCAAAATCATTCCCTATGTCGTGCATTATCGTGCCAAAACCATGCTCGGCATCTCGCACCCCCCTGGCTCCTGTATTCTCCGCCAGCTCTTCATAACCGAGACCGGCCGAGTAGTGGTGATTCAACAATGACATTTCTGCACCAGGGGCAGGCGTTGTACCATTCAACCCATTGTCTTTTGGCAATGGAAGTCCTGCTGCTTCGAGTAATGTTGTCACAACAGTGTTACTATTGGGGCCGGCAAAGGCGTAGCCAGTATTTTCTTTATTTATTGCCGCCCCTTCGGTAACCATTTTTTGCCAGTAAGATGCAAGTTGTTGATCTGATCCAGTGATAATGGTCTGACTTGGATCGACTCCCGGCTTTGCCCAATCTCTTGCACCCCCTTCATAAATATCGGCTTGGACATTTATGGCGCCAAACGGAACATTAACGCCCGTCTTCCCCACAGAAAAACCTGCACTGCCGCTACCGCCTCCACTGCCCGAACCCATGTTATGGCCTGATTCAGGCCCCCCACGGATAAATCTGGCTGGGCCTTTATCAGGGGTCCAAACAATAAATTCATGATAGTAAGTTTTATCATCCGCATAATTTAGATTTTTGAAATATACTTCTATCTTTCCCATGAAACCAAACCACCCCGCGCTATTTACGGACCACTTTCCGTGCGACTCATCCATATATCTTGAATTGTCACGTATTTTTTGTCTGTCACCAACACGGCCATCCAATCGATTTGACAACAAAAATAATCCAACCCGTAACTCGGCCTTGACCAGTCGCAAATAAGAGCGGGGGGCTCATTCGGATCGTCGCCCACCGAGCATTTTGCTCCTGCCATCGTCAGTGCCGATACAGCAGCCGAAGCCGATGACCCCAGAGGAAAATGTGCCTCAGCATACTTTACAGCATAGTTCTTCAACTGAGTTTGTTCTGGGTCGTCCGAAGCAGGCGGCAGATAATAATGCAAATAGTAATACTCAAGATCCTGAAATCTGAACTGTTCCGTAGATGCCGCTCGAGCACACCCAGCAAAAGCCACCAAAACCACGCTAAAAATCAAACACAATCTTCTCATGGCCGCGTCCTTGCCCAGCGAACACCAGAGACTACCTCTGGCTGTCTATCCAAGCAAGTAGGGCCCGGCTCATCGCCGGGCCACACCATCAAAGTCCAAAAATACTCTTCAAATCAGCCAGCACGGTCTGCAGCAGCCCCAGACTCGCCTGCGCCTTGGCCGCATCCTGCGCCGGCAGCGTCGCCAGCACAGGTGCCGCCGCCGTCGCCAAACTATTCGCCGCCGCACTCGCCGTCGCCAGCGCAGTCGCATGGGCCGATTGGCTACCCTCCACCGAATTCACCACAGCCTCACCAACCTTCAGCCCCGCCGCCACGGCCGCACCAACCGGCCCGCCCACAGCCGCACCAACTCCAGCAGCCACATTCAAAACATTCTCAACCTGCGTTGTCTCACTCATCATCATCTCCATCATCACAATTTGGGAGCCGCTTGCACCACACCAGCCACCAGCCCCTCGACATCCGCCACAACGGCCCCAACCGCGGCGGAATTCCCTGTCTTCAGCAAAGCCGAAACATCACCAATCGCCTTCTCGAGCTGCGCCACCGTCACACAATTCTCCGGCTGCAAAATCTTGATCAACCCCAGAACCAACCCGAGAATATCCGCCGAGGAAACCGTCTGGTGCAGCCAAAAATATTGCAGCGCCGCTGTCACGGCCGTCCCCAACCAAATCGCCAAACCCGTGCGGTTTTCAGGGGATTGAAAAAACCTTTCCATCTCGCCTCTCATCGCAAAATCTCATCAGCCAGTGCAATAACCCGCCGGCTCCACCCCAGCCCAAAATCCGGCCAGGTCGGCAAACGCGCATAAAAATCAATCCGGCGCGCCAACACCTCCCGCACCAACACCAACGCATCAGCAGCGCTCACCGCCTGCAATGTCTGCGCCCCCAACACCCCATCCGCGAGCAGGCTTGCCGCCTGCTGCAACCAGATCACCGCCCTGCGCAGCCCGGCATTCACCGCCCCATCAAACAGCACCAGCGCCACCGGCAGGCTCAACTGGTCCCCATGCAACGGCTCATAATAATCCCGCCGGTAAATATCCTCCGCATTCTGTTCGGAAAGATTTTCAATATCCAACCCCGGATATGCCGCCGCACTTATCCCATATTTGGTCCCGCGCAGCTCACCGTGCCCCACCGCACCACCGGTCCAGTTACCCGGGTCAGACGCTATCTTCGTAAACCCGCCCTCCGCACTCAACGTAAAGGCAAAACACCGCGCAAAATTATCCATGAAACAGACTCGCAATCAATCCACCGCATGCCGCGGATAACACGCTGATCACCATCATACTCATCCGCCGCTCGGCGTCCCGCTCACCACGGATTCGCGACAAATCCGCCCGCACATCCCCCAACCCTGAAACCAACTCATCAACCTTTGCAAAAAGCTTGCTGATCACCTGATCTTCGTGCGCCAGATAATGCACGCGCCACGTCTCTAGTGAATCCGCTTTCGTTTCCAAAATTCCTACATCCTGCCGTATGGCAGTCATATCATTACGTAACCCCGCAATATCGCTACGCAACAGGGTAATCGTCTCAATCTCCATCTTGGCTCCTTAATCGGCAGTATCGGATAATCCGATTGGATAAGTTGTGGCCTGCAAGGGAAAATTCACACTCCATGCAGAACCGAGATCATTCCCGATATTCCAGTTCCCCGGCGGCACCAGGCTGCTCAAATTATCCGTAACAGCATCTCCCCGCCCAATCTGGGTACTGCCATACGGGTAGAAGAACAGCACTTCAGAGGACGGGTTCGTAATCGACCGACCCAACGTCACCTCCACATGTGTTGCATCCACACGTGTTGCCGCAACAGCCGTAATGATCGTGCCCGGCGTCGCCACCGATCCCCCATCCATCACGGCAAATCCCGCACCATTCCCCGCCTGCAACGGTACCAGCAAATCATTGCCGGCATCATGCGAGATCGTCAGTATCAAGCTCGTATTGGATGCCCGATACACATGCACAATCTGCGGCCCGCCTTTCATCGGCAACCCGCTCCCCGGCAATTGCACCGCGGGTATCGTGTCAGACAGTCCCATCGTAATCGCTGCCTGTCCCGCGGCATGCACCCCAATCCGGCCATACCGCAATAAATCCGGCTCGTCCCGGTGCTCAGGGTCTCCCCCGCTGAACAGGCCCGTCGTCGGATCGTAAGACGAATTCAACGGATTCGAATCCGCCGTCTGCGCCGCAAAAACAACAATATTATTCGCGCTAACGCCCGCGAGATCCGCAATCGATTCGCGCACCATCTGCACACCGTCATTGGTCTCATACGGAATCGCATTCCAGGCCAACAAAGGCAGTTGACCAGCACTACGTCCCAGCAGACTGCGTGTCATCGAAAGCAGTTGCAGCACCGTCCCCTTATACAGGCTCTTATTGGCATAAGGCATCGTGCTGTCCTGCTCCGTCCACGGCCAGATCAGAAACGCGATATCCCCTTCGTCGACCGTACTCACAAGCGCCGCACTGCCCGTCAGATACGCCGTCAACGCCGCAAAATCGAGTCCACCACTCCATGTCGATGGATCGGATCCATCTCCAGGATTCGTCAAAAACGTTCCGTTTCCTGCGCCTGGCGGAAACAAGGGTGGCGACGAATTCGATATCGGATGGCCAGAAATAACCGAATACCGATTGGGCGATATATCCGACCCCGATATCGCTGCCGTAAATCCATAGGCAGCCGCCCCCAGATACCAGGCAATACCCTGCGCCAGCGCCAACGGCCCACCCGCATTGATGAACCACGCCGCATTGGACTGCCCCATGACAAGCAGATTCACCCCACGGCGCGCGCCCAGTACCCAACGCGCCTGAGCGGCAATCAGCGTCGCCACCTCAGCCGCATTCAGCACCCGTTCCCACGCCGCCGCCTCATGAAACCAGCACTGCGCCGAGCCCTGGATCGTCCCATCATGCAGCAACAACACCGGCGCATTCACGCTGGCCGGCAACGGGTTTGTCACGGCGGCAGCCACCTGCACACCATCAAGCCACACATCCACACCTACGCCTGGCGTATTGCGCATAATCACCGCATGGCTATGCCGCCGCGCCAAACTGGCGGACAACACCACCTGCCCCGCCGTACCAGGAAACAGCGTTAAATTACTGCCCTCAGCGCTATCCGCCTGTAAAATCGTAGCACCAGATCCCGCAGTCGTATGAATAAGCGGAATCGGCTCATTATTGACGTAATACGTCCCCTGCCGCCAGTTCGGCCGCGTCCACACAAAGTACCGCGTCCAGGCAGCCCCCGCACCAAACTCCAGCCCGGGATGCGCCAAACCCCAATCCGCATCCAAACTCGGCCCGTAACTAACAATCGCCGCATCGGGCGCACCCACAGCACCCAAATACCCATTCACCCGTGGTGCCGCGAGCGTCGTCACCGGCGCCGTATCCGCACTGATATGATACGGCGTTAAATTATTGCGTTGCCCGGACTTATCCTGCACCGCGCCAACAACACCATTCGTGGCCGTAACCACGAGGCCGTTTTCATCCAGCAGCCCAGGCAAAACCCCGGCATCCCACCAGCCCGATAGTCCGCTGATATCTGAAGGATATGGCCCCGTGAATAATCCCGTGGGCGGCCCGCTGCCGGCCGGCAATGGCCCCGCCAGCACGCGTTTTCTCAAGCCTGCCATTACTGGCGAGCCAGGTAAATTAAACAACATCATCATCTCGTTAGGTCACCGGCACGGTAAAGCTGCTCACGGCACTGTTCGTGCCCGCCGATGTTTGTGCCCAAACGTAATAATTTCCCGCACTGGCCGGCGTGGGATAATAAACCGCCCACAGCGAATTCGAGTAGATGATCGCCGCCGCCTCCCAGCCCGTAGTCGGTACCACAGTGCTCGACGTCGAAAACGCCACCTGCGTCGCCACGCTTTGCGCCGGCGTCACCGACCCATTCAGCGGAATCGTACTTACCCCATGGACGTAACTGCCACCTGGATTATTGAAGCCATAGGTCAATGCCGGCGCCGCGGCCACGGTAATGGCGGACGACACCGCCGCAACTCCCGTGGAGGCATCCTGTGCCCAGGCATAATAGGTGCCACTGGCAGCAGGCGTCAGCGCCACCGAGAAGCTGCCACCGCTATTCACCGCCGCCGTCCATCCGCTCGTTGGCGCCGCACTATTCTGCGTTGCAAGCTGAACATTAACCGCATCAGCGATCGGGCTAACCGTCCCGCTCACCGTCAACGCAGTCGCCACCGTCCCGGTCGAAGGCGCCGTTATGTTGAGAGAGGCCGACACCACGGAAATTGCACCGGACACCGCAGTCACCGCCGTATCCGCAACCTGCTGGGCCCAGACATAAGCCGTCCCCGCGGCAGCCGGCGTTAAACTGCCCGTCCACACCCCGCCGCTCACCACCGCATTAACCCAGTTCGTCGGCACCACGGTCGCGCTGCCCGAAAGACCAATTTGCACCGCATCATCACCCGGCGACACGGCACCGCTCACGGCAATGGCGCTACCCAATGTTTCCGTTCCCGGAAGACTCGCAATACTGATCGAAGGTGGCGCAATCGCAAAGCTGTTCGACACCCCGACGATCGCGACATCATTGTGATCGCGAACGCGCACAGTATACGCCCCAGCCGTCAAACCCGGAATCGTAAAACTATACGCATTTGTCGTAATCGCCGGGCTTACCGCTGCGACCCAGCTCACCCCACCATCCACGGAATAATCCAGCGCCGTCGGTGCATCATTGAATATGCCGCCCGACACAATAAACGGCGTATTTAACCCCGGCCCCACTATTGAACCAATCGTAATGGTCGGCGCATTCGGCACCACGCCGCTCCACCACACCAAGGATCCACCAGAATAGCTTAACCCAAGCAGGCTGGTCGACGCACCAGGCGGCAGAGACGTACTGCCCGAACCAGACGTAATCCCGGTTCCCATTGTTATCGGCCCCGCCGCCAGATTAACGAGGGTGCATGAGAATCCCGGCCCCATGTTCGTAAAATTTGCCGACAGCGTAATCGGTGCACTCGCCACAAGAAAGCGGTTGTTATGCTGCGTGGAATCAAGCACGGTATTCGCCGTCAGCTCCACCACCGCTGGCTGCACATTCGGCAGTTTGCTCTGCAGATACGTCCAGATCGCACTAAAGCTCTGCACACTCAGCGTATTGCCGTTTTGTGCCACCAGCAACTCGTCACTATCACCAGCCGGCCCCGCCGCCGGCAGCTCATCAATCGTCTGCCCACCCAAAAACTGCCCATATGGCATCCATGCCAGCGCACCATTCTGCCAAAGCGCAACGTAATCGGAATCGCCAACGGAGCTCGCCGCGTTGCCTGCAAGCGGTCCTGACAACCCAGCCCCGGCAGGGCCAGTGGCACCCGCGGGCCCCACAGAACCCGCGGCACCAGCCGGCCCCTGCGGTCCGCCCGGTCCCGCTATCGAGGAAACGGTGACGCTGATCACACCATTATTGTCTATGGCCACCCCAGCGCCGCCCGAGAACAAATCCCGCAACGCCAGCACCGGCAATAATCCCGGCACACCGTTTACACTCACCACAACATCATCGGAGAGCCCCATGCTCCCCTGCACCGGAAACCCGGCATGATCGGCCCCGGTCGCCGCCAGAGCCCCTGCACCCAGCGCCAAACCCGTTCCAACGACCACCGGCTCCGGCTCGCCAGCCCCAATACTGTTCCGTCCCAGCAGATCACCCGACGGTATATTGATCACCGGCTGCGAAGTCGCCGTGAGCTGCGATACAGAAACCGAGTACAGCACCCCTGCCTGCGATAAAGGCAGCAAGTCACCCCCACCCACGGAAGTCGCCGGCGTTAATTGCGCGATGGTTGTCATGATCAGCTTTCGTTGAATTAATCTGCTCTCGGCGGTCCTGACGTCAGGCTACCGCGACCCAGTTGGTTGAACCCGTCCCCGACTGCTTCACCCAGAATGTAGCACCCACGCCCCCATTCAGATTCCGGAACGTCGAACCCGCCGGCGCAGATATCGTATTCAGCGGCGACCCACGGCCAATAAGCTCCACCGCCCCCGTCGCCTCCGCATCTGAAATGATCCGAACAACGCCAGTACCGGCAGGATGCAATGAAATATCTCCGCTCTGCGTTTTGAGCGTCAGGCTTCCATCACCATTCGGCGAAACATAATCATTTTGTATGAATCGCGCCGCCATCCAGCCAGTATTGCGGCCCATCCAATCTATCGTCGTATTCGCCGGCACGGTAATCGGCGCCCCCGTCCAGTTGCTTTGCACAGGAGACGAACCCGTCGTCGCAAACGCGACATTTGTCAGGCAGTCAACGCTCAATTGCTTATTCGCCCAAACCGGCAACCCTACCTGAACACTGGCACTCACGCCAGCGCCGTTGCCCGTAATCGTTACCGTCGTGCCCGCACCATAACCAGAGCCAAAGCTGGTCATTTGCACACCAACAATCTTCCCGTTGTAAATAAGGGCGGTTGCCGCGGCACCGGTTCCCGTACCCGTGAAGCTGACCGTCGCAGTCGAATAGGAAATGCCCGGGTTCAGTATTTTCACAAAGGTAATCTGTCCCGCCGTCAGCGCGGCCTGAGCTGTCACCATGCTTGCGACCGGGGATATCGATTGTGAAACAGATACGGCATCAGCCACATCTGGCACCGTCAGCGTATAAACACCATTCACCAAAGCCGGGTTCACCGGCCATCTGGACGTGAAGTTCAGAAGATTGCCGCGAATGATAATATTATCCGTATAGGCTGAAAGCACATTCAAAAGGCTCCCCCCCGCATCAACGACAATGATATTATCTTCAATCAATACATTCTGCGCACCGTCACGTATCACAATGCCAAAGGTGCTGCCGCTATAATTTATCCAGTTGCCGATAATAGACAAATCCGTGCAGGCCAGGCCAAAATTATCACCCGCACCATTTCCTTCCACATTCAGCACATTGATCGATATTGCGGAAGAATCCTGGATAAAATTATTCCGCGCGGTACAATTCTGCCCACCACCAATATTCAGACCAATACCCGCACCATTTATATAGTTATTGTCAACCACGGTATAAATAGAGCCGCCGCAGTCAATGCCAAAGGGCGATGGTCCGGAAATCATATTGCCGGAAATCTTGCAATAGCCCGTACCGCAAATAATACCCGCACCATAGGATGCGCCCGTGCTATTATTCGTGCACAGATTACCGGAGACAAGTATATTGCGTCCAGAAACAAAAATGCCGTACGCAACATTCGAATAGCAATTGTTGGAGGCAACAATCGCTCCCAGAACGTCTGGGTTTGCATTTCCGTACAAAAAAGGCAACGTGTAGATGTTGTTGACAATATAATTGCCTACAAGTATTCCGACATTATTATTCCAAACCGTATTTGCAACAATATGCACCGCTCTAACCTTGAGCACAAACGTCGGATCCAGGCTATCGACATGAATGCCATGCACCGTATTGTCGTGCACGCGGCAATTTGTGATGCTGAGGGCATCCACCGCATAAGCGTAGACGCCATGCAGGCTGTTTCCTGAAAGCTCACAATTGTCTACATGATGCTGGGTGATTGCCGGATCGCTTGCCAGAAGAGTGAGGCCACTGCCATAGGCAGTGGACATGGCATTCCGGAATGCACAGCGCGTGATCGAGGATTTTGTGCAGGATGCCTGGATGGCAACGCCCATCGTCGCCGTTGTAATGGTTGTGTTGGCGTCAAAAATAATGCCGTCGGCATAAAAGCTCGTGGCCGATACACTGATCCAGGCCGGCGTCGCTGCTGTTCCAATCTTGGACTGGGCTGAGCGCTTCAGAGTGCTTAGCCCCGGCACCCCCAACAACGTGCATACGGCCCCGGCAATATCGCACTCCCCGGCAATGGCATAGGTCTTCGCTTGCAGCCGTACCGGCATTCCACTCGCAACCGCCGCCAGAAGTGCGGCACTGTCATCCGTCACACCATCGCCGGCAGCACCAAAATCCTCGATCGACACCGCATTCGATGCCAGCGCAGAAATCGTCCGTGCCGTCGTGGCGCCACTGGCTGTTGCCGTCAACCCGCCGCCCGGCACCCCGGCCACATTACCCAAACCCGCCAGAAAATTGGCGTAGGAAACCTTGGTATTTGCGCCCCCCTGTCCCAGCGGGACAATGTCCGTCGCTCCGGGCACCACCCCCGTATTCAAGGTTGATATCTGAAACGGCACCGCCGTGGCCGACAAAGTATTGCCCGACAGGGTTAAATTCGCACCAACGGTAATCGGGCCTGGTGCTGCAGTCCCTGTCCCGGCATTACCCAGCAAAGAATTCTGCGGCAGCGCCAAAGCAGTCTGCACGCCCGCCAAGAGCTGCGCCCGGGTCGCCGATAATGTCTGACTGTTCTGATATATGGCAACCAGGTCCGTATCGGAAACAGAACTGGCGGGCGGTAATTGTCCAATGGTCGTCATCGCTACCTCAAATCGTCGTGAGCGGGGTTCCGGTCGGGTCGGTCAGCGCCTGGCCCGTTGCCGTCTGCAGTGCATTCAGCGGCGCCGGCACAGATGAAAGTGCGATCACCGGTAATGCAACACTTCGCACCAGCGTCCTTCCGCCAAGCGTTGTCATCGATATCGTAACAGTATACGTCGTCAGTGCCTGCCCGCCGCTTAACCACAGCACGGCCCTTGCCCCATCCGCCGTGCAGGACACCATACTCAGGTCACCCGGATTATTCGGGCTTATGATAACGTCCAGCGTGCTGATTCCATCGCCCGGGTTCGCCGTCAGCGCGGGCCCCAGGTCAAACACATAGTCCAGCGTATCGCCAGGATCCTTCGCCGGCCACACCAGAGCCTGCGCAGGCGGTACCTGCGGCCCCCGTGGCGTCGCTACAAATCCATCAATCTGCAAATATCGCGCATTGGACGGCCGCCATAAATGGTTCGCAGGCGTTGTCATCGCTCCCCCCTCAATATTCGATTACGACCAACCCGCCGCCGCCAGCGCCGCCGGCAGCGCCAGCCGGACTAGCACCGGACGAACAGCCGCCCCCACCACCGCCGCCGCCATAACTGGGAGCCGCAACGCCCTGGATCTGCCCACTTGTGCCGCGCCCATTCCCGGGGCCGCCGCCATCACCGCCACGGCACGCCACCACAATCGAATCCGTTCCATCCGAACCAGGCAAATTCAACTGGCCACCCGCCGCAACGCCACCGGCACCACCCGCATTGGAAATCCCCGCCCCGGTTCCTCCCGCGCCGCCAGAGCCACCCGATGCCACCAAGCCCGCAAAACTCGTGTTACCGCCATTGTTGCCTGTCCCGGGGCTGGTCAGCGCCGCGCCACCTGCACCCACGAAAACCGGAATCACCTGCCCAGGTGTCAGCCCCGTTATGATGCTGATCACCTTGCCTCCGGCGCCGCCTCCACCACCAGGCATACTGGCATGATACCCGGCGGCAGCCCCACCACCCGTCAGCTCCGCACGCAGAGTGGTGACACCATTCGGCACCACAAAATTACCGGAGGAGGTGAACACCTGCATCGAGGCAAAACCAGGCCGCAGCGTTGGCAATTTATACTGCAAAAACGGCGCACCCGGCGCCACCGCAATGTTGGAAGCGGTAATCGTCGTTTGCCCATAATTCACGGTCACGACATACAGACCAACCCAGCCCGTATCCACCGCCGGAGTGGTCTGCGTACCGGCAGGTTCCGCCGCTCCCGGTTTTACCTGTAGCTGCACACGCTGCACACGCTGCGTATTCTGCGCTGTTCCCGCATTATTGGGGCCAGAAAATGCCTGGCTCGGATTGGCCGCATTCACGTAAGGCAATACAACCGGGTCAGTATCCGTCTCGGAAAATGCCGCCTCAATGAGATAATTGATGGCCTGCCCAGAACTTGCGGGCGCCCCCAGCACAAAATTCACGGCCTGCAGATTGATACCCGTCTTAACAATCTGGTCCGTCACATCCGCGGGTAACGACCCATAGGCCGTGGCATCCAGGCTCGAGAGCTGGGTAATGCTGCCTGGCCCCACCACAACCGTCAGAGAGGCAGGTGTCGCCTGTGTACAAGCCAGCCCATCCACCACCACTCCTGTCCCCAGCGCCGCCGCCGTCAGCGCCGCAATACCAATCATTGCGTTGCGATTTGGGTACAGGATATCCGAATCCTGCGGAATGCTCCCAGGATAGACAATATTACGATCCATGAATGGTCCTCAGTTGGAGATATTTGTCCAGGCAATACTTGTGGTCGGCACCACGGCCGCGATGTTGGCATAAATCTCGGCGTCGCTGATGTTGCCCTGAAAGTCGGACGTATCCGCATAAAACGACGGCGCCGCATTATAACCGCCCGGCCCCACCACATAGCCACTCGCATTGCTTACCGGCAGGCTGTTCGGGCGGTACGCATGCACGAAAAACTGATACGGTATCGTCATGCTGCCGTAAGCACCGGCCAGCCCATAGCCCATATTCAAATTATAGCCCCCGGTATCCGCGGGATTGCGCGGCTCAAAAACCAAAGGGGTACGTCCCGTCAAATCCTGCAATGCCTGCACCACGCCGGCCCTCGTCGCCCGCGGCCGCACTAAACCCCGCTGAATCCGCACACTATACGCGCTATCAACCTCTGCCGCCCGCCTCGTCAGGTCCTGCCCAAAATAATCCAGCGCGGCGATGTCCAGAAATATGCCACCCGCCGTGGCAATACGCCGCTGGGCCTCTGTGTTGTCGAGCAGTGAGAACACCTCCACCCAGGCACTTGCCACACCGGTCAATACCGCATCAAGAATCGGTGTGGCATCAGAAAACCACCGTGCCGGCAGCACCATCTTCAATCTGCCAAGCAGATGTGCAACATCAATGCTCATTTCAGGACACCGTCATCACACCGCCCCGCACAACGCCAAACAACGGCGGCACGAGATCGGTTGTCCCATTGTTCAAGGCCAGTCCAGATAAGTTCACAACAGCGCTGGAAGCCTCATAGGCCAGTTGCGCCAGCTTGGTGTAACTCAGTGCCGCCCCGATCGGCAGCGAGGCAATATAGCTCTCGAATGCAGCCGCCACCGCCGTAATCGCCGCGGCATGATTCGCACCCGTTGCCGTCGCCAACGTCACCGAGACATTTGCCAAAACCACAACAGGCCCCTGCACCGCAAAACTTGTTCCCACCGGGCGTATCGCATTCACCGCCTGCTGCACCGTCTGCAGCAATGTCACAGGCGGCGAACCGGTTCCGTCATCTACCGTAACAACAAAATGCCCCATCTGCACGGCACTCGCCTGATTATAATTCTCAGTAACGCTGTAACTTAGCCCCTGCTGGATCGCATCAATCGCCGCCCCAATGGCAACATTGGTCGCCCGGGACAGGCTGCCCAGATAATTGCCGAACCGCGCCTTGAACGCCACATCGCTTTCCGCATCCACACCACCGGTGAGGATATTTTCATTTGTCACCGTATCTATTCCTGGCATCGCCGCGCTGATCAGTGAAATCATCCCCGGCAGCACATTCCCGGACGTGCCGGCAGTATTGGCAACAACCGTCGCATTCACAGCAGACACGCCGGCCATAATCACATATCCGCCCGTCGCCGCATTATACGCCGCATTGCTTGCATCCCCGACGACAATGAAACTCTGCGAATTCCCTGTTGTCGCCACGCTCGCCCCTACAGGCACCATAGCCGCCCCCGTCGCACTGAACCGTGAAAACGTAACCTGGCCGGAAGCCGCCACCGCGGGCAAACGCATAAAACCAAAATCCGCGCCAAAACTATCACAATCCACGCCACTGCTCGTCGCCAGCCGCGTCCCCGCGAGCACTTCAACAATCAGCCACTGCAACCACAGCGCAACAGAGGCATTCGCCTCCAAAATGGCCCGCAATACCGAGCCCACCGTCAAATCCACCAGGCTCGACGCCGCACCCTGCACAGCCGAAGCCATCCCCTCCATCAGAGAGGAAAAATTCTGTAGAGATAATTGCATGAATATTCCTAGACAGAGAAGGAAAGTGTCGAGGCCTGTCCCGTCGCAGCATCCGTATAAACCAACGCCGTGGTCACAGTGCCATCATTGCCAACCGTGGACGTCACCACCGGCGGCGGCGACGGCGCCACCCCGGCCTCCTGCAGCAACTGCGCTCTCGTCACACCGGCAATCGCCGCCGGCGCACCGGGCTGTCCAACAAACTGTCCCAACCCCGCACCATAGCTCACCTGCCAGATATAATCCCCTGGATTCGTCAGCAGCCGCCGTAAAACCCGTTGCTGTGTCAGCACCGGCCCATCGGCCAGCGCCAAATCCCCGGTCGGGCCCACGCTCAAATCCCCGCCATACTGCAAAGCCAGATCAACCATCACACCGTCTCCGTGGGCAGGCCGGTATCGCCACCTTGCGGCACGCTATGCACATGCTGATCATGCGCCTGGCGTAACGCCGCCACTGTTCCATGCGCCCCGTTCTGATCAGAAATATCACCGCTCACCACAAGATTTCCCGTCACATTCACCTGCGAAGCCTGCAGTGCGATGGTCCCGTCATTCAGTAATTTTATGAAGCTGCCGCTCTGATGACACAGCCACAACTCACCCGCCGGCGCCGGTACGGGCTTATCAACGGTAGACCATACCGCCCCCACCACCACGGCCTGTTCGGCATCGCCTTCCTGTGCCACCACCAGCACCTGAGCCCCCGGCACCAGCGGTGCAGCCATCCCCCAGCCACTCCCCACCCAGGGTGACAGCACAGGCAGCCATCCCGTCAACACATTCTCTGGCTGTAACAAAATACGCGCCGCATAATTTGCCGGGTCAAAGCTGGAAACAAGGCCAAATCGCGCCACCCCGGCCCGCCCGTCCAACCCGCCCGCTCCAGCCTTAATGAGGTTCAGCAAATGCGTCATCACATCACCGCCGCCGCATGAGCTCGCACATCCTGCACAAACCCCGCCCTTCCATCTAACCGCCGCTTCACGGCATCCACCACATAGGTCTGATCCAGCGCACCTCCCACACCCGCCAAAAACAACTGCATTCCAGGTGCCAACACCGCATCCGCCGGCATCCTGGCCTGCATAATCAGCCTGTGCTGACCCAATATCTGCAAATGCCCCTGCGCCAGCGCCTGTGCCTGCGCCTGCACCAGGTTCGGGCGTATAATCGTCGCCATCAATCCCGCCCCTTGCGTCTCGGTCACAACAGATTTGTTCCGGCAATTCCACGACTTTACCGTAGCCGCTCCCGGCAGGGTGGTAATCATATCAAACGACAAACCAGACATACTTCCCGGCGTCATGAACACCGGCACCGGCGCCTGCGGTGGCCCAAAATTCAACGTGTTTCCTGTAATCGAAACCAGATACCCTTCAGCCAGCGCCAAAGCAGTCAGCAACTCCCACTCTGTCGTCACATGTGCGTTCAGCCCCAATGCGGTTCGCGCATGGTCCAACTGATAATATTGCCCCACCAAAGCCGTCGTCGGCATCACGTTCGGCACCAGCCCATGCTCCCCGGCAATCCCCTGAGCAATCTGGCTCGCCGTCTGATTCACAAAACTCTGAGCAATTTCAGTATCAATCAACAACGCCGTCAAATCGCGCCCGCTGATCGAGGCAAGTCTCCTCGTCCAATCAATCCGCACAGCATCAACTTGGCCCGTTAGCATCGTTACATAACCAAGCCCATCCGGCGCCACCTCAATCAGCACATTCTGGCTTGTCAGCCCCGCATAATACGTCACATCGAACCCAGGCACCGCACCCAGCGCAAATGCCGCCAGAAACCGCCCCGCCTGGAAACACCCTCCGGCATCAATTTCCAGTTCAACAAGCCCAGGCACCGGCACGCCATCAATACTGACCCGCGCCCGCGGCTGCTCAAGAGGCAATGCCACCCCCCGCCGTCGGATCAACCGGCGGGATCACAAGCGTATTCACACCTTCCAGCAACGGATCAGAAAGTTGATTTGCCTGTGCAATACGAATCCACTGCGTCGCATCGCCCAAATACTGCGCCGCCAGCGCAAATAAATTCCCGCCGGCCACCACAACAACCTGACCATTCATAGCAAAGACGCTCCCAGATTCACGGCCGCCCGACTCACATAGCCCTGCATCGCCGTCGCCCCCGCCAACTGACCAGACACAGCCCCCAGACTTCCCAGCGCCGCCACACCGGCATCCGCCGTCACAGCCCCATTCAGCGAAGACGCCGCCGCGCCCAACGATGAACCCATCGAACCGATCCCCGCCCCCAGCAGCCCCTGCACCGCGGCAAACCCGCTTAAACTCGTCGCGCTGAGCCCTTGCAGCGAAATCCCCGCCTGCCCACTCAATCCTAATGCCGCAGCCAAATCACCACCCACCAGATTCGCCAGCGGCGCCACCAGATTGGCCGCCGCGGCCAAAGGATCCGTCACCACCAGGCAGGTGATCGAAAATGGTATCAATGTCGGCTTACGGAATTCCGCCGTAAATTTCTCGATCACCACAATGTAGAAAAACCCAGACCACACCAAAGGCAATTGTGCCCCCAGCCCCCGCGCCGCATCCAGCTCCTGCGCCCGGGACACAGCATCCGCGCCCGAAAAAATGCCGGCGAAACTTATCTCGCCATCATCCAGCCCGAGTGCCGAAACCACACGTCCGCCGCCAATCAAATTCTGCACCGCCACGCGCTGCTTGCCGCCGAAGTTGATTTTCTCCGGCACCTCCATATCCTGGAAAGGCACCCCGCCGAGCGTCAACACCACGTTGCTCATCATGCCTCATCAATACGGAAAGTGATCAATCCCAGCACAATCTCTGCCAGTCAAAACTCAAACCGGCGAGCGTGCCAAAACATACAGTATAAGCAATGCGCTCAGCGTCATCCAACCCAAATGCCACCGCATACGGCACCCCACAGCCAACAAGATACAAACAATCCGTCAGTGCGGGGTGCCGGGTCAGTTTCCCGCTTCGGCCAGTACCTGCTCCACGGCAGGCCCCGCAAGCGTCGCGGCCACAGCCTCCACGCCATCCTCACCCAGCCGCTCAAGCGCCGCCTCAATCCCCGCCTCACCGCCCGGAAACGGCACCGGAACGCCATCCACCGCCGCCACCGCCGCAGCAACCCGCGCCAGCCCCACATAAGCGCGGTTTTCCGAAAGCTCCGGCCCCAGCACCTTGAACAGCCGCAGTTGCTCCACAACCCCCAGCCGGCGCAGCTCAATCACCCGCCCAGCCTTGTCCTGCACCTGGTCAGCCCTCATACCCGGATCCTCCCGGACGCATAAAAATCAAGCTTCTGCGTCACAGCCGCATCGCCCTTATACACCCCGGCGGAAGTCAATTTGAAAACCACCCCATTGAACTGATAGGTCGAGGTCGATCCATCCGGCTCATTCACATATTGGTAGAGTGTCCCAGCGGAAATCGATTGCCCCGCCAGATAGGCCTGCTCGATCTGCGCAATAAAATCATCCACCGCGGACGAGCCGCGATCGAGCTGGAAACCCCCCGCCCAACCCTTCGGCAGCTCCGCCCCAAGCTGCACACCATCCAGCCGGTCCACCCGCAGCGCCAGCGTCAACTGATGCGCCTCAAACCCGGTCACATGCGCCAGATCAACCCGGCCAAACGGACCCATCACCACAAGCTGGCAATCGCTGCCAATCGTGAATGTATTATACGGCATGATTCTACTTCCCCTTAAGAGCTGGCCGGGAGCGTCTGCACACTCACCTGCACAGTCTGCCCACCCTGGACATTCACGATGAACTTCTCATTGATGGCCTGGTAGCGCACCTGCACATCCGCCTGCACATAGCCAAGCGCCGTCCGGCTCTGCGGATTGTTGCTGGTATCGCACACCACCGCGAAAGGCAGGCTGCCATCGGTGCTTCCCAGAATCCCCTGAGACAGCAACCCATTCAGAAAAGCCATCAGCGTACTGCGGATATTCTGAAACAACGTCGCATTCACCAACTGCCCCACATACACACCCATTCCGGCGGAAAGCGTATAGGCAATATAGTTCGTCAGCCGCGTATAATTATCGCCATTCGTCGCGGCATTGGACGATGAATTATGCCCACCGCGGACACCCCAGAAATTGCCCCCCGGCTGAGGGTTCGCAATCACATCAATCCCCGCCCCCAGCAGCACACCCAAATCCGCGCTGGTATAGGTCGTCGCCGTGCCACCCCCAGGCTGCCCGGATTTCTGAGTCCCGATCACGCCATACAGCGGCTTGTTCAGCGACGATTGTTCCGGTGAAAGATTCGCCAACCGCCCCGCCACAAAGCCTTGTGGCGACACCAGCCGGGTGATCGCATTCGCCTGATCAGACCAGTACACCCAATCGCCAAACATAAGCTTGGCCGCATAGCTATCAATACCGGCCTCAGCCTTCACGGTCACGGCATTGGCGATGTTATCGCCCGTCGGCCCCGTCAAGATCATATACACGCCTTCGGCAAGGCCAAATTCGGTTTGCACACTCCATTGTGTCGGATCATCCGCATCGGCAAGCAACGCAATTTCACAGCCCTGCCCACTCAGCGCATACATGCCCTGGCGCGGCAGCGTATCGCTTCCCACCAATGTCGCAGCACTCAGGTTGCCGGCACCATCCGTCCCCGGAATACCGGAGGAAAAACCAAACGTACCCGCAATCGGCGTGGCCGTCATCGCCCCGGCATTCGCCACAACAAGCTGCGAAGGCCCACGCAGCACCCCATTGCCGTTATTCACGGCATTCATCAGATTTTCCCAGAGCACCGCCCCGGCACCAGTGATATTGTCGAACACTTCAGGACTCAGCCCCGGCAGCGCCACCGTCAACCGCCAGCTACTCGCTGCCGAGCCGGCCGAAAACGTCACAGCAAGCTCATTACCCAGACTGCCGGTATAAATCGCCGTGAACGTCACGCCGTTAAGCACCGAGAGCGCCGCCGCCGTATCCGTCCCATCCGTCACCCGAACGCAACGGAAATTCGCAGCCCCTTGCTGCACGGCGGTCGCCACCTGCGTGCCCATATCATATTTTCGTGCCATCACGGCACCAAAGCTGCTGGCATAATCGCTCATATTGCCAACAATCACCGGCTCCCCCACCGGGCCCCAGCTCGCCGTCCCCACAATGCCAAGCACATCGGTCGGCACGCCATTCAGCAACAGCGATTGCGGCGGTACAATCTGCACATATAAATCAGGAACGATCAGCGCCGTCGTATTCAGCGCGCCCTGTTGAAACACCGGCATGGCTCAGTTTCCTTTCGCGCTGACACGCACAACAAAACCAGCTTGCGGCCCAGCCAGAATATTCTGCACAACCGTGCTCTCGGTGATCACATCGCCACGCTTATGGCCGTCGAACGGCTTCAGCACCACCAAATGAAATGTCATGATTTCCTCAACTCAAAAAATTGCCAACCGTAACGTCGTTCATGCTCGTCATAACCGTACCAAACAGCATCGCCGGCGTCAGTTGCGACAGCGTCGTCGGATATTCCACCGCATAGATCAGATCCCGCCGGTACAAATCCGCATCGGCGCCACCATCGTTGCTGGTCACGCCGGAAAATCTTGCCCGGCAATATGAGCCATCCGCCAGCGGGATAAACCCAGCATCAGCCAGCGCCACATCAATCACCGGCGCCGCCGCATCACGCGTTCCAGGATCAGGGCACCACATCGAAACCCTGAACTCCTGCACCTGGCGCCGGATCTCCTGTAAAGCTCCCGCACCAGCCACCACGCGCGCGGTAAATCTCTCCGCCCCAGGCACGCCCAGCGTGCTGCCGGCATAATCCACAATCCAGCCCGCGAGCCTTATCTGCGCCGCCAGATTACTGGCCACAGTCGCCGGGCTATCATTGGCCTGCACGGCATAGGGAAATGCCGCATCATCCACCATCACCCCCGCCAACTGCCCCACCGCGCAATTGCCGGAAAACATCACAGACACACCGTTCACAGTCGCGCTCAGTTGCTGCACAACAGGTGCCACCTCACGCCACACGCGCGGATAGCGCGTAACATCCTTTATCCCACCACCAGCCGGCGCCACCGATACATGCACAACCCCAGCCGCCAAATCCGCATCAAGCACCGGCGATGCCGGATACCCGCGATAAACACGATACACCGTGCCCGTCACGCTCGCAGCCGCCGTGCCATTCGGATACAAAGCATTGGCCACCAGCGCCGCCAACGCCGTCTCCACATCAGCCTGGTCCGCCATCAGCTCACCGCCTGCACCAATGAGAAGCGCCACACCGCATTCAATGTTTCAACGGCGGTCACCACATATTTCCGCCCGTGCTCGTCGAGCACCAGATCAGCAACTTGCGGCACCACCCCAACCACAACCGGCAGCATCGCAATAAACCCCGGCACCCTGGTATCATCCGGCAACCCCACTTTAGTGCGGTCACCAACCCCGCCAACCAGCAAACTCGCCGGAAACCCCGCCAGCAAAACCGTTTCAGTACCAGGCGTAACCGCCCCATACTGGTTCAGCCCGGCCAGCACCGGCTTCGCTGGCCGCACCAAATCCACCACCGCATTGGTCATCACCACCAGCATCGGCTTCGGCGGCTCAATCGTGGCAATAAACGCCACACCCTCCGGCCCCGCCAGATAATCCCCGGCACGCAGATAACTCCAATCCGCCCAGGCCTGGCGGTAAGGCACGGCAAACCCCGCCGGCGCCCCCACAGCCCCCCCCGGCAGCACGAAGGCCACGCAAAGCCGCAGAAACCGCCTCGCAAGATCCACAGGTTGCACCGGCCCATCGGCCCGGTACGCGTCGTGCAAAAACCCCGCACGACGCGCCGCACATCCAGCCCCATAAGCCAGACGATCCGCCAGCCTTACGCCATCCATCCTACACCACCAGTTGAATGCCGGGTTGGCCCAAAGCCGGACCCGGCGGTACGCCCAAAAACCCGCAGAACCGGCGGCGCCACCCATCAAATAGACTAAGCCGGTCCTTCAGCTCATCAGCATTATGCGTCCAGGCCGCGGCACTTTCCGTATCCAGATTATCGGACGTCGCCGGTATCACCGCCTCAATCGTCGCCAGTGTCGAAATATACTGCAACACCACCGCCGCCTCAGCCGGGGCCAGATTATTCAACCTGTACTCCAGCGTCCCATAAGCCTGAAAAAACCGCCATGAGTTGAATCCCGCATCTCCCGCGCCATAGGCCGGATATCCGCAAAACCGGCGAATATCGGCCTTTTGCGCGTCGGTAAACGGCGTTGCCACAGTCCCGGACATGCTTAATACGTATCCCCATCACCCAATGTGAAATATACGGTTCCGGATCCGGAACCTAATATCACCGCAACATTGCTCACAAACGGCCCCGCATCCACCAGCATTCTACTCCCGGCAGGCACGGGCGTATCGCCAATGGTCGCCGTCAGCCCAGAAGCCCCGCCGAGGCGAAAGAACGCCGTGGTGGCAGCAGAGTTGTAAATCAACACCGCCCCGCCACCGCCGTTCAGCGTCACATTTGTTACGGCTGTGGAAGCCGCCGCAGCCGCCGTTCCGGCAGGCCGGAACGGTTGGTTAGCACCAGTGGACATCGCTTCCTCCCCTTAACCGACGTGCTCGATCAACACCGCACGTTTGTAATTCGCATTGGTCGCGGTCGGCACGGTGGTCGCGGTCGTGGTGGTGTCGGAGGGCGCACAAAATCCGCCAATCCAATACCAGCTCTGCGCGATAATCTGCTGCAGCCGGTCAATCGGCTCACGCGTCACCATCGCCACGCCGTCGATCACATTCACCAGGCTATCCTTCGGCGCCACATCATCAGCCGTCATGCCGGCAAAATCGCCCTCGATCAGCGCCCCCTGCCCGCACACAATCGGCCGGCGCACATAAAGCCCGCTAATGCTCGGATGGTTCTGCACATAGGCCTCGGTCGTTGTAATAAAGCGCAGGCCGAGGAAATCGCTCACCATGCCCTGGCGAAACACCGGATTGGCCGAGGAGCTACCCTGGAAGAGCTGCTTGAAATCAGCATCCGAGAACAACTGCCGCGCCGAAACCGGATCGAGATAACAATTATAAAGCCCATCCACCAGCGGCGCGGCGTTACGCCGCAGCAGCGCCACGGCATCAAGCAGATTGCTCATGGTCAGCAAATCAGTCGCTTGCAGCCCCGCCGTGGTGTTCCGCTGCGCCGGCCGCACAATCGAGCTCCCGGTCGCCGCCTTCACGGCATTGCCAGCCGTCCCATCACTCACCGACACGCTGCTCGAAAACAACAATTGGCCGGAAATACCATTCGGCGCAGTCGAAACATTTGTCGGATCCGGCGTCACGCCCACAACGGCATAAACATCAGCCCCCACCGTCACGGTGAGCGGATAGAGAGCAGACACACTCTGCTGCACACCATTCACAAACACGGTCTGGAACCCGCGCACATCATCCACCTCCACGGCAGAGCCGGCAGAACCCAGCGTGGTGAGCACCCGCGTATTGCCACCAAAATATGGTGCAAACAGCGCATTGCGTGCTAGCTCATCCAGGCTGCGCGCCGCCTGCTCACCATTGATCGCAGCATTCGCCAGAAACTGCGAGGCAATGCCAACACGGCTGGTCACCATGTTCAAATCCTGCGTCGCCGCATAGAAGTTCAGCGAAATCGTATATTGCTCCACACCCCAGTTGCCCGGCGTCAGACCATTATCCAGATTCGTATTGGTCGAAGCCGAAAGCGGCGTGGTGATGCTCGGCTTCAACCCGGCCCGGGTCTTGGTCAGCGTCTCACCAATACCAACCGCAAACTCCTCGCGGTCCGCCACCAGCCGGTAGCCCAGCCGCGATTTCAGCGCGGTCTCAAACTCCCGCTCCAAAAACCCTTGTTGAATAATCGGCTGCAGCGCAGCCGGGAAATTCTGAATACCCATCGCTAAAGAACCCTCTCGTTCACACGTGACTCAACAACCGCCAATGGGCACCCCATGGCCGGCAATCGAATAAAACCCTGTTTGACCCTAACGGCGGCGGAGCAGTGCCGCCCGCGCCTGTTGCCATTCCTCATGGCTCAACTCATTGGCGTGGCGCGCCCGCGGCGGCTCAGGCCGCGGCGGATTCGCCGCGGCGGAGGACGACCCACCACCACCAAACAACCACGGCTTGGCTCGCTTCAAGCGCGCCAACACCGCCCCCGCATCCTGCAACTCACCCGCCTCGTTCAATCGCACCTCGCCGGCATCAATCAACTTCAGCCCATCAAGGTCGATCATCCCCGCCTTCACCGCCTCGGCCTTCAACTCCGCACGAATCAGCTTTACGTCAGCGTCAGCCTGAAACCGGTTCAGCGCCGCCTCCGCCAACTCGGCCCGCGCCTGCCAATTCTCAGTATCATTTGGTCCATCACTCATGGTGCATCCTGATCAATCGCATTCAATTCCGCCTCCACATCAGCAATCCCATGCGATGCGGCAACAAATTTCACCCCGGTCCCCTTCGAGAGCTGCCCCGCATTCACCAGCGTCGCCACGGCCTGCGCCTCCTTCAGCCGGTCATCAGCGGAAAGCGGATACCAGCGCGGCCAGCGCAGCCGCACCCGCCGCGTCACATCCAGCGTACCAATGGGCTCACCATTCACCTGCAGGGTAAAAACCTGCGAAGCCCGCATGATCATTTTCACCAGCACCAGCACCCCGCCATCGCCGTAGGAAATACGCAAATTATCCGCGAGCCAAATCAGCCCCTGGTTCATCAGCTCAAGCGCCCGCCCACTTTGCGCCGCCGTCAAACGGTCCGCACTCGCACGATTTCCATGCACGCTCTCCAGCGCGAACTCCCGCAGCGTCCGCACGTAAGAGATCACCGCCTCCGCCGCCGTCCCGCCAATCTCCAGCAGCTTGGCATCACCCTTTTCGGAAACGACGAGTGCATTCCCAGCACCCTTCACAATCTCCGTATCACTGGTCGCAGGTTCCTTAATCAGCAGCGTCGGATCAGAACTATATTTCAGCCCCCGCCCCGCCTGGCTCAACTGGTAATCAATCTCAATACTGGTATCGATGGCAGATCGGAACGTACATCCGCCATCCACCCCCTCACCACCCGGCAGATTCTTAATCCACACCACGGGCACAAACCCAAGCCCATGCACCACACTCCGGCTCTCATCCTTCACCGGCCCGGCAAACGGCTCATTCACACCCCAGGGCAGATACCAATCCTCACCCTGCGTATCCCAAACCCGCTGGAACCAATACTGAGACTCCGGATCAACATCCGTATACCCCTGCGCCAGCAAATCCGCGCCGCTCACCTTATATTTCTCCGTCACGCTGGCTAACGTATCCGGCGCCACAGCGCTCCACACCGGCGTCAGATACAGACTCTCCAGCACCGAGAAAAACACCCGCCCCTGCAACACCCGGAACAGAATCGCCACAGACCCAACCGCGCCACGCAGCGCCGCATCGATCATCACCTCATTTAGCCGCGCCTCGGCCATAACATCCTGCAGCACCCGCACCAACGCTGCATCCTCAGCCTCCAGCGCCGGAAAATGCCCAGCACTGAACAGCAACGCCACCGAATCCTCAACAACAATCCGGCACAACCCATAACGCACAGAGGGCCGGCGCAGCCGGAGTGGAATATACTCCCCAGCCCCATTCCGCTCTTCATGAAATTGATACGGCAAATTATCATACAACGTGCCATCCAGCACACGCCGCAACACATCCAGCCTTGCCACCCGCGGCGGCAGACTCGTATCCGCCGGAACAACACCGCAAATCGTTTCAAACATGCATATCTTCCGTCAATCAGCGGCTTAAAAAACACGTATTCAACCGCCGCGCCGGCTGCGCGGCACTACCTGCCAAAGTATTCACCGCGCGCGAGAGCGCATCCACCTGGTCATCCTTGCCTCCATGCGGAAATGCCTTCAGCTCAGCCAGCAACGCATCGTTCCAAGGCCCCGCCACCATCATCATATTCCCCGCATCCATTTGCGTAGCCGCCGGCATCGCCCGCACCACCTTGGCCTCACGCTCCGGTGACGAAACAATCTTGTATCCCTGCAAACCCCGGCTCAGCATCGTAATCTGCGCCATCCCGGCCTGGCCCGGGTCCTGCGGCAACGCCACAATCACCCCCGGCCCATCCTGCCTGGCCACATCCTGTATCCGCGCCTCAACCTGTGCCGGCGATCCCTGAAACCGCACCACATCCAGCACCACCAGCAGGTTCTCAGAAGTCACACCCAGCTTCAGCCCCACCGTGTAATCCGGGCTTCGCCCAGGCCCCGGCAGGCTCGCCGCCAAATCCCAGCCCCGCACGCATTGCCTTAACCCCGGCGCCTCAGCCAGCACCCGTATCCTGTCACACCTGAACAGCGCCGCATCCGGCGGTCGCGGCGCCTGCTGATACATCGCGGAAAACGCCCGTTCACCCACCTCAAGCCTGCGCCGCGCCACCGCCGCCGCATCCTGCCATTCCGGCCACAGCACCTCACCCGGCGCCCGCCCCAGCGCATCACCAGCCTCGGCAATCGCCGGCAAACGCAAACACTCCCAGCCCGCCTCGTTTCCCTGCAACCGTCCCGCCAGATCATCCTCATGCCAGCGCGTCATAATCAGCACGACCCGCCCGCCAGGCTTCAACCGCGCCGACAACTCACCCCGGTACCAATCGAACAACGCATCCCTGGCAACAGGGCTCTCCGCCTCAGCCCAGGACTTCACCGGATCATCAATCAATATCAAATCGGCCCGGCGGCCCGTAATTGGCCCCCGCACCCCGGTCGCAAAATATTCCGCGCCACCCTCAAGCTTGAACCGCGAAGACGCCTTGCTCTCCTTGGCAATCCCCACACCAAGCCAACCGGCATGGCCCTCAACCACCCGCCGCACCCCCTGGCCAAAATACCCCGCCAGAGAGGCTGTATGCGCCACCGCAATCACCTGCTCATTGCTTCGTGCCATGAACCAGGCCGGAAACAACATCGACCCGTAAGTCGATTTCGCCGACCCCGGCGGCATCTGCACCATCAGCCGGTCGCAGCGCCCATCTGCCACATCCTGCAACCGGCTGATCAACAATTCATGATGCGCCGCCGGAACCTGCCCTTTGTCCGCCATAACCTGGCGGGCAAACGCTAAAAACCCCGCATCAGCCATCAATCTTTTACGCTACCCTGTATCCGCCGGGAGAAGAACCAGCATGAAAAGATCTATAAGCCAAAGCGGGGTAAGTGGGCAATCACAAAATAACATAATGTTAGAAATACTTTTATTCGCCACCGCCCAAGGCCTCGCGCAACAACTCCACCGCCTGGCCATGCCAACGCTGTACAGATTTATGATCAGCCCCCAGCATGGTCCCAATCCGCCGCCACGGAAACAAATGCCGCAACGTCACCGGATGCACGAGCGCCCGCGCGCCCAAAATCCGCCGCAACACATATTTTGCCTCCGGGATCAGCGTCAGCCAGCCAAATACCTCATCCATCTGGCTGATCGCCGAGGCACTCGGCATCGGCGGCCGTACAACAGCCCCCTGCCAGCCATAGGCATCGAGCGCGCTATGCACCACGTCAAACCGCATCGTCCGTATCTGGGTCGAATACCCCCGCCCCGGCAGTGCCAGCAAGGTTGCCCCCGCCGCTTCAAACCGCGCCACGATATCCTCCGCCGTCACCCCCGGCATTCGCGTTGCCGCAATCGTCCCGGTTTTCGCGCCCGAGCCCAGCAGCTCGCTTTCCTTAAATGCCCGCATCGTATCGCTCATTTTTGCTCTCCCATCGGATATGGCTCACTGCTCAACAACCCCCAGGTCAGCGGATGCCCCGCCGGCAACGGCCCTCGATTTTGGTCTTCCAGCAGATCATATTCTTTCACCACCACAACCCTTACCGGCGCCTCGGCCTGCAGCCGTCGGCCGCGCTCGATCACCGTATTGCGCGAGAGCCCCAAGCTCAGCCCAATCGCCGCCCAGGTTTCCCCCGTCCCCCGCATATCAAAGATCACTCTATCCGCCGCCGCCGTCCATTCCCGCGCTTGTGGCACCCAAACCTCCTCAATTCTCACACCCGCATAGTTAGACATACTAACATTATACGTCAAGTAATACTAACATTGAGTTTGCCCGGCGTCATGTTAGAACGAGCCTATGCCTGCAAAAAAACAGCCCCCAACGGAAACCGTCGGCGCCCGCATCCGCGCGCTGCGCCTCGCCGCAAACATGACTCAGGATGAGTTCGCCACGAAGCTGAACGTGTCACGTTCCGCCATCGCACAATGGGAGACCGATCGCGCCGGTCAGGTCCGCGATAATATGGAACGCATCGCAAAAGTGCTGAACACTTCACTAGGCTATCTCGTCTCTGGTGAAACAGGCTCACTGCTGGGCGACGAGCTTGCCCTCATGCGCCTCTACCGCGCCTGCTCACCGGAAGACCGCCGCATCCTGCTGCAAACCGCGCGCCGCCTCGCGCGCGGTTAATGCATATGCCTTGGGTTGAAATCGAATTTCGCGCGGTGTGTAAAAACTAATTTTAAAATCAAAACCCGGAGCGCGCTAACAATCTTCCGGCCGCAACACGCGCAGTTCCCGGTAAACCCCGCCCTCGCGTGAAAAATGCCTGCTGTAATATGGGTCAAACGGCAGTTGCGCCGGGTAGCGCTGCCGCATCACCTCATTTTCATACATAAACCGCGCAATCTTCACCGGGTCCAGATCATCGCCCCGGCTCATGCTTTCCCTGTGCTCCGCCACGGCATCGGGCATAAAGATAATCTTCCACCCGCCTTGAGTCAGCTTCACACATAAATCTATATCATTGAAAGCAATCGTCAGGTCGCGCTCATCAAGCCCGCCCACAGCCTCAAACGCTTCCCGCCGCACCAGCATGCAGGCCCCGGTCACAGCAGAAATCTCCTGCGCCGCCATGGCATGCATCACATAACCCGGCGCATCACCCGGTATCCCGCGAAACGCATGGTCCGCCACGCCGCCCACGCCCAACACAACACCAGCATGCTGCACCGCCCCACCCGGATACAGCAGCTTTGCACCCACCGCCCCCACCTGCGCATCCGCCAGGCACTCATCCAGCATCACCTGCAGCCAGGTGTCATCACTAACGAACACGTCGTTATTCAGCAGCAGCAAAAACCCATGCACCGCCGCGCGCGCACCAATATTGTTAATCCGCGAATAATTGAACGGCTCCGCAATCCGCAGCACCTTGGTTTGCGGCAAATTCGCCTGCTCAGCCGCGAATTTTTCCGCCTCAGGCGAGGTCGACCAATTATCCAGTAGAATGATCTCAAACGGCACGCCCTTGGTATGCCGGCGTATCGCCGTCACGCATTCCAGCGTCATCTCAACATGGTCCCGGAACGGAATCAAAATGGAAACACCAGCTTTCTTGCGCTGTGCCGCGGAGATCTCCCATCCCGTCCGATAACAGGTCAGCCCACCCCGGCCTTCCACTCTGGCCGGCAGCCCGCGCCGCGCCAGATGCGCCGCCACAGCCGCCGCCCCCGCCACAGCCGCCTTCGGCTTGGCCCCAGAGCCCGCCGCCGCGGTCGAACCACCAGACTTGCGCCAATGATACAGCACCTCAGCCACATGATGGATCTCCTCCGGGCGCAATATCTCGCACAACCGCAGCAGCAGATCATGGTCCTGCGCCCCATCAAGTGCGGCATCCAGCCCGCCCACCTTGCGCAGCACCGCCGCATCCAGCAGCACAAAATGGCAAATGTAATTCACATCCAGCAAAAACCGGTAATTGAAATCCGGCTTGAAATGCGGCTCGCACAGCCCGCCGCCCCGCTCCACCTTATCCTCATCGGAATAAAGCAGTTTCGCCCCGGTCGCCGCCTGCGCCCGCAGCATAATCTCCAGCGCCCCAGGCTCCAACAGATCATCATGGTCAAAAAACGCAACAAACGCCCCGCCCGCCGCCTTTATCCCGGCATTGGTCGCCCGCGCTATCCCGCCATTCTTCTTCTGCGGCAACAGCCTTATCCGCACATCCTTTGCCGCCAGCGCCTGCATCGCCTTGCTCAGCGCCGCATCCCCACTCGCATCATCCACCAGCAGCAGCTCCCAATGCGGATAGCTCTGCCCCCGCACCGAATCCACCGCCGCCAGAAACGCCCCAATCTCCGGCCGGTACACCGGGCAAACCACCGAAACCAGCGGCGTCCCCTTCACCTCCCCATAACGCGCCCTCGCCCGGGGCAGCGCCAAAGGCAGCGAGTCCGCCGCCCAGCGCGTATAATCCCCCAGCAGATACCGGTCCTGCGGCAGTGCCGCCTTCAAATCCCGGCGCAAATGGTACGCAAAAGCGAACAGCTCATCCGCCCGCTTAATCAGTCCCTCAATCCGTTCCCGCGCCGTCTCCTCCGGGTACAGAATCTCCAGCGGGCTACTCTGCAGCTCCTGCCGGCTTGGCAGCACAAAAAACCGAAAACTCACCCGCTCACGCCGGCGCATCTCCGGCGGCGGCGCAAAGGTGAATCCACAGGCCGCCTCACAGCCCAACACCTCAGCCACATCGGCCCGGTACTGGTCGGCCAGCAGCTCCGCCACCGGCTGGCCCTCGTAGGTCACCAAAATCTTCAAGCCCCCGAGCTTGGTCCCGGCCCGCTCATCCACCCGCAGCGCCCAACCCTGGATCACCCCATCCACCATGCCATCCACCACGGCATCGATGCGCACCGGCTTCGCCAGGCAGAAATTCACCCCCGCCATCGCCGCCCCACTGCGCGAGCTCATCGGCATATCCACCCCGTCCAGCGTGGCAAAACGCAGCATATGCCGCATGCCATCATGGTAGCGTTCGGGAATATCGTAATTAAAGCCAATCCGGCTGTTCTGCAGGCTCACCAGCCTCGCATCATCGCGGTGCAGCTCACACGCCACCACATCCACAATCACCTCATCCACGAGCACCCGCATCGTCAGGCTCTCGGCCGGAAGGTCAAAATCCAGCGCCCACCCGCCAACCCCGGCATTGTCTATCCGGTCGAGGAAACATAACAGCCTGCGTTCCGCTACCAGCGTCTTATTATCCGTCTTGCCCGCCGCCCGCTTCGCCATCCGGCCCCTAACCCTTCGTTATGTCCGGCTCAGCCGGTCCGCCGCCAGCGGCAGCAGCCTGGCCAGCCTGGCCGCCCATTCCGCCTGCCCCGCCTCATCCTGTATCAAATCCTGCCTGATTTCTATCTCGACATAATCCAGCCCGCGCCGCTCCGCATGCACCGGCACACCGTAATCGCTCTCATCGCTAACGCTGTAGGGGTCGTTCTCCGCCACCACCAACCCCGGCTCCGCCCGCAGCAGCCCCGCCAAAGCCCGCGAGAACCGCGGGTTCCGGTTATACAGCACCGCCACATGCATCGCCCGCGCCTGCCCCAGATAAACCGGCGTAAAACTATGCATCGCCACATAGATCACCCGCCCCAGAACCTCGATCTCCCGCCCAATCGCCGCATGATAAGGCGCGAAAATCGCCGCGAGCCGCGCCGCCTTGGCGTCCTCACCCAGCGCCATATTCCCCGGTATCACCGTCGCCTCACTCACTTCGGGAAACGCGCCGGACGCACCCGCCGGCCGGTTACAATCAATCACCAGCCGCGAATAATGCTGCAGCACCGCCGGCACAGCCAACAGCGCGCTCAACCGCCGCGTCACCCCGGCAATGCCGATATCCCAGGCGATATGCCGCACCAGCTCCGCCGCACTCACCCCCAGATCCGCCAAGCCCCGCGGTATCGCCCGCCCGGCATGGTCCGCCGTCAGCAAAAACCGCGCCCCCGCCCCGCCACTCAGCAGCTCCACCGGTCCCGGCTCATCACCTGCCAGCAAGCTCATACCCGCCACACAATCCGCTCCGGCGCCACCGTGCGCGGATCATATTGCAGCATCTCGCCATTCCCCACGGAGCTCCCCGTCAGCGCCAGAATAAACGCCCAATGGCTCACCAGCAGCGTCGTCGCCTCATCCGCCCGCGCCGCCATCACCTCCCGGAACGCATTCGCCCGGCCGATCACCACATCCTCCGGCTCCAGCCCCTCATGCCACCACCGCGCCGGCAAATGCCCAAATTTTTGCTCCGGAAACCTCGCCGCCAGCACATCTGGATGGCTGCCGATATCGCAAGCAAACGCCGCTCTTTCCCGCACCTCATGCATCACCTCCACCTGTACATCAGGCACCAGCCGCAGCACCGGCTCAGCCGTCTGCAACGCCCTAGTATAAGGTGAGACGATCACCCGCGTGATCCCTTGTCCGCCCAGCACCGCCGCCGCGGCCTCGGCCTGCGCCAGCCCCGCCTCGGTCAGCTCAGGATCCTCAATACCGGGATCCCGCCGCGTCGCGGAAAAATGGTAGTTGAACCAGCTCTGCCCGTGGCGCAGCAGAATCATCGTATTTCCTTCATAACCCGACCCTACAGCCCCATTTGCTCCCAAACCACCCCTGGATCACAGGCTTGCTTTCCTCTATCCCCTGGCGCAGTCTCTTCATCACCGCAGAGGATGCCAGTGCAGACTAATTCATTGCAATCCCTAGGCTCATTCCCGATCGCCTTGGTCCTATTCGCCGGCGTCGCCATTTTCCTCATCCTGCGGCTACGCAGCGTGCTCGGCAAACGCGTCGGCTTCGAACGTCAGTCACCCCCGCCCGCACCGGCCTTCACGCCCGGGCCGGTCATCGAGGGCCAAGCCGAACCCACCGCCCCCGGCCGCCCCGTGCCCGACCCCGCCTCCCCCCTCGGCGAGCGCCTGATGCAGATCGTCCAGCGCACGACGGATTTCGACCCGCCCAAATTCCTCGACCAGGTGGAAACCGCCTTCCGCGCCATCGTCACCGCCTTTGCCGCCGGCGACCGCCCCACGCTCCAAACCCTGCTCACGGATCACGTCTACGCGACATTCGAGGGCGCCATCACCGCCCGCGAGCAGGCCAATGAGCGCCACCGCACCGAGATCAAGAGCATCCTTTCCACCAGCATCGAGGAAGCCGAACTCCTCGGCGACCAGGCCGCCATCATCGTCCGCTTCGTCTCCGATCAGGTGAACCTCACCCTCGACGCCAGCGGCAATCCGGCCGACGGCACCGAGGCCGTGGTCGAGCTGACAGATCTCTGGACCTTCGAGCGCAACCTCAAGGCCCCCGGCCCAGGATGGCGCCTCGCCGCCGCGCGCAGCGGCTGAACCCCATGCTTGATACAACAATGCTTGACTCAACAACGCCTAAACTAAAACCCGGCCTCTGGCCCATTGCCCTGCTCGCAGCCCTCACCGCCTGCGTCCCCCCGAAACCAGCAACGCAAACCCCGCCCGGCGCCCCGCCCGGCAACCAGACCGCCTTCACCACCCTCCCCGGCTGGGCGCAGGACAACACCGCCGCCGCCCTCGCCACCTTCGTGCTGAGCTGCCAGACCATCGCCCACATGCCGCCCGACCAAGCCCTGGGCGGCGATGACATGGCACAAGCCACCGCCGGCCAGGCCGGTCTCTGGCAGGCCAGTTGCACCGCGGCGCAAGCCGTCCCGCCCGGCGACGACACCGCCGCGCGACAATTCTTCGAAACCAATTTCACCGTCTATACCGTCCCCGGCCAAACCCTCGTCACCGGCTATTTCGAGCCCGAATACCCCGGCGCCAAAAATCTAAGCCACGGCTACACCGTCCCGCTCTACGCCAAACCGGCCGACCCCACCCTCGCCGCCCTGCCGCGCGCCGCCATCGACAACAACGCCCTCTACCGCAAGGCTCCTGTCACCGCCTATCTCAGCAGCCCGGTCGATGCCTTCATGCTGCAAATCCAAGGCTCCGGCCGTATTCTGCTGCCCAACGGCACCACCCTGCGCATCGGGTTCGACGGCCAGAACGGCCAGCCCTACACCCCCATCGGCCGCATCCTCGTGCAAAACGGCGATCTCCAGCCCGCCGATGTCAGCTTCCAGAGCATCTCCGCCTGGCTGAAGGCCAACCCCGCCCAGGCCCAATCCATCATGGAGCAGAACGCCCGCTACGTATTCCTGCGCCCGCTCGGCCCTCTGCCGGACAACCAAGGCGCCCCCGGCACGCTCGGCGTCCCGCTCACCGCCGGCCGCTCGCTGGCCATCGACAAATCCATCATTCCGCTCGGCACCCCGGTCTTCCTCTCCACCACCGACCCCATCACCAACGCCCCCATCCAGCGCCTCACCATCGCGCAGGATACGGGCGGCGGCATCCAGGGCGCCAACCGGGCCGACCTCTTCTTCGGCGCCGGGCCCGATGCCGAAGCCTCCGCCGGCCCCATGCGCCAGCCGGGCCAGCTCTATGTGCTGCTCCCCACCCCGCCCGCCGCGCCGGCGCAATAGACCGCACATGCAGCATGTCACTTGCGGGAGGGGGGGGATAACGCTACAGCCCGGCTCCATGGCAACATTGCGGCTCCCGTAATCATGGCTTCCCACGCAAAAGACGCTTCCTCCCAGATCCGCGCCAGCGCCCTCATCGGTGTTCTCGGCGTGGTCTATGGCGATATCGGCACCAGCCCGCTCTACGCACTGCAGGCCAGCCTCTCCTATTTCCCCCACGCCGCGTTACGCGCCGCCGATATCCTCGGTGTTCTTTCGCTCATCACCTGGGCGCTCATCATCACCGTCACGCTCAAATACGTCACCTTCATCATGCGCGCCGACAATAACGGCGAGGGGGGCACCCTCTCCCTCATGGCCCTGGCCAGCCGCGTCGCCCGCAGCACCCGCACCCGCAATGTTCTGGGCATCATCGGCATCGTCGGCGCCGGTCTGTTCTTTGGCGACGGCGTCATCACCCCCGCTATCTCCATCCTCTCCGCGGTCGAAGGCATCACCGTCGTCTCGCCCGAAACCGGGCATCTCGTTCTACCCATCTCACTCTTCGTCATCGTGCTGCTGTTCCTGGTGCAGCGCCACGGCACCAGCACGGTCGGCCGCGCCTTCGGCCCCATCATGGTGCTCTGGTTCCTCGTGCTCGGTGCCCTCGGCCTGGCACAGATCATCCACCACCCCTTCGTGCTGGAGGCCATCAGCCCGTATTACGGCGCCGCCTTCATCATCCATCACGACACGCTCGCCTTCGTCACCCTCGGCGCCGTGGTGCTGGCCGTCACCGGGGCCGAGGCCCTGTATGCGGATATGAGCCATTTCGGCAAAAAACCCATCCGCATCACCTGGCTGGTCTTCGTCCTGCCCTGCCTGCTGCTCAATTACTTCGGCCAAGGCGCGCTGGTCATCGCCAACCCCGCCAATGCCGACAACCCGTTCTACAAAATGGCCCCGCACGTGCTGCAGGTGCCGATGATCATCCTCGCCACCATGGCGACCATCATCGCCAGCCAGGCCGTCATCACCGGCGCCTTCTCGGTCTCACGCATGTGCATCCAGCTCGGCCTGCTGCCGCGCATGGAGGTCCGCCACACCAGCGAGACCGAGCAGGGCCAGATCTACGTACCCCAGATCAACACCATCCTCGCCGTCGGCGTCATCCTGCTGGTCCTCACCTTCCGCTCCAGCAATGCCCTGGCCTCGGCCTACGGCATCGCCGTCACCGGCACCTTCCTGTGCGACAACGCCCTGGCCGCCTTCGTCTACCGCCGCCAATTCGGCTGGAGCCGCATCGCCGTGCTCGCCGTGTTCGGCAGCATCGGCATCGCCGATTTCGCCTTCTTCGCCGCCAATTCGCTTAAATTCTTCGAAGGCGGCTGGGTGCCTCTGGCCATCGGCTGCACCATCATCCTCATCATGACCACCTGGCGCCGCGGCCGCGGCCTCATCATGGCACGCTGGACGCAGGACTCCCTGCCCCTCAACTCCTTCCTCGCCCGCCTGCCGCAATCGCGCATCGTCCGCGTCTCCGGCACCGCCGTATTCATGACCGGCAATCTCGATTTCGTCCCCAACGCCCTGCTGCACAACCTCAAACATAACAAGGTGCTGCACGAGCAGGTCTTCTTCGTCACTGTCCGCAACCTCGAAGTACCGCAAGCCATGCAGGATGAGCGCGTAAAAACCGAGGAAGCCTCCTTCGGCATCTACAAAATCACGCTGAATTACGGCTTCATGGAAAGCCCAAACATTCCCCGCGAGCTGGAAAGCCTGAACGGCATGGGCATCGACTTCAAACCCATGCAGGCCAGCTACTTCCTCGGCCGCGAAACAGTCGTACCAGCCTCCGTCCCCAAACTCCGCTTCATCCGCCGCTGGCTCTTCCTGTTCATGTCCCGCAACGCCATCCCCGCCACGGAATTCTTCCGCATCCCGTCCGACCGCGTCGTCGAACTAGGCGTCCGCATCGCGGTCTGAGCCGTTTCACGGGAAAAGGCGGGGCTCCGCCCTCGACCCGCTGGGGCCTGAGGCCCCAGACCCCCACTACTTCGGGTCTTGGAAAGGGATGCCCTGCACGGGCTTTCCACGAGCACACTGTGGAGGGCATCCCTTTCCAAGACCCGGGTG
>JAMFRO010000049.1 GCA_026224825.1 bacterium | reverse complement strand
GGCCTTTCGTGGTGAGTCTCATAATTTGTAAGCTACCGGGGGCTACGGCTAATACTGGATGATTTTGGTCAAGTATAAATAGCCTACGGATTTAGTCAAGTATCTACGGGCATTTTCTTAGGAATTTGCTGAGAATATTGCGCCGAATGAAACTTGCTTTCGATGACCCCGCATCACGCCACCAATTGGACGCGAAGCGCTCTCAGCAAGCCTTCGCAGGCATCCTCGCACTGGTCGAGCACCCGCTCGAAGCCTTCGTCGCCGCCAAAATACGGGTCGACCACCACGCGGCTGTCGTCACGGGTCGCGAACTCCATCAGCAGCCGGATCTTGTCGCGATACTCCGCCGGACATACTTTGGTTAGCGCCGCGGCGTTGGCGTCGTCCATCGCGATAAGCAGGTCGAACCGTGCAAAATCCTCGTTGCTCACCTGTCGGCCACGCAGGGGCGACAAGTCATAACCACGTTTCCTGGCCGCGCGTTGAGCGCGTTCGTCGGGCGGCTGGCCGATATGCCAATCACCCGTACCGGCGGAATCCACCACGATCTTGTCAGATAGCCTGGCCCGGCCCACCTGATGCAGCATCACCGCCTCGGCGCTCGGCGAACGGCAGATATTGCCCAGGCACACGAAACAGACGGCGATAGTTCTCATCAGATTCCAGGCATCGTTTGGCTTGAGCGCGAACTTGAGCTCGACTCGCAACTCGGCTGCGCCGGCTCGACCAGACGCGCCTGCGCGAAACAATCCGGGATTATACAAAGGACCGCGTTTGCGCGCCCGAGCAACCCCGCCTAACAAGCCCTGCTTAAGCGCCCCTCGCTCAGAACGTCTGCGAAACAGCCGCAGCCGACGTCCCATTAGCCGGTCGATACCCATTGCCGGCGCTATCGGACTCGACAAGTCCCAGCGAAATCGCACGCGCGAATTCCGCGCTGACACTGGCAGCGCTTTGCGGATGGGGTGCTGCAGTCCCGGAAACCGGGTGGATCGCATGACAGTACCCAGCGAGTGCGAGCGGCACGAGCATCGCAATGGGCCAGTAGGTCGATATTGTCTTTTTCATTTTCAAACCCCTTCTCAGGTCCCGTGGGCTGACGGGCCCACTTCCGGACACTTCGATTTTAAGGGTTTGTCCTTATCTCATAAAGATGCCGCAGCACAAAGCATTGTTGCAGTCCTGTCAACAGCATATGACGCGTTAGCGTTGTGTTTGCTGGTCATGAGCGATTCCTGCCACTTTCACTCTGTAACCGCGGAGATAAAACTTTACAAACTTCTTGCGACATACGCTCCGCGAAACTGTCAGATACGGTAATTAGTTTAAGGAATGTCTTTCCGCTCATGATGAAACTCACAGTTACAGGCCTGATCCTCGCTTCGTCCGCCCTGGTGGCAGGCTGCGCCGTCTACCCGGACGGCACGCCCGCTTACGCGACTGGTGGCGGCTATTCCGCTTATCCCGCCCCATCAGGCTACCCCGGAGGTTACGAGGCCGCCCCTCCAGGCTACGAAGCCGGTTATGGCTATGGCGGACCAGTTGTTCAGTCGGGCGTGGTCATCGATGGCGGCGGCGGATATTACGGCGGCCCTGGCCCTCGCTATTGGAACGACAGTCCGGGTTATCGCCGCCCGCCGCCTCCGGGCGGCTGGGGTGATCGAGGCGATCGCGGAGGAAACCACGGCAACCAGGGAGGCAATGGAGGCGGAGATCGGGGCGGTCATGGCGGCCCGCAAGCGGGCGCCCCCCAAGGCGGCAGGCCGCCGCAGCCACAGGCGGGAAATCCTGGCAGGCCGGCACCCGCGCCGCAGGCGCAGCAGTCACGGGGATCTGCGCCGTATGTTGGCAAATCTCTCTGGGGCAAGGAGCCGGCGCAACAACCCGAGCACAACCACTAAGGCCTCTGCCCGCCTTGCTTGCATGCAAAGCCGCCCGAACTCTTTCCAGGTTTCGGGCGGTTTTTATTGTCTGCAGAAGATCTGACACCGCGGCGGCGATCGTGCCGCTGAGCCTTTCGCACTTTTCACAATACGAGATACAATCATTATTCCGCTGTTTGACGTATCAACTGATTTTCTCCATGAGCGATACGAACCCGGAATCCCGAACGTCCATACAGGTGATCGAG
>JAMFRO010000048.1 GCA_026224825.1 bacterium | reverse complement strand
TCGGCGATTCCACCGATCCCGCAACCACCATGGGGCCGGTTATCAGCGCGGCCCAGGTCGAGCGCTGCGAACGTTACGTCCAGCTCGCCGTAGATGCCGGTGCGAAAATCATCGCCGGCGGCAAGCGTGCCGACCGTCCGGGCTTCTATTTCGAGCCCACAATCCTCGACCTGCCTGACAATGAGAATCCCGCCGCACAGGATGAAATTTTTGGCCCCGTCATCGGCGTGATCGGCTATCTAGACATCGATCACGCAATTGAAATGGCCAATGATTCGCCACTTGGCCTGTCTGGCTATGTGCATGGCAAAGATGCCCGGCAGGCATTGAGCGTCGCCCGCCGCATCCGCTCCGGCGCGATCAACGTAAATTGCTTTCTGGCCAGCCCGCACGCTTCCTCCGGCGGCCAAAAATTGAGCGGCATCGGCCGGGAGCGCGGCATCGAGGGCATTCGCGCCTTTCAGGAGCTGCAATGCCTCAACCTCGGCACAGCGGTCTGAACAACATGCGCGGACAAATTGCGATTATCGGCATGGGCCTCACCGCCCAGGGCCGCGGGCTGGGAGCCACGGAGCTGGAGCTGCGGCGCCAAGCGCTGGAAAATGCCCTCGCCGAAACTGGCCTCGAACGTAGCGCAATCGATGGCTATATCCACGCCTCGCATGAGCGCGAGGACATACGCTATCTCGGCCTCTCTCCCAATTTTTCCTGGCCCGTGCAGTCAGGCGGCGCCACCGCGCCCAGCACATTCGCCATCGCCGCCGGTGCCATTCTCTCTGGCCAGGCGGAGATGGTCGCCTGCGCCTACGGCATGGCACCTTCCACACCGCAGCCAGGTGCGGCGCGCGGGCCGCTTGGCTCATTTGGCTATGGCTATCCGAGCCGGGTGGGCATGATCGGTGCCGCCAGCGCCCATGCGCTGCACGCGCGCTGGCATATGGATCATTTCGGCACGACGAGTGAGCATCTCGGTGCCGTCGCCGTACAGTTGCGTCAGCACGCTTTGCACCGCCCCGATGCTATCACCTACGGACAGCCGATCACACTCGAAGACCACCAGGCCTCACCGATGGTCGTCGATCCCTTCCGCATGCTCGACTGCTGCCGCGACACAGATGGTGGCGCCGTCTTCCTGCTCACCAGCGCCGCGCGCGCAAAAACCATGCCGGGCGTGCGCCCCATCTACATCCGCGGCATGGGTTTCGGCCATAACATCCGCAACTGGCATGGGCGCGACGTCTATGCGCATCACGACGACATCGCCCCTGCCGCCGCCCGTGCCTTCGCCCAGGCTGGCATCACGCTCGGTGATATCGACGTGGCCCAATTTTACGACCCATTCACCATATCGATCATTATGCAGCTCGAACATTATGGATTCTGCAATACCGGCCAAGGCGGTCCGTTTGTGGCGGATGGCGGCATCGCGCGCGATGGAAAAATCCCCGCCAACACTGGCGGCGGTCAGATTTCCGGATTCTACGCCGCCGGTTTCACCCCGATTATCGAAGCCGTAAAACAGCTGCGCGGCGAGGCAGGGGCAACGCAGGTTAAAAACTGCAATATCGCACTCAGCAGCGGCCATGGGCTTAACGGTGGGGTGCAGAACACCTGGTCGCACGGCACGCTAATCCTGGGGAATGAGCCATGAACGATACTGCAAACTTGGTGCAAGGCGACCCCGATGCGCCGTTCTGGAATGCCTGGCGTGAGGGCGAGCGTTTTCTGCTACATCGTTGTGGCATATGCGGGCGGCACGAGTGGCCGGCAACATGCTGCATCGAGCACGGGCTGAAGGCCATGGAATGGGTAGAGGTTTCGGCCTCAGGCGTGGTCGATACTTTCACGATATTCCATCGCGCCTATGCGAAGGAATTAGCCGCGGAAGTTCCCTATGCACTGGCAGTGCTGCGGCTCGACGCAGGCCCTTATTTCCATACCCGCATTGTCGGTATCGCGGCCGATGACGTACAGAGCGGGATGCGTGTCCATGTCAGGCGAGGCCAGCAGGATCCTTTTCCGCTTTTTGTCCCAGCGTGAAGTATCCCCTCGGTTAGTAGGTATGGCTGTTGCTCTGCGGCAACATCCAATGCGGGCAAAACACTGGCTCCATTCAATCGCGGGGACGATCAAACCCTCACAAGATTTGCCCGAGAGCTCCACCGCCCGCATCAATTTACCACGGAAATGAAAGGGAACCTCGTCAGCTGAAGGCGAGCGAGATGTATGTCGAGGGACGACGTGACCGGCACGTTAAAGCGAGGGAATAACGTCTCGCCACTACCGGATGCTTTGCTCGGGGCCTCATGGGTTCGGAATAACTAAATAAGCAACAGGGGAATATCTTATGATCAAGAAAAACAATGATGATTGCAGAAGCAAGCGAGGCAATCTCCCTACCTCTCGCCAATTACGCAACCTGGGGCTCAGTCTCCCCGCAGTGCTGGCGGCAGCACCTGCGGCGCATGCGTTTCAGCTGTATGATGGCAGCTCGCATGGCAATAATGTCGAGATCAACCTGAACATCACCGCCTCCTATACCGGCGCGTTGCGCGTGGGTAAGCCCAGCCAGGTGCTGGTCTCCGGCACCAACAATGCCAACGGCAATGATGGCGACGCCAACTTCCGCCACGGCCTGGTCACCAATCTTTTCGAAGTCCTCCCCGTTTTGGACATCAAAGATCAAACCTTCGGCATGCATTTCTCCGGTGAGTACTTCCTCAACACCGTGTATCTGCAGGGCAACCAGAACAACCAGCCCAACTCGGTCAACCCGATCACCAGCTCGCAGACCAGCTTCGCGGATGAAACCCGCACCGCGAACGGCCAGAACGGCCGCCTGCTCGATGCCTTCGTGTATGACAGCTGGAATTTCGGCGGTCAGCAGGTGACATTGAAAGCCGGTCAGCAGACCTTATTCTGGGGCCAGTCGCTGTTCTTCGGCACCAACGGCATCGCCGGCGGCCAGGCGCCGATCGACGTGGTCGCAGCCTCCCAGCTCGTCAACGCCCAGACCCAGCAGATCTTCCTGCCCGTGGGCCAGATCGTTGCGACCTTTCAGCCGAACTCCACCTACACCATCCAGGGCTACTATCAGTACCAGTGGGAACCCTACGCCCTCAACGGCGTCGGCTCATATTTCAGCACCTCGGATGTCATCGGCCCCGGCGGCTACCGCCTCATCGCCACCGCGCCGTCCTCCACCAATTTCTACCTGATGCGCACCAAGGATCTTACCCCGCCGTCGCAGAACGGCCAGTTCGGTCTGTCCGTGCAGGCTCAGTACGGTAACTACGACGTTGGTATCTTCGGCCTGCGTTACGATGCCAAGACGCCGAACGTTTACATCAATGCCCCCAACGGCTTCTCGACGACGCCGGGCGGTTTCGCGGTCGGCAATTACACGGCAGTCTATGCGCGTGACATCTGGTTGTACGGCACTAGCCTTTCCAGCACCGTCGGCGCCACGAACATTGCCGGCGAAATCAGCATGCGCACGCACATGCCGCTGGTCGGCTCCACCGCCGCCGGCACGCAGACGCCCGGCAATATGGGCAATGCCAATAACGACCCGCTTTACCCGGTTGGCGACACGACCACGGCGATGACCTCGTTCATCTATGGTTCGCCGGCGCTGAAATTCGATCCGGGCGGAATCACAATGATCGGCGAAATCGAGTATGTGGATGTGTTCCACGTGACGCGCAACGCCAACCTGCTCGCACCGGGCCGCACCCGCGCCGCCTCCGCATTCGACCTCGAGGTCGAGCCGGCGTTCTTCGAAGTTCTGCCGAACCTCGAACTGCAGTTCCCCGTCTCGGTCACGTATAATTTCCTTGGCAACTCGCAGATGGATACCACGATGAACAACGGCACCGGCACGGTGACCGCCAGCGTCGTGGCCACCTATCGCGAATCCTGGAATGCATCGCTGAACTACGTGGCTTATTTCGGCCGTGCAGGCAGCAACCCGGGCGTGCCGCATATTTCGGCCAATGCCTCGGACCGTTCCTATGTCTCACTGAACCTGCAGCACACGTTCTAAACGCAGCGTTCGAGCCATAAGCCAAGATAAGAATTAAGGAAACAAAACAATGAAAAGACGCGATTTTGGCCTTCTCGCAAGCACCAGCCTTGCAACTGTCGCCCTCTCACGACCAGCACGGGCCCAGTCAGCCGCGCCCGACCCGACACTGTTGACCACCACCCTGACACCATATGGAGCGGAACGCGCCGGCAATGCCGACGGCTCGATCCCCGCATGGACCGGTGGCTACGTCCTGCCAGCCACGACACCAGATCAAACGATCGACGTGGCACACCCGGACTTTCTCAACGACGCAAAGCTTTATACGGTGAATGCCAGCAATCTGGCGCAAT
>JAMFRO010000047.1 GCA_026224825.1 bacterium | reverse complement strand
GTTTGTACTGGACCGGTGGTCCATCATGTTGATGGACCACTTTCTGATTCGCTCTCTACGCGAACCTTCACGTGCTCTTCATGCACCCGTAGATGTAAATCCTTGTACGTAAACCCGTACATGTAAGGCCGTCCGCGTGAAGCGGGGCTCGCTTGACCACATTGGGAACTTGCAGCAGCTATATAGTTGGGCTGCCGCCCACTTTGAATCGATACTTCTTTCGCATTCACTTGTATTCATTTTGGATTCCTTTTGGAATCCTTTTTTATTGGAGAGCCCTTTGAGAGAACTCTTTTGGGTCTATTCCTGGTGGAATGGTGAGTGATACGATGATGGTTACATGGAGAGCTAATGGACGATTAGGATAGGAAAGCAAGACGGAGACGGTTGGAGTATGATGGAGAGGCGGAGAAGCCGGACGACTGGGTGGTCGTGGAGCCATCGGAGTGGCATTGGTATGAGAAGTTGACATCGTGGGGAGACGATGGGGTGATGAGGACGCGGCCGAAGTACTTGAGGCGAGAATTGATTATTGCGAGAGCAAGGTGAGTGGCGGACGGAATGAAAAGAGGGGTCTTCTAAAGGGGGAAGAGAAGAGGTGCTGACAAGAAAGGAAAGAGAGGAGAGTAAGGAAGAAGATGATTGTGGTCACGTTGTGTGTCGCGTGAGGGACGATGCGGCAAAAAAGTGTTTGATGGAGACGGGCGAGGTTGTCGCCGAGTTTTTCAGAGATGGTGCCGACTGGGAAGTGGTGATGGAGAATGTCGACGGCAGAATGGTAGAAGTGGAGCGAGAGGTGGCCGTTGAGGCGGTGCCAGAAGGAAGAGAACGAGGTGAGGAGGTGAATGACGGTAAGGGTGGTAGAAAGATTGATGTAAATGAGTAACAAATGATAGAAAGCGTGAGGTTTAGGAGAGGGGTTCCGAAGAGACAGAGGATATAAGGAAGAGGAGTAGATGAGAAATGAGAGGTGGTTTTGGAAACGTAGAAACATGTGATTGGATTGATGTAGTTGAGAAGGTAAAAGGTGGGTGAGGTGTGTATTGTATGTGAGCGGGAGCGGGCGTTGAGCGTAAGCGAGGGGGGGGGGGGCACCCCAGAACACGAAAGGATTGGTGGAGAGGGCAGATGAGGAGGTGCAGCTTAGATAAGCTGGGGATAGATGGAGAAAAATCGGGGTTTCATGATGATGTGAAAAGCTAATAGTTGTTCGGAAATATAAGTATGGGTATATTCAGAAGATGGTTTAGTGAACATAAGTGATTATTGATGAAAAGCTTGAAAAAAAAGTGAGTATGAGTTTTTTCGAAAAATAAGATTTCGAGATGAATACATGGAAAAATGCGTTAAAATTCAACGAGGATGAGAATGTGGAATGCTAGGGGACCCAACGAAGTTGGGGGGCGGTACTCGCCCATTCAAGAGGGAGCGCAGCGACCGTCACTGAGAGGAGGAAGGCAGCCTGGATTCTAAGGTTGGACAATAGGGACGATGGGCGAGCGAGCGTGCGAGGGAGCGCGGAGGACAAGCGAACGAATCACAGAAGTGGGACATCAACTACATTATATTTTCCTTGTAGTTGATGTCCCAGTTTCTTTAGCCCTACGAGCTACTTGCGACCCCCATACAAACTGTATACGTTTGGTTTGTACT
>JAMFRO010000046.1 GCA_026224825.1 bacterium | reverse complement strand
GCCGTACGGGGCGGTGCTGCATATGCATGGCGGGGCCTTCCGTATCGGCTGCCCGGAACAGGTTGCTGGTTTTGCCCAGGCGCTTGCTGCGCGATGCAATGTCACGGTTTTTTGCCCGGCCTACCGGCTGGCGCCTGAGCACCCGTTTCCCGCGGCGCTAAATGATGGCTGGGCAGTGCTTGCGGCAATTCGGGAGCAGGTGCGCGGGCCCGTCATCTTTTCGGGCGATTCCGCGGGTGGCGGTCTAGCGGCGGGGCTGGCACAGGCTGCCGCGGCGGCGGGGATATCGCTGGCCGGGCTCGTTCTGCTCTCTGCGTGGCTGGACCTTACCGTGACGAGCCGATGTTACCAGATGAATGCGCAGACCGATCCGCTATTCTCATCTGCTTCCGCGCAGGAGGCGGCGGCGCTCTATTTGCAGGGTCATGCGCCGCAGGAGCCGCTGGCCTCGCCTATATTTGCAAATCCTTTGGATTTTCCGCCTAGTTTTATAAGTGCCGGGGCGGGCGAGGTGCTCGCCGATGATGCAATGCACTTTCACGAACTTTTGCATCATGCAGGCGTGGTTTCCATACTCAGCCTGATCCCCGGCATGGAGCATGTCGCGGTGACGCGCAGCAGAGCTTTGCCGGGGGCCGAGGAGACATTCATGGCGATGTGCGGGTTTGTGTCGGCAAGGCTGGAGAGCCAAGATCCGCGGCACGTTTGATGGCGTCTGCGAGGGCCTGAGGGGCGGAGAAAAAGGGCGCATGATCCGTGTCGAGGGTCTGGACGCTGGCGAAGTCCAGGTGGCTTTGTTGGATTCGCTGCTGGTCTATCGGCATCACCCGGTCATGCAGGCATTCGACAAAATGTTTCTCGATTGCTCCGAGATTTTCCGGCGTCGATTTGACGCTGCCCAGCATGGGGCGCAGCGGCTGCGGTGAGAGGAGCTGTCTGGCTCTCGCCTGAACATCGGGCGGGCAGAGGTGATACATAAAATCATCCGCATGCGCCTGCGGGAATGTTGCGCTTAGGCCCAATTTCATTTTCGGCGCCTGTGAGGGGCCGGACGGGGCGGCGTCGCGCAACGTGGAGCGGCCCAATTTCGGGATGGCGGCGGTGAGGTAGATCAGTCTTGAGAAAAGATCCTGCCGGCGCTCTGCGGCGGCGGAAATGGAAAAGCCGGCCAGGGAATGGCCGAGCAGGATGGAAGGGCCATCCACGGCCGCGGCGGTATTGATGATGTGGTCCGCATATGATTTCAGGCTGACCAGCAGCGGGTGGCGCGGATTGCCTTTCTGGCCTGGCAGGGTTGGTGTGTGCACCGTGAAACCATCGCGCTCCAGCAAAGGCTTCAACAAATACCAGCAGGCGCCGGTGTGGAAGGCACCGTGTACGAGGATGATATTTTGCGTCATCTAACGCTGTAACCCCGGATCGGCCGCATGCATGGCGCGTTGATAGGCCGGGCGGGCGCCGATGCGGGCAAGCCAGGCACGGATGTTGGGAAAATCATCCAGTTTTGCTTTGATGAAGTGGCGCATGGTGGCGAAGGGAAAGGCCAAAATCATCCCATCGAATTGACAGCCGGGGGGAGGCCCATGGGATGCAGGGCAAGATATTCCGACGGGGCCAGGCGGGTGATGCGCCTGCGCTCATAGCGCTGCAATTGATAGGGAAGGTCGAGCTCCTCGCACAGCCAGACGATGCGCTCCGATTGCGACATGCCAAGATGGTGGATGGTGAGCATGGCTTCCCTATCGCGCACCGTTTACAGGTCTGTTTTCGGCATGTTTTCCGGGTTGGAAAGCGCTTTCTGCATTGCATCCATGCACATCTGCAAAGCATGCGCGGGGTTCAGCTCCAGAATACGGCTGGGCTCTTCATAGACCAGCACATGGCCGGAGGGGATGAAATAGGCTTCGCCGGCTTCGATCACCTCATCAGGCCAATCGGAGCCTGGGTATTTGGCGCGGAGTT
>JAMFRO010000045.1 GCA_026224825.1 bacterium | reverse complement strand
TGGGCCGACTGCGCCACCAGCGTTTCTACAGCCTGGAGGAATTGAACGCGGCGATCCGCGGCCTGCTGGTCCGGGTCAACGACGAGCTTCCCATCCGCCGGTTGGGCGTGACCCGGCGCCATCTGCTCGAAGAGCTGGACCGGCCGGCGCTCAAACCGTTGCCTATGGAACCCTACGTGTTTGCCGAATGGCGCATCCGCCGGGTCGGCATCGATTATCATGTCGATGTCGAACGGCATTATTACAGCGTGCCGCACCGGTTTGCGAAGGAGCAGGTCGAGGCCCGGCTGACCGCCAGGATCGTTGAGATTTTTGTGAGAGGCGAGCGGGTGGCAGCGCATATGCGGGGCAGCGGCAATGGCAAGCACACCACCGTGCCCGAGCACATGCCCGCCAGCCACCGCCGCTATGCCGGCTGGACCATCGAGCGCATCCGGCGCGATGCCGCGGCGATCGGCCCATCTGCCGCCGCCTTGTGCGCGTTGATCCTGGAGGAACGTTCTCACCCAGAACAAGGGTTCAGGGCCTGCCTTGGGATCGTCCGGCTGGTCAAAGCCTTTGGCCAGGAACGCGTAGAGGCCGCGGCCGCCAGGGCGCTGGAGATCGGTGCCCGCACCTTCGGCTCCGTCAAATCCATCCTCGACAACAACCTCGATCATCAGGCCGCACCTAAGCGGGCCGAGGACGGACTGGCGCTCCAACATCGCAACATTCGAGGTTCACGCTATTACCATTGAAAGGATCACCATCGTGCTCACCCATCCCACTTACGACCAGCTCAACCAATTAGCGCTGTTCGGTATGGCCAAGGCGTTCATCGAAACAGAAGACTCAGCCCAGGCCGGCGCGCTGACCCACCCGGAATGGTTGGCCCTGCTACTCGGCCGGGAGATAGCCTATCGCAGCGACAAAAAACTCGCCGCCAGGCTGCGCCATGCCAAGCTGCGCCAGCAGGCGCTGGTCGAGGATGTCGATTACCGCGCCGCACGCGGTCTCGATCGCCCGCTCTTCCAGAAACTCGTCGCGGGCGACTGGATCGACGCGCACGAAAACCTGGTGATCAACGGCCCCACCGGGGTCGGCAAAAGTTGGTTGGCCTGCGCACTCGGCCATAAATCCTGCCGTGACAACCGCTCCGTGCTTTACCAGCGCGTGCCCAAACTCTTCGGCGAGCTGGCGCTGGCCCGCGGCGACGGGCGGTATAATCGCATCAGCCGCACGCTCGGCAATGTGCAACTGCTGATCCTGGACGACTGGGGCCTGGAGCCGCTCGACGCCCAGGCCCGCCATGATCTCCTTGAGATCCTCGAAGAACGCTATGGAAGGCGATCCACCATCATCAACAGCCAGCTGCCCGTGGAGGACTGGCATGCCGTCATCGGCGACCCGACCTATGCAGATGCCATCCTGGATCGCCTCGTCCACAACGCCCATCGCCTCAACCTCTCCAGCGAGAGCATGCGCAAAACACGAACCAAAGCGGCAGAGAAAGGTTGACGCCAACACGCCGTAAATGCCACAAAATTTTCAGCCAGCGAGGCTCCGAACCCTGGGCGACATCATGTCGGAATCAATGGGCGACAATATTTCGGAATCCCTGGGCGGCTTCGTCGGAATCAGCA
>JAMFRO010000044.1 GCA_026224825.1 bacterium | reverse complement strand
GTCGATGACACAAACCGATGTTGTATCAAGGGAAACATCGAGGCCGACATAATGTTGCTGGTCCATGAAAAATCTCCGGGTGATGGTGACACGCGGAGACTATCCGAGAAGCACCCCAGAACGCCCGCCGCGATTACGCCATGTCCCGACCTAGCAGTCGCCCGGTGGCACGCTGGCCAGAGTCGAGGTAAAGCCACTCCAACAGACTTACGAGGAACAAGGCGATGAAAACAATTCTGGTCACCGGCGCCACCGCAGGTTTCGGCGCCGCCTTCGCCCGCCGCCTCGTGGCTGACGGAAACCGCGTCATCGCCACCGGTAGACGCACCGAGCGCCTGGGCGCCCTGGCCGCCGAGCTGGGCGAAAACCTCCTCCCCCTGCAGCTCGATGTCACCGATAAAGCCGCCGTCGCCACCTTCCCCGCCGCGTTGCCCGAAGCCTGGCGCCAGATCGACGTGCTCATCAACAACGCCGGCCTAGCCCTGGGCCTCTCCCCCGCCTGGGATGCGGATCTATCCGACTGGGACACGATGATCGCCACCAACATCACCGGCCTCGTGCACATGACCCGCGCCGTGCTCCCGCAAATGGTCGAACGCGATGACGGCATCATCCTCAATCTCGGCTCCGTCGCAGGCGTTTACCCCTATCCCGGCGGCCATGTGTACGGCGGAACAAAAGCCTTCGTACAGCAATTCTCCCTCAATTTGCGCGCAGATCTCGTCGGCAAAAACATCCGCGTCACCGACATCGAACCCGGCATGGTCGGCGGCTCCGAATTTTCCACCGTGCGTTTCGATGGCGACGAAGCCCGCGCCGCCGCCGTCTACCAGGGCATCACCCCGCTCAGCCCGGAAGACATCGCCGAGACCGCCGCCTGGCTGATCTCACTCCCCCGCCACATGAACATCAACCGCATAGAGATGATGCCAACTTGCCAGGCCAATGCTGCGTTTGCGGTGAGGCGGAGCTAGGCCGCCACCGGCTGCAGCCATGCAGCCGTTAATAACGGCGTGTTATGGACCGTATCAAAGATAATCCCCTTTATGTCTTTACTATGCGCCGATAAATGATGACTTTCATGCAGTGGCACGACCGGAACCAGCGCCGTGAGAAGGCCCTGGACCTCGTCATAGACCGCCGCACGTTCTTGCCGGTCTATGGTCTGCCAGGCCCGCAGCAATAATGCGTCCAGTTTCGGGTCCGCGAGCGCCGCCGTATTCTGGCCCAGCGCCGCCTGACGCCGAAACTGGCTGCTATGGTAAAGCAGAAACAGAACATCCGGCGAATTAGCAGACCACCAACCGCCGGTGAGTGCATCATAGTCGCCGGATTGAATCAGCTTTGGCAGGCCGGCAGGCGCAACCGCTTGAAGGTTCAGTTCCAGCCCGGCTTTCCTCAAGTCGGATTGCATCATTACCACGGAGGCAGGGGGCGTTCTTTCAGAGCCGGTTGTCGCAAGCACAGCACTTAAACGCCGGCCATCCTGGGTTCGAATACCATCCGCGCCGCGCTGCTGCCAGCCTGCGGCATCGAGAAGTGCATTCGCTTTCACCGGGTCATAGGCCAGAACATTCCGGAACGCGCCATCATAGCCTGGGGTGTTTGTGCCGAGATAGTCATTCTTGGGCAGAAATTCCCCCGCACTGAGCTGACGGGTAATAGCCTCCCGGTCGATTGCCAAAGCGGCAGCCGAGCGAATGCGTACATCGCTGAACGGAAAACGCGCAGGATTAAAGGAGAGGCTGCGCATCGGGGAACCCTGCCGGACGCGATTCGAGAACACGAAACCATTGTCAGCGCGAAACGCAGCGGCACTTGCTGCGGGGGCTTCAAACGTGAGCCCATGCCGCCCTGTCAACAGCCGGTCTGCCCGCGCCGTGTCGTCAGGAATCACATCCAGTATGACCTCATCCAGATATGCGGCACCGCTATGGCCGATATAGGCCGGCGACCAGTTATAATCCGGCCGGCGTTTGAAGACGATTTGCTTGCCCGGGTTGTAGTCCGCAACCACGAACGGTCCGGTCCCGACCGGTTGGGCCGCGATGCTGCCAGGATCGTGCTGAATTTGCTGCGGCGAAATGAACCCCATCCAGGTCTGTGCCAAAAACTGCAGGAAGCTGGGGTAGGGGGTGGCAAAGCGTGCCTCGAAAGTGAACTCGTCAACAATGCGGCCTTCAGAATAAGACCCCAGATACGCATTTGAAATATGCGATTTCGGCCCAAGCGCCTTTATCCGTTCGAAGTTGATCTGCACCGCTGCGGCATTGAAACTGGTGCCATCACTGAAAGTCACATCCCGGCGCAGATGGAAGCGGTAGACGCGCCGGTCCGGAGACTGCCACCAGCTTCTGGCAAGCCATGGCGTGGGTGAACCCGCAGCATCGAGATAAACAAGGCTGTCATACACCAGCCTGCCTTGCCAGATCATGTTTCCCGCAAGCAGTTTATGGATGTCGAACGAGCCCGGCTCGTAGGACGCACTGGTCTGCAGCACCCCGCCCGGACACCCCGGAGATTGCTGAAAATAATCTGTCTCCGAAAAATAAAGCGCCGCTTTCGCGCCCGCGCAGGCAGCAGTAGCGGGTAAGCCAATCGCTAGCGCGCCAAGCATCTCTCGCCTCGTCCAACGCATATAATCTCTCCCCAACGCCCCTTATTAAATACCATAATATCCATGGACAAAATATGGTTACAACCAGCACGGGGTGAAAATCGCAACGCTCATCACAATGCGGAGACAAAAAGCCCGCAGCCTGGACAATCATCCCGCCCATACGTAACGTGAACACAATCTTAACGGGTGTTTTATGTCCATCGCTCGCGTCAACTCCTTCGCCTTCGCCGGCATCGACGCCCAGCGTGTCGAAGTGCAGGTGCAAATCGCCGCCGGCCTGCCCAATTTCCTCGTCGTCGGCTTACCCGACAAAGCCGTGGGCGAAGCCCGCGAGCGCGTCCGCGCCGCACTCACCGCCATGGGGTTGGCCCTCCCCCCTAAACGCGTCCTCGTAAACCTCGCCCCCGCGGACATGCAGAAGGAAGGCAGCCATTTCGACCTGCCCATCGCGCTGGCCGTCCTCGCCGCCATGGACATTCTCCCCCGTGAAGACCTCGCCGAATTCGCCGCCCTGGGCGAGCTCTCGCTCGACGGCCGCATCAACCAGGTCGCGGGCGTCCTCCCCGCCGCCATTGCCGCCGCCTCGCGTAACCTCGGCCTTATCTGCCCTGAATCCCAAGGTGCGGAAGCAAGCTGGGCCGGCGATCTCACCGTGCTCGCCGCGCCCGACCTACTCTGCCTCATCAACCATTTCCGCGGCACGCAGCTCATTTCCGCCCCACCCCCCGGCGAGCTGGGGGCAGGTGCCAAATATCTCGACCTCGGCGACATACGCGGCCTGGAATCCGGCCGCCGCGCCTTGGAAGTCGCCGCAGCAGGTGCCCATAACCTGCTCCTCATCGGCCCGCCCGGCGGCGGCAAATCCATGCTCGCCGCGCGTATGCCCGGCCTGCTGCCAGACCTCTCCCCGCGCGAGGCGCTGGAAGTCAGCATGGTCCATTCCGTCGCCGGCATGCTGTCCGACGGCCGGCTCGTCACTCGTCCTCCCTTCCGCGAGCCGCATCATTCCGCATCCCAAGCCGCCATCGCCGGCGGCGGCAACCGCGCCAAGCCCGGCGAGGTCTCGCTAGCGCATCGCGGCGTGCTGTTCCTGGACGAGATGCCCGAATTCCCCCGCGCCACGCTGGAAGCTTTGCGACAGCCCATGGAAGCCGGCCACACCACCGTGTCCCGTGCGAGCGCGCACATCACCTACCCCGCCCGCTTCCAGCTCGTGGGTGCCATGAACCCCTGCCGCTGCGGTTACCTGGATGACGCCGCCCGCGCCTGCGGCCGTGCGCCGCGCTGCGGTGAGGATTACCAATCCAAACTCTCCGGCCCGCTGCTGGACCGTATGGATCTCGTCATCGACATCATCCCCGTCAATGCCTACGACCTCACTTGGCTGCCTTTGGGCGAGACCAGCGCCAAGGTTGCCGCACGCGTGGCGGAGGCCCGCGCCCGCCAGCAGCATCGCGGTGGTAAGGACGGCCCCTGGACGAATGCCGAGATGGCGCCTGACATGTTCCTCATCGATGACAAGGCCAAGGATTTTCTGGAGATGGCCGCGACCAAACTGCGCCTCTCCGCGCGCGGGTTTACCCGCAGCTTACGCGTCGCCCGCAGCATTGCGGATTTAGACCGGCAGGAGCACATCCAGCAGCAGCACGTTGCCGAGGCTTTACGCTACCGCCACCGCATGCCCAAACAGGCTACTTTGCAAAGGCAGGCTTGAAGAAAAAGTAGCCGCTTACTTGTCAGGCCCCGACGTTCCCCTTGGAACATCGGGGTAACCTCTCAAAATCCCAGCCACGGCCGCGCAAAAATCCCCCACCCGATGCTCCGCCCCAATCCGCGCCAGCGCCCCCTCCCGCAACCGCCCCCATAGCCCCTCATCCCGATACAAATACGCAATCGCCTGCGCAAACAGAGCTGGATCATCCGCAGGCGCCGCCAGTATTTCCGCCGCCCCCCAGCCCAACTGCCCGGCCAGCAGCGTACTCGCCACACAGGGCAGCCCATGCGCCGCCGCCTCGTAAATCTTATACGGCGTGCCTGCCGCAAACCGCGTAGGTGCTACGAACAGCCGTGCCTCATTATACAGCGACGTCACATCCGCCATTTCGCCATGCAGCCGCACATATTTATGCCGCGCAAGCGCATTCAAATCCACACCCGGCGCGGTATGCCCCACCACATGCAGCAGCGGTGGCTTACCAAATATCTTGGCCAGTGCAGGCAAAATTTGTTCCACGTAATACACCAGCGCATCATGGTTCGGGCTCCCCGCCTCATGCACCGCCCCCACAAACAGCAGCCCCGCCCTCGCGCCAACCCCGGCCGGGGTTGGCGTCACCACGCGCGCCGTGCCCAGGACTGATACGTTTTTTACCCGCCCCTTGCGCAGCAGCGCCGCCTCGGCCGCATTCACCGCCAGCACCGTATGCGCCTTACGCGCCACCGCGCATTCCGCCGCCAGTGCCTCCTTCGCATCGAAGGTTTCGCCACGTAACGCCGCCTGCATCGCCGCGCGCGGCGCCGTCACGGCCTCCGTATCCAGCACCAGCCGCACCTTCTTCAGCCCCGCCAACAGCGGCAGCACGCGCGACAAATTATGCGTCCGCGCCACCCAGATGATATCGTAAAGCCCTTGCCGTTCCTGTAAAAACGCCGGCAGATCATCAAAATTCCGGTCCGCCAGAACCTCAGCTCCCTCCGGTAATTCACCGTACAGGCTCATCACATCATACGGCGCGCCATTCAGCGGAAACACGTCTACGCCATACCCCGCCGCCGCAATCGCGTGCACAACATCATTCGAGCGCACAAAGCCCGAGCCCAGCCGGCGCAACGGCACCGTATCCTCGATAAACAACACGCGCTTCCGCCCGCCCCGCTCACGCGCCGCCACCATGGCGCTGTGTGGCGCATGCTGTCCTTGCAAAAACCCCTCATGTTTTTTCTGAAAAATCCGCCGCCCACGCCGCATCAACGCCATGGACGCCTCGGCCGTGCTGGCACTGCCGAATTCCAGATGCGTCAGGCACACCGCCGGGTCATACACCACCCTGTACCCGGCCTGGATCATACGCACGCATAGATCCACATCCTCGTAATAGGCCGGTGCAAACCCCTCATCAAACCCACCAAGCTCACGCACAAGTGCTGTACGGCACAGCAGAAACACAGCCGAACAAAAATCCACATCCCGGACAAAATTGGCTTCCGGCACCAGCGGCGAGGCATCGCGCATATAGCCCAGCGCCGTACCCTCATTCCATAAAATCGAACCCGCCTCCTGCAATTTTCCATTGCTGCGGATTATTTTTCCGCCCACCGCGCCGACATCAGCCGCCCCGTCCAACTGCCGCAGCGCCAGCGCCACCGCCCCGTAACTCAGCTCAATGTCATTGTTCAGATACAACAAAGCCGCAGCACTCACCTGCGCCAGCGCCAGATTTGCCCCACGTAAAAACCCCAGATTACGCGCCGTCCGAATAATCTTCGCGCCCAGCACAAACTCACCCAGCAGCCGCGTATCATCGGTGGAGGCATTATCCACCACCACCAGCTCAATCGCCCCGGCATAATTCTGCCGCAGCGAGGCCAATGCCCGCATTGTCAGCTCAAACTTATTATACACCACCAGTATGGCACTGAGCACCGGCACGCCCGCACATGTAAAATCCAATTTCTGCCGCGCGAACAACGCCAAATCCGCACGCGCCTTGGCCACGAAGGCGTTGCGTGCCGCAGCTTCATCCAGCACCGGCCGCGCATCCGGTGGGCAATGCGGCAAATTTCCCACTAGGCCGATCAACCGCAAATGCGCAAACGCATCGCGCACCTTACCCTCGTTCAAATCATGCCGCACCCGGCCGTTCATATCGCGGTAATATACCAGATCCACATCCGGCCCCGGCTGGCGCAATTCAAAACAGCCATATTGCACAAACTGCTGATACGTATTGCGGAACAGCCCGGCCTCCACCGCCGCGGCAATATCCGGGTACCGGTAGCGGTAAAAACTCTCGGAGAATTGCGGCACCGGATCAAAATCCGCCGGCCGCTCATTGGTCAGGTAATGATGAATGGCCCCGGCATAACGCCCCCGCAGCACCTCGGCCTTGGCCCCCGGATGATGCTCCGCATACCAGCCCGGATCGAAATAGATCGAGGGCGCGATCTCATCAAACCCCATGCCCAGCCTGGCCAAAAAATGCACATAAGGCCCCAGCATCTCGATCTCGGCAGGTGTCACCCCCGCCTCCAGCGCCCTCTCCTGGTAAAAGATGGCATCGAACAGATAATGCCCCGTCCGCTTCTCGCGCTGGCCCGCTTTCAGATAATGATCGTAACGTCCGTAGAAATAGTTCAGATCCAGATTTTCCAGCGTCATGTCATCATGCAGATCGGCATAGCGCGCATCATCAAACAACCAATGCGGCGAGGCCCCGCGATGCCCATGCTGGCAGAAATGATCGAAGCCCGAGGCATAACACCCTTCGCGCACCAGCTCGGCGATATCCGGATTGCGGGCGAGGTAAAACAGCTCGTCAAATAACGGGCTCGGACTATGCCCCAGCCTGGCACCCACACGCAGGTAATACTGCAGCGCCGCCTCGGCCCCGTTGCCCGCGCACACCGCCCGCGCGTCGGCATAATGGTGCACATACCAGCCGGCATCGAATACGCCCCATGCCGGCTTCACCGGGCAGTCAGGGCGTAAAATTTCATGTGCAGGGCGTGGCATTTTTTCAGCCACAGGTTGCGCCGGCGCTTAAGCTAGGTCAAGCGGCAGCCAGTACCGAAAATATCGCGCCCGTCAGCGCCGAGAGTTCTTCCGCAGCAATCGTCAACGCCGGCGTCAGATATAAAATATCGCGAAACGGCCGCACCCAAACCCCCTTCTCCACCAGCGCCATGCGCAAGGCAGCCGGGTTTTCAATTCGCTCCAACTGCACCACACCAATCGCCCCCAGCACCCGCACATCCCGCACGCCCGGCAACTCCCGGCACGGCGCCAGCTCGCGCGCCAACTGCGCCGATATCGCCGCCACCTGCTCCAGCCGTGGCTCGCGCTCAAACAAATCCAACCCGGCATTGGCCGCGGCACAACCCAGCGCATTGGCCATAAACGTCGGTCCATGCATCAGCGATGTATCCGGACTATCCGACAGAAACGCCGCGAACAATTCATCCGTCGCAATCGTCACCGCCAGCGGGCAGGTACCGCCCGTCAGCGCTTTCGAGAGTGTCACGATATCAGGCACCACCCCCGCCTGCTCAAACGCAAACATCGTGCCCGTGCGGCCAAACCCTGTGAAAATCTCATCAAAGATCAGCACCAGCCCATAATGGTCCGCCGCCCGGCGCAGCCTTTGCAGCACCTCCGGCGCATGAAACACCATGCCCCCCGCGCCCTGCACCAGCGGCTCCACGATAATCGCCGCCAAGCTGCCCGCATGCTCCTCCAGAAACAGCTCAAACGCCGCAATGCTTGCCTCATCTCGCGGCAACGCAATCACAGGATGCTCCTGCAACAGCCCGGCAAACAGCGAATGCATCCCCTCCTCCGGGTCGCAAATTGCCATGGTGCCGAAGGTATCACCATGATACCCGCCCAGAAACGCCAGCACCTTGGTTCGGCCGCGCTCGCCCTGGTTCAGCCGCGCCTGCACCGCCATCTTAATGGCCACTTCCACAGCTACAGAGCCCGAATCAGAGTAGAACACCCGATTCAGCGAGCCCGGCATCAGCGCCGCCAGCCTGGTCGCCAGCCGATACGCCGGCTCATGCGCCAACCCGCCGAACATCACATGCGGCATCGCCTGCAACTGCGCCGTCACCGCCTGCACAATATGCGGATGGTTATAGCCGTGGCACGCCGTCCACCAACTGGCGATACCATCCACCAGCACCCGCCCATCCGCCAGATGGATTCTACTTCCTTCAGTTCGCACCGCCGGCAAAGGTAAAGGTGCAGTCTGCATCTGCGCATAGGGCAACCAGACGTGCCGCCAGCCCTCTTCAAGCCAAGGCATTTTTTGCTCTCCGAGCCACAGCCCCTGACTCCACGGGGAGGCGCCCCATGGAGTCACAACCTCTGGCCCAAGTTATAAAAGTTTTTGGTGCCGCTTTTTTCAAAAAGCGGCTGCTTTACTGCTCAGCCTTCAAACCAAGCTTAGCAAACAATGCCTCATCATGGTTCACCGTCGCATTCTTCGTGGTGAGCAATTTCTCACCATGGAAAATCGAATTCGCCCCAGCCATAAAGCACAAAGCCTGCGCCTCATCGCTCATCGCCTCACGCCCGGCCGAGAGCCGCACATAGCTCTTCGGCATGGTAATCCGCGCCGCCGCAATCACCCTGACGAAATCAATCGCATCGATCGGCTCAGCATTAGCCAGCGGCGTACCCTCCACCGCCACCAGCGCATTGATCGGCACAGACTCAGGCGGCTCCGGCAGGCTCGCCAGCGTGGCAATCAACCCCGCCCGGTCGCTCTCATCCTCGCCCATGCCGACGATTCCGCCGCAGCACACGTTGATGCCGGCATCGCGCACATGGCTGAGCGTATCCAGCCGGTCCTGATACGTCCGCGTGGAAATCACCTTCCCATAATACTCAGGCGAGGTGTCGAGGTTATGGTTGTAATAATCCAATCCCGCCTCCTTCAGCCGGGCGGTCTGCGGCCCGCTCAGCATGCCCAACGTCACGCAGGTCTCCAGCCCCAGCGCCTTCACGCCCTCTATCATCCCGCACACAGCGTCCAGATCATGCTCCTTGGGGCTACGCCAGGCAGCCCCCATGCAGAACCGCGCCGCCCCTTTTTCCTTGGCCGCCCGCGCCTCAACCAGCACGGCCTCCACCGCCATCAGCTTCCCGGCTTTCGTTCCGGTCTCATACCCCGCCGCCTGCGGGCAATAGCCGCAATCCTCCGGGCACCCACCGGTTTTGATCGAAAGCAGTGTGGATATCTGGATTCGCGTGGGGTCAAAATGCTCACGATGCACAGATTGTGCCCGAAAAAGCAGCTCTGGAAACGGCAGCGCCAATAAAGCGGCCACATCTGCCCTGCTCCAACGCATTTTTGTCACAATACTGCTATCTGGCACCGAAAACTCCACAAGTCGATTGAGGTCAATCTAATCCCGTGCTTCAAAGGACGAAAGAGTGGATCATGACAAGTTATTTTATTACCGCGACTGGCACAGATATCGGGAAGACCCACACCATTGCAGGCCTCATCCGCGCCGGGCGTGAGCTCAAGCGCGAATTCGCCGCCGTAAAGCCGGTCCTCACCGGCTACGACGACGATTCAGCCCCACAGTCGGACCCCTCCGTGTTGCTGGATGCGATGAACCGCCCCAATAACCCGCGCAACATCGCCACCATCAGCCCCTGGCGCTTCGCCGCCCCCCTCTCGCCAGACATGGCAGCCGCCCGCGAAGGTAAACGCATCGTCCTGAAAGACGTCGTCACCTTCTGCGAAGCCGCCATCGCCGCCGCCCGCGGCACACTCTTCATCGAAGGCATCGGCGGCGTCGCCGTCCCGCTCAACGATGAAGACCTGGTCACAGACTGGATCGCCGCCCTCGACATCCCCGTCATCCTCGTCGGTGGCACCTACCTCGGCACACTCAGCCACATCATCACCGCCGGCACCCTCCTCTCCGCCCAGGGCATCAAAATTGCCGCCATCGTCCTCAACGAAAGCCCGAACGCCCCCGTGCTGGCCGAAGAAATTGCCGCCACACTGGAACGCTTCGCCGCCTGCCCCATCCACATCATCCCCCGCGACTTCGACGACGGCTCCTTCAAGCGGCTCGCCGCCGAGCTCTAATCCGTGTCCTCCCCGCCTGTCCCAGTACGGCACGTCCCGTTCATCGATGGCCTGCGCGCCATCGCCGTACTCTCCGTCATCATCTACCATCTGCATGGGGCCTGGTTGCCGGGCGGCTTTACCGGCGTCGATACCTTCTTCGTCCTCTCTGGCTATGTCGTCAGCCTGTCCATGGCCGGGCAAGCCAGCACGCCCATCCTGCCTTTCCTGGGCTATTTCTACGCCCGTCGGCTGTTTCGCATCGCCCCGGCGCTCATCGCCTGCCTGCTTGTCACCACAATCGCCGCGGTGCTGTTCATCCCCTATTCCTGGCTCAGCGGCACGGTTCATCAAACCAGCACCCAGGCCTTCTTCGGCCTCTCGAATTTCACGCTAGCGGGCTCGGATAATGATTATTTTTCGCCGCGCGTCGACTATAACCCTTTTACCCATACATGGTCGCTCGGCGTGGAGGAGCAATTCTACCTCCTCTTCCCCTGGTTCTTCATTCTCTGGCTGAATGACCGCCGCCACCTCGCCATGGGACTGGCCGCCGCCGGGCTGGCGCTCTCTTTGGTCTGGGCCTGGCATCTGCACATCGTGGACCAGACTCACGCCTTCTACATGCTCACCAGCCGTTTCTGGGAGCTGGCTGCGGGCATGTTGCTGGTGCAAACGCGCACACTGAACCTCCGCTCACTACCCGGCATCATACGCATCCCCGGCGCTTGGGCGTCACTCGCCCTCCTCGCTGCCGGCCTCATCTTCACCACCCCCGCCTCAACCCCGTATCCCGGCGGGCTGCTGCCGGTGCTCGGCACCGCCGGCCTGCTGCTCTGTCTCTCCGGTGAGGCACCCAGCCTCCTGCGCCGCATCCTGGAGACAACACCGGCCCTCTATCTCGGCCGCATCTCCTACTCCCTCTACCTCTGGCACTGGCCGGTCTTCGTCCTTTTCCGCTGGACCACCGGGCTGCAATGCTGGCCCGAATATTGTTGTGCCCTCGCTTTGGTCTTCGCCCTCTCGAGTCTCTCTTACCACCTCATCGAGACCCCGCCGCGCCGCCTGCTGCCCAGATTGCGCGCCCCGCGCTATGTGCCCATCCTCATCGGGCTGGCAGCACTGGGCCTCGGTTCGGCCCTGGCCTCTCTCACCTGGGGGCTGCAACCGCAGCTCTCCCTCTCCACCGTCACGCGCCACGCGCCGGACTGGTATCCAGACCGGCTGCCCCCGCAACAAAACACCGCCTGCGGCCTCAAACAATCGCGCTTCAAAATCCCGGGTATGACCGTCTTCCGTTACCAGGGCACCCGCTGCGCCCCTGGCCCGCGCATCTTCATCGCCGGCGACTCCCACGCCGCCGCCTATAACGCCATGGCCAAACTGCTGGCCCTGGACCACGGCGCCGATGTCTATGAATACAGCGCCGGCGGTTGCAGTTTCCTGAGCCTGCTCTTCCCCCCCACCCCAGCCTGCACCACCATCAGCACCGCCGCCCTGCAGGACATCCTGACCAAAGCCCGGCCCGGCGATATCCTCTTCCTCCCGGCCCTGCGTATCCCCCGCCTCGCCGACCAGTTCACCCTCGCCAGCCTGGCCGCCGTACAAGCCCAAGCCAACGCCGCCGCCCCAATCCGCAGCGCGGAAATCGCCGCCGCTTTGCCCTTGCTGCGCCAATTCGCCGCCAATAATGTAACCATCGTGCTGGAAGCCCCCACCCCCATATTCCCGGCGCCTACCTTCCGCTGCGCTGACTGGTTCAACCGCACCAACCCCATCTGCGCCGGCGGCAGCACCATCCCTCGCGCTGCCATCGAATCCCTGCGCGCCCCCGTGCTGCAAGGCTTCGCGCAATTGCAGACCGCCATTCCGGCCATCGAAATCTGGGATCCCCTACCTCTGCTCTGCCCTGGCCAAATCTGCTCGGCTTATGACGGCACAAAACCGCTGTTCTTCGATGCCGACCATCTGAGCGGCTATGCCAACCGTAAATTGGCACCATCTTTCGCCGCTTATTTGCGGCAACCTACCGCCGCAGCGCCATCTTTATAGGCCCCACGGCCCGGCCATGGGTGAACTGGTCCACCACCGGATCGCTGCTGGTCAGCAGTTCGGGAGCCGGGCCGGTCCAATGCACTTTTCCCTGATACAACATAGCCACATTCTGGAACGCCCCCGCCTATGCCGTCCTGCCCGCGAGGTCGGCGAGTTTGAGGGAGAGGGTTTCGACGAGGCTGATGAGGCGGCCGATTTCGTCTTCGCGGAGTTTGTCGATTTTTTCGTGTAGGAGTTCGATCTCCAGCTCGGCTTTGATGTTGATGTTGTAGTCGCTTTTGGCTTCGCGCCGGTCGATATCGGCCTGGCGGTTCTGGCTCATCATGATGAAGGGCGCGGCGTAGGCGGCCTGGAAGGAGAGGGCGAGGTTGAGCAGGATGAAGGGATACGGGTCCCAGTGCTGGATGAAGGCGGTGATGTTGAGGATGATCCAGAACAGCAGGATGATGCTCTGGACGATGATGAAGCGCCAGGAGCCCATGGTGGAGGCGACTTTATCGGCGACGACCTGGCCTATGGTGTAGTCATTGCCTGGGTCCAGCAGGCGCTGTTTGCGTTGCAGGCGCAGCTTGTGCAGCAGCGCGTGTTCGTCGTCCTTCAGCCGGTGGGTCAGGTCTTGGACAGCGCTCATGATGGGTCCTCTGGATTAAGCGGGGGGCAGGATCTGGCGTAGGGCTGCCGGTGCGAAGGCCAGCACGGCGTGGCGGGTTTTGTGCCAGAAGGCCGAGAGCAGCAGCAGTGCGGCGCCGGCGACCAGCGCCGTCATGGCCAGCCCATGGCCGAGCATGCCGGTGGCTTGCAGCACTGCGGAGAGGGCAGAGAAGAGGTAGAATAATCCCGAGACCAGAAGGGCGCGGCGGTCCACCAGCAGCGCCACCAGCCCTAGGCCCAGGTAGATGGCGATGGCGGCGAGCGCGCTGGCCGGGCTGGCATTGCCGTGCAGCAGGCCGAGCAGATGGAACAGCGGGTGCACGATCAGGGGTGCTGCCAGCAAATGCAGCCAGAAGGCGACATCGGTGCGGCGGGTGATGCGGGTGCGGTCCGCCATGTCCCAGCGCAGGCCGAGGGCGAATACGGCGAGGCCGCTGGCCAGCAGCAGCGCGGGGGCGGCGGGGCGCAGGGCGGGGATGAGCCCCAGCAGCATGGCCAGGCCGAAGAAGATGAACCAACCGGCGCCCGCGGCGATGGTGATGGGCACGTGGAAGCGCCGCCAATGCGCATAGGTGGCGGCGGCGATGAGCAGCGGCCCCAGCAGCAGTGCCGCACTGCCCGGTAGGGTGGCGGCATGGCCGAAGATGAGGGCCCAGGCGGTGGCGATATTAAAGCCGATGACCCAGACCAAGGTGACGGCCACGCCGGACACATAGGTGAGCAGGAGCAGGATGCTGGGCAAAGCCATGCGGCGTTTACGAGTGAAATACTCGGCCAGCCCCCAGCTTGCGGCGGCCACGAACAGGCCAGGGCTGCCGGTGGGGGAGGTAAGTACGCCCAGGGCCGTGAGCACCAGTATGATGGCGATGGAGACGAAAATATCGTTGAAGCCGCTCACCAGCCGGACGAATTCCTCATCCGCATCCGGCGCGGCCTTTTGCGTGGCAATGAAGGCGCGGAATTTGCCGGCTTCTTCGGCCGAGAGTTTGCCTGCCGCCACGGCGGCGTCGAGATCTGATTCGCTGTACATCCGCCGTGCCTAGCCGGTTTTGCGCCGCGCCGGAACCTCGGCTTTAGAAGGCAGGTTCCGAAGTCACGACAAAGGCCAGGGCAAAGCTCGGGCCTTACCTTTGAAGATGCGCCTCGATCATGACTTCCAGCCCGTGGTGCAGGATCAGGCTACGCTCCGGCGGCCATGAAGGGGTGGGCAGGGGGTCATCCGCCTGGCCGGACCAGAACAGCGCCGCCGCGAAGGAGAGTTTTATGTCTCCGGCCGGTGCGTCGGTGCCGCGTGTTGAATGAGGCGAGGGTTCGATGGCCGCCGCATCGGGCGTGGCGCCGGGGGCCAGCACGGTCAGGCTGTGCAGGGGAAAGCCGTCGCGCAGGGGTACGAATTTCACGATCAGGTTTTCTGCTCCGGGATCGTACCACAGATCCTTGATGCGGCGGCCGTGCGGGCCGTCGATTGCGGCGAGTGCCATGGTGGCACCGGCGTCGATGCTTAGGCCCAGGCAGGTGCCGGCGGTACGGAAGCTTAGGCTGGCGCCGGGCGGGAGCTGCAGCAATTCGCGGGTGGTGATGCTGCTGGCGCGGGTGAGGAGCGTGCCCGGGGCGGCCATGTCGCCGGCATGTTCGCTTTGGAAGCGGGCGGAGAAATCCACGGCATGCGGGCTGCGTTGCAGTAGCGGCCCGGCCTGGGCGAGAAAGCGGCCGAGCAGGAAGCCGCAAAAACTCTGGAACGCTTCATTCGGATGGGTGCCGGCGGAATCGAATAATGTCTCGCCCTGCGGCAGCAGTTTGCGCCCGAATTTTTCCACCAGCTCGTGAAACCCGACGAACTGCGCGCCGCAAATTTCCGCCAGTCTGCGGCGCTGCGTGTACATGCCGGAATGACTGTGCAGATACATCTCATTGGAGAAGCCCAAGACGATGGCTGCCGTCTGGGCGGAGATGGTGCTGATGATCTCGTAGACGATGCGATTTAATAATATTTCAGACCCGACACTGGCGCATTGGTTTTCATCGTTGATGACGGAATCGAACAGCACCGCGTCATACTGGGTAAAGCCGGAGGACAGGTTGAGGCCGAATTGCGTGCCGGGCGAGGCACCGACCGAGTGGTTGGTGATTTCGGCATCGGGCAGGGCCGTCCGCAAGCCGAGAACCCAGCCGTTTTTAAGGATGGAGTTGGACGTTCCCAGAATCAGAATCTTCAACCAAGCCTCCGCTGGGGCAGTTTTATGCAGCCATAGAGGGTACAAGGCTGGAGCGTAAGATGCAAAAAACCCCGGTGTTTCCACCGGGGCTCTCTTTGTTCGTAGGGTATGCGCGCTGGATTAGAAATCCATATCGCCCATGCCGCCGAAGCCGCCGCCGCCCGGGCCACCGGCCGGAGCCTTCTTCTCGGGGCGCTCGGTCACACCGGCTTCGGTGGTGATGATCAGAGCAGCCACGGAAGCGGCGTCCTGCAAAGCGGTACGCACGACCTTGGTCGGGTCGATGATGCCGGCGGCGACCAGGTTCTTGTATTCGCCGGTCTGCGCGTCGAAGCCGAACACGTAATCGTCGTTTTCCAGCACCTTGCCGGCAATGACCGCACCGTCTTCACCAGCGTTCTCGGCGATCTGACGCAGCGGCACCTGGATGGCGCGGCGAATGATCTCAATGCCGGTCTGCTGGTCGGTGTTGTCACCCTTCAGCTTGGCGAGGATGAGCGAGGCGCGGGCCAGAGCGACGCCGCCGCCCGGCACGATGCCTTCTTCAACGGCAGCGCGCGTAGCATGCAGCGCGTCGTCAACGCGGTCCTTGCGCTCTTTCACTTCAACTTCGGACGAACCGCCGACGCGGATGACGGCAACGCCGCCGGCCAGCTTGGCGAGACGCTCCTGCAGCTTCTCACGGTCGTAGTCCGAGGTGGTCTCCTCGATCTGCGCGCGGATCTGGGCAACGCGGCCGGCGATGTCTTCCTTGGCGCCAACACCTTCGATGATCGTGGTGTTTTCCTTCTCGATGATGATCTTCTTGGCGCGGCCGAGCAGCGCAATGGTGACCGTTTCGAGCTTGATGCCGAGGTCTTCAGAGATGACCTGGCCACCGGTGAGGATGGCGATGTCTTCCAGGATGGCCTTGCGGCGATCGCCGAAGCCCGGCGCCTTGACGGCGGCGATCTTCAGGCCGCCACGCAGCTTGTTCACAACCAGGGTTGCCAGGGCTTCGCCCTCAACGTCCTCGGCGATGATCAGCAGCGGCTTGCCGGTCTGCACGACAGCTTCGAGCAGGGGCAGCAGCGGCTGGAGCTGGGACAGCTTCTTCTCGAAGATCAGCACATACGGGCTGTCGAGATCGGCGATCATCTTCTCGGGGTTGGTGATGAAGTACGGGGAAACATACCCGCGGTCG
>JAMFRO010000043.1 GCA_026224825.1 bacterium | reverse complement strand
GCCTGCCTCCCCGGTGTTTCAAACACCGAAGTGGCAGGCCTCTTTTTTAAGTCTTCAACTAATGGGGGTCTGGGGCCTCCAGGCCCCAGCGGGGTCAGGGGCGGAGCCCCAGCCTTTTTCCTTAACCCTCAAGCCGCGGACGAAGCTGATTCATCGTAGTCCAGGGCGTAGCCGGCGGCGCGGACGGTGCGGACGACGTCCATTTCGCCGGGGCCGTTGATGGCTTTGCGCAGGCGGCGGATGTGGACGTCTACCGTGCGGGGTTCGACGTGGATGTCGCGGCCCCAGACGGCGTTTAGGACGTCTTCGCGCGAGAAGACGCGTTTGGGGTGGCGGAGGAAGAATTCGAGGAGGCGGAATTCCGTGGGGCCTAGGTGCAGGGCGCGGCCGTTGCGTAATACGCGGTGCGAGGCGGGGTCCAGCGAGATGTCGTGGAAGCTGAGTTTGAGTTTTTGCGGCACGGAGCCGGAACGGCGCAGGAGGGCGCGGATGCGGGCGATGAGGGCTTCGGTTGAGAAGGGCTTGGTGATGTAGTCATCGGCGCCGGTGTCCAGGCCACGGACGGCATCCTGGTCTTCGGCGCGGGCGGTGAGCATGATGATGGGCAGGGTGCGGGTGGCGGGGCGGCGGCGCAATTGGCGGCAGAGTTCGATGCCGGACATTGTGGGGAGCATCCAGTCGAGCAGCAGCAGGTCTGGTGCTGCTTCGGTGATGCGGGTGAGGGCTTCGCCGCCGTCGCCGGCGTCTTCCACGCGGAAGCCCTGTTTTTCCAGATTGTAGCGGAGCAGGGTTACCAGCGGGGCTTCGTCTTCAACGATGAGGATGTAGGGTTTGTTTGCGTCCGACATGATCAGGCATCAACATTATGGATATAGGCGGAGGTATGGTCGCCTTTGGGGCGGAAGTCCGGCAGGTTTTCGCCGGTGATGGCGTAATAGGTGAGCTCGGCCATGTTGGTGGTGTGGTCGCCGATGCGCTCCAGGTTTTTGGCGATGAAGAGCAGATGCGTGCAGGGGGTGATGTTGCGCGGATCTTCCATCATATAGGTGATCAGCTCGCGGAAGATGGTGTTGTACAAATCATCCACGGCCTGGTCCGCGCGCCAGACGGCGACGGCTTTTTCTGGGCTGGCTTCGCCGATGGTGTCGATGCTGGATTTGAGATTCTGCTGCACCAGCAAGGCCATTTGGCCGAGGCCGGAGAGGGTGAAGGAGCTGGCCACCTGGTTGATGACGATGCTGCGCTTGGCGATGTTGGCGGCGTAGTCACCGATGCGTTCCAGGTCCGTGATGATTTTGAGGGCCTGGATGACGTGGCGCAGATCGTCCGCCACGGGCTGGCGCAGGGCCAGCAGGCGGACGGCGAATTGCTCGATCGCATGTTCCTCGGCATCGATCTTGGCGTCCAGCTCGATGACGCGTGCGGCGAGGTCTGGGTTACGGTCGAGCAGGGCTGTGGCGGCATCGGCCACGGCGCGCTCGACGAGCCCGCCCATGGCGGCGATCATGTCACGCAGTTTTTTGAGATCGGCTTCGAAGCTGGCGACGATATGTTTCGGTTCGCTGGGCATGGGGGACTCCTTAACCGAACCGGCCGGTGATATATTCTTGTGTTTTACGCTCGCGGGGGGCGGTGAAGATCTGGCTGGACGGGCCGGCTTCCACCAGCTCGCCGAGGTAGAAGAAGGCGACCTGGTCCGCACAGCGGCCGGCCTGCTGCATGTTATGGGTGACGATGACGATGGTGAAATCCTGTTTCAGCTCGTCCACCAGCTCTTCGATTTTAAGCGTGCTGATGGGGTCCAGCGCCGAGGTGGGTTCGTCGAGCAGCAGGACTTCCGGGCGCACGGCGATGGAGCGGGCGATGCACAGGCGTTGTTGCTGGCCACCGGAGAGGCCGAGGGCGGAGCTGTGCAACCGGTCCTTCACCTCGCCCCAGAGGGCGGAACGGGTCAGGGCCCATTCGACGCGCTCATCCAGCTCGGCCTTGCTCAGGCGCTCGTGCAGGCGGACGCCGAAGATGACGTTCTCATAGATGGATTTGGGGAAGGGGGTGGGTTTCTGGAACACCATGCCGACGCGCCGGCGCAGCATGTTCAGGTTCACGCTGGGGTCGATGACGTTCTGGCCGCCGATCATGACTTCGCCCTCGGCGCGCTGGCCGGGGTAGAGGTCGTACATGCGGTTGAGGATGCGCAGAAGGGTGGACTTGCCGCAGCCCGAGGGGCCGATCATCGCCGTGGTCTGACGGTCGGGGAAGTCGATTGAGACGTTTTTGAGCGCGTGCGTGGCCCCATAATAGAAGTTGAGATTACGGATGGAGACGCGGGGCACGGGGCCAGCCGCCGACTGGGCGAAGGGCGCGGGGAAGGCGGTTTGGGTGGACATCTTGTGACTCGCTATTTCCATGGCCGCTTCCATAAGGGGCGTCCGTGACACTACGATGACAGTAGCGTGAAGCTTCCGTGACAGGAAGGGATTGTTGGGATTTTGCGGCGGGCACCTTGCGTAGACTGAACCGCTTAAGCGTTTTGTGATTGTTTTATGAGCGTTTAGTCATGCCGAGGGCGGAAGCTGGGCCTTTTGGCGGAGGCGCATTAATTGCATGCCCCTGTAATGTGAGTGAAGGAGGCGGGTTTGCTTCAGAGCCAATATGACATGGTGGTGATCGGTAGCGGGCCGGCTGGTAAGCGGGCGGCGGTGCAGGGGGCCAAGATCGGTAAATCCGTGCTGGTGGTGGAGAAGGGGCATAAGGTTGGCGGGGTTTCCGTGCATACCGGGACCATTCCCTCCAAGACGCTGCGGGAGACCGTGCTGAACCTGACCGGGTACCGGGAGCGCGGGTTTTACGGCCGGGCTTACCGGGTGAAGCAGGATATAGGGGCGGATGATCTGGCGGCGCGGCTGCAGATGACGCTGACGCATGAGGTGGATGTGCTGGAGCACCAGTTTGCCCGCAATGGGGTGCATTCGGTGAGTGGCACGGCGCGGTTTTTGGATACGCATAGGCTGGAGATTGCGACGCCTGAGGGCGAGCGGCATGTGGTGGCGGCTGAGCGGATTGTGATTGCGGTGGGGACCAGGCCGCACCGACCGGCGAATATACCGTTTAACGGGACCAGCGTGTTCGATAGCGATGAGATGATCGAGACCATACGGCTGCCGCGAAGTTTGACGGTGATCGGGGCTGGGGTGATCGGGGTGGAGTATGCGACGATTTACTCAGCACTGGATGTGGCGGTGACGCTGGTGGAGCCGCGCGATAGTTTTTTGGATTTTGTGGATCATGAGCTGATCGAGGATTTTACGCATCAGTTGCGGGACCGGGGGATGACTTTGCGGCTCGGGGCCAAGGTGGAGCGGATTGAGTTTGATGGGGCGTACCCTGTGACCGTGCTGGCGGATGGGCGGCGGGTGCGGAGCGAGATGCTGCTGTTTACCGGTGGGCGCGAGGGGGTGACGGATTTGCTGAACCTTGAGGCGTGCGGGCTGGTGGCGGATGCGCGGGGGCGGTTGAAGGTTGATCCGCATACGTTCCAGACCGAGGTTGCGCATATTTATGCGGCGGGGGATGTGATCGGGTTTCCTTCGCTGGCATCTACCTCGATGGAGCAGGGGCGGATTGCGGCTTGCCATGCGTTTGAGATTCCGATGCCGCCGGCGCCGGAGTTTTTCCCTTACGGGATTTATGCTGTGCCGGAAATTTCCATGGTGGGGATGACAGAGGCTGAGGTGCGGGCGCGGGGGATTCATTATGAGTGTGGGATTGCGCGGTTTCGGGAGACGTCGCGCGGGCATATCATGGGGCTGAATTCGGGGATGATGAAGCTGATTTTCTCGCTGAAGACGCGGCGGTTGTTGGGGGCGCATATTGTGGGGGAGGGGGCGACGGAGCTGGTGCATATTGGGCAGGCTGTTTTGAACCTTAAGGGGACTTTGGATTATTTTATCGAGAATACATTTAATTATCCGACGTTGGCTGAGGCTTATAAGATTGCGGCTTTGGATGCTTGGAATCGGATGCCTCGGCATTGAGGAAAGGGATTAAGGCGGAGAAGGCTACGGAAAGCGGCTGCTATAGATCATTCCCGACCAAACCGCATCGTTGCTAGAAGAGCAAATCTGCAATAAGGTGACTACATGGTGAAAGCTAAGGCGGGACGGAACGATTCATGAGCGATCTAAAGCTATTTAGTACATCATCAATGAGCGTAACCGAGCTTAGCGGTAGTCCGGCACCCCTCGAAAAATCATTGCAGACGCTGTTCGAAGCGAACCTTGAGACTCTGTTAGGTATTCGATTCCTGGCCTCTGAGTTTGTGACCAACACCGGTGGTCGAATGGACACATTAGGCATCGACGAAAACAATGCTCCGGTGGTTATTGAGTATAAGAGGTCTTCGAACGAGAATGTTATAAATCAAGGTCTCTTTTACCTCGATTGGCTAATGGGTCATCGCAAGGATTTCGAGTGGTTGGTCCTTGAGAAATTGGGACCCGAGGACGCGAAAAAGGTTGATTGGTCCGGTTCGCGACTAATCTGTATCGCTGGGGATTTTGGTAAATATGACGAGCATGCGGTAAAGCAAATGAACCGCACGATCGCACTAATCCGCTATCGCCGGTATGCGGGGGATTTGTTGTTGCTGGAGCAACTTACCGCGACCAGCGCAAAGCCCCTAAATAATATCCAACCGATTATCGCCATGCAGCCTGCCATAGTATCCGTTGGGAAAAAAACGAAGACCACGACAGAACATATTGCCGAAGCACCGAAGGCGGTACTCGATCTATATCACGCAGTATCTGCGTATCTTGAGGCCGTAGGGGACGATGTGCAGATAAAAATGAACGATAATTACGTTGCATACCGTCGCTTGAAAAACTTTGCGTGTGTAGAATTGCGAAATCAAATCGGCAAGTTGCTCGTCTACGTCCGTGTTAACCCGGATAGTGTCACAATTGAGCCGGGTTTCACGCGCGATGTGCGTGACATCGGGCATTTCGGAACCGGAGATCTTGAGATCACGATCCAGTCTTTGAGTGACATCGAAAAGGCTAAGCCATTGTTCGATTCTGGATATCAAAATGCTTGAGCTCCTCCTCTTTCGAGAAGGAGCCTTGGTCTTACGCCATTTTTAAAAAATCCAGTTCACAGCGCCGGAAATCGTGAGGTCGTTGCCGTTGGATTTGAAGGCTGTGGCCTGGATGGCGGCGGAGGCGGTGAGGTGGTTGGTGATGCTGGCGGAGGCGCCGGCGCCGAGGAGGGCCCAGGCGGCGGGTTCGGTGGGGTAGGTGGTGGTGAGGGGGACGAGGGGTTCATCGGTGAAGACGCTGTTGAACTGGGAGTTGTCGCCGGTGAGGCGGATTTGCGCACCGGCGGTGGCGTAGGTGGCGATGCGGGTGCCCTCGATGATTGTGCTGGTGGCGGCTTCCAGCCCGGCCTGGCCGAGGAGCTGTTGGTAGCCTTGGCCGGAGACGGATTGGGTGAGCAGGGGGTCGCCGGATTCGGTGTAGTTTTGCAGGGAGACATTTGTGTAGTCGAGCCCGGCGGAGGGGGTGAGGCTGAGGTTGGGGGTTATGGGGAAGGCATAGCCGGCGGTGGCGCTGACGCTGTAGCTGGCGCCGCCGGGTTTGCCCTGGATGCTGCCGCCGAGCACGGCGGGGTGTTTGATGTTGTACCAGTTGTCGCCATAGGCGGCGGAGACTTCCTCGTAGAGCGGGCCTTGGGTGGCGAGGGCGTAGAGGCCGATGTTGGCGGCGTTGTCATCGACATGGCCGCCTTGGTTGATGTTGGCGTGGCCGTTGGTGACGCCGATGGCGAGGCCGGCGCGGAAATTGGGGGAGATGGCGTAATCGGCGCCCAGCGCTATGGCGGTGCTGTTGCCGTTATAGCCCAGAGTGGTGGCGGTGTTGTTGCGGGCGTCGAAACTGCCGCTGCCGGTGATGTAGAGGGAGAGTTTTTGCGCGGGGTCTGTGCTGGCATCGGCGGGGGGCGCGTAGCTGTTGGATTGGATGTTGTAGGTGAAGCCGGATCCTGCGGCGCGCAATGTTTCCATGCGGTTGCCGAGGAGGGATTGGAAATCCTGTGCATCCGTGGTGCCAAGGCGGGCGGGGACGCTGAGACTCTCGAAGCCGTTGAGGGAGCGGGCGGCGTATTGGGCGATAAAATCCTGCGCGCGGGTGGTGGGGTGCACGCCGTCCCAGAAGAGGTAGGTGTTTTGCACCGCGGTGCTGCCGGAGACGCAGGCCGGGGCGTTGATACAGGCATCCGTGACGTTGGTGAAGCCGTAGGCCGCGGGGTTGGCGATGGCGTTGGCGAGGAGCTGCTGCTCGTTGAGGACGATGATGTTGGCGCCGGTTGTGGCGTGCAGATTGGCCATCTGGCCTGGGAGGGCCTGGTTATGGGCGTTGCTGAAGGCATCACCCAGCTCCGTGCCGAGGGCGCTGGTGTTGTAATCCGGCCCGGAGCCGAGGCTGGGCAGGTTGGGCACGATGAGAGTGCGGGCACCTAGCGAGATGAGGGCGCTGGTGTCAGCCGTGAGCTGGGTGATGGTGGTGTTGACGGCGGCGGGGATGAGGGTGGCGGCGGACGATGGGTCTGCCTCGACCAGCCCGGCGTAGAGGAAATAATTATTGGCGCCGCCCCAGAGGGTGACGACATCACCAGCGCTGAAATGGCCGCCGGCGGCGGTGAAAGTGGCGATTTCCGTGGTGATTCCGGGCAGGCCGGGGGAGACGTAGCTGGTGCCGTAATCCGTGCCGTTGACGGTGAGGTCGCCGGTGAAGGCGCCGCCATAGGCGTAGTCCTGGCCGGGGGTGAAGGCGAGGCCGGTTAGGGCCGGCAGGTATTCCGCCCAGACGGGGCCGTTGGAGAAGTGGCCGCCGACATAGGGGGCGGGGGGGTAGGCGATGAGTTTGTAGAGGTTGCCGTTGTCGGAAAGGCTGTCGCCGAAGACGTAGAGGCTGCCGCTGGCGTGGGCATTTTGCGCGGCGGTGAGGGCGAGCAGGGCGGTGGCGGCGAGGAGATGGGTTTTGCGCATGGGGCGTGCCTCCGTGTTTTTGGGTTTGTTCGCCACTCTTTGGTGCTGACGATTACGTTATGTTGCATACCAAAACGGGGGCGGGGCGGGAAGTTGTTTTTTGGGTGGGTATGTGGATGCGCATTTGCTGGTGGCGGTGAGGCTGACGCCGGGGGTTGGGTTGTGGAGGCTGGGGGTGGTGGCGGAGAGGTTGGGGACGAAATGAAACGGTGGTCAGCACCCTTTCTATTTTCGCAATTTTTTTGCATTTAAAGAACAAATTATGGGTGCAAAACAAATCGACGGCCAAAGACATGGCGCGACAAGAGAGACATGGCGCGACAAGAGTGAGCTTCGTACATTCGTGGCCAAAATCAGTTTTATGATAGTTCTAGCTGCTGGTTTACAAGGATTGTGTGCCGCTGATTGTTATGCACGAGGTCAATCACGAGCAGGATCATCAGCACTATTCTGACTATGTCACAAAAACGAATCAATTAATTTTGATCGTGAGAAAGCTGGACTTCAACGTGTGCCCGGTATGATTTTTTCTCAATGGAATGGAAATTAGGCAATCATATTCTGCGTTGAGCGGATATGATCGTTGCGTATTTCACTATGCTGCATCTGCACAAAGATTGCGGAATTAAAAGGAGAGATGCCCGCTTTCGCGGGCATGACGGTGGGGGTGTGAGGCGCAACGGCGTGGTAGCGGCAAGGAAAGATGGATTGCCACGCTTCGCTCGCAATGACGGCGAGGGGGTGGCAGGGCGTGGATGCCCGCATGCGCGGGTATGACGAGTTGGGGATGGGGCGGTGGTGGTGCCAGCGCCCCAGGTCCAGTTGAGCAAAAGTTTTTTGCGCCGCTTTTTTTCAAAAAAGCGGCTGCTTGCTTATGTTTTTACGATTTTGGGCGGCAGGGCCAAAGCGAGGGAGAGTTCTTTTAGCCGCGGTGCGGGGATGGGGGCGGGGGCGCCCATCATTAGGTCTTCGCCTTGTTGGTTTAGGGGGAAGGCTATGACTTCGCGGATGTTGGGTTCGTCCGCTAACAGCATGACGATGCGGTCTATGCCGGGGGCGGAGCCGCCGTGTGGGGGGGCGCCGAAGCGGAAGGCGTTGAGCATGCCGCCGAAGCGGGCTTCGACTTCTTCGGGGGGGTAGCCGGCGATGGCGAAGGCTTTCAGCATTACGTCCGCGCGGTGGTTGCGGATGGCGCCGGAGGAGAGTTCGAAGCCGTTGCAGACGATGTCGTACTGGAAGGCTTTGATGGTGAGGGGGTCTTGTGTTTCCAGTGCTTCCAGGCCGCCTTGCGGCATGGAGAAGGGGTTGTGGGAGAATTCGATTTTCTTGGCGTCTTCGTCGTATTCGAACATTGGGAAATCGACGATCCAGCAGAATTTGAATGTGCCTGGTTCGATTAGGCCAAGGTCCTGGCCAAGTTTGATGCGCACGCGGCCGGCGAATTTGGCGGCGTCCAGTGCTTTGCCGGCGGCGAAGAAGACGGCGTCGCCGGGCCTCAACCCGCAGGCTTCGCGGATGGCTTCAGCGCGCTCGGGGGCCAGGTTTTTGGCGATGGGGCCTTGGGGGCCGGCATCGGAGAAGGTGATGTAGCCGAGGCCGCCGGCGCCTTCGGTGCGGGCCCAGTCGTTGAGCTTGTCGAAGAAGCTGCGTGGGTTGGCGCCGGCGCCGGGGGCGGGGATGGCGCGGACGATGCCGCCGGCTTCGATGATTTTGGCGAAGAGGCCGAAGGAGGAGCCGCGGAAGGCTTCCGTGACATCCGTGATGATCAGCGGGTTACGCAGGTCCGGCTTGTCGATGCCGTATTTCAGCATGGCTTCATCATAGGGGATGCGGATGAAGGGTGGTTTGCTGACCGTGCGGCCATCGCCGAATTCCTCGAACACGCCGGCAAGGACGGGTTCGATGGTGTTGAAGACGTCATCCTGGGTGACGAAGCTCATCTCGAAATCGAGCTGGTAGAATTCCAGGGAGCGGTCGGCGCGGGTGGCTTCGTCGCGGAAGCAGGGGGCGATTTGGAAATAGCGGTCGAAGCCGGCGACCATGAGCAATTGTTTGAACTGCTGCGGGGCCTGGGGCAAAGCGTAGAAGCTGCCGGGATGGTTGCGGGCCGGGACCAGGAAGTCGCGCGCACCCTCCGGCGAGGAGGCGGAAAGAAGCGGGGTTTGGAATTCGGTGAAACCGGATGCGACCATGCGGCGGCGCATCGAGGTGATGACGTTGCTGCGCAGCATGATGTTTTTGTGGACCTGCTCGCGGCGCAGATCCAGGAAGCGGTATTTGAGGCGCAGCTCGTCCGGGTAGTTTTCGTTGCCGGCGACCTGGATGGGGAGGACGTCGGCGCTGGATTGCAGCTCAAGGCTCTCCACCCGTAGCTCAACCTCGCCGGTGGGGAGTTTGGGGTTTTCGGTGCCGGAGGCGCGGGCCACGACGGTGCCGGTGACGGTGACGACCGACTCGACCCGGATGCGCTCAATGGCGGCAAAACTGGGGGACTCGGCGTGGAAAACACATTGGGTGAGGCCGAAATGGTCCCGCAGGTCGATGAACAGCAGGCCGCCGTGGTCGCGCTTGGCGTGGACCCAGCCGGAAAGCCGGGCGGTCTGGCCGATGTTTTCGGCCCGGAGGGCGGCGCAGTTATGGGTGCGGTAGGCGTGAATCTGTTCCATGCGGGGGAAAGAAACCTTGCCCTCTTTCCTGTCAAGCGCGCCGAGGGGTAAGGGATAAGATATGAGTGACACACAGACCCAGTTTATTACCACCACCGAGGCGCTGGCCGCCCTTTGCGAGCGGCTGAGCACGGAGGAATTCGTGACCGTCGATACCGAATTCATGCGGGAAAAGACTTATTATCCAGAGCTTTGTCTGGTGCAGTTGGCCGGTACACATGATGTGGCGGTGGTGGATGCGCAGGCGGCGGGGATTGATCTGGCACCTTTGGGGGCGCTGCTGGCGCGGCCGGACATTGTGAAGGTGTTCCATGCCTGCCGGCAGGATGTGGAGATATTTCTGCTGCTGTTCGATGAGGTGCCGGCGAATTTGTTCGATACGCAGGTGGCGGCCATGGTGGCGGGGTTTGGCGACCAGGTGGGGTATGACAGCCTGGTGCAGGCGCTGACCGGGGGGCATATTGATAAGAGCCACCGGTTTTCGGATTGGTCGGCGAGGCCCTTGACCAAGGCGCAGGTGGAGTATGCCGCGGGGGACGTGACGTATTTGCGCCAGGTTTATGAGAAGCTTTCTGCCAGGTTGACGGTGGAGGGGCGCGGGGCCTGGGTGGCGCAGGAGATGGCGGTGCTGGCTGAGCCGGATACGTATCGGGTGGACCCGGCGAAGGCTTGGGAGCGGCTGAAGCTGCGGACCAATAACCGGCGGCAGATTGCACTGGTGCAGGCGATTGCGGCGTGGCGGGAGAAGGAAGCGCAGAGGATTAATATTCCGCGCGGGCGGTTGCTGAAGGATGAGCAGATACCGGAGATCGCGGGCTTAGCACCGGATACGGCTGAGGCGCTGACGCGGGCGCGCGGGGTTTCTTCCGGGTTTGCGACGGGTAAGTCTGGGGTCTCGCTGCTGGCGGCGATTGCTGAGGCGAAGGCGCTGGGGGATGCGGATTTGCCGAAGGTGGAGCGGCCGCGCGATGTGCCTAGGGCCTCGCCGGCGCTGGTGGCACTGTTGAAGGTGCTGCTTAACGCGGCCTGCGAGCAGAATAATGTGGCGCCTAGGCTGGTGGCGAGTGGTGAGGAGATTGAGGCGCTGGCTTTGGATGAGACTGCGGCCAATCCGATTCTGGAGGGGTGGCGGCGCGAAATGTTTGGCCAGGATGCGCTGCGGTTGATCCGGGGGCAGATTGCGCTCTCGACCAAGGGCAAAAAGATTAAAATTATTGAGCTTGAGGGGTGACCGGGCTGGCGGCTTTTGACGGGTTTTGTCAGGGGCTGCCGGGGGCCAGTTTTGTTGTGCAATGGGGGGAGTCCCATGTGCATAAGGTTGGTGGGAAGTTGTTCGCCATCGGCAACCTCAGTGATGAGGGGTTTGTGTTCAAGGCCACACCTCTGGGTTTTACGATGCTGCTGGAGCAAGGGCAGGCCTCGCGCGCACCGTATTTAACGCGGGGGCATTGGGTGCATGTGGCGCCCCGGGCGCTGAAGCGGGCTGAGTTGTTTGCATATTTGCGGGAATCGCACCGGCTGGCTGTGGCGGCGTTGACCAGGGTGGTGCTGCGGGAGCTGGGGCTTGGTTGAGATTCGCCCGGCGCGGCTGGGTGAGGGGCAGGCGCTTTACGATGTGACGCGGGCGGCCATTACAGCCTTGGCCGCCGGGCATTATGCCCCGGCGCAGATTGCGCAATGGATGGGCGGGCGCGATGCGGCGCATTACGAGCAGGTGATTGCCGGTGGGGCGGTGCGCGTGGCGGAATGCGATGGGGTGGTGCTGGGGTTTGTGGATACGGCGCCTGGGGTGCTGTTGCGGCTGTTTGTGCGGCCGGAGGCGGCGGGGCAGGGGCTGGGGCGGCGGTTGCTGACGCTCGGCGTGGCGGCGGCGTTGAAGAATAGAGCGGTGCGGCTGGAGGCGACGCTGAATGCGGCGCCGTTTTATGCGCGGCATGGTTTTGTGGCGCTGGGGCGGGCGGTTTATCAGCATGAGTTGGGCGGGCTGCCGATTGAGGTGGTGAAGATGCTGTATCTGGCGCCTGGTTGACGGGGCTGCGTTGACGGGGGGCTGCTCACCCCGTTTGTAGTATGGCCATGGTTGCCTGGTCGTACCGCCCGTTGAAAAACTGCGCCAAGGCCTGGGCGAAGATGGGGGCGAAGATTGGTTCGCCGCCGGCGGCGCCGAACAGGGTCAGGCTGGATAGGAATTTTTGGGCGTCCACGGGGCCGAAGATTTCCAGCGCGGTGCGGTTGGAGGATAGGGCCAGGCTGGTGCAGTCTCGCAGCCGGGGGCCGAGGGTGGGGTGGGCGAGGTAGGCGCGGGCTTCCGCCAGGCCGGAGATGGCGTAGCGCTGCGACATGGTGGAAAGGCCGAGGCCGGCGATTTGCGGGAAGACGAACCACATCCAATGCGTGCGTTTGTTGCCCGCCAGGAGCTCGGCGCGGATGGTTTCGATGACCGGATCCTGGGCGGCGCTGAAACGCTCCAGGTTCCAGGAGTCACCTTGGTCATCGGCCATGTCACTCAGCTCACACGCTCGATTCGCGCGCCGCAGCCGGCGAGTTTCTGCTCTACTGCCTCATAGCCGCGGTCTAGATGGTAGACGCGGGCGATGGTGGTTTCGCCCTGGGCGGCCAGGGCGGCCAGGACCAGGGAGAAGGAGGCGCGTAGATCTGTGGCCATGACCGGGGCGCCGGAGAGGGATTTTACGCCGCGGATGATGGCTGAGGAGCCGTGTACGTTCACTTTCGCGCCCATGCGGTTGAGCTCGGGGACGTGCATGAAGCGGTTCTCGAAGATGGTCTCGGTGATCATCGAGGCGCCTTCGGCCACGGCCAGGAGGGCCATGAATTGCGCCTGCATGTCCGTGGGGAAGCCGGGGAAGGGCTCGGTCATGACATCCACCCCGTGCAGCCCGTTGGCGCGCTCGACCCAGAAGCCGTTGTGCTCCTCGGTGATGGTGATGCCGGCTTCGCGCAAGGAGCTGACCACGGCCCCCAGGTCTGCGGCGCGGGCGTTTTCCAGGAAGATTTTGCCGCCCGTGATGGCGGCGGCGCAGGCATAGGTGCCGGTCTCGATGCGGTCCGGCAGGATGGCGTGGGTGGCGCCGTGCAGGGTTTTTACGCCTTCGATGACGAGAGTATCCGTGCCGATGCCTTCGATTTTGGCGCCCATGGCGAGGAGGCAGGTGGCGAGGTCTGTGATCTCGGGTTCGCGGGCGGCGTTTTTGAGGGTGGTGAGGCCGTCAGCCAAAGAGGCGGCCATGAGGAGGTTCTCGGTGGCGCCGACGGAGACGAAGGGGAAGACGATATTTGCGCCCTTGAGGCCTTTAGGTGCTGTGGCTTCTATATAGCCGGCATCGAGGTTGATTTTGGCGCCCATGGCTTCCAGCCCCTTGAGGTGGAGGTCCACCGGGCGGGTGCCGATGGCGCAGCCGCCGGGCAGCGAGACACGGGCCTCGCCGACGCGGGCCAGCAAAGGGCCGAGGACGAGGATGGAGGCGCGCATTTTGCGCACGATGTCGTAGGGGGCTTCCGTGTTGGTGATGCGGCCGCCGAGGCTTGTGGTGCGGCCCTCGGGCTCCACGGCGATGCCGTGCTGGGAGAGCAGGTCGGACATTGTGGCGAGGTCCGCCAGTTTGGCGACATTGGTGAGGGTCAGGCGCTCATCGGTGAGCAGGCCGCAGGTCATGAGGGGGAGGGCGGCGTTTTTGGCGCCGGAGATGGGGATGGTGCCGTGCAGCGGGGTGCCGCCGGTGATGCGAATCGAGTCCATTTTATCTGTTTACATCCTTGGCAGCGAAACGCCGCGCTGGCCCATATATTTGCCGGATTTATCGGCATAGGAGATCTCGCAAGGGCTGGCGCCCTGGAGGAAGAGGAACTGGCAGATGCCTTCGCCGGCGTAGATTTTGGCCGGTAGTGGGGTGGTGTTGGAGATTTCGATGGTCACCTGGCCTTCCCATTCGGGCTCCAGCGGGGTGACGTTAACGATGATGCCGCAGCGTGCATAGGTGGATTTGCCGAGGCAGATGACCAGAATATCGCGCGGGATGCGGAAATATTCGACTGTGTGGGTGAGGGCGAAGCTGTTGGGCGGGATGATGCAGACGGGGCCGGTGCGGTCCACGAAGCTGGCCGGGTTGAAGGCTTTGGGGTCGACGATGGCCGAATCGACATTGGTGAAAATCTTGAAATGGTCGGAACAGCGGGCGTCGTAGCCGTAGGATGAAAGGCCGTAGGAGACGACCCCGTCGCGTTTCTGGGCCTCCACGAAGGGCTCGATCATGCCCGATTCGGTGGCCTGTTGGCGGATCCAGTGGTCGGGCATTACCGGCATTTTTGTTCCTTTTCATCCGGCCCAGGGGCGGTTTGGGCGCGGGCCTGGGCTTTGCGGCGGGCCAGGTTGGCGCGCAGGGCAGTTGCTTTCTCGGCCTCGCGCCGGGCTTTGGCGGCCTCCGCTGGGGTGAGTTTGGCTGGTGGTGACGCAGGCTTCATGGGGTATGTTTCAAGCTTGGGCGCGCATCAGCGTCAAGAGCTTTGCGCGACGGTGCATGAGGCCTGTTGCGCGACAGCGCGCGGGGCATTATAGGGGCCCGCACCGCGCGCTGTCATAGCTCAGGGGTAGAGCACTTCATTGGTAATGAAGAGGTCCTGGGTTCAATTCCCAGTGACAGCACCATCGGGCTTCCGGTGAGCGGGCTTGTAACGGGGGGCCAAGTGCTTTAGGCACCCCGAACCCAGGCGCCCGGGTAGCTCAGTTGGTAGAGCATGCGACTGAAAATCGCAGTGTCGGCGGTTCGATTCCGTCCCCGGGCACCATTTCCTGAAATAATGCGAATATTTTTTGCTTCGTACGCAAAATGGCCTCTGGCGTTTTTCTGAGGCGCAGGCTAGACGATTTGCCAACGCAGATGGTCTTTCACGTCGGGGCCAAGGGCGTTCTCACGGTTAAAACAGCGTTTTGGTGCCAGTGGCCTGTCCAGAACGTACAAACATGAAAGAGGCTTTGAGATATGTCGAAGGCATTCATTGCTGAAGTTATCCAGAATTCCGCTGAAATCACGGGCGTTGCCGCTAACCGCGCGGCGGCCGATCTGATCGAGGCGATCGTTAAGGAAATGAAGAAGAACGGTAAGTTTACGCTGCCGAGCTTCGGGACTTTCACCGTGCGCAAGACCAAGGCCCGTAAGGGCGTGAACCCGCGTACGGGCGAAGAGATCAAGGTGAAGGCCGGCAAGACCGTGCGCTTCAAGGCTTCGCCGACGCTGAAGAAGTCCGTTTAAGGTTTACGGTACTTAAGAGTTTTTAAACGGCCCTGGGATAACCCAGGGCCGTTTTTTGTTGTGGCGTTTTTACGGGAGAGAGGGGGATATGGCGGGGACGGAGCTGTTTCATTGGGATGAGGTGGTGCCTTATGGCGATGCCAAGGCTGACCGCAGGCTGATTGCAGGGCAGGCTGGGGATTTTAAACGGGTGCAGGTGCGGGCGGGGTATTTTGCGGCTCGGCATGAGCATGCGTTTGAGCAGTTTTTCATGGTGGCCGAGGGTGAGGGTGTTTTGTGGACTGCGGATGGGGAGGTTATGCTTAAGCCGGGGGTGGTGATTCATTTTGCGCCCGATGTGTGGCATGAGGCGCGGTTTGATGCGGATAGTGTGATTTATGAGGTGAATTTTCGGAAGGCGGAATAATGGATTTCCCTTGGGAGACTATTCAAAAATTGACAGGGCCACGCGAATTGGAACGGTTTTACGCGTGGATGCAGGAGCAGATTGGTGCAGGAGATGCGGTGGAAGTGGCGCCACCGGATACCTCGATTGCCGTGCGTCTGGTCAGATTTGGATTGTGACGCGGCACGATGGCCCACTGGTTCCGGGCTTTCGGCGTTGGTCGTGAAGATGGATTGCTTCGCTACGCTCGCAATGACGTAAATTAGATGTCTAGCTCTTGGACTTTGCCTGCGTTTTCCTGGATGAATTGGAAGCGGAGTTCGGGGCGCTTGCCCATCAGGCTTTCCACCAGTTCGGAGGTGGCGGCGCGGGTTTCGGGCGGGGTCATAATGCGCAGCAATGTGCGTTTGGATGGGTCCATGGTGGTTTCCTTCAGGACGGCGGGCGGCATTTCGCCGAGGCCTTTGAAGCGGCTGATTTCGAGTTTCGCGCCGGGCTTGAAGGTTTTTACGAGTTTTTCGCGCGCGGCATCGTCCATGGCGTAGATGCTTTTCGCACCTTGTACGATGCGGTAGAGCGGGGGTTGCGCCAGAAACACATGGCCGTGGCGGATGAGTTCCGGTAGCTCGCGGTAGAAGAAGGTCATCAGCAGTGAGGCGATGTGGGCGCCGTCTACATCGGCATCTGTCATGATGATGATGCGCTCGTAGCGCAGGTTGGCGCGGTTGAAGGACGAGCCTGTGCCGCAGCCTAGGGCTTCGATGAGGTCTTTCAGCTCTTGATTTTGTTTTAGTTTTTCGCCGGAGGCTGAGGCGACGTTCAGGATTTTGCCTTTGAGGGGCAGGATGGCTTGGGTGTTGCGGTTGCGGGCCTGTTTGGCGGAGCCGCCGGCGCTATCGCCCTCGACCAGGAAAATCTCGGTGCCTTCTGAAGATTCCGTGGCGCAATCAGCCAATTTTCCGGGCAGGCGCAGGCGGCGGGTGGCGGATTTGCGGGGGGTGTCCTTCAGCTCCTTGCGGCGTAGGCGTTCCTCCGCGCGGTCTATGACGAAGGCGAGGAGGTTGTCGGCGTTGTTGGGGTCGCCTGCGAGAAAATGATCGAAACGGTCTCGTAGTGAAGTTTCGACCAGGCGTGCGGCATCCTGCGAGGTGAGTCTTTCCTTGGTCTGGCCTTGGAAATGCGGGTCGCGGATGAAGAGGGAGAGTTTGGCGCGCAGGTTGCCCATGACGTCGTCGGCGATGAGGACGGCGCCGCGCTTGTTGCCCCGAGTCTCGCTCCAGTTGCGCAGGCCTTTGAGCAGGGCCGAGCGCATGCCGGCTTCATGCGTGCCGCCGAGCGGGGTGGGGACGGTGTTGCAATAGGTGTCGATGGTGGAGTCGCCCTGCTCGACCCAGGCGAAGGCGAATTCGAGCTTGCCTTGGTCGGCGCCATCCGATCCGTTGGCGAATTTGGCTTCGCCGGCCCAGATTTCGGGCAGGACCAGTGAGGTTGAGCCCAGCTCGGCGGCGAGCGAGTCGCGCAGGCCGCCGGGGAAATGCAGCTCGGCGCTGGCGGGGACTTCTGATCCGGCTTTGAGCAGGCTGGGGTCGCAGGACCAGCGGATACGGACGCCGCGGAAGAGATAGGCCTTGCTGCGGCAGAGTTTGTAGAGGCGGGACGGAGAGAAACTCTGCGCGCCGAAAATCTCCGTGTCTGGCACGAAGCGGATGGAGGTGCCGCGGCGGTTTTGTACCGGGCCTACCGTGATGAGCTTGCTGGTGGCGTGACCCTTGGAGAATTCCTGGCGGTAGAGTTTTTTGTCGCGCGCGACCTCGGCCGTGAAGGCGCTGGAGAGGGCGTTGACGACCGAGGAGCCGACACCATGCAAGCCACCCGACGTGGCGTAGGACTTGCCGGAGAATTTGCCGCCCGAATGCAAAGTGGTGAGGATGACCTCGAGCGCGGATTTTTTGGGGAATTTGGGGTGCGGGTCCACGGGGATGCCGCGGCCGTTGTCTTTCACCGTGAGCACGTTGCCGGGTTCCAGGCTCATCTCGATGACGCTGGCATGGCCGGCGACGGCCTCGTCCATGGAGTTGTCGAGAATCTCGGCGGCCAGATGGTGAAACGCAGTCTCATCCGTGCCGCCGATATACATGCCCGGCCGGCGCCGGACAGGCTCCAGACCCTCCAGCACCTCAATATGAGCAGCGCCATAAGCGTCCTTGTCAGGGGTATTCTCGAACAAATCACTCAAGGCTCAGACTCCAACGCACCGGACACCCTGGTTGCCACGCCCGGCGGGGCCGGGGCAAGGGGTAGGAAAAAGGCTAGGGCTCTGCCCTGGACCCGCTGGGGCCTGAGGCCCCAGACCCCCATTAGCTTTTAAGGGTTTGAAAGGGGCCTGCCACTGTCTGTTGAAACAGCACGGAGGCAGGCCCCTTTCAAACCCTTAAGTTACGGGATCCAAGGGCCTTTCGGCCCTTGGCGGGTCCAGGGCAGAGCCCTGGCCTTTTTCCTGCCCCTATTCCCCGGTCCTGTGGATGTCGAACGCGCGGATGCCGCCGGTGCCTAGGAAGCTTAGCCAGTCTTTGTGGACCATGGTGTTGCGGGTGTCGTAATAGCCGCTGCGCCAGTGTTCTTTCATGGAGATACGGCTGAATTCGTAGTCTTTGGCGTCGCCTTCGTAGGCTTTGGTTTTGTAGATGAGCTGCATGATGTTGATTTCGGACAGGCGGCCCAGGCTGGATTTCAGCGCGCGCTGTTCTTCGGAGAGTTTGTCGTCGGGGACCAGTTCGAGGGCTTCGTGGAGCTGTTTTTTGAGTTTGTGGGTTTGCAGGAAATGGTCGGTGGTGGTGCGGGTGCGGGAGGAATACTGGATGTCCTTCTGGCGGGAGAGGACTTCCGGCATGTCGCGCGGGACTTCGCCGCTGGCGGAGAAGAGGTCGACCTGGAAGACCAGCATGTTCTCGGCGCCGAGATTGTCGAGCAGATGCTGCAGGGGGGTGTTGGAGACGAGGCCGCCGTCCCAGTAGTAATGCCGGCCGATACGGACCATGGGCAGGCCGGGGGGCAGGGCGCCGGAGGCCATGACGTGCTCGGGCATGATCTCGATCTGGCGATTGTCGAAATACTGGAAATTGGCGGTGGAGACGTTAACCGCACCTACGGCGAAGCGCATGGCGCCGCTGTTGATGAGGTCGAAATCGACGAGTTTCTCCAGGGTTTTGTGCAGAGGAGAGGTATCGTAGAGCGAGGTGGCGGCGCGCGAGCCGCGCTGGGCGAAGAAGCCGGAGAGGGGGGTGGGTTTGAAGAAGCCCGGCTGGCCGAACAGCATGCCGTTCATGGCCGAGAGCATGTTGCGCATTTTGCGTGCGTCGTCGCCCTCGGGCCAGGCGGTGAAGGGATCGCGGGCGGTGATGTCCAGCCAGAATTTTTCCAGCATTTTCAAGCGGTCTTCGGGTTTGTTGCCGGCGATGATGGCGGAGTTGACGGCGCCGATGGAGACGCCGGCGACCCAGTCTGGTTCCAGCCCGGCCTCGTGCAGGGCCTGGTAGACGCCGGCCTGGTAGGCGCCGAGGGCGCCGCCGCCTTGCAGGATGAGGCCGATGCCGTCGCAGCCTTCGGGGCGCTGGATGCTGGCGATGGGGGGGAGGGGTTTGCGGTTGGGGGTGCGGCTGTCGGAAAGCATATCCATTAGGCTGGTCTCCTTAGGCGGGGCGTTCGCGATGCTGGTTGTCACATATAATGGTGCAGCGCGAAAGATCGTGACAGAAACGTCACATGAGTTTCGCGAACCGCGTTATACATAGGGATATAACCAGGAGAGATGCATGAACCGCGAAGAAATTCTCGCCGCTGCCTCGATGCCGCTGGCTTCCCCCAGCTATCCCAAAGGCCCGTTCCGCTTCATTGGCCGGGAGTATTTACTGATAAATTATGAGACGGACCCGGAGATATTGCGGGCGATTTTGCCCGAGCCTTTGGTGCCGGATGGCAACCGGGTTTACTTCGAATGGATGAAGATGCCGGATTCCACCGGGTTTGGCGATTACGAGGAGAGCGGTTGCGGGATTGCGGCGCTGTATAATGGTGTGCCCTGCAATTATAGCGTCATGATGTATCTCGATGATGAATCGCCGACGACGGGCGGGCGCGAGATATGGGGGTTTCCGAAAAAATACGGCGTGCCGCGGCTGAAGGTGGTGCATGAGACGCTGACGGGTACGTTGCATTATGACGACGAGCGCGTGGCGTTGGGGACCATGGAATACAAGCATCCGCAGAAGGCGCTGGACCTGGCGAAAATTGCCGAGGGGCTGAAGAAGTTGAACGTGAATTTGAAATGGTTGCCGGGCGTGGATGGCACGCCGGAGGTGGCGCAGCTCGTCGGCTATCATCTTGAGGATATAGAGGTGAGCTTTGCTTATTCCGGTGAGGCGCGCTTACATTTGGTGCCGCATGTGAACTGCCGGCTGGCGGATCTGCCGGTGCGTAAATATTTGGGTGGCATGCATTTCAAGGCTGATTTGACACTCCCCTACGGGCGGGTGTTGCATGATTATCTCGCGGAAACGAAGTAAGGAGAGCGGAGCATGGCTTTAAAGGGCAAAGTGGCGCTGGTGACTGGTTCGACCAGTGGAATCGGGCTGGGGATTGCGCGGGCGCTGGCGGCGGAAGGTGCCGATATCATGCTCAACGGGTTTGGCGATGCGGCGGCGATTGAGACGCTGCGGGCTGGGCTGGAGACGGAGTTTTCCGTGAAGGTGGCCTACGATGGCGCGGATTTGAGCAAGGCCGCGGGTGTTGCCGAGCTGGTGGCCAAGACGCAGAGCGAGCTGGGGAGCCTGGATATTCTGGTGAATAATGCCGGGGTTCAGTTTGTGGCGCCGGTTGAGGAGTTTCCGGAAGCTAAGTGGGAAGCGATCATCGCGATCAACCTCTCGGCCGTTTTTTACGGGATGAAGGCGGCGATTCCGGGGATGAAGGCCAAGGGCTGGGGGCGGATCATCAATATTGCTTCCGCGCATGGGCTGGTGGCGAGCCCGCATAAGGTGGCTTACGTGGCCGCCAAGCATGGCGTGGTGGGGGCGACCAAGGTTGCCGCGATCGAGCTGGCGAATGACGGGATTACGGTGAATGCGATTTGTCCGGGCTGGGTGCTGACCCCGCTGGTGGAGAAGCAGTTGGAGGACCGCGCCAAGGAGGCCGGGACCGATGTGCCGACTGAGGAGAAGAAGATGCTGCAGGAGACGCAGCCGATGCTGAAATTCACCACGCCCGAGCATATTGGCGGGTTGGCGGTGTTTCTGTGCTTGGATGCGGCGCAGACGATTACGGGCGTGCCGCTGCCGATTGATGGCGGCTGGGTGGCGCATTGAGGGCGGGCCGGCGTATAAACCTGCATATAACTTAGAGGCGGGAGCTGGTCATTTCTGATGTAAATAGTGAGGCCGGGCGGTATGCGGCGATGCTGCAGCGCTCGGCCGCCCTGAAACTGGCGCTGGCGGAGGATGCAGGGCCGGTGCTGGCGATTGTGGATGCCTGCGAGGCCGCGATGCGGGCGGGCAAGAAGCTGATCTTCTGTGGGAATGGGGGGTCGGCTGCGGATGCGCAGCATCTGGCGACGGAATGGGTGATACGGCTGCGCGGTGCCGTGCCCCGGCCCTCCTGGCCGGCGGTGACGCTGGCGATGGATACCTCGGCGATGACGGCCGTGGTGAATGATTTCAGCATTGAAGAGATGTTCTCGCGGCCGTTGCGCGGGCTGGGCCAGGCGGGGGATGTGCTGTTCGGCATTACCACCTCGGGCAAATCCGCCAATGTGCTGGGGGCTTTGCGGGCGGCGCGGGAGATGGGGATTACGGCCGTTGGCTTGCTGGGGAATGACGGCGGGCCGGCTTTGCCGCTGTGCGACCTGGCGATTGTGGTGCCGGATAAGGACACGGCGCGCATTCAGGAATGCCATATCACGCTGGGGCATGCGATTTTGACTTTGACGGAAGACCGGCTGGTGCGCTGAGGCGGGCGGGTTTGGGGTTTGTACGGCCGGCACGGGTGTACCGTGGCCGGCCGTTTTTATGTGCGGGGGGTGGCCGAGTCGGGCCGGATACGGGGGATATCGGCCTTTTGGGCTGCGCTGATCCTCTTACGTGGCGATATGCTCCCGGATAATTTGTGGCTGGTACGGTTGAGGTTTGAGGGCGTGCCTTAGGCGTGCGTCGGGTGCCGGGATGGGGTGAAGATTTATTATTATTATAAATCAATGGCTTGAAAGAAAAATTCACGTTATCTACAGTTTTACGAGGCTTGCCGGGTTGACGGAAATTGCCTGGGGGAATAGATGCTGCCTCCACCGAGGGCCACTTCGGGACTTGATTTCGGGGTGGTGCAAGGCTAATCTGATACGCTTCGCGGCGGGGGTTTCACCCCGTCGTTTTGGTCTTTGGGTTAGAGTTCTTTGACAATTGCATAGTTTGGGAAGGGATACGCTGGTGGCGTTTCTGGTTCTTTGTGGCTTTTGCTACGGGGGGCTTCTGGGTTTCGTGAGAGATCTGGGTGATGGTTGATGGTTTTGATGGGGC